>NZ_JACIAO010000004.1:0-564981 GCF_014194045.1 Rhizobium sp. BK456
TTCAGCCGCAGCGCCTCTTCCACCGAGATCTCGTCGAACGGGTTCATCGACATCTTCACATTGGCAAGCTCGACACCGGAACCATCCGGCTTCACCCGGATCTTCACGTTGTAATCGACGACGCGCTTGACCGGCACGAGAATCTTCATGGTGTCCTTCCTTACGCAAATGTATAGGCTGTCTTGACCGAGGTGTAGAATTCCGCGGCGTACCGGCCCTGTTCGCGGGGGCCGAAGGACGAGCCCTTGCGGCCGCCGAACGGCACGTGGAAGTCGACGCCGGCCGTCGGCAGGTTGACCATCACCATGCCGGCTTCGGCATTGCGCTTGAAATGCGTCGCATGTTTCAGGCTTGTGGTGGCGATGCCGGAAGACAGGCCGAAGCTTGTGTCGTTTGCGACAGCGAGTGCTTCGTCATAATCCTTCACCCGGATGACGGCGGCGATGGGGCCGAAGATTTCCTCCCGCGCGATCCGCATCTGGTTGGTCGCTTCGGTGAAGAGCGCCGGTTCGAGATAGAAGCCGGGTGCTGCCCGCTCCAGCCTGCTGCCGCCGAAGGCCAGTCTTGCGCCTTCGTTTCGGCCGATGTCGATATAGTCGATGTCTTGTTTCAGCTGGCTTTGATCGACGACCGGACCGATATGCGTGCCGCTCTTGAGAGCGTCGTCGACGACGAGAGCCTCGAGACGTTTCTTGAGTGCGTCGACGAAACGATCGTGAATGCCTTCGGTGACGATCAGCCGCGAGGATGCCGTGCAGCGCTGGCCGGTGGAGAAGAAGGACGAATTGGCAGCTGCCTCGACGGCGACGTCGAGATCGGCATCGTCGAGCACCACGAATGGGTTCTTGCCGCCCATCTCCAGCTGGAACTTGCGGTTATGCTCTATCGAGGCAAGCGCGACGCGTTTTCCGGTCGCCGCTGATCCGGTGAAGGTGAGCGCATTGATATCGGGACTGTCGAGCATGGCTTGGCCGACCACGCTGCCGCGTCCCATGACGAGGTTGACGACGCCGGCGGGTGTGCCCGCCCGATGGAGGATTTCGACGAGGGACCAAGCGCAGCCGGGCACGAGATCGGCAGGTTTCAGCACGACCGTATTGCCATAAGCAAGTGCGGGCGCGATCTTCCAGGCAGGAATCGCGATCGGGAAATTCCACGGGGTGATGACCCCGACGACGCCCACCGGCTCGCGCGTGATATCGATGCCGACGCCGGGGCGGACCGATGGCAGCGTTTCTCCCGACAGGCGGAGAACCTCGCCGGCGAAGAAATCGAAAATCTGGCCGGCGCGGGTGACTTCGCCGATTGCCTCGGTCAGGGTCTTGCCCTCCTCGCGGGCAAGCAGGCTTCCAAGCTCCTCCTTGCGCGCCAATATCTCGTCGCCGGTCTTCTTCAGGATGGCATGGCGTGCCAGGATCGGCGATTGCGACCAGACCGGCAAAGCCGACTTTGCGGCCGCGATGGCCGTCCTGACGTCATCTGCGCTGGCGCGGGAGAATTCGCCGACAATGTCATTGGTGTTGGACGGGTTGATGTTCAGCGAGATATCGCCTGCAACCCATTCCCCGGCAATCAGGTTCTTGTGCAGCATGAAGGTCTTCCGTTCAGTGCAGTCCGAGATAGGCTTTGCGGACGTCTTGGTTGTCGAGAAGCGAGGCGCTGTCGCCGGAGAGATGGATACGGCCGTTTACCATGACATAGGCGCGCTGAGAGAGCTTCAGCGCATGGTTGGCGTTCTGCTCGACGAGAAAGATGGTCTTGCCCATCGCCGCGATCTCTCCCAGGACTTCGAAAACCCGCTTGACGATCAGCGGCGCCAGTCCCAGCGACGGTTCGTCGAACAGGATCAGCTCCGGCCGCGCCATCATCGCGCGGGCAATGGCGAGCATCTGCTGTTCGCCGCCCGACATCGTGCCGGCTGTCTGGTTGCGGCGCTCCTTGAGGCGCGGGAAGAGCTCGAACATGATGTTCCGGTCCTCTTCGAACCAGGCCATGCCGATCGGCGTCGTGCCCATCATCATGTTCTCTTCGACCGACATTTCCTGATAGATCTGACGCCCCTCGGGAACGAGCGCTATGCCGCGTCGGGAAATCCTGTTGGTTGGCATGCGGGAGATGTCTTCGCCGCGATGCAATATCCTGCCCGACGAGGCGCGCGGCGCGCCGAAAATGGAGGACAGCAGCGTAGTCTTGCCGGCTCCGTTCGCGCCGATCAGGCTGACGATTTCACCGGCGGAGATATGAACGTTGATGGCCTTCAGCGCTTCGATCGGACCGTAATGGGCATGAACGTCGGCGAATTCTAGAAGCGGCACCGGCGTGTCGGATGGCTGGCTCATGCATGGACCTCCTCTTCGCTGACGCCGAGATAGGCCGCGACGACGGCCGGATCGTTGGCGACGTGTTCAGGCGTGCCGTCGGAGATCACCTCGCCATGATCGAGCACGACGATGTGGTTTGAAATGCGCATGACGAGGCCCATGTCGTGCTCGATGACGAGCACCGTCTGGTCGTGGTCGGCGCAGAGCCGCTGGATGACCTCCGCAAGATCCCGGGTTTCCGAGGGGTTCAGGCCGGCGGCCGGTTCGTCGAGGCATATGAGGCTCGGAGCCGTGCACATGGCGCGAGCGATCTCGACGCGGCGCTGCCGGCCATAGGGCAGCTCGCCGGCAAGGCGGTTGGCGTCTTCGACGAGATTCATCTGCCGCAGCCAATGATAGGCGCGGTCGACTGCCTCTCTCTCGGCCTTGCGAAACACCGGCGTGCGGAAAACCCCGCTCAGAATATTGTTGCGGGTTGCGAGATGCTGGGCGACCAGAAGGTTTTCGATGACCGACATTTCCTTGAACAGGCGGATGTTCTGGAACGTCCGGGCGATCCCGGCGCGGGTGACGAGGTGCGAGCCGCCGGTGATCGGTTTCGTCACCAGCTCGCCGATATCGGTCGGACCATCGCGCCCGTTCAGGATGATGCGGCCGTCGCTGGCGCGATAGAAGCCGGTGATGCAGTTGAACATCGTCGTCTTGCCGGCGCCGTTCGGGCCGATCAGCGCGGTCACCGCGCCGCGTTCGACGGTGAAGCTGACGTTCCTGTTGGCGACGATGCCGCCGAAACGCATCGTGACGTTCTGTACGTCGAGGATGGTTTTGCTCATCGCCCCGCCTCCGCCTTGCTGGGGAAGGACAGTGCGCTGCCGACGCCTTCTTCCATCGTGCTCGGAAAGAAAGCCGGGCGTTTGATGCGCACCAGCCCGCGCGGCTTCCAGATCATCATGACGACCATCAGAATGCCGAAGACCAGCACCCGGTATTCGGCGAACTCGCGCAGGAGCTCGGGAAGAATGGTGAGGACCAGAGCCGCCGCGATGACGCCTGCCGTCGATCCCAGGCCACCGAGCACGACGATTGCCAGGATCAGCGCGGATTCGAAAAACGTGAAGGATGTCGGGTTCACGAAACCCTGTTGTGCGGCGAAGAAGACGCCGGCCAGCCCGCCGGTGGAAGCGCCGAGCATGAAGGCGGTGAGCTTGGTGAAGACGTGATTGACGCCGAGCGAACGGCAAGCGATCTCGTCTTCGCGCAGTGCTTCCCACATGCGGCCGAGCGGTATGACGCGCAGCCGCTCCACCGCGTAGATAACGAAGCAGACGACGAGAAACAGCACGAAATAGAGGAACCAGAACTTGTAATCCGCACTGTAGGGGATGCCCAGATATTCATGAATGGGCACGCCGCCCTGTTTGGCCGTGCGGGTGAATTCGAGGCCGAAGAAGGTCGGCGGCGGAACCGGAGCGCCGTTGGGGCCGCCGGTGAACTCAAGCCAGTTGTTCAGCACCAGGCGGATGATTTCACCGAAGCCGAGCGTGACGATAGCAAGGTAATCGCCATGCATCTTGAGGACGGGAAAGGCGAGAACCATGCCGCAAAGGCCGGCGAGGAACGGGGCAAGGATCAGCGCGCTCCAGAATCCCAGGCCAAGATATTGCGATCCGAGCGCCAGTAGATAGGCGCCGACGGCGTAGAAGGCGACGTAGCCGAGGTCCAGCAGGCCGGCAAGCCCGACGACGATGTTTAGCCCCAGGCCGAGCAGGCAGTAGATCAGCGCGAGGATTGCAATGCCTAGGAAATATTTGTCGGCAAAAAACGGCAGGCTCAGCCCTGCGACAAACAACAGGGCAAGGACGAGCATCGGCGACCGTTCCTTGCCGTTCATGACGGTCACGCCGGCGCTGTTGCCTGCCATGCGCAGGCTGAGCTTTCGACCGAGGCTGCTCATCTGAAATAGTGAGAGCGCCGATCGGCCCACCGTGACAATGGCGGCGAGCAGCAACGCCCGTGTCAGTTCGTTGGTGAACGAAAATCCGTCGAGCACCAGTCCCGAGATCGGACCGAACAAGACGATGGAGACCGTGAAGGTGAGGAGCGCTTGTTTGAGGAGCGTGTGAACGCGATTGGGTTCCATGATTCTGCTCCTCCTCAGACCTTCTGGATTTCAGGACGGCCAAGCAGGCCATACGGTCGGAAAAACAGAAGGGTGATGAGCAGCGCGAAGGCGAAGACGTCCTTGTAGTCGGTGCTGACATAGCCGGCGAACAGCGCCTCCGTCAGGCCGAGGACGATGCCGCCGAGCACAGCACCCGGCAGCGAGCCGATTCCGCCGAGAACCGCGGCCGTGAAGGCCTTGATGCCCATGACGAAGCCGATGAAGAAGTTGAAAGACCCGTAATTGAAGGTGACCAGCGTTCCACCAACGGCGGCGGTCGCTGCGCCCATGACGAACACCGTCGAGATGATCCGGTCGGTATTGACCCCCAGGATCGCCGAGATGCGGATATTCTGCTGGGTGGCGCGGCACTCGCGGCCGATCCTCGTGTAGTTGATCACATAGGTGAGCAAACCCATGGCGATCAGCGAGGCGAACAGGATGACCGTCTGCATATAGGTGATCTGCGCGAAGTGAGTTTCGTTGCCGATCCGGAACGCTCCCTGGATCAGCGTCGGTACGCCCTGGTCGCGCGCGCCCTGGGCGATCTGGACGTAGCTCTGCAGCATGAGCGAGATGCCGATCGCCGAGATGAGCGGAGCAAGCTTGGTCGAGCCGCGAAGCGGTCGATAGGCCACGCGCTCGATCACCCAGCCATAAACGGCGGTGATTGCGCAGCTGATCACCAGCACGGATATCAAGGCGAAGGGAACCGACTGGACGCCGAAATAAGCAAGCACGGCAAGGGTGATGGCGGCGATATAGGCCGATACCATGTAGACGTCGCCATGGGCGAAGTTGATCATCCGGATGACGCCGTAGACCATGGTGTATCCGACCGCGATCAGGCCGTAGATCGTCCCGAGCGTGATGCCGTTGAATAATTGTTGAACCAGGATGTAAAAGTCCATGGCGAACCCCTCTTATGTTTTCGGGGATGGATAAGCCGGCCGAACCTTGCGGTCCGGCCGATCCGGCAAAATTGCCTTACTTCACCAAGACAGGGCTTCCCTTGTCGTCGAAATTGTAGAAGACGAACTTGAAGTCCTTGATGTCGCCCTTCGCATCCCAGGTGATCTTGCCGATGGCGGAATCGACGGTGTTGTTGCGAAGATAGTCGGCCTGGGCCTTCAGCTCGTCGCCGGCCTTCAGCGCGGCGACGACCGCCTGCGCATTGGCATAGCCGTAGAGTACGTAGTTGGCGGGCGTAATATTGGCTTTCTTCAGCGCATCCTGGACGCCCTGCGTGGACGGATCCGCCAGCGGATCCGGTGTCGCCGAATAGTAGACGTTCTTCAGATTCTGAGCGCCGCCGGCGGCTGCGACGAGTTCTGCCTGGGCGAAGGCGTCGCCGCTGACGACGGCCACGTCGACACCCTGTTCCTTCAACTGGCGGATCAGCGGGCCGCCTTCGGGAATGAGCCCGCCGAAATAGACGGCGTTGGCGCCGGAGCTCTTGATCTTGGTGACGAGCGCATTGAAGTCGCGTTCGCCGCGGGTGAGACCCTCATACATGACCGGCTTTACGCCGCGCGCTTCGATCGTCTTCTTGACGGCGTCCACCAGGCCCTGGCCATAGGTGTCCTTGTCATGGATGAGGGCGATCTTGTCCCGCTTCAGCGTATCCAGAATGAAGCTGCCGGCCACCACGGCCTGCTGGTCGTCACGGCCGCAGCCGCGGAACAGATTGTCGAAGCCGCGATCGGTCACGGTCGGGTTCGTCGAGGACGGCGTCATTTCGAGGATGCCGGCGTCATTGTAGACTTCGGACGCGGGGATGGTGTTGGACGAGCAGAAATGCCCGATCACGGCCTGGACCTTGTCCTGGTCGACGAAACGGTTGGCGACCGCCACTGCCTGCTTCGGTTCGCAAGCGTCGTCGCCCTTCACCAGTTCGATCTTCTTGCCTTTGATGCCGCCATTGGCGTTGACGTCGCCGACATAGGCCGAGACGCCGCTGAACACCTGCTCACCGAAGGTCGCATTGGCGCCGGTAAAGGGGCCGGCGACGCCGATCTTGATCGTGTCGGCTGCGAAAGCGCTGGAAAAGAGCAGGGCCGAGGCGAGCGTGGTCGCCGTAAGAAGCGTTGAGATGGATTTCATTGTGCTTTCCCTCTGGTTGAAGCAACTCTGATGTTCTTGTCTTTCGGGATGCGAGTTCGGCCCGCATTCACCCTTCGCCGTGACGCGAAGCAATTATTTTTATTCAGTTATTCGTCGTTCTCCAAAAACGCTTGGAAAGCGCGTTTCGAGATCTTTGACTGTTTTTCCAATTGACACTTATATGATAAGTGACATATACGAGGATCGTCAAGCGGAAATGTTGCAGCGGCGCTGGCAACAGTGAAGAATGGCTGGATGCGGGGCCGCACGAGCGCGGACTCAAACGTGAGAACTGGGGAACAAGACGGTGAGCAGCACGCCACGAAACTGCCGGGTGGGCGTCGATATCGGCGGCACCTTTACGGATATCGCTCTCGACCTCGATGGGACGCTTCACTCGACGAAGATATTGACCGATTATACGGCGCCGGAGCGGGCGATTCTGAAGGGCGTCAAATCCGTCGCCGAGATGGCGGGCATCGCTCTTTCGGAGATCGGCATCCTTATCCACGGCACAACGCTTGCCACCAACGCTCTCATCGAGCGGCGCGGCGCCAGGACCGCTTTCGTGACGACCGAAGGGTTTCGCGATGTGCTGGAGATGCGCACCGAGAACCGTTTCGAGCAATATGATCTCAATATTTCCCTGCCGCCGGCGCTGATCGCCCGCGCCGACCGCTTCGTCATACGCGAGCGCATCGATGCTACCGGCAAGGTCCTGCTCGATCTGGACGAGGCCTCGGTCGCCGCAGCCGTCGAGAAGATTGCGGCGGGCGGCTATGAAAGTGTCGCGATCGGCTTCATTCATGCCTATGCCAATGGCGCGCATGAAATTGCCGTCCGCGATGCGATCCTGAAGCGGCTTCCTGGTATTTCCGTTTCGATCTCGTCCGAAGTCTCGCCGCAGATGCGCGAGTTCGAGCGCTTCAACACGGTCTGCGCCAATGCTTACGTCAAGCCGGCGATCAAATCCTATCTCGACCGTCTCGTCGTGTCGCTGAAGGAGATCGGCGTCGGCTGCCCGGTCTTCATGATCCATTCCGGCGGCGGCATCGTTTCGGTCGAGAGCGCCTCCGAATTTCCGGTGCGCCTCGTCGAATCGGGTCCTGCGGGTGGAGCGATCTTTGCGGCCGACATCGCCCGCCAATACGGTCTCGATACGGTTCTGTCCTTCGACATGGGCGGCACGACCGCGAAGATCTGCCTGATCGAAAACCAGGTGCCGAAGACCGCCAAGACCTTCGAGGTGGCGCGGACCTATCGCTTCCGCAAGGGATCCGGCATGCCGATTTCCATCCCTGTCGTCGAAATGGTCGAAATCGGCGCCGGCGGCGGTTCGATCGCTTCGGTCGACGGCATGCGCCAGATCCGCGTCGGGCCGCATTCGGCTGCCTCCGAGCCGGGGCCGGCCTGTTATCAGCGCGGCGGCAAGAATCCGACGGTAACCGACGCGGACCTGATCCTCGGTAAGCTCGATCCTGATAATTTCGCCGGCGGCGCCATCCCGCTTTCCATCGAGGCGAGCCGTAAGGCGATGAGCGACGATATCGGCGCAGTCATCGGCCTCGACCCGGAAGCTTCCGCCTACGGCACCTGCGAGATGGTGGATGAGAACATGGCAAATGCCGGCCGCGTCCACACCGTCGAGAACGGAAAGAACATTTCCGATTTCACCATGATCACCTTCGGCGGCGCAGGCCCGCTGCATGCCGCGCGGCTCTGCGAAAAGATGGGGATCTCGACCTTCCTCGTGCCACTCGGCGCCGGCGTCGGTTCAGCGATCGGCTTCCTCAAGGCGCCGTTCGGCTATGAATCGGTCCGCAGCGCCGTCTTCAACCTGTCGCATTTCGAATATGCCGAGGCCAACCGGCTGCTGGAAACCATGAAGGCTGAAGCGCTCGGCTTCGTCGAAGGCGGCCTCGACGCCGGGGCTCCGGTCATCGAACGCACGCTCTTCATGCGCTATGCCGGGCAGGGCTGGGACATTCCGGTGCCGCTTGCTGACGACAACTTCGATTCAACGAGCGCTGAGGCGATCGCAGCCGCGTTCGAGCGTGAATATGAGCGCTTCTTCGGTCGTGCCATCGAAGGTTTGGATATCGAGATCGTCAGTTGGTCGGTCAAGGCGAGTTCGCCGCTGCCGCCGGTCGAGCGCATCCCTTCCGTCGCCGAAGGCGGTGTCGTGCCGCCGGTCAAGACCCGCCGCCTGTTCGAGGCCTCGCAGGGCGCCTATCTCGACGCCGGCATTCACGAGCGGACCACGCTGAGGCCGGGCGACGTCGTCAAGGGTCCCGCCGTCATCGTCGAGCGCGAGACATCGGCGGTCCTTACCGCCTCCTTCAAGGCCATCGTCCAGCACGACGGCTGCCTGCTCGTAACCCGGATCTGAGGATCGTCACATGAACAAATCCATGATCGATATCCATATGCAGGTCATGTGGAACCGGCTGATTTCCGTCGTCGAGGAGCAGGCGCAGACGCTGATCCGCACTGCCTTCTCCACCTCCGTCCGCGAGGCGGGCGATCTGTCGGCCGGCGTTTTCGACCTCGACGGCCGCATGCTGGCGCAGGCGGTGACCGGTACGCCCGGCCACGTCAATGCGATGGCGGAATCCGTCGCGCATTTCATTGCCGATATCGGGCCGGAGAATATCTTCGAAGGCGACGTCTACATCACCAACGATCCGTGGAAGGGGACGGGTCACCTGCACGACATCACCGTCGTCACCCCCTCCTTCCATCACGGCAAGCTGGTGGGGTATTTCGCCTCGACCGCCCATGTCGTCGACGTCGGCGGCCGAGGCTTCGGCCCGGATGCGCGCGAGGTCTATGAAGAAGGCATCTTCATCCCGATCATGAAGTTCTTCGAGCGTGGCGAATTGAACCGGACGCTGATCCATATCGTCCGCAACAATGTGCGCGAAAGCGACAAGGTTGTCGGCGATTTCTATGCGCTCGCCGCCTGCAACGAGACGGGTCATCGCCGGCTCGCCGATATGCTGACGGAATTCAATCTCCCCGATCTGTCGACGATCGGCGGCTTCATCCTCAAGCACAGCCGCGAGGCGACGCTGGAGCGGCTGAGGAACCTTCCGCATGGCGCCTGGAGCTACAGCCTCGATCTCGACGGCTATGACGAGCCGGTGCATCTGGCAGCCAGGCTCAGCATCGGTCCCGAGGGCATCGTCGTCGATTTCGACGGCACCTCCGGCATGAGCAAGTTCGGCATCAACGTGCCGCTCGTCTATGCCAAGGCCTATGCCTGCTACGGCATCAAATGCGTGGTGGCGCCTGAGATTCCGAACAATGCGGCCTCTCTCGCCCCCTTCGACGTGGTGGCGCCTGAAGGCTGCATCCTCAACGCCAAGCGGCCGGCGCCGGTCGCGGTGCGCCACGTCCTCGGCCATTTCGTGCCGGATCTCGTTTTGGGCGCGCTGCATCAGGCGCTCCCGGGCCAGGCGCCGGCCGAAGGTGCGAGCGCGCTCTGGAATCTGCATATGAGCGTGCGCCCGCTTTCCGACCAGATCGGCGGCAAGGGCGCGGAAATCCTGATGTTCAATTCCGGCGGCACTGGTGCGCGCGCCTCCCTCGACGGCTTGAACGCCACCGCCTTTCCGAGCGGCGTGCACACGATGCCGATCGAGGCGACGGAGAATGTCGGCCCGGTCATCGTCTGGCGCAAGGAGTTGCGGGAGGGGTCGGGTGGTGCCGGCGCGCAACGCGGCGGTCTCGGCCAGATGATCGAAATCGAGGCGGCCGAAGGCTTCAGCTTCCGCTTCTCCGCCATGTTCGACAGGCTCGGCCATCCCGCGCGCGGCCGTGATGGCGGATTGGACGGCGCGGCCGGCGCCGTTGCGCTCGATGACGGCACGGTTCTCAAGGGCAAGGGGCTGCAATTCGTGCCGGAAGGCCGCCGCCTCGTTCTGTCGCTTCCGGGCGGCGGCGGTTACGGCGATCCGGCCGCCCGCCCGAGCGAGGCGGTCGAACACGATCTCAGGCATGGATACATCACCGAAGAACAGGCTGGCGCTTACGGCCGGAGCCGGAGCCAGGGAGGCAAGGCATGAATATGGTTGCATTCGAAAGCACGCGTGTCGCGACGATCAAGTCCTCGCCCTCCATGGCGGTCTCCATGGCCGCCAAGGCAATGCGGGCCAAGGGAGAGCATGTCATCGACCTGTCGCTCGGCGAGCCCGATTTCGATACGCCCGCTCACATCGTCGAAGCTGCGATCGAGGCGATGAAGCACGGCATCACGCGCTATACGGCGCCGGACGGCCTGCCAGAACTGCGCCAGGCAATCGTCGCCAAGTTCAAGCGCGAAAACGGCCTCGACTATGCCATGGACGAAATCTCCATCGGCAACGGCGCCAAGCAGATCCTCTTCAACGCTTTCCTCGCCACCTTGGAGCCCGGCGACGAAGTGGTCGTGCCGGCGCCTTACTGGGTCTCCTACACCGACATCGTCATCCTGCATGGCGGCGTGCCGAAGGTCGTTGCCTGCGGCGTCGAGGATGCCTTCAAGATCACGCCGGAACGCCTCGAAGCGGCGATTACGCCAAGGACGCGCTGGTTCCTGTTCAACTCGCCATCGAACCCGACGGGCGCGATCTACACGGCGGACGAGTTGAGGGCGCTCGGCGCGGTGCTGGCGCGCCATCCCCATGTCGCCATCATGTCGGACGAGATCTACGAGCATATCGTCTGCGCCGACGTGCCGTTTACCTCCTTCGCCGTCGCCTGCCCGGAGCTGAAAGAGCGCACGCTGATCATCAACGGTGTCTCGAAAGCCTATGCGATGACGGGATGGCGCCTCGGCTATGCGGCTGGTCCGAAGCAATTGACCAAGACCTTGAACAAGCTCCAGTCGCAGAGCACGACCTGCCCGTCCTCCATCACCCAGGTCGCGGCCGCTGCCGCCCTCGACGGCCCTCAAGACTTCGTCACGACGGCGGTCGCTGAATATAAGGCGCGCGGCCAACTTGTCGCCAAGGGTTTCGCCGCGATACCGGGCCTCGAAGTGCGGGCGCCCGAAGGCGCCTTCTACCTCTTCCCCAAATGCGCCGGCTATATCGGTAGGACGGCGCCTGACGGCACCCGGATTTCCAACGATACGGAACTGGCCTCCTATCTCCTGAAAGAGGGGAAGGTCGCCACCGTCCCCGGTGCCGCTTTCGGCGTCGAGCCCTATATCCGCCTTTCGTTCGCAACATCGCGCGAAAATCTCGCCATTGCCATCGAGCGCACCGCCGATGCGCTGGCCAGACTTCGCTAAGGGGAAAATATTATGACCGATTATCAGCGCACGCTTCTGACCGGCGCGGCTGGCGCTCTCGGAACCCAGCTGCGCGAATCCGGAACAAGGCTCGGCAAGATCGTCAGGCTGTCGGCGCGCAAACCCTGCGAAAACCTTGCTCCGCACGAGGAGGATGTTCCGGCTGATCTTTCCGATTTCGACGCCGTCTCGAAAGCGGTGGAGGGCTGCGACGCCATCATCCATATGGGCGGCCAGGGGCTGGAAGCGTCCTGGAACACCATTCTCAACGCCAATATCGTCGGCAGCTACAACATTTATGAGGCGGCCCGGCAGCACGGCGTCAAGCGTATCGTCTATGCCAGCTCCGTTCACGCTATCGGTTTTTACGAGCGCACCGAGACGATCGACGGCAATGCGCCGACCCGCCCCGACAGCCTCTACGGCGTGTCGAAGACCTTCGTCGAAAACCTCGGCCGCTATTATTTCGACAAGTTCGGCATCGAGACGGTCAGTCTGCGCATCGGCTCCTCCTTCCCGGAGCCGACGGACCGGCGCCATCTCATCACCTGGCTTTCCTATCGCGATTGCCGCCAGCTCGTCGAAAAGAGCCTGTCGGCCGAACGCGTCGGCTTCATGGTCGCCTATGGCATGTCCGACAACAGCCGGGCTTTCTGGGACAACCGCACGGCGGCTTCCCTCGGTTACAAGCCGGAAGACAGCGCCGACGACTACGAAGAAAAGGTCTTCGCGAAGACACGGCAGGGCGATCCCAACGATCCGGCCGTGCGTTTCCAGGGCGGCAGCTTTGCCGCCGCCGGCCATTTCGAAGACGAGAAGAAGTGAGACGCCGATGCAAGCATCCAAGTCATCCTATGACGTGGTGATCGTCGGCGGCGCGGTAGTCGGCAGTTCGGCCGCCTACTTCCTCGCGACCAATCCCGACTTCAAGGGCTCGGTCCTGGTGATCGAGAAGGACTGGACCTATCAGCGTTCGGCCACCGCGCTTTCCTCCAGTTCCATCCGCCACCAGTTCTCCAATGCAATCAACGTCAAAGTCTCGCAATTCGGCACGGAGTTCATCCGCAACTTCAAGGAAAACGTCGCCATCGATGACGACACGCCGGAGATCGGCTTTCACGAGGCCGGTTACCTGTTCCTTGCCGAGGACGAGCGCGGCGATCAGGTCTTGAGACGCAATCACGAGACCCAGCTTTCCTGCGGCGCCGAGGTGACGCTTCTCGATCCTGACGGCCTCCGCCGGCGGTTTCCCTGGCTCAATCTCGAAGGGCTGACGCTCGGCAGCACCGGTGAGCGTGGCGAGGGCTGGTTCGACAGTGTCGGCCTGCTGCAGGGCTTTCGCAAGAAGGCTCGCTCGCTCGGGGTCGAATACATCGAAGACGAGGTCGTCTCCGTCAACAGAGAGGGAGACCGCGTCGTATCCGTATCGACGAAGAGCGGTCAGACGATCGCATGCGGCACGATGGTCAATACCTCAGGCACCAACGGCAAGAAGGTTGCGCGGATGGCCGGTCTCGACGTTCCCATCGAGCCGCGGCGGCGCTCGCTGTTCGTCGTCGATTGCCGCACGCCGCTCGAGGGAAAAGTCGGCCTGACGATCGACCCCACGGGCGTTTTCTTCCGGCCGGAAGGCAAATTCTATCTGATGGGCACCTATCCCAAACACGATCCGGAAGTGGACCCGAACGATTTCGACGTCATGCATGACGAATTCGACGAGGAAATCTGGCCGATCCTGGCGAACCGGGTTCCGGCCTTCGAAGCGATCAAGGTCGTCAACTCCTGGGCCGGCCATTACGACTACTGCACCCTCGACCACAATGTCGTCCTCGGGCCGCATACGGAAGTCGGAAATTTCCTCTTTGCAAACGGCTTCTCAGGCCACGGCCTGCAGCAGTCGCCGGCGATGGGCCGGGGTCTCTCGGAGCTGATCGCCTATGGCGGCTTCAAGACCCTCGATCTTTCGCCATTCGGCTATGAGCGGGTGACGGTGAACCGGCCCTTCCTCGAAGACGCCGTCATCTAACGAACAGGAGAGGGAACCCGATGAGAAACGAAACATCAAAGCGCAGCGGCGGCCAGGTGCTCGTCGATGCCTTGCACATCCACGGCGTCGATCGTGTGTTCGGCGTGCCGGGTGAAAGCTATCTTGCCGCCCTCGACGCCTTCCACGACCTAGAAGAGGCCATCGAATTCGTCATCTGCCGGCAGGAGGGCGGGGCTGCCTATATGGCGGAAGCCTATGGCAAGATGACCGGCAAGCCCGGCATCTGTTTCGTGACCCGCGGGCCGGGCGCCACGAATGCGTCTATCGGCGTGCATACGGCTTTCCAGGATTCGACGCCGATGATCCTGTTCATCGGCCAGGTGGCGCGTGACCAGATGGAGCGCGAAGCCTTCCAGGAGATCGATTATCGCCGGATGTTCGGCCAGATGGCGAAATGGGTGGTCGAGATCGAGGACGCCGCCCGCATCCCCGAACTCATCAGCCAGGCCTTCCACCGCGCCGTCAACGGCCGGCCGGGACCGGTGGTCGTCGCGCTTCCCGAGGATATGCTGACCGATATGGTTGATGTCGCCGACACGCCGCCCCACAAAAAGGTCGAAGCCTTTGCCGGCGAACAGCAATTGGAGGAATTGCTCGGTCTTCTCTCGCAGGCCAAGCGCCCGATGACCGTCGTCGGCGGCGGCGGCTGGACGCAGCAGGCCGTGGATGACCTCAAGGCCTTTTCCGAGGCCTTCAGCCTGCCGATCGCCGCGTCCTTCCGCTGTCAGGACCTGTTCGACAACCGCCACGAAAACTATGCTGGCGACCTCGGCCTTGCCGCAGGGCCGAAGCTGATCAGACACGTCAAGGATTGCGATCTGCTGATATCGATCGGCGCCCGTCTCGGGGAGATGACGACAGGCGCTTATACGCTGATCGACATTCCCGTTCCGAGGCAGTCACTCGTTCACATCCATCCGGGCGCCGAAGAACTCGGGCGGGTCTATCACGCAAGCCTGCCGATCAATGCCAGCGTCGCCGGTTTCCTGTCGCAGGCGGCAAAGCTGAAGCCGCCTGTCGCACCGGTATGGACGGATTGGACCAGGACTGCCCATACCGACTACCTCGAAAACCTCAAGCATCCCGAGGTGCCGGGTCCGGTGCAGATGGGCGACATCATGGAATGGCTGCGCGGCCATCTCAAACCCGATGCCATCCTGACCACCGGCGCCGGCAATTATTCCGCCTGGGCTCATCGTTTCTATCAGTATCGCTCGTTCCGCACCCAGCTCGGGCCGACCAACGGCTCCATGGGTTATGGCGTGCCGGCGGCGGTCGCCGCCAAGATCACCGATCCCTCGCGCACGGTGGTTGCCTTTGCCGGCGACGGATGTTTCCTGATGAACGGCCAGGAACTCGCAACGGCGATGCAATATGACGCCCGGGCGATCTTCCTCGTCATCAACAACGGCATGTACGGAACGATCCGCATGCATCAGGAGCGCAGCTATCCCGGCCGTGTTTCCGGCACCCGCCTGACGAACCCGGATTTTGCCGCGCTGGCGCGGTCCTACGGCCTGCATGGCGAGACCGTGGAGAAGACGGAGGACTTCGCCGGCGCTTTCGAACGCTGCGAGGCATCGGGCAAGCCCGGCCTCATCGAAATCCGAATCGACCCGGAAGCGCTGACGCCGAAAATGAGCCTGACGCAGATTCGCCAGCAGGCGATTGCTCAGGGAAAATGATCGGGAATGCGCCGCCTGAAAGCTAGGCGGCGCGCTTCAATCTTCCGCGTCGATGCTCGCCGGCTCGTCGAGCATCGTGCGGTAACGATGCAAGCTTTCTTCCAGGTGGGTGATCAGCGCGTTCTTCGCGGCCTTGACGTCACCCTGGGTGATCGCGGCCAGAATGGCGGCATGTTCCTTGTTTATCTTCTTCAGATAACCGCTGTAGCCGCGCGCCGATTGCCGATGCTTGAGCACGAGATCGAAATTGATGCTCTCCATCACCGCTTCCAGAAAACTCGGAAAATGCGGATTGCGGGTGGCACGGGCGATCGCAAGGTGGAATTCGTAATCGGCGCGCGCCTCGACGACGGCATCATCGGTGACCAGGTTTTCGAGGGCGTCGTAGGCCCGGGCGATCTCGGCAAGCGCCTCTGGCGTACGCCTCGCGGCTGCAAGCGCGACGGACTGGATCTCGACGCCGAGCCGCAATTCCAGGATTTGCATCGCCGAGCGAATATCCTCGATGCGGCTGATCTCGAAATTGAGAGTCTTGGCATCCTTGTCGGAAACATAGACGCCGGCGCCCTGGCGCGCGGTCACCCTGCCGCCGACCTTGAGCGAGGTGAGCGCCTCGCGAATGACGGTTCGGGAAACGCCGAATTCCTCGCATAGCTGGGCACTTGACGGAATTTTCTCGCCGGGCGCATAAAGGCCGGAGTCGATGCGCTCCATCAGCTTCGCAACGACGATTTCCGCGAGATTGCCTCGTTGCGTGATGATTGACACTTGTGTGCTCCGGTTTCCACGATCGAATTTAGCACATATCACATGTCATGCCACATATGATCACGAGATGTCCGGCTTTTCGGAAATTATCCGGTTGATGACCTGAAACGGATGCGGGATACGCTTGCCGTCGATTTCCTTTACCTGGGAGCGGCACGAATATCCTGTCGCCATGAGGATATCGGCTTCACCGGCCGCATCAAGCTCGGGCTTCCAACTCATCGCATAGAGGCGTTCGGAGATCGGTCGGTTGCGGGCTTCGTGGCCGAAGGTGCCGGCCATGCCGCAACAGCCGGTTTGTGCCGCCTGAAGGTCGATGCCGAGGCTTTCGAATATTTTCTGCCATTGTGCGACGGAGGCGGGCGCATTGGTGCGCTCGGTGCAATGGGCCATCAAGCGGAAGCTTTTGCCTTCGGCAGCGGAAGGCGAGGCGGCGAGCCGATCGAGGTTGGCGACCAGCCATTCCTGCGGCAGCAGGACATTCGCCTTCGATATCCCCTTATATTCGCTGCGAAAGGCGAGCGTCATCGATGGATCGAGCCCGACGAGCGCCACGCCTGTTTCATCCAGTCGCTCGAGATAGCGGGCCGTCCGCTTGGCCGCCGCCTCGAAGCGTCCGAGATAGCCATGAACATGCAGGGCTTTGCCATTGGTGTGGGAGGCTGCAAGGAACGGCGTGAGCCCGATTTTTCTGGCGAGCCCGATTGCGGCAAGCGCAACGTCAGGATCGAAATAGGCGGTGAAGGCGTCGGCGACGAAGACGACGCAGCGCTGCCGTTCTTGCGGCGGCAGAGCTTCGATCGTTTGAGAGGTCGCAAGCGGCACGCCGAGGCGGGCGGCTTCCCTGGCGAGCGAGATCCGCGGCAAATGCGGCAGGGAGGTCAGCCCGACGACACGCATCATCGTCCTGCCGGCGCGCGTGCCCACGACCAGATTATAGGCGGGCCGGATGCGCCGGACGAGCGGCAGGGTGGTTTCGATCGCCGCGACCAGCGGATCCTTTAGCGGGCGGAGGTAGCGTCCGTAATAGAGTTCGAGGAATTTCGAGCGGAAGGCCGGCACGCTCACCTTCACCGGACACTGCCCCGCGCAGGCCTTGCAGGCTAGACACGTGTCCATCGCCGCGCGCACCTCGTGGGAAAAGTCATCGCGGTTTGCCGGGTTCAGCGAATTGAAGGCGCGCCGCGCGAGGCTGGCGAACGGAATGCTCCGCCGCAGGCGCGCCGCCTCCTGGCGGGGGTCGATGCGCTTGTCGGCCAGCAGCCTCAGCCATTCCCGCATCAGCGCGGCGCGGCCCTTGGGCGAAAAGCGCCGGTCGCGCGTCGCCTTGTAAGAGGGGCACATCGGGCTCGTTTCGTCGAAATCGAAGCAGGCGCCGTTGCCGTTGCAATAGGCGGCATTGTCGAAGGCGGAGCGGATCTCGTTGCCGATGATGCGATCGATGCCTCCGCGCAACGGAACATCGTCGATCTTCGTCAGTCCCTCCGCGGAAGGGGTCGCGATCTTGCCAGGATTGAGCCGATTCTCGGGATCGAAAGCCCGCTTGATCTCCTGCAGGCTGGGATAAAGAGCGCCGAAAAATTCCGGCACATATTCCGAACGTACGCCCTTGCCATGCTCTCCCCAGAGCACGCCGCCATATTTGCGGGTGAGCGCCACGACGGCGTCGCTGACTTCCCGAACCAGCCGGACGTGATCAGCGCGGGTCAGGTCGAGCGCCGGCCGCACGTGCAGGACGCCGGCATCGACATGGCCGAACATGCCGTAGGAAAGGCCGGCGCCATCGAGAAGTGCGCGGAATTCGCGAATATAGGCCGCCAGATTCTCCGGCGGCACGGCCGTATCCTCGACGAAAGCGACGGGTCTGACCGGCCCTTCCACGTTGCCGAGCAGGCCGACCGCGCGCTTGCGCATCGACCAGATCGCCTCGACATCGGCATGATCCCGGGCGATCGTATAACCGGCATGGCGGGCATTCGCGCCCGTGTCGAGCGCGGCGGTCACCTCCGCAAGCTGGCGTTCGAGTTCCTCTTCATCGTCGGCGAGCACTTCGGCAATATTGATGCCGTTCGTCGTGCTGTCCGGATCGTCGGGAAAGAAGCGCGCAATGCCGGTCCAGACGATGTCGCCTTTCGCGAGGCCGAGAACTTTCTCGTCGACCGTTTCCACCGAGGCGACGTTCAGCGCCACGAGGTTGCGGGCATCCTCCAAGGCGGTGTTGAAGTCGCCGTAGCGGATGTTGATCAGCGCCGCATGGGCGGGGATCGGCAGGAGGTTAAGCTCGGCTTCGGCGATCATCGCCAGCGTTCCCTCCGAGCCGCAGAGTATGGCATTGAGGTCGAAGTGTCCGTCGTCGCGCCTGACATGGGCGAGGTCGTAGCCGGTCATATAGCGGTTGAGCTTCGGGAAGATTTCGGCGATCTGCTCGTGTTTTTCCCGGGCGATCCGTTCAACCGCCCTGTGGATCTTGCCGACGCGGCTCTCTCGCGCGGCGATCTCCTCGAACGCTTCCGCGTCGAGCGGGCGCGACCAAAAGTCGGACCCGTCCGTAAGAACGATGCGCAATCCGAGGACGTGGTTGCTGGTCTTGCCGTAGAGGCAGGAACCCTGGCCGCAGGCGTCGGTGGAGATCATGCCGCCGATGGTGGCGCGGTTGGAGGTGGAGAGTTCGGGAGCGAAAAAGAGCCCATGGGGCTTCAATGCCCGGTTCAACTGATCCTTGACGACGCCCGCCTGGACGCGCGCAATCCTTCGGACGGGATCGATCTCGAGAATGGACGTCATGTGCCGCGAACAGTCCAGCACAATGCCCGATGTCAGCGATTGACCGTTGGTGCCGGTGCCGCCGCCGCGCGGCGCGAGGCTGATCCCTCGGAAGGCGGGTTCCGATAGCACGGCCGCCACGACCTGCAGGTCTTCGACGGCCCGCGGAAAAAGGATGCCGGTCGGTTCGACCTGGTAGATGGAATTGTCGGTCGAAAACACGGTTCGGCTTGCCGCGCCGGTTTCGATATCGCCGGAAAACCCCGCCTCGATAAGCCGCTGGAAGAAACCTGCGGGGGGCAGGGGGATTGAAACCTTCGGCTGGAGGCGTGGAATCATTTCGAAACCTTCAGAATGCACTTGAGCTTTACCAAGCTTAGCATATAAGTGATAACATACAATGATGGCGCAGCGCCAAACAACGAGGTGGAACTTTGAAGAACCAGACCGCAATCATCGTCGGCGGCGCTTCCGGGCTCGGATTGACGACGGCGAAGCTCATGATCTCGCATGGGGCCACCAGGATTGGGCTCATCGATCGCAACGAGGAACTGCTTGCTTCGTCGGCTGCGGCGCTGCGCGCGCTGGGCGCCGAGGTCGCAACGGCCGTTGCCGATATTTCCAAGTCGGAAACGGCGCATCGCGGGTTTAACGAGATCGCCGGCACGCTCGGCCGGATCCATGTGCTCGTCAACAGCGCCGCCATCTATCCCCGGCGGCCTATCCTTGAGATCACCGATGAGGAGTGGGATCTCGAAAATGCGATCAACGTCAAGGGTACCTATCATATGATGGTCGCTGCCGTCCTGCATATGCGCCAGCATGTGAACGCGCCCGCGGTGACGGGGCGGATCGTCAACGTGACCTCGGTCGATGCTTTCAAGGCCCACCCCCAAAACGCCCATTATGCCGCAACCAAGGCTGCCGTCGTCAGCCTGACGAAATCTTTTGCCCAGGAATGCGCCAAGGATCAGATCCTTGTCAATTCCGTCGCACCCGCCGGTTTTGCAACGGACCGGGCGAGGGAACTGGGATTCCTGCCGGAACTGGCCAAGGCCAGTGCGCTCGGCCGTGCGGCCGAGCCCGTCGAGATGGCGGAATGGATTGTCATGATGGCGTCGAGCCGCAACACCTATGCCACCGGCGAAAACGTCGTCGTCAGCGGAGGCTACATCTATGTCTGAGCCGCTGGCCTATCGGGTCGCCGTCGTCACGGGTGCGACGAGCGGCATCGGCCGCGCCACCGTCGGCAGGCTGCGCGACATGGGGCTGACGGTTTATGCCGTCGGCCGAAACGCCGAGGCGCTCGATGAATTGGCCGCGGAGAGCGGAGCCAAGCCGATCCGGGCCGATGTCCGCGACACCGCTGAAATCGTGCGGCAGCTTGATGGCGTTGATGTCGACATCCTGGTCAACAATGCCGGCATTCTCTCGACGCGGGCGACATTCAGCGAGATCGAACCCTCCGAGATCGACGCCATGATCGATACCAATCTCAAAGCGCCGATGCATCTGACCCGCGCGTTCCTGCCTGCCATGGTCGAGCGAAAGCGTGGCCATCTCATCTATATCGGTTCGAGCGGCGGCCAGGCGCCTTATCCGAACATGGCGGCCTACGGCCCGTCGAAGGCCGGGCTCAGCCTGTTTTGCGACAATCTCCGCTGCGATCTGCTCGGAAGCTCGGTTCGCGTGACGGAGGTGGTGCCGGGTCGCGTCCAGACGGACCTTTATCGCACCGCAATGGCGGGCAATCAGGCTCGGACCCTGCTCTACGACGGCTACCGTCCGATACAGTCCTCCCACATCGCCACTATCATCGCCAATGCCATCGAGCTTCCCATCTTCGTCGACGTAGCCCGGATCGAAGTCTTCCCGACGGATCAGGCGACCGGCGGCGGCACGATGGTCAAATTCCCTGGGCAGTAGGCGGGCAATCTGGAGACTTGCCGATAATGGCTGAACTTTCCGCTCCGGACTGTCGGCAATCCAGCGCCTCGATCGGGCGGCAACGATGCCGGTGCCGAGGCACCTGCATCGCCCTCCAGGGAACAGAAGCGCCACTCCGGCGTTCGAACTAAAGACGACGGTTCTCACGTCTTTTGGGAGTGCGCGATATGGAAGAGATGACCAATATCATCAAGGACCTCAGCATCGAGGAACGCGAGGAAATCTTCGTCGACATCGCTCGTACGCTGGAAGACACGGCACGTGAGGCCCTTGTCGAGGGCAATATGCAGTTTGCAGAAATTTCCAACAACATGGCCGAAGCGATCCGCGTCAACGCTGACGAACTCGCCCGCGACGATCCTGAGAATGCCGAGCGCGTGCTGCTGCAGGCAACGGCGATGATCTCGCAGTTCGAGGCCGTGCACCCCTATCGCATGGTGAGCATGGCCGTCCACTGACGACCGGCCGAGTGCTCCGGTTGATCCTCCGTTCAAATCATTTGCCATAGGCGGGAACTCTCGCTACCCGCGAGGGTTATCGGATCACAACATCCTTTGCATGAATGGAAGGAGGACCGCTATGACGTCCAGATCCGTTGTGCCGCCGGAAAGCGGTACCGACGACGCGCGCTCCGCCGACACGCGAGATGCCGAGAAGGATCGCCGAAGGACATTGGAGAATGTCCGCAGCACCGTAAGGCCTGAGACAGACGGCGACAGCAACACCGAAACTCCAAGCCTGAAGCTCGCGAAGGAATATCTTAGCCTCGGCGGGCGCCGCCGGTCCAAGATTGACGACAATATCACCGAAGTCCGCCCATGGGATCGAGATCCGCCCGAGGCCGAACGGTTCTGGACGGAACGGGTAGAGACGCTTTCAAAACATGACCGTAAACAGGTGGAGGATTTTCTTCCAACCATCAACACGCCCTGAACGGCTCATTGAAATGTGTTGGAGGAGATCATGGCTATAGACAAGCACGAGCAGATACGCCGCCGTGCCTATGAAATCTGGGAGGCCGAGGGCCGCCCTGATGGTGCGGACCAGCGCCATTGGCTGCAAGCCTGCGATGAACTGGCTGGCGACGATGAGCACGAGACCCTGCAGGACCTGCTCGATGAAGACGCTAGGGATGATGCGGCGCTGCTTCAAGGCGCCGGTGAGAGCGGCGATCTCGATCGGCCGCCACCAAGGCTTGGCCGGGCCGCCATGACTTCCGTGCCCGATATCGAGATGACCACAGGCGAAAAGCCGTCCCAGCGGAAGATCAGGAAGACTGAAGGGCCTTAATCGGATGCAGCATCTCGATCACGCCATCCAGATCGCTCTCGAGGCGCATGAAGGGCAGGCTGATAAGACCGACCGGCCGTACTTCGAGCACTGCCAGCGGGTAGCCCTTCTCGTTTCCGGCGACGAGACGCGAACGGTCGCCTACCTTCATGACGTCGCCGAGAAGGGAAACGGGTGGACGCTCGACAGGCTGAGGGAGGAAAGCTTTCCGCCGGCGATCATCTCCGCGGTGGATGCCTTGACACGGCGGCCCGACGAGGCGGACGACGACTTTGTCAGACGCGCGGCGTCAAACCCGCTGGCGCTGCCGGTCAAGCAGGCCGACCTCGAAGACAATCTTCGCCAGGCCGAACAGGCCAGCAAGAACACGGAGAAATACCAGCGCGACCTGGATCTCCTGCGCGATCTGAGGAGCGGGCAATAGGAGCGCTCGGAAGAGCGCGTACGACCCTACTTCAAGTCATGCGCCGAGAGCGGCTGCAGTCGTTTGCCCCATCTCACGTTTTATTGGCAAACCACACGGTCGGAGTGCCGAGCACGCCTCCGTTGCGCATGGCCGCCTTCAGCTCTTCGAGCTTGCCGAAGGCCTGAGCTGCTTCCAGTGTGGCGAACTCGTGCGTGACGGTAATGTCGTTGGGATTGTCAGTGGCCCGGTAGACGGCTTGCGCCGTAACGCCATTGGCCTTTTGCACCTGATCAAACGCATCGTATATCTTGCGCCATGTGGCGTAGTCGGAGACCTCGTGCCTCACGAATAGAGTGGTCATATCATCCTCCCGCGTTGCCCGCGCTGCATTGCCAAGTCCCGTTGAGATGTGTGTTACGATTGAACCAGGATCATCATGGTCTCCGGTAGGACGCCGTCACTCGCCATCGCATCGGCCGCGGTCTTAGTCTGCATGAAGGCCATCAACTTTTGTATGTCTGCGACCTCCATCACCAAACCAACGCGGTTGGGCGTTTGAGGGTCTGTAAAGGTGCGAATATTCGTGACGCCGACGGGTTCCAGCACCTGCTTGCGAACAGGCGAGGCGAGCCAGTGTTTCGTGTCTTTGACGTTGTGGCAGACCATTACGGTAGGCATCGCATCCTCCTCCCATGACTCCGAAATGAAGTCGGAGTATACCACTGGGGCAGGCTGGATTTCACTTAAATAATATTGCATTTAAGGAGAGCTAAACTATGAATTAAAGGGGTCAGTATGATTATTATAAGTAATCCGAAAATATTAATGGCGCGCGAGATAAATACATAGAACTCGCCAAATCTGAAGGATCGTGACGGATTTTGGGATACCATGGCAATATCGGTCGACGTATCATCGACAATCGAAGCCGCGCACGAGAGGGTCAGCAATGATCGAACGCGTACCATTTGATCTCAAGGCCTATGTGCGCGGCAGTGAAACAAAGCCATGCTTTATCTGCGGCTTGGTCAACAACGACCCCGCTTGCTTTCATCATCGCATTTTCGAGGACGATGAGACCATCATCTTCCTGAGCAAATATCCGACCCTTCCTGGTTATTGCCTTGTCAGTCCGAGGGAGCACCGGGAGGATCTGGCGCGAGACATATCGACAGACGAATATCTTCGATTGCAGGAGAAGGTTCACATCTTGTCGCGCGCCCTCAAAAGGGTGTTCGACGCCGAGCGAATTTATGTGCTTTCACTCGGCAGTCAGCAAGCCAATAGCCATTTACATTTTCACGTCGTTCCCCTGCCTTCGGGCGTGCCGCTTGAAAAGCAGCAATACCATGCGTTGATGGGTGAGCATGGCGTTCTGCAGATACCGGACGATCAAATGGCAGAATTGGCGCGGCGGATCGCTGAAACTTACGATACTGAACGGATCGCATCATAGCTAAACGGCGTCCTTGGAGTCGACGTGGCCGCCCTAATTTGGTGGCGCTACCGGTCGCCGCACTGTGTGAAAAGCAGTCGGCATCCGATCTCAACTCAAAAAATCCGGAAATCCCGTATATTACGGAAAATAGGTGATCCGAATGACATCCACAGTCACGGCCGCTGCCGTGTCCAAGAATTTTGGTGCCTATCAGGATGCGGCTGTACGTGAGCCGGTGATTATTACAAAGAACG
Organism: Rhizobium sp. BK456; assembly: GCF_014194045.1. Lineage (NCBI taxonomy): Bacteria > Pseudomonadati > Pseudomonadota > Alphaproteobacteria > Hyphomicrobiales > Rhizobiaceae > Rhizobium > Rhizobium sp. BK456. The sequence continues at coordinate 24,459 of NZ_JACIAO010000004.1, forward strand.
GTCGGCCGCGGACGGTATTGATAGCCTATGAAGACTATCTCCGTTTCACGAAACGCGATCGTCGTGTCGACCTGACGACGACCCTCGGCGATGAAGAGCTTGCGGCGATCGAAGCGTCGCAGATGGGGCCGGGGCTTGAGCATTTGGATTCCGAACTAATGAATAAGCATGCTTCCGACTGAGCCGAAGGTTGGTTGGTTTTCCGCTATTCTTATCTCTGGCATTGGCAGCATCTCGAAGGTCGAGAGGAGGGCGACAAGGATCGTTCGGCCCTGGTGCTTGCGATCGTCACCGCGCTGGACGATGAAGTGCCGATCGTGCGAGTGCTGCCGGTGACCCATTCGCCACCGTTCGATCCGGCTGATGCGGTTGAAATCCCGGCCGCCACGAAACGGCTCTTGGGCTGGATGACGAGCGATCGTGCATCGTACTGACGGAAAGCAATCGCTTTGTTTGGCCGGGGCCGGACGCTCGGCCGCTCGACAATGAGAGCGGTTATTGGGCCCGCTGCCGCCGGCGCTGTTCGACGAAGTCAAGCGCCGTTTTGTCGAGCTGGCGCGCGGACAGCGTCATCGCGCCACTCCCCGCAGCGAATGATTGTGCCGCTGCAATAGGCCCCGAAGGGCGCCCGATCCCGAGCTAAGACTGAAGATCAAAGGCCGGCACGCGCACGCCGTTCTCACCGAAGTGCCGCTCCAGCTCGTCAAGATCCGGACGGGCCGGCGGATTGCCGAGCGCCTCTGCCCAGTTCTCGCGGCTGGGCAGGGCCATCGCCGCGGTGACGAGCACGGTGGTTCCCGGGCCGAGTTCGCCGCGCAACTGCGGCAGCAGGGTCTTGGCATGGACGAGGTTGGTGTTCGGGATCGGGCTCATTGTATGCCCGGCCCTCGGACCGGATGACAGATCCACGATGGCGCTGACATCCGTCTGCCCGTACCAGACGGCCCGGCCTTCCGCCTGTTCGGATCGATCGGCATTGAAATCGGCGCGTTCGATCGCAAAACCACCTTCTATGGTACTGAGCCCACGCGGCGTGGTTATGCGGTGAATGCGGATATGCCAGGGGTTTGCGGGAATGAGCCAGGTCTCGATAGTGACATCATTCCAGGGGCGCCAGCGCGAATAGAGCAGGTCGCCCGATATCAGCGCCTCTTCGAGGGATTCCCGCATGCGGAAATGGACGCCGTCGTCGGAGAGGCCGAGCGTGCCGTCGAAGCTCGCGGCGGGAAAATTGCGGTCGTCGGCTTCGATATTGAAGGCGTAGCGGGTGGAGTAGACGAATTTCGAATATTTCTCGTTTGCGCCGCGCATCTTGTCGTGCTGCTGGCCGGAGGAGAGCACGACGACATTTCCCGGCGTATGCATGGCGACCATGCCCGCCGGCTTCAAAGCCACCGGCTCCGAGAATTCCGGCTGCGGCGCTTCTTCGGCCGCCCAGAAAGGGTGATCCTGAGGAAGGGCGAGCGGCAGGAAGAATTTCAGCGCCCAATAGGGCGAGCCGGGAGAGTTATAGCTCTCGCTCATCAGCAGGTTCGGGTAGCCGTAGCCGATGGAGAGAACGCCATCGCGGTCGGCGATCGGCAGCGCCGACCACCAGCGGATATGGCGCATGTAGTAGCCCTTGATCTCGGCCCAGGGCAGCGCCTCGAGGCCGGCAAATGCAAGCGCGCCCCAGAAGCCGCCGGCGGCGAAACGGTAGGTCTGGCTGCGGCCGAAAGCAAGGGCGGCGCCATCAGGGCCGAACCAGTGGCGGATATCCCGGGCGAAGATTTCGGCGCGATGGCGGAAGCGCTGCTTGCGCGCCTCGTCGCCGCGCGCCAGCACCGCATAGATCAGGCCATAGAAATGCATGGCGAAGGGAATGTAATGATCGACCCGCCTGACCGGCCCGTCGCGATACCAGCCTTCGCCGAGATCGAAAGCCTCGGCCTCGTCGAGATAGGCGACAGTTTTGCCGTGGTCGAACGGAACACCGACGCGTTCCAGCCCGAGATCGATGAGGATACGGAAGAATTTCCAGTTGTTGTCGATGAATTCCAGGTTCCGCGCGGCGACAAGATAGGCAGAGACCGTCTTCTTCTCGTTGTCAGCAAGCGGCTCCCAGATATGTTCGGGCACGAGCGCCAGCGCGAAGCCGACGGCGGCGAGTTCGACCAGCCGCTGGTTGCGGTCGGCGAGATCGCCCCAATATTCGGGGTGGGCGGGATTGGTGCCGTTTGCCAGGCCGCGCCGATAGAGATCCCAATGCGGAAAATGGCCGCCGCCGGCGGCAAGGGGAACGATGCCCCAGAGCGGTCGTGCAAAACCTTCGAGATCCGCCGCCGCCCGGTCGAAGATCGCGCCGGCAGCACCCAGGCGCACCCGGGCGCCGCCTTCGGAGAAATAGGGCAGGAGCGGCTTGAAGAGATCGATGACGGCCTTGGCCAGATCGTCGCGTGTCGTCAGCGGGTTGCCGGAAAGCGGGTTGGCCTTGGTGGGATCGTAGATCATCGTCAACTCAGAATTTCGTAAAAACAGATTCGGCCGCGGGCCGATGTAGACCCGCGGCCGCCGATATCTCGTGGGCTACTTGATGGCTTTCACGCCCTCGGTCATTTCCTTGAGCCCGTCGTCGACGGAGGTGTTGTCGGTCATGATGGCGTCATGGGCGCGGTTGAGGACGACCTCGATCTTGGCGGCGTTCGGATTGACCGCCATCTCCAGATAGGTTTTCGACGGTATCAACGCTTCCTTGCTGGCCGCATCTTCGGGGAAACCAGGCGTCGAGGCGATCTTTGCGCTGACGTCGGCCGTCTTCAGCGCCGGGAAGGTGCCTGTCGCCGCGATCACCGCCGCGCCCTCGGGGCCGGTGACGAACTTGATGAAATCGAGGGCGGCATCCTTGTGGCTGGAATTGGCGTTGACCGCCAGCCCGGAGATCTGCGCAGCCGTGGTGCCGGCTGGCACGCCATCGGGATGCGGGAACTTCACGATGCCCCAGTTCTTGCTCTTTGATTCACCCGATTTCACCTTGGTGATCTGGGTGCCGACGAACCAGGTGCCCATCGGCAGCATGCCGATCGTGCCGTTGAAGAAGAGCGCCGAATAATGCGTGTTCGAGGTCTTCAGGAAGGCATAGGAGGGAATGGCGCCATCCTTCTGCAGGGTGAGGGCGCGCTCGTACCAGGGTTTCAGGAAGGCATAGTCGCCGTCGACAAGCGTGTGTTTTCCGTCAAGGATGCCGGGCAACTGGACAGTCGAGCGCCATGTATGCAGTAGCGCGCCATAGGTCTTGTTTGTGCCCATGCCGCCGGCAAGCTTCTCGGCGGTCGCGTCGAACTGCGCCCAGGTCATGTCGTTGGTGGGGTAGGGGACGCCGGCTTTGTCGAAGATGTCCTTGTTGTAATAGACGATCCAGAAGTCGGAGCGGAACGGCAGCGAATAGATCTTGCCGTCGACGGTCAGCGCCTCGATCAGGCCGCCATAGGGCGCCGGATCGATCTTCTGATCCTTCACGAAGCCGCTGAGATCGGCGATGTTGCCGGCGCGCACCAGATTGGTATAGCCCGGCACGTCCTTAATGGTGACGATGTCGATGTCTTTCGAGCCGCCGGTCAGCTGCGTCGAGATCATCTGCTGGTAGTCCTGCGAGCCGAGGTCCATCGGCTCGAACTTCACATTCGGATGCTTGGCCTGGTAGGCTTCGATCAGCGGCTTGTAATAGGCGGTCTTGTCCCAGTCCCACAAAGCCCATTTCAGCGTCACGGCATCCTCAGCCAGCGCTGCGCCGGCCGTCGTCGCGGCCAGAGTGAAACCTGCCACGGCAAGTTTCACCGTCCTCTCGAATTTGTCCCAATACATTCCTGTTCTCCTTCCCTGGATCGTCTCTGGATCAGTTATTTTTGAAGTGTCGGTGCGGCCGCATTGCCTCTGGTAGGTCCAGAACCAAGACCGCCGCCCGATGGACGCCGAATGCGACGGCGAACATTCCGAGTGAAAAATTGAAGGTCGCCGGCATGAACACGGAAACCGGATAGAAGAGGATGTGCGCCAGCCACAGGGCGGCGTTGACGGCGAGCGCGGCAAGCGCCGGCAGCGGGCGGGCGACGGAGGCGAGCGCGGCGAGGCGAAGGAGCCGCAACGCCGGCAGATCGCGCATGACCATCAGCACGATAAGATGGCAAGCGGTGACCGCGAGGAAGGCGGTGGCAACAAGCGCGACCGCCAGCGGCGCGGCGAGCATCAGGTTGTCACGCGCACCGGCTGCATAGCTGAGGATCGCATGGATACCGAGTGCCAGCCCGCCCGTCAGCGCCAGACCCCAGGCGGTGGCGCGCCAGAAATAGTGCAGGAATGCTTCAGTGAAGTCCCTGAGCAGATAGGTGTTGCGATCCTCGACGAAGGCCACCGAGACCTGGGCCATGGCGACGATTGCCGCCGGCAGCGTTACGACGGGGAGGCAGGCGAGGATGAACAGGATGTTGAGCTTGACCATCTCCCACCATTCGCGGGCGAGGATGTCTGCGAACAGGGCAAGGCCGGTCTTCGCAGGCGCATCCTTCGGAATGCCCGGCCCCTCCTTCGTCCACATGTCCCGCAACCACTGCATGGCCGTCTCCACCAGGCGCTCAGTAGAGAATCGAGCGTTCCGTTTCCTTGTCGAACAGTTGCGCATTGCTCATGTCGGCGACAAGCGTCGCCTCGTCGCCGATGTCGGGCCGGAAGCGCGGCGACACGCGGGCGATGAGATTGCGTCCGCCGGCCACCATGTTCAGGTGCACTTCCGAGCCCATCGGTTCGGCCAGTTCCACCACCGCCTTCACAGGTGCCATATTCTCGGCCGGGATATCGGCCGGCGGCAGTTCGTGGAAGTTCTCCGGGCGGATGCCGAGCACCAGTTCGCGGCCCTCATAGGGCGCGATCCTGCTCTTGTCCAAATGATCGGGCAGCGGCAGCTCGCGGCCGTCGAAGACGGCCACGTAGCCGTCACCCCGGCGTTCAATGACCGAGGGCAGCATGTTCATCTGCGGCGCGCCGATGAAGCCGGCGACGAACATGTTGACGGGGCGGTCGTAGAGGATCTGCGGCGTGTCGACCTGCTGGATATGGCCGTCCTTCATGACGACGATTCGGTCGGCCATGGTCATGGCTTCCACCTGGTCGTGGGTGACGTAGATGAAGGTGGCGTTGAGGCGCTTGTGCAGCTTGGTGATTTCCGAGCGCATCGTGCCGCGCAGCTTGGCGTCGAGGTTGGAAAGCGGCTCGTCGAGCAGGAAGACGGCAGGGTTGCGCACCATGGCGCGGCCGAGCGCGACGCGCTGGCGCTGCCCGCCCGAAAGCGCCTTCGGCTTGCGGTTCAGGAGATGGGTGATGTCGAGGATCTTGGCCGCGTCCTGTACCTGTCTATCGATGAAATCGCGCGACACTTTGCGCAGCTGCAGGCCGAATGCCATGTTCTTGTAGACGGTCATATGCGGGTAGAGCGCATAGTTCTGGAAGACCATGGCGATATCCCGGTCCTTGGAGGGGACGTCGTTCATGACGTCGCCGCCGATCCGGAGTTCGCCGCCGGAGATCTCCTCAAGACCGGCGATCATCCTGAGCGTCGTCGATTTGCCGCAGCCGGAGGGGCCGACCAGGATGATGAATTCCTTGTCGGCGATCTCCAGATCGATATCGTGGACGACGGTGAGCGCGCCGTAGGATTTGTTCAGCTCTTTAAGCGAAATGCTGGCCATCGGGTTCTCCTGAGGTCACCAATAGGAAGACCAGCGGCGCGACAGGCGCGTCAAAGCTTCCATGTAATAATAATCTCCCCAGGAGACGCACTCATCGACGCCCTCGCCGCGGCAGGTGTTGAACGGCGATTTCTTCGAATAGGTCGCGTGCAGCACCAGGCCGTTGGAGACGGTGGGATCCTTGACCGCATAGTGATCGGCAAGGCTCTTCATCATGCGCCGCGCCAGCACGCGGTAGCGCTCGGCGGTGTCGGCATCGACGAGCTCGGCCATCTCAAGCAGGCCGCAGGCGGTGATCGAGGCGGACGAGCTGTCGCGCGGCTCGCCGTCGCCGTCGGAAAAGACGAGATCCCAATAGGGCACCATGTCGGCCGGCAGCCGGTTGAGATAAAAGGCGAGCAGCCGGTCGAAGGTCTGGCGATATTCCTCGATCCGCTCATAGCGGTAGGAGAGCGCCATGCCGGAGATTGCCCAGGCCTGTCCGCGCGCCCAGAAGCTGTCGTCCCGATAACCTTGTTTGGTGGCGCCGCGCACCGGCGCGCCGGTGACCGGGTCCAGGTAGAAAGTGTGATAGGTGGAATCGTCAGGCCGCACCGAATTGGCAAGCGTGGTGCGGGCATGAATGAGCGCGATCTCGCGGTATTTCGGATCACCCGTCTCACTGCTGGCCCAATAGAGTAGTGGCAGGTTCAGCAGGCAGTCGATGATATAGCGGTATTCCTCCGGCTTGCCCTTGCGGCCCCAGGCCTGAATGAATTGACCGATCGGCTGGAAGCGCTCGATCAGCTGATCGGCGGCCAGGATCGCGGCCTTGCGGCCGTCCTCGTCCCCGACGAGCTTCCAGCCGGCGATGCAGGAAGGCGAATAGAGAAAGCCCATATCGTGATGATCGGTCTCGATGCGGTTGACGATCCGATGCAGGAAGGACTGAACCTGGATCTGGGCGGCATGCCGGAAAATGGGATCGCTGCTATGCTCGTAGGCGAGCCACATCTCGCCCGGCCAGAAGCCGGCCGTCCATTGGTCGTTGGCAACCGCGGGATAGAAGTTGTTGACGCTCGAATGGTTCTGCGCAGCGTAAGTAAACTGAGGAAGATTGCGCCTAACCTGCTCGACGGCAAGGTCGAGGGCCACCTTCACCTCTGCGTCTGTGATCGGCTGCGGGGCGACTGTTGAAACGGCATTCATGGATTTACCCCTTCAGTCCCGTCGAGGCGATGCCCTCGACAAAGAAGCGCTGCAGAGCGAGGAAGACGATAAGAACGGGAACGAGGGCGACGACGGAGGCCGCCATGATCAGCCCGTACTCGGCCGAATATTGCGAGATGAACATGCGCAGACCGATCTGGACGGTCTTCAGCTCTGTCTTGGTCAGATAGATCATCGGTCCGAGGAAATCGTTCCATGTGCTGACGAAGGTGAAGATCGTCAGCGTCGAGAGCGCCGGCTTGGAGAGCGGCAGCATGATGCGCGCCCAGATCTGGTATTCGTTCATGCCGTCGATGCGGGCTGCCTCGCAAAGCTCGGTCGGGATCGACATGTAGAACTGCCGCATCAGGAAAACGCCGAAGGCGGTGAAGGCCTGCAGGCAGATCAGCGCCAGATGCGTGTTGTTGAGGCCGAACTCGCGCATCAGCAGGAATTGCGGCACCATATAGACCTGCCAGGGCATGGCGATGGTGGCGATATAGCCGAGGAACAGCGTGTTTTTGTAGGGGAAATTCAGCTTGGCGAAGGCGTAGGCGGCAAAGCTGGAGGTCAGAAGCTGCAGCAGCGTGACGATGATCGTCAGCTTCGAGGTGTTGTAGATGAAGAGCGCAAGCGGGATCTTCGTCCAGATGTCGACGTAGTTCTGCCATTGCGGCTGCGACGGTATCCACTCAATCGGGAAGGCGAAGACGTCGCGGCTGAGCTTCAGCGATGCCGAGAGCATCCAGGCGAAGGGCATCAGCATGACAACCGTCACCGTGATGACGATCGCATAGAGGAGGACTGTTTTGACGGTGATCTTGCGTCCGGCGATCCTCATGCTTCGTCCTCCCTCTGGCGGCGGAACTGGAAGATTGTGACTGCGAGCACGAGGAAGAACAGCACCAGCGAAATCATGCTGGAATAACCGAGATCCCAGGAGGTGAAGGCCTCGTTGTAGATGTGGTAGACCAGCACCAGCGTCGAAGTGCCCGGTCCACCTTGGGTGATCATGAAGATCTGATCGAACACCTTGAAGGACTGGATCGTCAGCATGACGGTGACGAAAAAGGTCGTCGGCCCGAGTTGCGGCACGGTGACGTGGATGAACTTCTGCCAGGAATTGGCGCCGTCGAGATCGGCAGCCTCATAGAGTTCGGAATTGATGCCCTGCAGGCCGGCCAGGTAGATGACCATGTAATAACCCATGTTCTTCCAGATGCCGAAGAGGATCACCGTCACCATCGCCCAGTGGCGGTCGGCCGACCATCCTGGCATGTTCTTGGGGTCAAGGCCGAGCGTGTAAAGGATCATGTTCACCGGCCCCATCTCGGGGTTGAAGATCATGTTCCAGACGACGGCGACGGCGACCAGCGAGGCGACATAGGGGAAGAACATTGCCGTGCGGAAGAAATTCCGTCCCACGATCTTCTGATTGAGAAGAACGGCGAGGCCGAGCGCGCAAAGGAGCGTCGCCGGCACCGAGGCGGCCGTGTAGATGATCGTGTTCCAGAACGCCGCGATGAACGCCTTGTCCTCGAAGAGCCGCCAGAAGTTGTCGAGGCCTGCGAAGGTGATCGCGTTCGAGCCGTCCCAATGCATGAAGGCAAGCGCGAAGGCGAAGAGGATCGGGCCGAGCGTGAAGACGGCGAAGCCGAGGAAGTTCGGCGCGATGAACGAATAGGCGACGAGCGCATTGCGGACCTTGCGCTGGCGCTTGGACAGGACGGTGACCTTCCGGCGGGCCACGGCCGGGGCGCCATCCCTAGAGATGACCGAATTCGATATGGACACCGATGCTTCCTCCTGGGCGGGCATTCTGCGGCTGGCGGCTTCCAGGATTCTCCAACTTCAATCCAGAGCCGTTTGGGCGGGCGGGCGCCGCCTGTTCTTCCTCCTGCCAAGGACATAGCACATCTCCCGTATTGGTCAAACAAGTTCTGAATAGATCATACAAATTTTATGGCGAGCACCAAAAACATATGATAGGTGAGCATCAGGGCGATGCCGCCATCAAGGCTTTTCCAATGCGGGGAGGGACATGTTCAGCGAGATTTCAGAGAAGCTGCCGGACGTCCTCAGCGATTTCACGCCGGGATCTACCTACTCCGACCGTGAGAGATGGAACGCGGTGCCGCAGACTGCGCGGGATGTGGTCGTGCGCGATGCCGAAGCCACATTTGCGCGCGCCTGGCCTCTCATCACTGCCTCCGATTACCGGGAGTACACGCAGACCGGCGACCGCTCGCACTTCGAGGCGCTTTATTTCACCCGTCGGCGGATGCTCAATGATCTTGTGCTAGCCGAACTCTTGGAAGCGGGGGGGCGGTTCCTGCCGAAGATCGTCGACGGCATCTTCCTGATTGCCGAGGAGAGCGGCTGGCAGCTTCCGGCGCATAATGCCTATGGGCGCGGCGGCCCGCGTTTGCCGCTTCCCGACACTTCGCAGCCGGTTGTCGATCTCTTCGCGGCCGAAACGGCAGCCCTTCTGGCGACGATCGTCGCCCTGCTCGGCGATGCGCTCGACGGCATCAGCGCGGAGATTGCGGCGCGTGTGGAACGCGAGATCGAGACCCGCATCCTGACACCCTATCTCGGCCGGCATTTCTGGTGGATGGGCAGCGGCGAGGAGCGGATGAACAATTGGACGGCCTGGATTACCCAGAATGTTCTTTTAACCACCTTCTCGCTGAAGACCGACAAGCCTACACGCCGCGCCGTGGTCGAAAAAGCGCTCGGCAGTCTCGATGCATTCCTTAAGGATTATGCCGAGGACGGGGCCTGCGAAGAGGGCGTCGTCTATTATCGCCATGCCGCACTCTGCCTGAACGGCGCGCTGACCGTGCTCGATAGCGTGGCGCCCGGCCTGTTCGACGGGATCTGGCAGCAGCCGAAGATCCGCAATATGGCCGAATACATCGCCAACATGCATGTTGCCGGCCGCCATTATTTCAACTTCGCGGATTCCTCCGCGGTGGTCGAGCCTTGCAGCCTACGGGAATACCTGTTCGGCAAGTCTGTTGGTTCGGAGATGCTGGCGACGTTCGCCGCAGCCGACCGGGCGGCAGCCGAGACCCCGCACCTGCCCGGCGAATGGAACCTCTGGTACCGCGTTCAGGAGCTGCTGGTCGGTCATACGATCCCCGCCGCCGAACCGCAGCCGGCATCCGGCCGGGATATCTTTTATCCCGGCATCGGCCTGTTCATCGCCCGCGACGGGCAATTTTCGCTCGCGGTCAAGGCCGGCAACAACGGCGAAGGCCACAATCACAACGATGTCGGCAGCCTCACGCTCTACAAGAACGGCCGACCCTTCCTGATCGACGTCGGCGTCGAGACCTATACGGCAAAAACCTTTTCGCCGCGGCGTTACGAAATATGGACGATGCAATCGGCCTATCACAATCTGCCGACCTTCGAAGGCGTCATGCAGTCCGCCGGCGAAGCCTTCGGCGCCGGCGATGTCGATTTCGATTTCGGCGACAGCGAGGCGCGCATCTCTCTCGATATATCAGGCGCCTATCCCCCGGAAGCGAATGTGCGCAGCTATCGGCGCACGGTCTCCCTGAAACGGGGTCGCCATGTCGAGATCGTCGATACCTATGACGGCGGCAAGCCGGCCGTCCTGTCGCTGATGACATGCGTGGCGCCGACCGTCGCCCCCGGCCGGATCAATCTCGCCGATCTCGGCAGCATTTCCGTCGACGGCGCCGGGTCGATCGAGATCGACGAGATCGACGTTGATGACATCAGGCTGAAAGCGGCCTGGCCCGAGAAGCTCTACCGGCTGCGCCTGCCGTTTGCCGGCAAGCTTCTGAGATTGCGGATCGTCTAGCCTGAGGAGGGCGAGCATGGAATTGACGCTGAAGATCATGGATGCCGATGGCTTCGTGCTGGCAAGCGCCACGGGGCAGGGCGAGACGTTTCTGGTCTATCGGCAGAGCTATCGCGAGGGCGACTGCGTCGTCGTGGAGGCGTCCGAACCCGGACATATCTTTCTGGCGCTGGACAGCGCGAATCAACCCGGCCCGGTCTATATGAAGGGTTGCGATTATTGCCTCGCCGTGCCGTTCGGCGACAAGCGTAAACCCTATTCGCCGAACGCCTTCAGGGGCGATATTCATCGGCTTTCGGTCCGAAGCGCGCGGCCCGACGAGATTGCCCAGCGGCGTAATCTCGCCCTGAACCCCTGGGACGATCACGCCAATCGGACGCTGTTTCCGCATGCGCGCGCGAATGTCGAAACCCGGGGTGAGGCCGTCTTTGCCGCGCGCAACGCCATCGATGGCGAAAAGGCCAACGACGATCATGGCTTTTGGCCCTATACCAGCTGGGGCATCAATCGAGATCCTGAAGCCGCGCTGACGGTGGAATTCGGCCGGCCCGTCCGCATCGATGAGATCGTCTTCTACCTCCGGGCGGACTTCCCGCATGATTCCTGGTGGGAGAAAGCCAGCGTCACCTTCTCGAACGGCGGGAGCTGCTCCTTTCCGCTGGTGAAGTCCGGTGCTGCGCAAGGCTTTTCCATAGAACCCTGCATCGTCGAATGGGTGGAACTGCACGGCCTGATCAAGGCGGAGGACGGCTCGCCCTTTCCGGCGCTGACGCAGATCGAAATCTGGGGAACGGAGGTGCCGATGGCCGGAGACCGGAACTTCGCAGCCGTTGCCGTCGAGGGCGAGGCCGAGCACGCCTAGAACCACCCGTGTCGCGCTTCCGCCAGACCGTCTGCCCGTGCTAAGGGGGATGGATGAGACTGCTTGTGGTGGAGGACAACAAGGATCTGGCGGCCTGGCTGGGCAAAGCCCTGCGGCAGGCGCAATATGCTATCGATATCGCCCATGACGGCGAGGATGCCGAACATATGCTCAAGGTGGCCGAGTATTCGGCGATGATCCTCGACCTTGCGCTGCCCAGGCTTGACGGATTGACGCTTTTGAAGCGGCTAAGGCAGTCGGGAAACAAGCTTCCGGTGATCATCCTGACCGCGAATGCAAGCTTGGACGGCCGTGTGGCGGGGCTCGACAGTGGCGCCGACGACTATCTCGCCAAGCCCTTCGAAATTGCCGAGCTCGAAGCGAGAATCCGCGCGGTGGTGCGCCGCGGACAGGATCGCGCATCGTCCGAGATCACCGTCGGCAACCTGCGTTTTTCCGGCGGAACGCGGCAGTTTTTCGTCGCGGACGAGCTGCTGCAGCTGACGCCGCGAGAATATGCCGTTCTTGAACAGCTCGTCATGAAGCTGGGCAACACGGTGTCGAAAGCCGCTCTTTCCGAAAGCGTGTTCGGTTTCGACGACGAGGCGGATCCGAGCGCCATCGAAATCTACGTCCACCGGCTCAGAAAGAAGCTCGAAAGCAGCTCGGTTCAAATCGCGACGCTGCGCGGGCTCGGTTATCTCCTCAGACATGTCGAATAGCATCGTCATAAAGGCCGGCGCGACGATTGCGCGGCTCAGCCGGAGCCTGAGAGTACAGTTGCTCTGCTGGGTACTGCTGACCCTTCTCGGCGCGATCGGCTTCAATCTTTACGACAGCTTCTGGACGGCGGATGCGACGGCGAAGCTGGTGACGGATCGAACGCTTCTGGCCTCGGCCCGCGTCATCGCCGAGGCCGTCCGCGTCGACGAGGGCGGCAATGTTCAGGTGGACGTGCCGCCGGCAGCGCTCGAGATGTTCGATACGGGTTTCGGTGACCGGGTCTCCTATCAGGTGATCACCGCCTGGGGCAGTCTGGTGAGCGGCTTTCCCGATTTGCCGTTGCCGACTGTCCAACGGGTAGGTGAGGATCGCGCATTCCATGGCGCCAATGTGCGCGTCATGATGCTCGACCATCCCGTCGTCGGTCTTCCTGATGACGGCACCATCTCGGTCACTGTCGCCGTGACCCATAACAGCCAGTACGCGATGCGAAGGCAGCTGTGGCTTTCGGACTTCTCCAAGCAGTTCGTGCTCGTCTTCGTTGCAAGCCTGGTGACCATCCTCGGGCTCCAACGCGGCCTGGCCCCGGCTCTCCGACTGCGGGACGCCGTGCGCCAGCGCGGCCGCAACCGTCTCGATCCGCTGCCGCCCGAGATGGTGCAGAGCGAACTGCAGCCGCTCGTTCATGCGCTCAACGACTATATGGAGCGTGTCCAAAGCCAGATGGCCGCGCAGCGGCGGTTCGTATCGAATGCCGCCCATCAACTGAGAACGCCCCTGGCGCTGATTTCGACCCAGGCAAGCGTGGCGGCCCGCGAAGCCGATGCGGCCCGCCGCGACGAGGCGCTTATTGCCCTTCGCACCAGCACGCGGCAGATATCGCGCCTCGCCAGCCAGCTCCTGACCTTGTCACGGGCCGAGCCCGGAAGCCGGCGCCCGCGCAGCGATGCGGCCGACCTCAGCAAGGCCGCCCGCGAGATCTTGGAAGCGCATGCCGAAGAGGCGTTGAGGCGCAACATCGACGTCGGTCTGGAAGCGGACGGCCCCGTCATCGTCGAAGGCGACGGGACGATGTTGCGGGAGATGCTGGTCAACCTCGTCGACAACGCGATCCGCTATACTCGGGCCAATGGACGGGTGACTGTTGCGGTGGGGCAGGCCGATAGGCATGCCATCGTAACCGTCGAAGACAACGGGCCAGGTATTCCGAGCGGGGAGCGCGAACAGGTTTTCGAACGATTTTACCGGATCATGGGGACCGAAGCGGAAGGCAGCGGCTTGGGGCTGGCGATCGTCCGTGAAGTCGTCGAAGGCGCTGGCGGTTCAGTCTCGCTCGGCGACGCTGAAGGCGGCGGCCTCGTCGTGACCGTGCGGCTTCCGCTCACGTGAACCTGAAGCGCATCAAATGCAGAAGGCCGGGCATGATGCCCGGCCTTCTCTTCGATCTGCCTTGGGAGGAGGTCGATCGTATTACTGCGTATCCATGTGCTGCTGTGGGCGCCATTTCGCCAGGCGGTTCTCGATCACCGTCATGATGAATTCGGCAACGAGCGTGACGACCATGACGAGCAGGATCGCCGCGAACATGCCGGCCGCGTCGAACGTGCCCTTGGCGATCGAGATAAGCTGACCGATGCCGAAGCGCGCGCCGACGAATTCGCCGACGATCGCGCCGATGATCGCAAAGCCGAAGGAGACGTGCAGGCTGGCGAAGATCCAGCTCATCGCCGAGGGAATGACCACCGTGCGGGTCACCTGCCAGTCCGAGGCGCCGAGAATGCGGGCATTGGCGATCATGTTGCGGTCGGCCTCGCGCACACCCTGGAAGGCGTTGGCGAAGACGACGAAGAACACCATGATGAAGGCAAGCGCGACCTTGGAGGGCAGGCCGAGACCCATGATCATGATGAAGATCGGGGCAAGCACCACGCGGGGGATAGAGTTGATCGCCTTGATGTAAACGGAGAAGATGTCCGACAGGAAGCGGTTGCGGCCGAGGCCGATGCCGACGAAGACGCCGGTGATCGAGCCGGCGAAGAAGCCGATCAGCGCCTCCTCCATCGTCACCCAGAGATTATACCAGAGCGACCCTTCGGTGGTGCCCTCGGTTGCCCATTCGTAGAGACGCTGAAGCACGCCGCTCGGGCTTGAGTAGAAGAACGGATCGATCCACTGCATGTTGGAGGAGAGCTCCCACATGCCGATCACGAAGACCAGGATGGCGATCTGCCAGAAACGCACGAGCGTATTGCGCCGGCGTATTGCCTTCAGCGCAGAGGCTTCGATCTCGGCATCTGATGTTCCCGGGCGAAACAGCGCGGCGGAACCGGCCTCGAAAGTGGTATGTGCCATGATATCCTCCTCTCAAGCCGCTTCGCTTGCGCGGCGGTAGCTGGTCTCGACCTCTTCCCGGAGGTCCTCCCAGATCGTCTTGCAATAATCGATGAAGTTCTGTTCGTAGCGGATCTCCGACACGACGCGCGGGCGGGGAAGATCGATCGTGTAGACCGACTTAACCGTGGCGGGGCCGGCTGTGAGCACATAAACCTTGTCGGCGAGCGCCACGGCCTCTTCGAGGTCATGGGTTACGAAGACCACAGAAGCCTTTCGCTCCGCCCAGAGCTTGAGGAGCTCCTCGTGCATGACGGTGCGGGTCTGCACGTCGAGCGCCGAGAAGGGCTCGTCCATCAGCAGGATTTCCGGTTCGTTGATGAAGGTCTGCGCCAGCGAGACGCGCTTGCGCATGCCTCCCGACAGCTGATGGGGATAGTGGTGGAGAAACTTCGACAGGCCGACGCGCGCCAGCCAGCCGCGGGCCATCTTTTCTGCCTCGGTGCGAGACTTGCCGCGGAACAGCGGCCCGGCCATGACGTTGTCGATGACGTTCTTCCAGGGGAACAACGCGTCGGTCTGGAAGGCGAAGCCGACCCGCGGATCGATGCCGGTGATCGGCCCGCCCATCAGGCGGACTTCGCCGGCGGAGGGGCGTGCCAGGCCCGTTACGAGATTGAGCGTCGTCGATTTGCCGCAGCCGGTGGGGCCGACGACGGCGACGAACTCACCGCGGGCGACCGTCATGTTGAAATCGCGCAGCGCGGTCAGGGATTTTCCGGTCGGCGAGACGAAGCGCCGGCTGACATTGATCAGCTCGATCGCGGGGATCTGTTTGTTGTCCTGTTGCATGGTAATACCTGAGGCGTGCTTGAGGGCGCGCACGCAAAGCCCATGATCGAACGGAGACCGCTCCCGCTTGGGAGCCGGGAGCGGCGCGACTGACTTACTTGACGTTCTTGACGAATTCCGTCGTGTAGGTCTTGGAGAGGTCGATCTGCTTGCCCTTGACGTTCTTGGAGAATTCCGAGAGCACAGCAAGCACGGTCTTCGGACCGTCTTCGGGCATGACGCCATCCGGCGTGAACATGCCCTTGCCGTCGTTCAAAGCCTTGATGTAGCCGTCCTTGTCGCCGACGTAGAAATCCTTCGGCATCTTATCCGCGATCTCGGCTGCGGAATGCGTGTTGATGTAGCGCAGGGTTTTGACGAAGGCGTTGGCGAGCTTCTGCGCCTCGTCTTTGTGCGCGTCGACCCAGGCGGTTTCCATGTAGAGCGAGGCGGCCGGATAGGTGCCGCCGAGCGCCTTTCGCGTCGATTCGACCGTCCGCATGTCGACGAGAACACTGGCTTCGCCGGTTTTGATGAGGCGCGAGATCGTCGGCTCCGTCGTCATGCCGGCCTGGATCTGGTCCTGCTGCATGGCGGCGATGAACGTGCCGCCGGCACCCACAGGAACGGTGACGACGTCACCCGGCTGCAGTCCGGCCTTCGAGGCCATGAAGAGCGTCAGGAAGTTGGTGGACGAGCCGAGGCCGGTAACGCCGAGGGTCTTGCCCTTGAAATCGGCCGGCGATTTGATCTCAGGATGCTTGCTCGAGACCATCTCGACCTCACCCGGCGCCTGGCTGAACTGGACGAGGGATTCGACGAATTTGCCCTTAGCCTGCAGGTCTACGCAGTGATCGTAGAAGCCGACGACCCCCTGGACGGCGCCTGCCAGCAGCTGGTTTTCGGCGTCGACGCCGGCAGCTTCGTTCAGGAGCTCGACGTCGAGGCCCTCGTCGTTGAAGTAACCGAGAGATTCGGCGAGCTTGGCGGGCAGATAGATCTGCTTCTCATAGCCGCCGACCATGATGGTGATCTTGTCGGCCGCATGGGCAGCTGTTGAAGCAAAGGATGCCGCGGTCAGCAGCGTGGAAAAAGCGACGATGTGAAAAAGGCTGCGTGAAGAACGCATTGATATCTCCTCCTGGTGGTGTGACCGCATCGTCGTCTCGCCACTTAGACCGTGTCTCCTCCACGATGCTGCCCTTTCCTATGACCTCGAAGCTTTCAATTAGCTTTCAGCCGCTGACGGGGTAGCCAGTCCGTCCATGCATCCCGCTGATGCGCGCCGGTGCAGAGGCGATCACAATAAAGGCGGCTGCGCAAACCGGCCAGCAGGTTCGTTCCCGACGCCACGTTCGGATGGCGGGTTGGCTGGTGATTTCCGGAAAACCTTGAGTGCTGGCAGTGCTTCTGGCAGGCCTCAGCTCGTAAAGCTTCGCAGATCCTTCAGCAGGTTACGGTATCTGGCTTGGCTGCCGACCAGATGCTCGCGCATTGCGTTGCGCGCGGCCTGATCATCCCTGTCGGAGATGGCCATGACGATCGCTTCGTGTTCCCTGTGGATCAGCTTTCGGTAAGCGGTCTGCTCGGCGGTTCTCGTTTCTGGAACGAGCCGCGACTGCGGGATGATCACGGTTCCCTGCGATTCCAGGAAGTGTTTGAACAGCGGGTTGTTCGTCGCCTCGGCGATCGCGACATGGAGGTCGAGATCCGCCTCGCGGATGGATTGATCGGTCTCGATGCGCTGGAGGATTTTCCGGTGGCATTCGAAGATCGCCTCCTCTTGTGCCGGCGAGCGGCGCAAGGCGGCAAGTCCCGCCGCCTCGATTTCGACAGGCGTCCGGATTTCGAGCACCTCCAGATCGGAGGCGACGCGGGCCTTGTCGACCTTTCGGCCTGACAGCGACGGATCGGCGCCGATCACGAAAATGCCCGCGCCCTGGCGCACTTCGACCAGTCCATCGGAACGAAGCGCAGCGACAGCCTCGCGCACTACGGTGCGGCTGACGCTGTGCGTCTCGGTGAGTTCATGCTCGCTCGGAAGCTTGTCGCCGGCGGCATACTGGCCGCTGAGGATTGCTTGCCGGAGGCTCTCGCCGACCTGCGAGACCAGCGACCCCGAGCCTCTGCTGCGATCCTTTACCTGCATAGCCACGCCTTGACCCCCGCTCCGGCTTTGATCCGCATGCCGACAAGATTGGCGGCATGCGGAATCTATATTCATCACACATGTATGACAAATCCTCCGATCTTTCAATGACTAACGGCATCGTCGCTATCTATTTTGCTGGAGTGTCGCCGGGCGCAGAGCGTCTTGTTGGCCTTAGTCGGCATTGCTCCTCATGCTGAGGTGCGCAGCCGAAGGGCGAAGCCTCGTAGCACGCCGCAACGCTGCTTCTTGCATGTATCAGCGCCTGAGCACCCACCTCGTCCTTTGCCTAGTCAGCAGAGCCCGAGGGAGGGGACTCAGAGCCGCCTGGTCGACTCCCCGCGCACGAATCTCGGCGTCAGGATAAAATCCTGCGGCGGCTCGGCGGCGACCTCGGGGCTTGCGATCCTTGCCAGCAGGCGCTGGGCCGCGAGTTCGCCGAGCTTCTGCGCATCCTGCACGACCATGGTGATGCGAGGCGTGATGACGTTGCTCCAGGGCACGTCGTCGACCATCGCCAGCGATACGTCGTCGGGGCAGCGGAAGCCCATTTCCTGCATCACCTGCAATGCTGCCAGGCCCATCATGTTGTTGGCGCCGATGATGGCGGTCGGGCGGTCGCGCCGCGTCAGCAGGCGCATCGCCTGCGCATGGCCGCCGGTTCTGGTGTAGCCGCCTTCGACCACCAGCGAGGGGTCGATATCCACGCCGGCGGCGGACATCGTATCCATAAAGCCCTTCAGCCGCTCATCGGCGGTATGCAGGCCGGAGGGGCCGGAAATGAAGCCGATGCGCCGGTGGCCGAGCTGCAGCAGATGCTCCGTCAGGATGGTCGTCGTCAGCGGATTGTCGGAGCCGACGAAATCGCGCGCCGCGCCCTCCACCTTCTGGTCGAACATCACGATCGGGGTCTTGAAATCGCGCAGGAACGCCGCGTATTCCGCGCCGTGGCCGTTTGTTGCCAGCGCGATGCCGGCGATCTTCTGCGCTTCCATCCGCTCCAGCAAGGCCCGTTCGAGTTCGGCCCGGCCGGAAGAATCGGCGATCAGGACGAAATAGCCGTGATCGAGCGCCTGATGCTCGATCTCCCGGCGGATATCGCCGAAGAACATGTTGCCGAGATTGGCCGAAACAAAACCGATCAGCGAACTGCGCCCGCGCGCCAGCGTCTGGGCCACCGGATCGATGCGGTAACCGGTCGATTTTATCGCCTGCTGGATGCGGTCGAGCGTCTCGACGCCGACCCGCTTCGGGCTGTTGAGCGCGAGCGAGACAGTCGAGATCGAAACCCCCGCAAGGCGCGCTACATCTCGTATAGTGGTCATATTTTCGAACCGGTTCTATGGCTTAATAGTGCCAGATTTCATCTGCCAGTGCAATAGGTTGCCGGGGTAGCGGCGCCAAGCGGCGGATATCCAGTCACATTTTAGCTGGCTGATTTCAGCTTGACAGGCGAGGAGCTCGGGTGAATGATCAATGTACCGAACCGGTTCGATGATGTGATGGGCCGGAAACAGGGAGGAGAAACCTGTGACGATTGCAGCGCGTCAGCTGGAGAAACCGGCATCGGGAGAGACGGGCAAGCACGCCTGGTTCAGCCATGATCGCCTTGGCATGTTCATCCATTGGGGCCTCTATGCTCTCGGAGCCCGGCACGAGTGGTTGAAGAACCGCGAAGAGCTGACCGATGAGCATTACCAGCGCTATTTCGACAATTTCGATCCCGATCTCTACGATCCCAAGGAATGGGCCCGCCGGGCGCGTCTCGCCGGCATGAAATATGTCGTGGTGACGACCAAGCATCACGAGGGCTTCTGCCTTTGGGACAGCAAGGTTACCGATTACAAGGCGACGAATACGCCCTGCGGCAGGGATCTGCTGACGCCGCTGGTTGAGGCGTTTCGCGCCGAGGGGCTGAAGATCGGCTTTTATTATTCGCTGCTCGATTGGCACCATCCTGATTTTCCGATCGACGTCCACCATTCCCTCCGCAACCATGCCGACGCCAAGGCGCTGAACGCCGGCCGCAACATCGGTAATTACGCCGCCTATATGCGCGAACAGGTGCGCGAGCTTCTGACCGGTTTCGGCCGCATCGACATCATCTGGTTCGATTTCAGCTATCCCGGCCGCGAATATCACGGCCTGCCAGGCAAGGGACGCGCCGATTGGGAAAGCGAGCGGCTGATCGAGCTGGTGCGCGAGCTGCAGCCCGAAATCATCGTCAACAACCGCCTCGACCTGCCGCCGGGCAAGCTGCCGGATGTGACGACGCCGGAGCAATATACGCCGCGCGTGGCGCCTGCCATCGCCAGCCAGGGGGTACTCTGGGAAGCCTGCCACACCTTCAGCGGCTCCTGGGGCTATCACCGCGACGAGGATAGCTGGAAGAGCCCGGAACAGATCATCCAGCTGCTGATCGATTCCGTCGCGCTCGGCGGCAACCTGCTGATGAATGTCGGCCCGACCGGGCGCGGCACCTTCGACGCGCGCGCCGTCGATGCGCTTGCGGTCTACCAGAACTGGATGGCCGTCAACGGCCGCTCCATCTACGGTGCCGGGCCATCGGAACTGCCGGTGCCGGCCGGATGCCGCTATACCCAGCGCGGCAATCGCCTCTATCTGCATGTCTACAACTGGCCCTACCGCCACATTCATATCGAGGGCCTCGCCGACAGGATCGCCTATGCGCAGTTCCTGCACGATGCCAGCGAAGTGCGTTGGCTCAGCCAGACGAAGGAAGTGGATTCCAATATCGGCGTGATGGTGCCGGAAGGCATGATCACGCTCGAACTGCCGGTTCGGCGACCTGACGTTACCGTCCCGGTGATCGAGATCGTCCTCAAGGCGTGAACTCGGTCGCATCCGCGTGTTCATTGCGTCATGGAGGGAGGAGAAACCCATGAAGGTTCTGAAGAAAGCGCTTTTGCTTGCCACAATCGGCGGCAGTCTTTTTGCCACAGCCGCATCGGCCGAACAGGTCAACCTGACTTGGCAGATGTGGACCGGTTCCGATGCCGACACCAAGGGCTGGCAGCACCTGGCCGAGATGGTCACCGCCAAGTATCCCGATATCAAGGTGACTCTGACGACGACCGGCTGGGTCGACTACTGGACGAGGCTGCCGGTGCTGGCGGCGTCGGGACAGCTTGCCGACATCGTTTCCATGCAGTCGCTGCGCATGCCGAATTTTTATTCGCTGCTTGAGCCCCTGAATGATCGGATCGCCGCCGACAAATTCGATGTCGGCGCTTTCACCCCCTCGATCATCGGCGGCATGTCCGTCGACAAGCAGCTTTACGGCCTGCCTTACGACGTCGGTCCGTGGGTCATCTATTATAACCAGGACGCGCTCGAAGCCGCCGGCGTTCCGCTGCCGAAACCGGGCTGGACGCTTGCCGAATTCACCGATGCCGCCAAGAAGCTGACCAAGGACGGCAAATACGGCTTCGGTATCACCCCGACCAACTATTCGGTCCTGGCGGCTGCCTGGGGCGATAAATATGTCAACGACGCGGGAGAGCTCGACCTCACCAATCCGAGCGCCGTTGCCGCGGCCGAGAGGGTGATCGGCTTTGCCGCCAAGGACAAGGTGGCGCCGCTGGTGCCGTCGAGCGCCGATGCCGGCACGGTCATCCAAGGCCGGTTCTATTCGGGCAATGTCGCCATGTATGTCGACGGTCCATGGTCGATCATCGGCATGAAGGACAAGGTCAAGTTTAAAATTGGTTCCACCTCTCTCCCGCGCGGAGACGGCGAGCTTACCGCCGTCACGGCGGGCTCCGGTTTCGGCATCGCCACGACGAGCAAGAACAAGGATGCGGCCTGGAAGGCGATCCAGGTGCTGACCAGTCCCGAGGCCCTGCAGTATCTTGCCGAACAGGGGCGTGCGCTGCCGGCGCGTGCGGCGTCGCAATCCTCCTGGTACAAGGTGGCCGCCAAGGACATCACCAATGGCGGCGAGGCCATCGACTATTCTCTGGCGCATTCCGTGCCCTACGTGATCACCAACAACTGGGCGGCGGTCGAAAATCTGTTCAACCAGTATTTCCCGCCGGCCTTCGGCGGCAGCGCCGACGCCAAGCAGACGATGGAGTCGATCCAGAGCCTCGCGCAGCAATAGAGCCTATGCGTCCGAAAGGATGCGCAGGCGCCCGCCGCGGCAGGAATTGCCGCGCATGGAGGAAGACATGTCGGAAAGCGCCGTTGCCGAAATCACCCTGGAGCCTGGTCGGCCGCGGCGCTTTCTGAAGCCCGAGACGCAGACGGCCATGCTGTTCCTGCTGCCGAGTTTTCTCGGCTTCATGATCTTCATGGCCCTGCCGATCCTGGCGTCGCTGGCGCTCTCCTTCACAAACTGGCAGCTAATCTCGACGCCGTCCTTCGTCGGTCTTCAGAATTATATCAAGCTCTTCACCGTCGATCCGGCCTTCTACACCATCCTCAGAAACACGCTGTTTTTCGCCGTCGAATATCTGGCGGTGAACATCATCGTCTCGCTGCTGCTGGCGGTTTGGATATCCAGCCTGAAGCGCGGCAAGGCGATCTTCCGGGTGATCTTCTTTCTGCCGACCTTCACGCCGACGATTGCCGCGTCGGTGGTGTGGCTGCTGATCTTCACGCCGGATGGACTGGCCGACACCGTCATCCGTTCGCTCGGCCTCGGCCTGCCGAATTTCCTGCTAAACCCGACCTGGGCGATGCAGGCGGTCGTGATCGTCACGCTCTGGGCCAATGTCGGCTATAACGTCGTGATGTTCAACGCCGCCCTCGATCTGGTGCCGAAACACTATCTCGAAGCGGCGACGATCGACGGCGCCAATGCCTGGCAGCGCTTCTGGCGCATCCGTCTGCCGCTGATCTCGCCCACCGTCTTCTTCGCTACCGTGATGACGGCGATCACCTCGCTGCAGGTCTTCGACGAAATCTTTGCAATGACGCGCGGCGGCCCGGGCTCGGCGACGGCAACCCTCGGCTTTGCCATCTACCAGAAGGGCTTCACCAATTTCCAGATGGGCTATGCCTCCGCTCTCGCCTGGGTGATGTTCGTCATGATCATGGCGCTCACCATCCTGCAGTTCCACATGCAGCGCAAATGGGTGCATTATGACGACTGACCCGACCTCACGGCATCCGTATTCCGCCTCCGCGGGTCGGCATCGTCTCCTGCGGCGCATCGGCACCTTCTTCAGTTATGCCGGCCTTTCACTGATCGCGCTGCTTTTCCTCTTCCCCTTCTTCTGGATGGTGTCGAACGCGGTGCGCTCGAATGCCGAGGTAATGGCCGTGCCGGTTCGCATCTTCCCCGAGGAATATCATTGGGGCACATTCGTCGAGGCCCTGGTGGCTCTGCCATTCGGCACCTTCCTGCTGAATTCCCTGGTGGTCGCCTGCGGCGTCACGGCGATCGTGATTGCGGTATCGTGCCTGTCCGCCTACGCCTTCGCGCGGCTGCGGTTTCCCGGCCGTGAGGGGCTGCTGCTTACCTATCTCAGCACGCTGATGATCCCGCAGGTGATGCTGGTGATCCCGCTTTTCCTCCTGGTCAGCAAGCTCGGCTGGATCAACACCTATCATGGCATGATCCTGCCGGTCGCCTTCTCGTCCTTCGGCACGTTTCTGCTGCGACAGTTCATCCTCGGCATTCCCAAGGATCTCGACGAGGCGGCGATGATGGACGGTGCCTCGCGCCTGCGCATTCTCGTCACCGTCATCATGCCGCTCGCCATGCCGGCAATCGGCCTTTTGTCGCTCTTCACCTTCATCGCCCAGTGGAAGAGTTTCCTGTGGCCGCTGATCGCTACCAGCGGGGTGGAAAAAGCCACACTGCCGCTCGGGCTCACATTGTTTCAGACCCAGCAGGGCACGGCGTGGAACTATATCATGGCCGGCGCGACGATCTCTATGCTGCCGGGCGTGGTCCTGGCCATCGTGCTGCAAAGGGTGATCTATAGGGGCATCACCGTCAGCTCCGGCTTCGGCGGAAGATAGTAAAAAACAGAGATTTATGTGCATCGCGCGAAGTTCGAGACGGAGCCTGTCAAGGTCGGTTGCTCGCCGCCGAAGAAGGCGCTTCCGCGCCACAATATCCTATCCCCGTTCTTAACTTTCGTTTCCTCACGAAAAGTAAAATTTAACCAAGATTTGAAATAACGCATTCACATCCGAATTGCGTAGGGGAATTCATGAAAACGGCCACGCTTGCATCCATCGCCTTGGCGATATCGGTCTCTGTTGCCAATGCACAGACGATCGGGGTTTCGATGACCAATCTCGATAAATTCAGAGAGATGCTTCTGAACGGCGTCGTCTCGCACGGGAAGACGATATCAGGCCTCAAGCTCGTCACCGCGAATGCCGAGGGCGACAACGAACTTCAGAAGAAGCAGGTTCAGCAGTTCGTTGCCGACAAGGTCGACGCCATTATCATGATGCTGTCTGATGGCGATTTCGGACCGCAAATGACCAAGATCGCAGCGGATGCCGGCATTCCCCTTATCTACATCAACACGACGCCCTCCAATCTCTCGGACTTGCCGGACAATCAGGTCGTTGTCGCCTCCGATGAGAAAGACTCCGGTACGCTGGAGACAAAGCAAGTGTGCTCTCTGCTCAAGGGCAAGGGCCGTGTCGTCGTGCTGATGGGGGAGGTCTTCCATGTGGCCGCCCGCACCCGCACCCAGGACATCGCCGATGTCATCGCGACGCCGGAATGCAAAGGCCTTGAGATCGTCGAGCAGCAAGCGGCCTATTGGTCGCGCGATTATGCCGATCAGCAAATGCAGGAATGGCTGGCGGCCGGCGTCAAGTTCGATGCTGTTATCGCCAACAATGACGAGATGGCGCTCGGTGCGATCCGCGCCATGAAGAAGGCCAATATCCCGATGAAGGACGTCGTCGTCGCCGGCGTCGATGCTACCGACGATGCGCTTGCCGCAATGGTGGCCGGGGACCTCGACGTCACCATTCTCCAGAGTGCGGTCGGGCAGGGGGCGGCGGCCGTCGACGCTGCCGTGAAGCTCGTCAACAAGGAGAAGGTGCCTCGCGAAAACAACGTCCCCTTCGAACTCGTCACACCCGAGAACATTGCCCAATACCTGCCGAAGAGCCAGTGAGCATAAGAGGCCTATGATGTTGCATTTCTGGAATAAATTCGGCATTCGCGCGCAGATCACCGCAGGCTTCGTGCCGTTGATCCTGCTGATGAGCCTGCTCACCGTCAGCGCGATCTCCGGCATGAACGGGCTTGCCGCGATCTTCGCTTCCTATCGTGTCACGGCCGGCCAGAGTCTGGCTATCTCCGACTACAGCGACCAGTTGCACGAGATCCAGATGTCGGCGGAGGCTTTCCGTTCGACCCCGACGCAGGCTGTCGTCGACAGTTTCCGCGCCGGCGTGAAGGCCTTCGAGGCGGACGACCCGCGTTTTGCCGGCAACAAGGACCTGCAGTCGGGGCTTGCAGAAATCCGCCGGGATATTGCCGCCTACGGCAAGGCCTTCGAACAGATCGTTTCCCTGCAGGCTCGGCGCGACATGTTGATCTCCAAGGTCACCGAATTCGGCCCCTGGACCAGCATCGCGCTCAACGACGTCGTGCGCAGCGCCTGGCGCCAGAACGACGTGACGCTGCTGCAGATGACGGCGGCGACGCTGGAGGCCTTGAACCGCAGTCTCTATTTCTCTGAACGCTTCGTGCATTCCAACGATTTCGCGGCTTACGACACGGCGCAGGCGGCTCTCGCCGAAGCCGTGGCGCTCAATGACGCCGCCGCCAAGGCTGCGAAGAATGAGCTGCAGAAGAAGCGCCTGATGGGCGCCGGGCAGCTCATGCAGAACTACACCGCCCGTCTCGGCGACATGAAGGAGGTGCTGCAGGCCTCCGGCAATATCCGCCAGACGCAGCTTGGCGTGCTCGCGCCGAAAATATCAGGCGAATTCACGGATTTGCAGGCGACCGTGACAGGTGCCCAGAAGGCCCTTGATGGTTCCGTGGAGGCGACGGTTGCCTCCGCGACCAGCACGACGCTCGTCATCAGCGGGCTGCTGATCGTCATCGGCCTCGTGCTTTCCTATTTCGTCGGCCTGCTGATTTCCTCTGCGGTGCGCAAGATGGCCCAGTCCATGGAGCAGCTTGCCCGCGGCGAGGAGGGGATCGCGATAACGGGCGTCGAGCACCGCCACGAACTCGGCGCCATGGCGCGTTCGCTGAAGGTTTTCCAGGAGACGGGCCGCGCCAAGCTGATCGCCGAAGCCAATGCCGAGCGGGCTCGCCTCGCCGCCGAAGAAGAGCGGCTGCGCCAGGAAGCCGAGCGGCTGTCCGATGCGCAGGTGATGGAACATGCCTTCCGCCAGATCTCCGTCGGTCTCGACGCGTTGTCGAAGGGTGATCTCACCGTTCGCGTCGGCGAAGTCGACCATCGCTACGTCAGGATTCGCGATCATTTCAACAATTCGGTCGCAAGCCTCGAGGAAGCGGTCGACTCTGTCATTCGCGCGGTCGCCACCATCCGCTCCGGTCTGTCGGAAATCTCCACCGCCTCCAACGATCTCGCCCGCCGCACCGAGCAGCAGGCAGCCTCCCTGGAAGAAACGGTCGCAGCACTCGGCGACGTGACCCGCGGCGTCAACGGCACGGCAGAGGGTGCAGGCCGCGCCCAGGCCGTCGTAGCAACGGCCCGCACCAATGCCGAAAAAGGCGGCGAAATCGTCGCCCGGGCCATCGACGCGATGACGGAAATTCAAAATTCGTCGTCGAAGATCGGCAACATCATAAGCGTCATCGACGAGATCGCCTTCCAGACCAACCTCTTGGCGCTGAATGCCGGCGTCGAAGCGGCGCGCGCCGGTGAGGCGGGCAAGGGCTTTGCCGTCGTCGCCCAGGAAGTCCGCGAGCTCGCCCAGCGCTCCGCCAATGCGGCGCGGGAGATCAAGCAACTGATTTCCACCTCCTCGGCGCAAGTCAAGACCGGTGTTCAACTGGTCGGCGAATCCGGTCTCTCGCTGGAACAGATCGTCGAGCAGGTTACCGCCATGAATGCGACCGTCGCCGAGATCGCCGTTGCTGCCCGCGAACAGGCAACGAGCCTGCGCGAAGTCTCGGCCGCCGGCGACCAGATGGACAAGGTGACCCAGCAGAACGCCGCGATGGTCGAAGAAACCACGGCGGCGGCCCAGAGTCTGACGCAGGAAACCGAAAGCCTTGCTGATCTGTTGCGGCGGTTCAAGACGGGCAGCGGTCGGGCACGAGACCATCGCCCCTACGCAATGGCATCGTGACGATCTGTCGGAGCGGTTAATAGAACACCGCCGCTCCGAAGGGGCGGCGGTGACCCCGTCAGTGGCTTTCGGATGTGGGGCCGTGCGGCACGCCGGCGATGCTTCGGCGCACGTGACGGACCGCGGTCCAGACGGCGAAGAGCACGAGCGGGATGGCGCCGAGAACAGCGAGTTTTGCCACGTGCGGATCGACGCCCAGTGCGGAAATGCTTTCGAGGCAGATCTTCACCAGGCCGACGGTATAATAGGTGATGGCGATGACCGAAAAGCCTTCGACCGCCTGCTGGATATGCACCTGGATGCGCGCCCGCTCTTCCATTGAGGTCAGCAGTGAGGCGTTCTGATCCTCGAGCTGAACCTGCACGGTGGTTCTGAGAAGGTCTCCGGCCAGGCTGACGCGTTCGGCCAGCTCGTCGAGGCGCCGTTCTGCCGCATAGACCGAGCGGACAGCCGGTTGGAAGCGTCGGTCGATGAACGTACCGAGCCTTTGTCTTTGCTCGACCCGCTCTTCTCGAAGCTCCGACAGCCTGCTCGCCACGATCTCGGCATAGGCTTTTGTCGCGCCGAAGCGGTGGCGGGCGAGTGCCGAGAAGTTGAGCACATCGGAAGAGAGCCTCGTCACCTCGGACAGCAGCGCCTTGTCGACTTTGACGGCGCTCTGCATATGGACGATCAGGAGATCGAGGCGCTGGTCAAATGCGGAAAGCTTCGACACGGTCTCGCGCGCCATCGGCAACGCCAGCAGCGCCATCATCCGATATGTCTCGATTTCCAGGAAACGCCGGACCATGCGGCCGGTCCGATAGGCGTTGAGGTTGCGGTTGAAGAACAGGAACTCGAGGAATCCGCTGTCGGTCAGCCGAAAGTTCGAATGCACCTCGGCGTCGCCGCCGCCGACCCGCGAAGCGACATAGTCGAGTTTGGGTTTTTCCAGGATGCGCCCGTCCTTCTCGTCACGCACCAGCACGCGCACGGCCGCGATGACCTTTCCGCCAATCTGGCCGCAGCAGGCCCGAAAAGCTTCCGGCGGGTTGCTGCCGGGTTCGGCCGATGCCGGCACCACGAAGGTGAGGGTGAGGAACTCGGTATGGGCTTCCCATTTCAGTCGGCCGTCGCCGACGCGGCCGATGCCGTGATTGCCCTCGCCCGTCGTGGTGACATCTTCCAATCCCGGCAGGGAACCGGGCAGCGAAGGAGGGCCATTCTCGCCGATGATAGCGACATGCCAGACATCGGTGTCGCCATCGAAATAAAGCGACGGCCGGGCATGCAACTCGTTGTGAAGCTCCCTGCGCAGCGGATGCTCGGAACCCATCGGCATGGAGATGCACCTCTATACGATAGACAGTCGCTGGATCGCCGGCGGAAGGACCGGGTGCCGGCGCTTGATAATTTGATATGGCGCCTGGAGCTGGCCCCAGGTCGACAACGCCTATAGCCTCTCCCGCGGCTCGTGTCACGACGCCTTCGCAGCAGTCGCCCAATCGCGCGTTCAGAGTGAGCGCCAGGCAAGGATGCTCCCGAGCAACTGCACGCTGCCGCCTGCAGACATCGCGACGATGAAGCCGGTTTCGGCTTCTCCGAGGAAGGCGAAGATCGCCCCGAGCAGGGCGACGCCTATCGTCGCGCCCACCATGCGGGCAACGTTTATCAGGGCGCTCGCCGTGCCGGAACGATCGGCGGTGACGGTTGAAACCGCGACCGCGGTTAGGGGGCCCGTCGCCATTCCCATGCCGACGCCGGTCAACAGCAGCCCGATCTCTTCGGCAACGAACCAGTCGGCCAGGAAGGATGCGCCGAGCAGGAGATTGCCCAAACCCATCAGCGCCAGCCCTGCCGATATGGTGCGTTTTTTCCCAAGGCGCTCCGAGATCGTGCCGGAGAAGGGGAGATCGCGATGAAGCTGAGGGCCATCGGCAGCAGCGATAGTCCTGCTTCAAAGGAGGCCAGGCGGCCGAGGCTGAGGGAGACCAGTGGAAAGAGAAACAGCGTGCCATACATGCCGAAGGTCATCGCCGCCGTTCCGGCCATCGCCCCGCGGAATTGGCTGTCCTGGAACATCGACATCGGAACGAGGGCCGTCTGTTCCAGGCGCTTCTCCACCATGACGAAGAGCAGCAGGAGAGCCGCGCCGGCGATTGCCAGGAGCGCCGTCCACAGCGGCGGCAGATGCGATGATTCAATCGCGGTGAGGGTAAGGGCGGTGAGGGATGCGATCCCCAGCAACTGACCCGGCAGGTCGAAGGATCTGCCCTGCCGATCGGCGCTTTCCGGAATGAAAAGCCACGCGCTCGCCGCCGCGATCAGCGCGATCGGGATGACCACGAAGAAAACGGATCGCCAGCCGAAACCGCGGATCAGAAAGCCGCCGAGGGTGGGGCCGATCGCAAGCGACATCCCATTGCAGCCGGCCCAGATTCCGAGCACGCGCGCACGGAGCTTCTCATCCCGGTAGATGACCCGGATCAGTGAAAGCGACGCCAGCAGCAGGAGGGCGGAGCCGAGACCGGTCAAGGCCCTGGCCCCGATCAGCATTGCGATGCTCGGGGCAAAGGCGCAGACGAGGCTCGCCAGGGCAAAAACCGCACAGCCGATCACGAACATCCGGCGCCGACCGTAGAGATCGGCAAACAGGCCGCCGCTGATGAGGAGTGCTGCGTAAACGAGATTATAAGCGTCGACGACCCACTGCAATTGCGTCACCGACGCCTTGAGGTCGAGGCCTATCGGCTGGACCGCCAGATTGACAACCGATGTGTCGACCTGCGCCACGATCACGCCGAGGCAGAGAATGGCGAGGGCGGCTGGTCTCAGGTCCGAGCGGGAGTCGGTGTTTCGATTGATGATATCCATAACGCTACCTTTCCTTGCGGGAAGACGTAGCGTGGTTCAGTCCATCGACAATTCGAAACCGATCGAACTGTTCGGCATGTTGGCATAGGCAGAGGCAAAAAAACGATCAGCCACGGCCCGTTGCGAGGCCGTGGCTGATGCAGCGCGCAATCTGTGGGAGACAGGCGCGGCCGTTTACTTGTTGGCGGCGAGGGCGACGTTGACCTTGTCGACGTCTGCGCTCATCGCCTTGAAGGTGTCCTCAAGGGAAAGCTCGCCGACGATCAGCTGGCTCATCCGCTGGACAATGAGCTGATAGATGGCGGAGGAGCCCTTCAGGCGTTCCAGGTCGCGAGCTGCCTTCGGCGCGCTGTTGCGGCTTGCGAGGAAGACGGCCATGGCGTCCTTGGCGTTCTTGCTATCGAGCTTGTACTGCGGATCCTTGATGTCGGCGCCGGTCAGGATGACGTAGTTTTCGGCGATTTCACGCTGGACCTTTTCAGAGCCGAGGAACTCGATGAAGGAGGCGACGGCCTGCGGGTACTTGGTGCGCTTGAAGCCGACGATCGCGGTACCGCCCGGCATCGCATAGCAACCGGCATCGCCGCAGGGCGCGCTGATCGCCGTCCAGTCGAAGGCGTCGCCGATCTTCTTCTGGAACGGATTGACCATCCAGTTGCCGGCAAGATAGGTCACGACATTGCCGTTGACGAACTCGTCACCCATGTTCTTGTACTGGGTTCCGCCGGCCGCGCCCCACATTTCCTTTGGGAAAGAGCCGTCCTTCGTCCAGTTGTAGAGATCGGTGATGTAGTGCTTGGCGGCATCGTCAGGGAAGGAGAACTTGCCGTCCTTGACGTAGTTCGAGCCGTAGGAGAAGGCCGCGCCGGAGAAGCGGTGACCCGAGCGGTCCATCGTGAAGGGGATCTGGGCGCCGGTCGCCTTGGCGACGCGCGCCGAGGCTTCGACGATGTCCTTCAGCGTGGCGGTCGGCTTCGGAAGCGGTTCTTTCGCCTGCTCGAACAGCGTCTTGTTGACGAAGGGCAGGTTGAAGGTCTGCGAGGCGACATAGCCGTTGATCGAGTTCGGCTCGTTGACGCCGGGGAAACGAAGCGTGTTCAGGCTGTCGCCGTGCAGCTTGGCGAAGACATCGGGATCCTTCATCAACGGGCGCATGTCGAGGTAATAGGGCGCCAGCTGCCAGTCGGTGATCTTGGCGATGTCGGGACCTTCGCCGATGGCAAGCTGCACCGGCAGCTGCTTGGCGACGGCATCGTAACCCGAGGAGACGAAGTTCACCTTGATGTCGGGATGCGCCGTCTCGAATTCCTTGCTCAGCGCTTCCATCCGCTCGACATAAGCCTGGTCGTCGTCGGTGAAGAGAAAGGTGATCGTCTGCGTTTCCGCCATGGCCACGCTCGACCATGCGAAAGAAACCGTAGCCAACGCTAGTGCGAAAGCCCCTGAAAGATACGTTTTCATTTTCATCCTCCCATGAAAACATTTTCATCAATCGCGGCCTTGGCCATCGATAAGTGAATTTCATATACTTGACAATCGTTCCGTCAAGCTATTTTCTACGCAAATAGCGATGTTTTTGAGCAATTTTCAAAAATCACGCACCCAAATAACCTAATGAAAATATTTTCATAGGATTGCGGAGGAGGCGATCTTTGAAAACGGAAAGCATCAAGCGGCCTGATGGCATGGCCCCGGCATACAGCGTGGCGGCGGGGCAGACGGTGACGGCCTGGGCCGTTTCCGCCCTCATTGAGCGCTATTTTCCCGGCGAACCGGCCCCGGCCGAAGATCGCGTGAACTATCGCTTCATCAACGGTTTCGTCGATGTCGGCGACCTGCCGTGCCGCAAGGCCTTCTGGTCCACCATGGTCGGGCGGGCGCTGGAGCCGGACACGTCCTGGCCGACGGAAAGCCTCTATCTTCCCGGCTCGAACCGCCGCGTGGAGTTTACCAGCTTCTGGCATGTGCCCGCACATGTCAGGCGATGGCTGAAGGGCACGTTCAGGACGGAAGCCCCGCGCACGCTCAATCTCGCGCTCAAGACCTGCGGCGGCGTCCGCATCTGGGTCAACGGGCAGGAGGCGGTGCGCTTCGAACCCTTCAGGCGCAACGTCGAGAGCGCAACCGAGATCATGCTGACGCTCGAGGCCGGCGACAACGAGATCCTCGTCCATACAGAAGACCTCGCCGAGCGCGACACGACCTGGTTCTTCGAGCTCGAAATGCTGCACAAGGAGCCGCTCTGCGTGCTGCTGCCGGTGCCGCTGGATCAGAACGAGGTGCGCGAGCTGGAAACCCTTTCGCGCGGCGTGCGCCCGGCCCGCGACGTCTTCATCAATCAGCCGCTGGAGATCATCTTCGACACGGCGCCCGAGCGCGACCTGCCCGTCGATCTCAAGGTGGTCGGCCATGGCCATGAGCGGCCGATTCTTGCCCATTCGAAACTGACCCTGCGCGCCGGCGAGAGCCGTCTGATCGCCGAAGAAGTCTGCGGTATTGCGGACGGTTATCACGGCATTCACATGACGATCGGTTCCGGACCGGGTTCGGTCACCCGCGTCATCGATGCCGCCTTCATGAGCAGCCTATCGCCATTGCCTGAAGAGGCGTCGCTTTCCGCCCGCAAGCGGCAGGCGCTGGAATACAGCGCCCGCTTCGGCGCCAATCGCGCCGGGCGTCTCATCGCGATGATGGAAACAGGCCATCACGATCCGGAAAGCTTCGAGCGCATCGTCGATGCGACCCTTGCCTCGATCGATGCGCGGGAGGATTGCTCGGACTTCATCATGGTGCCCCTCCTCTGGCTGCTCGGCGCCTATGGCGACCGGATGCCTGCGGCCACGGTCGAACGCATCCGCCGTTCCGTTCTCTCTTATCGCTACTGGGTCGACGAGCCGGGCAATGACACGATGTGGTTCTGGAGCGAGAACCATGTGCTCTGCTTCCATACCAGCCAGCTGCTGGCCGGGCTGTTTCTCCCCGATGCGGTGTTTTCGGCCTCCGGGCGGACGGGACGGCAGCAGGCGGAACTCGCCGTCGAGCGGCTCGGGCGCTGGTTCGACAGCGTCGAGGCTCATGGCCTGGCGGAGTGGAATTCGGCCGCCTATTACCCGATCGATTTCATCGGCCTGCTGGCGCTGGAGCGCTGGGCCGAGAGGGGGATTGCCGATCGCGCCCGCGGCCAGATCGACCTCATCTTCCGCATGATCGCCCTTCATACGCTGGCCGGCGTTCCGGCCGGCTCGCAGGGCCGCGCCTACGACAAGGAACTGCGCGCCGGCCCGCTGACCGAGCTTGCGCCCTTTGCCCAGGTGGCTTTCGGCACCGGTTGGCTCAACAACGGCGTGGCGGCATTGACGATGTTCTGCGCCGGCGGCTACGAGCCGCCCGCCGATCTGATCGAGCTTGCCGCCCCTTTCAGGGGCAGAAGCGTCGAGGCGCGTTACAGCCAGGGGCTCGAGAGTGGAAAGCTCGTGCTGTTCAAGAACGAGGCGGCGCAGCTTTCGACGGTGGTCGATCACAAGACTGGTCGGAAGGGTCACCAGCAGCACGTCCTCGACATCAGGCTGGCCGGCCATCCAATGGCGCGACTCTGGGTCAACCATCCCGGCGAGGACGATCCCTGGGGCAATCAAAGGCCGTCCTATTGGGCCGGCAACGGCATCCTGCCGCGTGTCGCCCAGCATCGTGATGTCGCCCTGCTGATCGAGGACACAAGCGACGCACGGCACGCATGGACGCATGCCTATATCGGCCGCGATGGCCTCGATGATCTCATTGTCGAAGGCAAGTGGCTGATCGCACGGTCGGGCCGGGGATTTTCCGCCCTCTGGGCCTCCAACGGCCTGGAACTGATCACCGAGGGGCCGACCGCCGGCCGCGAGGCGCGCTCCTACGGGTCGCTCTGTGGCTGGGCTGCTATCGTTGGATGCGGCAATGGCGACGCCTTCAAAACCTTCCTCGAACGCCTGTACCAGACGGCGGTTTCCTTCGATCCTGCGCTTCGCCTGCTGACGCTGACGCCGCCGGGCGGCCCCGTGCTCTCGCTTTCCTATGCCGACGGTCTTTCGATCGCCGGCAAGCGCCGGCCGTTCACACATGATCAGCCGCACCCGATTCTCACCCACGACAGTGCCGCGTCCCAAGCCGGTACTGACGGACCGCTCTACTCGTAAAACATAGGTCCCCAGCATGAACACTACATCTGTCGATAACGCCGCGCTCCTGACGACGATCGATCGCGTGGCAACGGCTTTCAGCCGGCTTAGAGGCATCAAGGAAGGTCTCGTGACCGGAAGCTCCACCTCCGGGATCCAGTTCGACGAGTGGGACTGGGAAGTCGGCGTCGGCCTCTACGGATTCTTGCGACGTGCGATTTCCACCAACGATCAGAAAGCGCTGCAGGAGCTCGTCGCCTGGTATGCCGGCCAGATCGAGCGCGGCCTGCCGCCGCGCCAGATCAACAGCACGGCGCCGATGCTGCCACTGGCAATCCTCGTCCAGCATGTCGACCGTCCCGATTTCCGCGCGCTGGTCGAGGATTGGGCCGAATGGCTCGTCAAGGAATTGCCGAAGACGGAGGAGGGCGGCTTTCAGCACGTCGTCAAGGAACGCCTCAACGACGGCGAATTGTGGGATGACACGCTGTTCATGGCCTGCCTGTTCCTCGCCCGCGCCGGCGTGCTCTGCAAGCGCAACGACTGGATCGATGAGGCCGTCTATCAGTTCGTGATCCACACACGCTATCTCTCCGATCCGGTCAGCGGTCTCTGGTATCACGGCTGGACCTTCAACGGCCGGCACAATTTCGCCAACGCCTTCTGGGCGCGCGGCAATGCCTGGATCACCGTCGCCATTCCCGAACTCTTCGATCTTGTCCCGACGCTCGGCGAGAAGGATCGGCGCTTCCTTTCGAATGTTCTCGTCAGCCAAGTGCGCTCGCTGAAGGCATATCAGCGGCCGGACGGGATGTTCACGACCCTTCTCGACGATCCGTCCTCGCCGCTGGAAACCTCGGCGACGGCAGGCATCGCTTACGGCATATTGCGCGCTATCGATGCCGGCATTCTGGACGAGAGCGACAGGGCCTATGCCGAGCGTGCGCTTGCGGCGGTGCTGGCGCAGATCGACGAGGAGGGCGTCGTCCACGGCGTCTCGGACGGCACGCCGATGGGGCACGACCTCGATTTCTACCGGCGCATCCCGAACCTGCCGACGCCTTACGGCCAGGCGTTGACCATGCTGCTGCTGACGGAAGTCTTTCTCGAAAGCGGTCAGCGTCAATGAGTGCCGCCTCCCTCGTTTCGATCGAGGCGCTCGACGGCGACAATACCGAGCGCCTGCAGGCGGCGATCGACGATCTCTCGGCTTCCGGCGGCGGACGCCTGGAGCTCCTGGCGGGCATCCACATCTGCCGGGGGCTCCGGCTCCGTTCGGGCGTCGATCTGCATCTGGCCGCCGGCGCGATCCTGCGGCCGGTTCCGGACTATGCAGCCTATGCGCATACGACTGTTTCGGTGATCGCCGAGAAGTCAGATCGCGGCATGATCGTCGCCAAGGGCGCGCGGCGGATCGGCCTGACGGGGCCGGGGCGTATCGAAGCCGGCTGCGAGAGCTTCATCATCGGGGATGACGAGACGGTAGGGACCTTCATTCCGGCCGAATTCCGCCCCCGCGTCGTCGTCTTCGAGAGCTGCGACGAGGTCGAGATCAGCGCGCTACATATCAGCCGTTCGCCGATGTGGACGTTGCACTTCGTCGACTGCACCGATGTCGCGGTCCGCAACGTCACGATCGAAAACGACCGCCGCCTTCCCAATACGGATGGTATCGTGTTCGATGCCTGCCGCGGCGCCGTCATCGAGGATTGCGCGATATCGACGGCCGATGACGGCATATGCCTGAAGACCAGCATCGGCCCGCAGGGTGTCGCAATCGGGCGATGTGAGAATATTTTTATCCGCCGCTGCGCCGTTCAGAGCCTCAGCTGCGCGCTGAAGATCGGCACGGAAACGCATGGCGACGTCACCAATGTCGTCCTCGAGGATTGTAGCGTTTCATCTTCCAACCGAGCGCTCGGTATCTTCTCACGCGACGGCGGCCGGATATCGAACGTCAGGTTTTCGCGGATTGCTGTCGAGTGCCGCGAAACGCTCGACGGCTTCTGGGGCTCGGGGGAGGCGCTGACCGTCAACGTCGTCGACCGTATCGCTGAGCGCCCGGCAGGCGCCATCGAAAACCTCATTGTCGAAGACATTACCGGGCGCATGGAAGGGGCGATCACCGTCATTTCGGCTTCGTCCGCCGGCATTCGCAATGTATCGCTGGCGCGCATCGGTGTGGATCAACGGCCCGGCGAACTCGGCACCGCGCAGGCCTACGACCTGCGTCCGACAAACGCGGACCTTGCGCCGAAGGCAGACGGTGGCGGCCGCGCCAATGCCTGGACGCGCGGGGCGGACGGGCGGGTGATCGGCCTGCAAGACTATCCGGGCGGAATGCCCGCCGTCTACGTGGCGGGGGTCACCGGGATATTGATGAACGAGGTGCGGATCGCGAGACCGA
Source organism: Rhizobium sp. BK456 (assembly GCF_014194045.1). Taxonomy (NCBI): domain Bacteria; kingdom Pseudomonadati; phylum Pseudomonadota; class Alphaproteobacteria; order Hyphomicrobiales; family Rhizobiaceae; genus Rhizobium; species Rhizobium sp. BK456. The sequence goes on from NZ_JACIAO010000004.1 coordinate 60,788, forward strand.
CACCGCTGCCGCAAGGCTGGAACGCAATCGACGTCGTCTTCGAAACGGCGGCACCCGACGGGAGTGGGGCATGGCAGAACTGAAACTTTCCACCGTCAACAAGTCGTATGGCTCCGTCAAAGTGCTGCATGACGTCGACCTCGATATAAAGGACGGCGAATTCGTCGTCTTCGTCGGCCCGTCGGGATGCGGCAAGTCGACCCTGTTGCGCGTCATTGCCGGCCTGGAAGAGGTTACGTCGGGCGGCATTGCCATCGGCGGCCGCGACGTCAGCGCCATTTCGCCGGCCGAGCGCAAAATCGCTATGGTCTTCCAGTCCTACGCGCTTTATCCGCATATGAGCGTTCGCAAGAACCTCGCTTTCGGCCTGGAGAATCTGAAGTTCAAGCGCGCCGAGATCGAGGCGCGCATTGCCGAAGCCGCCAGGATGCTGGCGATCGAACCCTATCTCGACCGGCGCCCGAAGCAGCTTTCCGGCGGCCAGCGCCAGCGCGTGGCGATCGGCCGCGCCATCGTGCGCGAACCGGATATCTTCCTCTTCGACGAGCCGCTGTCCAATCTCGACGCGGCGCTGCGCGTCCAAACCCGGGCTGAGATCACCAAGCTCCATCGCGAGATCAAGACGACGATGATCTATGTCACGCACGACCAGGTCGAGGCGATGACCATGGCCGACAAGATCGTCGTGCTGCGCGCCGGGCGGGTCGAGCAGGTCGGCGCACCGCTGGAACTCTTCGATCATCCGCGCAATCTTTTCGTCGCCGGCTTCCTCGGCTCGCCGCGCATGAACATCATCAAGGGGAAAGTATCGGGCATCAGCGAGAGCGGTGTCGCCATCGATGTCGCGGGCGGCGGCAGGATCGTCGGCGACGTCGATCCCGAGGGCATTACGGTCGGACAGGATGTGCTTGCCGGCATAAGGCCCGCGCATTTCTCCCGCTCCAGCGAAAAGGGCCTGCCGTTCATCGTCCAGTATCACGAAGGCCTCGGCACCGAGACCTATGTTTACGGCAATCTTGCCGGCCAGGACGAGCAGATCATCATCCATGAGGCCGGCCATTTCGCGCCTGTTCAGGGTGACCGGATCATGATCGATGCCGATCCGGCACGCGTTCACCTGTTCGATCCCGAAAGCGGCTTGGCCTTTGCCCGCCGATCACGACAGGGGAGGCGCTGACCATGGCTGCTGCTGGTGCATTGCTCTCCCAGGCGGGCGACATGGCGATGAGGGTGGTCGAGGCTCCGATGAATGCGGTCGAGCGCATCTTCGGCCGCAAGCGCATGCCCTGGCTGTTCCTGGCGCCGAACCTCGTTCTCTTCGCCATCTTCACATTCCTTCCGATCGCGATCGCGGTCGGCTACGCCTTTACCGGCGGCACCAATCTTTTCGTCTCGGAGCGGCCCTTCGTCGGCTTCGACAATTTCCGCGCCCTGCTTTCCTGCGGCAATTATCTGCAGCCGGGAACCTGCCAGGAATCGCTGTTCTGGACGGCGGTTTGGAACACGCTCTGGTTCGTGGCATTGAACGTCACCGCCACATTGCTGGTGGCACTGATCACGGCATTGATCCTCAATAGGGCGATCTTTGCACGCGGCTTCTTCCGAGCGATGTTCTTCTATCCCGTCTTGCTGTCGCCCGTTGTCATCGGCCTGATCTGGAAATGGTTCCTCGATCGCAACGGGCTGTTGAACGCCTTCTTCCAGATGATTGGCGTGCCGCCTGAGATTTTCCTGCTGGATGTCGGCTGGTCGCGTTTCTTCGTCGTCGTGGTGTCGGTTTGGTTCCATATGGGCTTTTACACCCTCATCCTGCTCGCCGGTCTCCAGGCGATCCCGAAGGAACTCTACGAGGCCGCCTCCATCGACGCCGCTTCGCCGCGCCGCACCCTCTTCAGGATCACGCTGCCGCTGCTTGCGCCGAACCTGCTCGTCGTCTTCATCCTGCTGATGATCAAATCCGTGCAGATCTTCGACGAGGCCTGGGTTCTGACGAATGGCGGCGGGCCCGGCACGGCCAACAGCTTCATCGTCCAATATATCTACCAGATGGCCTTCAGCAGCGATCTCCGCCTCTTCGGCCTTGCCTCAGCCGCCTCGGTTCTGATGGGATTGGTGCTTCTGGTTCTCACCCTCATACAACTGCGCCTCGGCAAGCGAATGGAGTCCTGAATGAACAGCTCTATGAACCCGATCCGCTTCATGACGCGCACGCGCCGGGCCGGACGCATCGACATCACCGATATTCTGTCATGGGTCTGGCTGATTGGCGGAACACTGGCGGTGCTCGTTCCCGTCGTCTGGGCGGGACTTTCCTCGCTGAAGCCGGCGGCCGAAATCACCCGCTTTCCGCCGACGCTGCTTCCGCGCGCCGCCGTGGAGCAGACCGTGCCCGGCTTCGACAAGCCGCTCAGCCTGTGGCAGGTCACGCTCGACGGTCAGCCGCGCGAAATGGCCATGGTGCGGCGCATCGGCCTCAAAGCCCAGATGGTCGATCCGGCAAATCCGGGACAGCCGGTCAGCGTCGACGTGAAGGGGATCACGCCGGTCCAGCATCTGACCGTCGCCACCGAGAATTACACCGACCCGCTGACGCGCTTCAGCTTCCTGACCTTCTTGAAGAATTCAGTGTTCGTCACCGTGGTCGCGACGCTGCTGACGCTGATCGTCAACGCCATGGCCGCCTTTGCGCTGTCGAAATATAAGTTCCGCGGCGACACGACGGTTTTCGTCATCATCATCTCGACCCTGATGATCCCGCTCGCCGTCGTCATGGTGCCGGCCTATCTCGTCATCGTCGGGGTCGGGCTTGCCGACAATCTGTGGGGCGTCATCCTGCCGACGATCGCCTCTCCGACTGCCGTCTTCCTGCTGCGGCAATATATGCTGACCATCCCCGACGAATTGATCGAGGCGGCGCGCGTCGATGCAGCGAGCGAATTCTGCATCTTCTGGCGCATCATCCTGCCGCTGACAGCGCCGGCGCTTGCGGTGCTGGCGATCTTTTCGGTGCTCTGGCGCTGGAACGACTTCCTCTGGCCGCTCATCGTTCTCAACAGCCGTGAGAATTTCACCCTGCAGGTCGGTCTGAACGCATTCCAGGGCGAGTTCTCGGTCCAGTGGCACTATATACTGGCGATGACCTTCCTCAGCCTGCTACCCGTCACCGTCGTCTTCCTGTTCCTGCAGAAATACATCACGACAGGCATTGCAGGTACAGGGATGAAGTGATGAATTCTAACGCGTCGTCCGTTCTGAGCTGAGTGCTTCCAATCTCGTCGCGCCGGCTGATGCGCGCCAAACTTGATCCTGCGGTGCGATTCAGTCCTTCTTAGCGACGCCGTCACGCATTCTTGCGTGCCCCGGCACGAGGGGATGCAGAGTTGGAAGCACGGGCTTGACTGCCGGAGCCTCACAAAACTGTTTCGAAGAGTGGGATCAAGGCCGCGCCAATCGCGCCGGGAGCATCAATGATATCCGCAACTGCAAGCTGCGGAACGTCGCGCACTGCGCCGTGACGAGGCAGATTGTTGAATTCGGTCCGTTCGATCAGCATTCTCGCAAGGGAATGCGGAAGCTCGCCGCCAAGGACGATGAGCGCCGGATCGAAGATCGCGCAGATCGCATTGATGGCGCGATTGTGGGCCGGCATGACCCGGTCGACCCACTCCTCGACGCCGTCCCAACCCACCAGTTCTTCGTTCTTCAGGTCGTTCAGGGTCAGGCCCGGGCGCCCTTTGGCGCGAAGATGTTCGAGCAACTGGTTGAGTGCGGGACGGTCGTCATAGTCCTCACGCGCAAAGAGAACGGAGAATTCGCCGGCGTTGCCGAAACTGCCGCGAAACGGCATGCCTCCGGAAACCAGGCCGCCACCGTAGCCGTGAAGATGGGCAATATAAGCAAAATCCGCGGCATCTCGGCCAACGCCGAAGATCGCTTCCGCCAAGGCTGCGGTCCTGGCGACATTGTCCGCCCAGACCGGCAAGGCAAGCTGCTTCCCGAGCAAAGGTGCGAGATCGATCAGTGACCAATGAGCAAGCGGCAGAGGACAATTGAAGGCAGTCTCCAGCATACGGTGGCCGGCGACCGCAAGGCCGACGCCGAGAATGTCTCGGCGTTTGGCGCCCCGGCGGGCAAGAATGTCTTCGACTGCCGCTTCGATCCGTTCCAATTCCACCGACAGCAAGTCGCCTGCCTGCGGGATTTCCATATTCTCCAGAGGTTCGCCGAAACCCATGAGACAGAGGCCGATCGAGCCGACGTTGACGGCGATTCCGAGCGTCAGACACCAGTCTTTTCGAAGGGTCAGTTCCGGGCTGGGCGGGCCCGCCCGCCGGGCTTCGGCATGGGAAAAGACGATCATTCCTCGCTCATGAAGCCGCGCGACGATCCTGTGCAGGGATTGCTGGGTGAGGTCGAGCGGCTCGGTCAGGTCGGAGCGCTCGATCCCTGGGGATTTCCAGATCAACCGCAAGAGGTCCCGCTCGTTGCGGGACGCCACCCGGGCCGGTTGTGCATCGCGCAAAAAATGCGTGGCAACATGTTCTAGCGGATCATACTTCATTTGCAGATCGTTTTGATTTACACTGTGAGTGTGAAGCACATTGAAGGGGCGTGTTGCTTCTGTCAAATGAGGGGATTCGGTCCCTCGTTTGCCGAGCTTGCTTACCTCATCAAGATTGGCCAAGCCAGCCGAGATGAGCTTATTTCAGGGACTCAAAGAGCGGGTCCGTGCGTTTGGAGGAGAACCCATTCGCCACCACTCAAGCCTGAGCGGGATGGAACGTTCGGCCATGGGGAGGCGGGTGCTGAAAGAGAGGATCGAGCTGCATGAGGTACGAGAACACGGCGCGCGCTCCTGAGCGCGAGGATTATGAGTTCGCACCGACGCACCAAGGCCACGACTTCGAGTCGATGGTTAAAACATTGTCGACCGGTTATGGGGTTTTTGCCGCACAACCGCTGGGCAACGACCGAAACTTCCGTTGGGCGGCAGACTTGAGAAGAGGCGATGGGTTTACGGTCCTTCACTCCGTCTTTCAAAGTTCATGGACAGTTCGAACGCTCAATGAGACGCCCCAACACCTTGCTTTCTACCTCCCACAGACAGGGTCCTTTCGAGTGTCCATTGGGAAAAGGGCGGTTGAAAGTGGAGCGGGTTATGTTCTCATGGCCAATAACCATGAGGCCGGTGATCGTTTCGTCCAGGGTCCGCACACTTCGGATGTCCTCTTCCTCGACTGGAAAATCGTGAAACGTGCGCTCATTTCACTTGCGGAAACGCCGCTGTCCGAATCGCTCGACCTTGAGCCCATCCTGGATCTTTCGACACAATCGGGCCAGCTTATCGGCAACCTGGTGCAGACGATCGTGCAAGGCATGCGCAACGGCGGTCCGCTTCTGTCTTCTCCTCTCGCCATGGCAACGATGAGCGAAACGCTCGCTCATCTTGTCATCCGATTTGGCCACCACCGCCTGTCCGGCCATCTGGAAAAAAAGAAAGTGTCGCTGGTTGCGCCTTGGCATGTCCGGCGTGCCATCGACTATATGCATGCCAATATCGCCGAACCTCTCACCATGACGATGGTTGCGGACGATGTCGGCGTTTCACTTCGCGCCCTGCAGACGGGCTTCAAGGCCTTCAGGGGGACTTCGCCGGCTGGTTACCTGCGCACGATCCGGCTGCAAGCGGCCCGTGAGCAATTGCGGGATCCAACGAACCAGCAATCCGTCCGCGAAATCTGCACGATATGGGGCTTCGCGCATGCGGGCAGGTTCTCCATCATCTATCGTAGCACCTTCGGCGAAAGCCCGCGGGATACGCGCCTGCGGGCGGAGCGCTTGCGTTAATTTAGGCTTCAGCCTTTGACGCCTTCGGATGATTTTTTTAGCGCGGCGGGGCGATGCTGCCGCGCAGAACGAGGTGGCATCCGAGTTCCAGGCGATGGGCCGGCCGCTGCGGGTCGTTGGCGACCAGCCTCTGTTCGATGAGCGCCAAGGCGGCAGCGCCGAGCTTGTCGGTAGGTACGCTGACGGTTGAAAGCGGCGGACGGCTGAATTCGCCGGGGACGATATCGTCGAAGCCCAGCACGGAGATCGCTTCAGGCACGCCTATGCCGTGATCGGCCAATGCCTTCAGGCAGCCGAGCGCCAGATTGTCGGCGGCGCAGAAGACGGCGGTGGCACCTTTCATCGTGGGATCGCGGTCGAGCAGCGCGTTGATGGCAGCCTCGCCGTGACGAGGCTCATATCCTTCGGCCTCCACGATCATGTCTTCGGGCACGGGAAGCTGTGCAGCGAAATAGGCATCGGAAAAGCCGTCATATCTGCGCTGGATGGTCGTGCGGCCCTTCCAGGTCAGGTGCAGGATGCGGCGATGTCCGAGCGCCAGCAGATGCTCGATGCCAAGACGCGCCCCGAAGCGGTTTTCCGGTGTCACCGTATCGACCAGCATGGCCGGATCCTCGCCGTTGACGATAACAACCGGCATATCAGGGGAAGAGAGGCTGCGGATGAGTTCCGGCTGATCGTCGTTCAGCACCACGATGCCGTCGGCGCGCTCGGAGAGCGCGATCTGCCTGACCTCAGCGCCGTCGATGCGCCGTCCGGTGCTGACGAAAGGCACGATCCGGATGCCGCGACGCTCGCACTCCTTCCTGAGGCCGTTGAGGATGGTCCAGCTCACCAGGTTAAGGTCGCTCTCCGGCGCGGCATCGCCCGGAATGGCAAGAAGCAGGACGCGCAGCGCCGCGATCGTCGCCTTCTTCCTGCGGCGGTCGAGATATCCTAAGCGTTTGGCCGAATCCAGGACCCGTTCGCGCACTTCGACCGTCAGCGGCGCGGTTCCGTTCAGCGCATGCGAGGCCGTACTCAGCGATACATCAGCGTCGCGCGCGACATCCTTGAGATTGACTTTGCGTTCCACTTTTATTCCGTCGCGAATTGAGGTTGTGCCTTCGAAGACACAAGCTAACGCGATGTTTTCACATAAAGACTTCAGAAAAGCTACGTGCGCTTTCGCCTATTTTTCCGCTTTCGGCGATAACTGGCCGCAGCGCTGCCGCAAACGGGCGATGATTGCGGGCGCCGAGAGCCATTGGTGATCACAGGGGATTGGCGAGCAGGCCGTTGAACAGCAGGTCGAAATAGGTCCGCAGGAAGGCCTCCTTGTTGGGAGTGGGCACGCGGCGGTCGTCGAATATCAGCCGCAGAACCGTCGTCGTCAGGATAGGCGCGACTACGATGTCGGAAAATTCCACCGGAATTGGACGAAACTCACCCGCCGCCACACCCTCCAGGATGAGGGCGTCGATCTTGGCAATGATCGGCGCGATGAACTGATCGTGGTGGCGATCGATCAGGTCGGGGAAACGCTGTCCCTCCGAAATGACCAGCCGCGTCAATTCGCGCGTCGTGCGGTCCTCGGGGATTTGGTCGTAAAAGAGGCCGAGAATGGACGTCAACCTGTCGGTAGCGCTGCCACTCAGCCGATCGGCGATCGCGAGCAGCTCCTGAAACGGCACGGAGAAGTGAATGATCATGGCTTCGAATAGCTTTTCCTTCGTCTCGAAGTAGACGTAGATCGTGCCCTTGGTGACGCCGACTCTGTCGGCGATGTCTTCGACCCGTGTGCCGGAAAAGCCGCATTTGACGAATTCCTCAAAGGCGGCATGCAGGATCTGGACGGGCCGTAGCGCCTTCTGTTCCGCCCTTGTGAGCTTCTTCTGAGCTGCCATTTCCCACCTCCCCGCTGTTGCGCGCGCACTCGTCCCTGCGGCGCAAAGTTTCATTGACTAATGCGTCAGTCAATTATATAGCAGCTGCCGTGGAGAGCAAGAGGTCAACTATGAGAACCATTCGGATCGCTATCGCGATCGTATGCGCCATCGGTCTCGGATCATGCAGCGATTCGAGCGGGCCGACAGAGCCGATCCCGCGGCAGGTCGGCGTCGTCGTGGCCAAGTCTGAGCCACTGGCCGAGGGCGGCGCGCTGACCGGAGAAGTTCGGGCCCGTATCCAGACCGATCTGTCCTTCCGCGTCAGCGGCAAGATCGTCGAGCGGTTGGTGGAGGTCGGGCAGAGCGTGAAGGCGGGCCAACTGCTTGCGCGCATCGATCCGGAAGAGCAGAAGGCCGACCTGGATGTGGCCGCCGCCAATCTTCAGTCCGCTGAGGCGCAGCAGACCCAAGCGCAGCTTGCCTATGATCGCCAGCAGAGTCTGTTTCGAACGCAGGTGACGACGCGTGCCGCGCTCGATCAGGCGCAAGAGGCGCTTCTGACCGCGCAGGCATCGGCGAAGTCGGCGCAGGCACTGTTGGAAACGGCTCAGGACACTCTGTCCTACACGGAGTTGAAGGCGGATGCCGACGGTGTGATCACCGCGCGCAATGCCGAAGTAGGGCAGGTGGCGCAGGCAGCCCAGGTTGTCTTTACCCTTGCTCATGACGGCGACCGTGACGCCGTGTTCGAAGTGGTCGAAAGCGCATTCCTGCGTCCGGTGGACGGCGATGGAACCGTGACCCTTCTGTCGGCCCCTTCGCAGAAGATCACGGCTAGGGTTCGCGAAATTTCTCCGACGATCGATTCCTCCACCGGCACGATCAGGGTCAAGGTCGCGATAACGAGCGATGCTCCCATTCCGCTCGGCGCTCCCGTCGTCGGGCGATTCACTTACGTCCCGCAGGACGTCATCCAATTGCCCTGGTCGGCCATGACCTCCAAGGATGGCAAACCGGCCGTCTGGATCGTCGATCCCGCGTCGTCGGCAGTTTCGGTCAGGGCGGTCGACGTTGCCGGTTACGAGACCGGCAGCTTCATCGTGAAATCGGGCGTCTCGACAGGAGAGACCGTGGTGACCGACGGGACCAAATTCCTCAGACCCGGTGAAATCGTGTCTTATCTCAAGGAAGCTTCCAAGTGAGTATTCGTCTCAAGATAGTCGCACTGATGGTGGGCACGGCCCTGGTTTCCTCTTGCGCGCCGAAGGAAGACGAGAGCGGAAAGGAGGCGCCTCGTCCGGTGCTGTCGATGACCGTCAAGCAGACGTCCGCTTCGAGGCTCAGCCTGACGGGCACGATCGAGCCGACGATCGAGACCGAACTCGGTTTCCGGATTCTCGGGCGAATGATCGCCCGCAATGTCAATGTCGGGGATGTCGTCAAGAAGGGTGACGTGGTTGCCGCCATCGATCCGCTGGGGCTGGAGCTTGCGGTGCGCAGCGCCCAATCCGACGTGGAAAACAGCGACGCTCAGCTCAGAAACGCCGTGACCACCGAGCAGCGCCAGCGCGCGTTGCTGGAGTCGCGCTCCGGCACCGAGGCCGCGCTCGAAGAGGCCGAGCAGGCAAGACGCACGGCCGCAGCTGCCGTCGCCAAGGCGCAGGCCAATCTCGACAAAGCCAAGGAGCAGCTCGGTTATGCCCAGCTTCGGGCGGAATTCGACGGGGTGGTGACGGCGACCTCGGCCGAGGTCGGTCAGGTCGTCTCCGCCGGCCAGACCGTCGTGACAATCGCGCGGCCGGACAAGCGCGACGCCGTTGTCGACGTGCCGCAGGGCGCCGCCCAGAGGTTGAACATCGGTGCGCCGTTCGAGGTGACGCTGCAGCTCGATCCGACGATCCGCACATCCGGCGTCGTGCGCGAGATTGCGCCGGAGGCGGAGACGGCTACGCGGACGAGCCGGACCAAGATCGCGCTCAGCGATCCGCCTGAGGCTTTCAGGCTTGGCTCCGTCATCACAGCCTTAGCCACCATCGCCGCCGATCCGGAGATCGTGCTGCCGTCTTCGGCAATCCTTGCCGCCACCGACGGCCCGAGCGTCTGGATCGTCGATGTGCCGGGCAAGAAAGTCTCGCGCCGCCGCGTGAAGATCGACGGAGACGTAGTCGATGGCGGCACTGTCCGCGTCACCGAAGGGCTTGCCCCCGGAGAACGGGTGGTCGTGGCCGGCGTGCATAAACTTGAGGATGGCCAGGCCATCAGGATCGACCAGGAGATCAGCCAGTGAAGTCCTTCAATCTCTCCGACTGGGCGCTCGAACACCGGTCGCTCGTCTGGTACTTCATGATCGTCTTCATTCTCGCCGGCGCCTTCTCCTATCTGAATCTCGGCCGCGAGGAAGACCCGAACTTCACGATCAAAACGATGGTGATCACCGCGCAGTGGCCGGGCGCCTCCGCCGATGAGGTGACGCGGCAGGTGACCGACCGGATCGAGAAGAAGCTCCAGGAACTGGAATCGCTCGACTACACGAAGAGCGAGACCGTCGCCGGCCAGACGACAGTCTTCGTCGAACTGCTGCCGACCACCAAGGCAAGGGATGTCGCGCCGACCTGGCTGCGCATCCGCAACATGATCGCCGACATCAAGGGCGATTTCCCGACCGGCGTCGTCGGTCCCTTCTTCAACGATCGCTTTGGCGACGTGTTCGGAAACATCTACGCCTTCACCAGTGACGGCCTGACCCAGCGCCAGCTTCGCGATCTTGTGGAAGATGCCCGCTCCGAGGTTCTGACCGTGCCTAATGTCGGCAAGGTCGATGTGGTCGGCGCGCAGGACGAGGCGATCTATCTCGAATTCTCCACCCGCCAGATCGCAGCCCTCGGCATCGACCAGCAGTCTGTCATCCAGACCCTGCAGGCGCAGAATGCCGTGACGCAATCCGGCTTCGTCGATGCCGGGCCGGAGCGTATTGCCTTGCGGGTGAGCGGACAGTTTACCTCCGAGGAAAGCCTGCGGTCGATCAACCTTCGCATCAACGACCGCTTCTTCCCGCTGACCGATGTCGCTACGATCAAGCGCGGCTATGTGGACCCGCCCTCATCGCTGTTCCGGTTCGACGGCCAGCCGGCGATCGGACTTGCCATCGGCATGAAACAGGGCGCCAACCTGCTGCAGTTCGGCGAGGGGCTCGATGCGCAGATGAAACGTGTCGTCGGCGATCTTCCGATCGGTGTGGACGTCCACCGTGTTTCCGACCAGCCGCATGTCGTCGATGAGGCGGTTTCCGGCTTTACCCGGGCGCTCTTCGAAGCGATCGTCATCGTGCTCGTCATCAGCTTTATCAGCCTCGGCCTTCGCGCTGGTATGGTGGTGGCGATCTCCATACCGCTCGTGCTGGCGATCACCTTCGTGGTGATGGAATATTCCGGCATCTCGCTGCAGCGCATCTCGCTCGGCGCACTCATTATCGCGCTCGGGCTGCTCGTCGATGACGCCATGATCGCTGTCGAAATGATGGTGGCCCGCCTGGAGGCGGGCGACGATCTGAGGAAAGCTGCAACCTACGTCTATACGTCGACCGCCTTTCCGATGCTGACGGGAACGCTCGTCACCGTCGCCGGCTTCATTCCCGTCGGTCTCAACAACAGCGCCGCCGGCGAATTCACCTTTACGCTTTTCGTGGTCATCGCGGTTTCGCTGGTCGTTTCCTGGATTGTGGCGGTGCTGTTCACGCCGCTTCTCGGCGTCACCATCCTGCCGAAGACCATGAAGTCGCATCATGAGAAGAAGGGCCGCTTTGCCGCCGTCTTCTCCTGGCTTCTGGGGTTGGCGATGCGCTGGCGCTGGATCACCATCATACTGACTGTCGGCGTCTTCGGCCTCTCGATCGGCGGCATGGGGCTGGTGCAGCAGCAGTTCTTCCCCAATTCTGACAGGCCCGAGCTGATCATCGACTGGAACCTGCCGCATAACAGTTCGATCGCCGAGACCAACAGGCAGATGGCCATGTTCGAAAAAGAGATGCTGGGCGGCAACAAGGATATAGATCACTGGACAACCTATGTCGGCCAGGGCGCCCCGCGCTTTATCCTTTCCTTCGACGTGCAGACGCCCGACGTGTCGTTCGGACAGACGGTGATCGTCACCAAAGGCCTCGACGTGCGCGACAAGGTGCGGGCGGAACTGCAGGACTATCTGACGAAAACCTTCCCGGGCACCGACGCCTTCGTCAAGCTTCTCGACATCGGTCCGCCGGTGGGCAAGCCGGTCCAGTACCGCATCAGCGGCCCCGATATCCAGACAGTCCGGGAAGTCTCCCAGCAATTTGCCGGCGTCGTCGGGCAACATCCGCTGCTGTCGAACATGGTGCTTGATTGGAACGAACCCTCGCGTGTGGTCAAGGTCGATGTGCTGCAGGACAAGGCGCGCCAGCTCGGCGTCTCCTCGGAGGATATCGCCACCGCTCTCAACGGCATCGTTGAAGGCTCTACCGCCACACAGATCCGCGATGACATCTATCTGGTCAACGTCGTCGGGCGCGCCCGGGCTTCCGAACGCGATTCCATCCAGACGCTTGAGAATCTGCAGCTCTCGACCTCCAACGGCAAGGTCGTGCCGCTCTCGGCGGTTGCGAATTTCCGCTACGAGCTCGAGCAGCCGACGATTTGGCGTCGTGACCGGCAGCCGACGATCACCCTCAAGGCGGCCGTCATTGGTTCGACGCAGCCGGCCACGATCGTCGACCAGCTCAAGCCGAAGGTCGAGGAATTCCAGAAGAGCCTGCCTGTGGGATACAAAGTGGAAGTGGGCGGTGCGGTCGAATCCAGCGCCGAAGCGCAAGGGCCGATTGCGGCGGTGGCTCCGCTGATGCTGTTCATCATGGCGACGATCCTGATGATCCAGCTGCAGAGTTTCAGCCGCCTCTTCCTGGTCTTCGCGGTCGCCCCGACGGCGCTGATCGGCGTGGTGGCGGCGCTGCTGCTCAGCAATGCGCCGATGGGCTTCGTCGCAATCCTCGGCATACTGGCGCTGATCGGCATCCTGATCCGCAACTCGGTCATCCTGGTCGTGCAGATCGAACATCTGCGCGCCGAGGGTGTTGCGGCCTGGCAGGCGGTCATCGAGGCGACCGAGCACCGCATGCGGCCGATCATGCTAACCGCTGCGGCTGCCACCCTCGCGCTGATCCCGATCTCGCGCGAAATATTCTGGGGACCGATGGCTTACGCCATGATGGGCGGCATCGTTGTGGGAACCGCGCTCACCCTGCTGTTCCTGCCGGCGCTCTACGTCGCATGGTTCAGGATCCCGAGAGACGAAGCCGTCAAGGCCGATGTCCCGGCAGAGGCATGAACGAGTCCGTCAGCCATCGCAGCGGCCGAAGCGGCCGCTGCGCGCCTTGACCTGCGAAGGGATCGCTCGGTGGAGCAACGACGTTTGAACGGGCTTGCGAAGATAGCTCCTGCCGTGCTGGTCGCGCTCGGTCTGGTGGCGCTGACGGGCTGCGTCTCGAGGCCGACGCCTGATGTCTTGAAGCCGGTGCATCTGCAGGCTCGGGCCGATGAGGCCGTTTCGAACCGGGTTAGCGTGCTGGCTGCGACGAACAGGACCCCCGATACCATGCGGGGCGGGTTTGGGAGCGCATGGGCCGACAACCTCACCTATGAGCAATATGCATTTTCGGTCCCTCCGGACAGGAAGGGTACCACGATCGCATACCCGACCTCGACACTGGATCCCGAACGGCAATTTGCCGTCATCGGCCGCAAGCAGCTTGCAAAGGACGCCTTCGTTGAGGAGGCGCTCCGGTCGGTGCAGCCGGACGGCACCATCGGCATCTTCGTGCATGGTTACAACTACAGTTACCAGGAGGCGCTCTATCGTACGGCGCAGATCGCCGCGGATGCGAAAATGCCGGGGGCTCCGATCCTGTTTTCCTGGCCTTCGGCTGCAGCCGTCGCCGGATATGTCGCAGACCGGGATGCGGCGCTCGCCTCGCGTAGCGCGCTCGATTCCCTCGTCACCTCGCTTTCGGCCTCCGGCAAGGTGAAACGCATCGTCCTGTTCGGACATAGCATGGGTGGGTTCCTGGTCATGGAGACGGTCCGCCAGCTCAAGCTGCAGCATCGCGACGATGTCGTCGACAAACTGGCGGTAATCCTCGCTGCCCCCGACATCGACGTCGATGTCTTCCGCTCCCAACTGGCGGATATCGGGCGAATGCCGATCCCCATATCCCTGCTCGTTTCCAAGGACGACCGGGCGCTCGTGGCCTCGAGCTTCATCGCAGGAGAGCGGCCGCGCGTCGGGCGTCTCGATATCAACGATCCCGTTATCGAGGAGGCCGCCGTGAAAGAAAGGCTCCGGGTCATCGACATCACCTCGATCCAGGCGTCCGACGGACTGGGGCATGATCGTTATGCATCACTCGCCAAGTTCGGTGCGCAGCTTGCCTCCTTCGAAAGCGGCAAGCGTACATCCGCCGGCGACGTCGGCGCCTATGTCTTCGACGCGGCCGGCGCTGCAGTCGCAAGCCCGTTTCGTCTGGCCGGACGCGTTGTCGGCGCACACTAATCCGCGCGAGGCGCCCAGCGGGATCTGTACAGCGCGGGCACCGACATTGTGTACAATATGACTATTAAATTGTCAGATGCCTAAATGAGGCGCAAACTTCCGTCCGGGGTCGAGTCGGCCTCAGGGGATATGGGAGGGCATTCATGAGCATTCGAAATCCGTCTCCCTCGTTATACAACGAGGATCTTGCACCCGCCGAGGAGCGCAAATGGGGTGCGTTCAGTATCTTTAACGTCTGGACATCTGATGTTCACAGCCTGTGGGGCTACTATCTGGCGGCGAGCCTGTTCCTGCTATGCGGCAGCTTCGTGAATTTCGTCATCGCCATCGGCATCGGCTCGCTGGTCATCTTTGTGCTGATGAGCCTGGTCGGCAATGCCGGCGTGCGCACCGGCGTACCCTTTCCGGTTCTGGCGCGTGCTTCCTTCGGCACGTTCGGCGCCAACGTTCCGGCCCTGGTTCGGGCGGTGGTCGCCTGCTTCTGGTACGGCGCGCAGACCGCCGCCGCATCCGGCGCGATCGTCGCTCTTCTGATCCGCAACGAGAGCCTGCTCGCCTTCCATCAGAACAGCCATATGCTCGGCCACTCGACCCTCGAACTTATCTGCTACATCGTCGTCTGGGCGCTGCAACTGCTCATCATCCAGCGGGGCATGGAGACGGTTCGCAAGTTTCAGGATTGGGCAGGTCCGGCCGTCTGGATCATGATGCTGATCCTGGCCGTCTATCTGGTCGTCAAGTCGGGCACCTTCTCCTTCGGTTCGGAGATCCCGCGCGACGTGCTGATCGAGAAGACCAAGGATGCCGGCGTGCCGGGCGAGCCCGGCTCGTTTGCAGCACTTGCCGCGGTGGCCGCCACCTGGATCACCTATTTCGCAGCACTCTATCTGAATTTCTGCGATTTCTCGCGTTACGCAACCAGCGAAAAGGCGCTGCGCAAGGGCAATCTCTGGGGTCTGCCGATCAACCTTCTGGCCTTCTGCCTTGTCGCAGGCGTCACCACCACGGCGGCCTTCACCGTCTATGGTGAGGTTCTGCTGCATCCGGAAATGATATCGGCGAAATTCGAAAGCTGGTTCCTGGCGCTGCTTGCGGCCCTGACATTCGCGATCGCCACGCTCGGCATCAACGTCGTGGCGAACTTCGTCTCGCCGGCCTTCGACTTCGCCAACGTCTTCCCGCGCCAGATCAACTTCAAACGCGGCGGATACATTGCCGCATTGATCGCTCTCGTGCTTTATCCGTTTGCTCCCTGGGAGACGGGTGCGGCGCATTTCGTCAACTTCATCGGGTCGACGATGGGGCCGATCTTCGGCATCATGATGGTGGACTACTATCTCATCCGGAAAAGCCAGCTGAACGTCGAGGCGCTCTATCATGAGAATGGCGAGTTCCGCTTCCAGAACGGCTGGCACGGCAATGCCTTCATCGCATTCGCGGTCGGCGCGCTGTTCTCCTCGATTCTGCCGACCTTCACCAGCATCCTGCCGGATTGGTGGGGCACCTATGGCTGGTTCTTCGGCGTCGGAATCGGCGGGGCGATCTATTTCGTGCTGAGAATGGGCGCCCGGCGCAATCCGGCCTTCGCCGCACGATAAAAAGAGAGGCGCCCGGCATTGCGGGGCGCCTTCATCTCTGGTCTGTGCAAGCGGTTAGGGCGAGGGCGAGGGCCGTTGCCGCAGAACCGCTGCACACTTTTGCGCGACCTGCTTTAGCGGCGAGCGGCAACCGCATGGATCACGGCGCGGGCTGTCGGCTGCGCCATCGTTCTTGCCGTCGAGCGAAGGGCTGACGATTGGTTGGACGTCGTATCGTCGAGCCTGAATTGGGCGATAAGCTCGCGAAGTGTCTGGGCTTGCTGCGCGAGTGAATCTGCTGCTGCCGTCGACTCCTGCACCATGGTCGCGTTCTGCTGCGTGGTCTGGTCCATCCTGTTGACCGCAACGTTGACTTCGCTGAGGCCGATCGACTGCTCTTTCGCAGAAGTGGCGATCGAGTCCATATGGTGATTGATCTGGGTGATGAAGCCGCCGATGGTCTTCAGGGCCTGGCCGGTGTCGCGGACGAGCTTGACGCCGCTTTCAACTTCCTTCGAAGAGTTCTGGATCAGCCCCTTGATTTCCTTGGCTGCACTTGCCGAGCGCTGGGCGAGTTCGCGCACTTCCTGGGCGACGACCGCGAAGCCTTTGCCGGCCTCGCCGGCACGGGCGGCTTCCACGCCGGCATTGAGCGCGAGAAGATTGGTCTGGAACGCGATTTCGTCGATGACGCTGATGATGTTGGAGATCTGCTGCGACGAGGTCTCGATGCGTTCCATTGCCTCTTCGGCGTGGGAAACGACTTCCGCCGAGATACCGGCGCTGCGGTTTGCCTCGGTGGCCACCGTGCGCGTCTCCTCGGTCCGCTTGCTGGAGTTCGCAACGTTTGCGGTGATCTCTTCCAGTGCGGCTGCCGTTTCTTCAAGCGAGGCCGCCTGCTGCTCCGTGCGCTTCGACAGATCGCTTGCACCGGAGGAGATTTCGCGCGTGCCTTCATCGATCGTGCCGATGCTGTCGGAAATAGCCCGGAGCGTCCCGCCAAGCTGGGTCACGGACTGGTTGAAGTCGTGGCGCAGTGCCTCGAAATCGGGCGCGAAGGCCTCGTCGAGTTGGAAGGCAAGGTCTCCTGCGGCCAGCCGCTTCAAACCGGCGGCGAGACCCGAGGTGGCGATGCGCAACCGCTCCGATGCGTCGGCTTCCGCCAGCCTCTGGGTGTCAACGCGGTCAGCCTCCGCTCGGACGCGGTTTTCCTCGGCCTCTGTCGCCATCCGCTTGTTCGCGATGGCGGCCTGGCGGAAGATCTCCACCGCCCCTGCCATGGATCCGATTTCGTCGGCGCGGTCGGCAAATGGGATCTGTGAACCTGTGTCCCCCTCTGCCAGACGCCGCATCGAGGTGGTGATGCCGGTAATCGGGTTGGCGATTGCCTTCAGCACGAAAGCGACAGCACCGAGAACGAGCAACCCGGCGACAGCGATCGTTGCAAGCAGGTAGAATTCTATGGAGGCGAAGGTCTCCGTGCTGAGGTCGGCGGCCTTCTTGCTGCCGATGACGTTCAATTCGACCAGGGCCGCCGTGGCTTCCTTGAGCTTGTCGGAATAAGAGCGCATTCCCCCGCCGAGATATTGCCCGGCTTCCTCGGTCTTGTTGGCACGGGAAAGGACGAGGAGTTGCGAGCTGCTGGAGATGTAACCTTCAACGCTTTCCTTGATCGTCTTGATCAGGTCGCGCTCGCGATCGGACGACGCCAGCGGAAGATAGGCGTCGACCGATTTGCGTATCGCATCCTCGGCAACTTTGATTGCCTCTTCGCGTGTTTTCTTTTCCGCCTCCGACTGCGCGATGATGTGATCGCGGTAAGTGAGGCGCAAATTCGTCATGGCGAGATTGATTGCCTGCGACGCCTGCACGCTTGGCAGCCAGTCGGTGGCAATTTCCTCGGTCGAGCCGTTCGTTTTGCGAAGACCGTCGACCGCGAGATAGGCTACAAGACCGAAAAGAAGAGCTACACCGCTGAAAATCAACAGCAAACTCGTTTTAATGTTTGGACGACGCATAGAAAGTCCTCGATCGAACGGTCCGGCCTCATACCGGCTTGGCTAGGGACATTTGTACCGAGAAAAATTTAACGATTTGCTCAATATGTAAAATGCCGTTTACCAACCCTTCCGGAAACCGACGTCGCTTTTGCGCAAAACATATCCCGATCGCGCTGGAAATGTTTATCGATGCGTCAAAGAGATGAGAGGAGCCATACATGATGAAGCGCCTGTTTTCTGCCCTTCTTGCATTGATCCTTCCGGTTCAGGCAGCCGTCTCGCAACCCGCCGATGAGGCAGGGGCGCGCAAAGCCCGGTCTATCGCCCAGCTTCAATCGGAAGGGGTGCCGACGATCGATCATCTGCCGACCGTCGAGCCCGAGAGCGAGAGTACCCGCCGAAATACCAAGGCGGTCGTGCAACGCACGATCGCGCTTGCGATCGTTGCCGTGAAAGGCGAGACCGGCGACCATGCCATGGGTCAGGCTCTCATCCGGCAGTTCGATGCAGTGAGTTTTTTCACCCCGAAAGAAAAGGCCTTCATGGACGATCCTGATCCCTCCGATCAGGATCGCGCAAACTTCGCGTGGCGTTACGAAGGCGTGCACGTCATGTTGTGGGCACTCGGGATTTCGCCGCAGCTCGAACGTCCCGACCATATCTGCGACGTCCCGTTCATTGCGAAAACGCTTCGCGAATTGGGAACGGACGGGTTGATGCGTCGCGCCAAACTGCGCCCGCAAAAAGAACTGCTCGACGCCGCCGACCTGATCTACCGCTATGATTGGGCGGCCGTGAACGCAAGACTGAAGGGTGAAGAGCCGCCGACCGGATTGGACAAGGGCGTGGTCTACGAATGGCATTACGCCCTCAACTGGCTGATCGGCTACATGGATCAGGACTGGGATGACATTTCCACGGACACGTGATGTGGGTTGCGCGTTCTGCAATGAGTCGCTGGCGCAGAGCTGACAAAAGCCAATGCGCAATCAGCGTTTCTTGGTTCCGCACTGAGACGGATGCATGTTTTACGAAATAGCATTATGATCGACGCGACGCCTGGCCGGCGTTGGTGCGGATGCGTGATCCGTGCGGGAGCGGGAGGACGGCAGGATTTGGAACGGCTGAAGGATCTGGACGAAATTTCCGCGCAGGCGGGCGGCGGTTCGGCATCGTTGCCCTATGAACGGCCCGGCGTCGTGGCTGCCGCCGTGTATCAGCATGGGCAGCGCATTCGCGACATCAGGATAGAAGAAGCCGGCGAATGGCGCAGTCGGGAGAACGCCATCGTCTGGATCGGTCTGCACGAGCCGGACGAAGTGCTGCTGCATCAGGTCCAGGCCGAATTCAATCTCCATGCACTGGCGATCGAGGACGCGGCACAGCCCCACCAGCGACCGAAGCTGGAGATTTATGGGGACGCAATGTTCATCGTTGCCCGGACCGCCCATATGAAGGATGACGAAATCATCTTCGGCGAAACGCATTTGTTCGTCGGCCGCGGTTATGTCGTCTCCGTTCGCCACGGTGACTCGTCCTCTTATCTGTCGGTGCGGCAACGGTGCGAAGCAACGCCCGCGGCGCTCGCCCATGGTGAAAATTACATCCTCTATTCCATCCTCGATTTCATCGTCGACAACTATATGCCGGTCATCGAAGTCGTGCAGGAGGAGGTCGAGAAGCTCGAGGATCTGGTGCTGCGCGAACAGCTGGGGAAGTCCGATATCGAGCGGCTTTATCTGCTGCGGCGGAAGCTCTTGCGGCTGCGCAATGCCGTTGTGCCGCTCGTCGACGTCTGCCGGCGATATGAGCACATCGATCTTCCCGGCATGGATCCGACGCTTCAGTCGCTGTTTCGCGATGTGACCGATCACGTGCGCCGGGTTCAGGAAGATATCGACGCTTTGCGCGAGGTGCTGGCCTTCGCCTTCGAGGCTAGCGTGATGATCGGCCAGACCGAGCAGACGGCGATTGCCCGCAAGCTCGCCGCCTGGGCGGCAATTCTCGCCGTTCCCACGGCGATCGCAGGCATTTACGGCATGAACTTCAGCGATATGCCGGAACTGAAAACCCAGTATGGCTACTTCGTCGTGCTCGGCGTCATCGGCGTCCTGTGTCTCGGCCTCTTTGGCTTCTTCCGTCGGAGGAAGTGGCTCTAGCTATAGGAGCGCGTTCAGCAGTCGGTCTCGATGTTGCTGCACATAGTCGATATCGCTTAGATACAGCTGAGCGTCCCCTGCGGCTACGTGCTCCGCGAAGGTCTCGTCTCCGGCCGAAGCCCTTGCCTGCATGAAATTGGCAAGCGCCTGGAGCCGCCCGCAGACCATCTCCGGGAGCTGTTGCCGTTCTTTTGCCGTTGCCCCGTAGGCCGTGCAGAAGATTTCCGCCCGCCGCAGCTGTTCATCGAGACCTGACAGCACGCCGGGATGGGAGGGATCGGACAAAGGCGCCCAGCGATAGACCGCGTAGGCCAGATCCCAGAGTCGCGGTGCGGGATGCGCGGTATCGAAATCGATGATCCCGACAGCCTCATGCTCTGTCGTGGCGACGTTGTAAGGCGCGTAATCTCCGTGGCAGACGATTTCCCGCGGTTCCTGTGGCGGCAGCATCCACGTCTGGATTTCACCATCCTGCTCCAGAAACCCTTGTGATGCCGCGTGAAAATCGCGCAGAAGCCTGGCCGCCGAAACCAGCATGCGCTCCGATCCGACAAACGTGTCGCCCAGGTCTTCGCAGACGCGCCCGGCGACGAAGCTGACGATCTCCTGGTTTTTCCCTGTGATGTCGATCGGCTCCGGCGCCGCCAGAAAACCTCTGTCCCTGACATGGCGCAAAAACCGGTGCACCGTGGGCGTCCACGCGCCTGATGGTCTAACGACGGTATCGCCGTCGCGCCAGATCTGCCCGGTTCGTCCGCCTTCCAATGGCTTTATGTCATTCTCCCCCTGCAGATCCATCTACGCGGATTTCCGTTTTTCCATGTGGGCCTGAAGGGTGGCGCCAAGGTTTGTCTCGTGGCAGTTCCGGTAGAACGTCACCGTTTCCGCAGGCATGCCGTCGGGGATGGCGATGAAATCTTCAAGCCGGAAACCGCTTGAGCGGCTGAGCTGAACGTCCGCCAGCTGGTTCTCGCTCAACCCGTCGACACGTTCGGCCAGGGCTTCGAAATAGGCAAGATTTGCCTTCACCGTCGAAGGCGAAGATGTCTGGCCATGCGCGGGGATGACCAGCCTCGGTTCGAGATCACGGATCCGCTCCAGCGATGAACGGATCAGGCGAAGGTCTTCGGCACTTTTACTCCAGACTTCGGGGATAGGATATTCCACCGCATCGACGGCCAGGCAGATGCGAAGCTCGGGAATCCAGACGGCGATATGGTCGGGCGTGTGCCCGGGCGTATGGATGAGTTCGAGCGTCAGATCGCCGCCGTTGAGAAGCATCGAGCCGGAGAAGGTTATATCGGGACCGATGAGCTCGACATTGCGAAACCGCGGTTCCTGGCCAGCCTTGTCTTTCAGAACCTGTTGCTCGGAGGGATCACGCAAGCGGTCGAGTGCTGCGGCATGCGCGATAATCGGAGCGCGGCCGGCAATGGCGGCATTTCCCCAGAAGTGATCCCAATCCATATGCGAATTGATGACAATCAAGGGGCGAGCCGCCGTCTTTTCTTCTAGCAGATCCAGCGCCATCCGGCATAGCTCGGGCGTTCCAAGCGTATCGATCAGGACGCTGAACCTCTCGGTCCGGACAAACACGCCATCGACTTCATCTCCCGCCCGAACGATCACGATCCGGTCGTCAAGTTCGGGATATGAGCACAATTCTACCGGTGCATTCACGTCTGGTCGCCTCTATTGCAATCGGTCTCTCATTCAGTACATCAAATCAGCTCGGGTGCTCGCCCTTAAGGGTGGTGCGTCTTTCGCTCTACTGGGACATGTACATCCCACCGTTTCATCACAGCATTCGGCACCGCGTCTGGGCAGACGACCATCACGCTGGGTTTTGAGCGGCCGAGGCTCTTCGGCGTCCACTGTGTCTGAAGCGGGACCGCACATCGGGGAACCAGCACCTTCGCGTTGGGCTCCAGCACGTTCCACTGCTCGTGCTCACTGGCGTTCTCCTGCGCGACGAAGCGCCTGGCCTCCTCGCGAATTTCGAACAGGCCGTGTTTTAATTCTGTCGAACGATCGGTTTCGATGCTCCAGGAGGTGAGGCACAGTATGCAAGCCGACAGGGTTGCGGCGACGAGTATGGATCGAAGCTTGGATGCGCGCTCAATAGCCACCTGACTCCCTCTCCCCGGACGGCGGAAGATTATCCGGATGCGGCTGGAATTCTCAAGTCTCTTCGTCCCCTGGGCGGGCTTTGGTGCTCGAACGAAATACGTCCCCTCGATCCGGCGCCGATGCGGCTGATGCTTTCGTACAGCCGCGAATTGGCCGTGCCGGTGGAACAACAACCGCCAAAGGAAGTTTGCCTGAAAAGCAACTCGAGGCGGCGGCCGATGTTATTTTCTGCGAACGGGGGTGTGTTGAGCACCCCACCCCGGATCTATTATGCCAATCCGCTCCTTCTCCAGGGCATCGATGCATGGCGCGAGGTTTTCGACCATGCGGCGGACACCGGTTTCGATCACGTGCTGACGGCGCCCCTCTTCGACCGGGACGGGGAGCGCAGCGTGTTTGCTTCCCGGGACTTCGATCGTCTCGATCCTGAACTGTCGCTCGGAAGCGATGTCGGGGATGGGGTGGCGCGCTTGGCGGAGGCTGGCCGCAAGAGCGGCGTTGCCTTGATGATGGATCTGATGCTCGACGGCAGGGGGAGGCATCCTCAGGCGGGATTTCGTCCCGTCGATCCGAGACGCTCGCCACTGGACCCGGCAGAACCGATGGCGGCGATGGGGGCGGAACGACAATCGCAGCTGTTGGCGGAATGGACCGAACGGCTGCAGCGGCTGTCCGACGCCGGTCTCGCCGGCTATCGGGTGCTTGGGATAGATCGGGCGACGCCGGCGTTTTTCAAATCGCTGATGGCGGCGGTGCGCGAAAAGACCGAGGCGCAATTCCTCGCGTGGACGCCCGGCACCGATTTTGCGGTGAGGGGGGGTATCAACGAGGCAGGTTTCAACGGTTGTTTTTCGTCGATGGCCTGGTGGGATTTCGACGAGAGATGGTTCATCGACGAGCATCGCGTGCAGCAGCCGCTCGGCTGGCAGATCGCTTTTCCGGAACCGCCATTCGCGCGGCGTATCGCGCACGGAACCGAGAGCCGCGAAATCCTTGAACGGCGCGCCGTGAGAGCCCTGCGCCTTGCTGCTTCGCTCGGGGGTGGCCTGATGGTTCCGATGGGCTTCGAATATGGCGCAGCCACGCCGCTCGATCCGACGCATGGCAACAGGTCGGGTCTCAGGGGATTGCGTCACGACCTGGCTTTCGATCTCTCTTCCGAAATCCGGCGTGCGAATAGCGAAATCGGCACGATCGACCATGCGCCTGCTTCATCGCTGCGCCTGATCCGCAACGCCAATGGGCCGGTCTCGGCACTCCTGCAATCCGAGGTGCAGGATCTGCGCAGCGCCGACAATGTGCGCTTCATCCTGCTGAACAGAGACCTTCGGCGAAGCGCGCCCGCGCCGGTGACGGCACTTCGCGAAGCGGCCTCCGGCTTTCTGCCCGTCGCAGCCGACGGTGGGGTTCTCCGCCTGCGGGCAGGGGAGGCGCTGGTCATCCAAGGCAAGGCGCCAACG
The DNA here is from genome assembly GCF_014194045.1 of Rhizobium sp. BK456. Taxonomy (NCBI): domain Bacteria; kingdom Pseudomonadati; phylum Pseudomonadota; class Alphaproteobacteria; order Hyphomicrobiales; family Rhizobiaceae; genus Rhizobium; species Rhizobium sp. BK456. Next base: position 84,405 of record NZ_JACIAO010000004.1, read on the forward strand.
CCGATCACCTCCAGACCCGCCCTGGAGATCACGCAGGCGACGGCATCGCCTCGGCTTGCCATCGAAAACATCACGCCGCGTGTCGATGATGGGCGCTTTCCGGTCAAGCGGGTGGTGGGCGACATCGTTACCGTCGAGGCTGACATCTTCGCCGACGGCCACGACCCGATCGCCGCCGTCCTGCTCTGGCGGCCGCTCGACGCCATGGCGGATTGGAACGAGACGGAGATGCATCTTATCGAAAACGACCGCTGGCGCGGCGAGTTCCTGCTCGAGCGCACCGGCCGCTACGAGTTCGCCGTCGAGGCGTGGAAAAACGCTTTTGCGATCTTCCGCTACGAGCTGACCAAGAAGAACGACGCCCGGCTCGACCTGAAGCTCGAGCTGCAGGAGGGATTGAACCTCGTCCACGCCGCACAGGCCGGGGCGCCGGCAGCGCTCGGCCCCGAACTGCACGCCCTGAGCGACAGTCTCGAAAGCGCCTCGGACGCCGAGCGGACGGCGATCCTGCTCGATCCCCAGACATCCGAGCTGATGAACAAAGCCGACAGGCGGCCGTTCCGGCTCCGCTCCACGGCAAGCGCCGTCGATGCCGAGCGCAAGGAAGCGGCCTTTGCCAGCTGGTACCAGATCTTCCCGCGCTCGCAGAGCGGTGATCCCAACCGGCACGGCACCTTCGACGACGTCATCCCGAGGCTGGCCGATATCCGCGGCATGGGCTTCGACGTGCTTTACTTCCCGCCCATTCACCCGATCGGCTCGACCAACCGGAAGGGGCGCAACAACAGCTTGAAGGCCGGTCCCGGCGATCCCGGGAGCCCTTATGCGATCGGTTCCGAGGAGGGCGGCCACGATGCCATCCATCCCGAGCTCGGCGATTTCGAGGATTTCGGCCGGCTGGTCGAGGAGGCGGGCCGGCACGGGCTGGAGATCGCCCTCGACCTTGCGATCCAGGCGTCGCCGGATCACCCCTGGCTGAAGGAACATCCCGGCTGGTTCGACTGGCGCCCGGACGGCACGATCAAATATGCCGAGAACCCGCCGAAGAAATATGAGGACATCGTCAACGTCGATTTCTACACCAAAGACGCGCTGCCCTCGTTATGGATGGAGCTGAGGGATGTTGTCCAGCTATGGGTGGACCAGGGCGTCAAGCTGTTTCGCGTCGATAACCCGCACACCAAGCCCTTTCCCTTCTGGGAATGGCTGATCGGCGATATCAGAGCGCGTCATCCCGATGTGGTCTTCCTGTCGGAAGCCTTCACCAAGCCCAAAGTGATGTACAGGCTGGCGAAGATCGGCTTTTCCCAGTCCTACACCTATTTCACCTGGCGCAACGCCAAATGGGAACTCGAGCAATATATGCGCGAGCTGACTGAGACGGAGGCGAAGGAATTCTTCCGTCCGCACTTCTTCGTCAACACCCATGACATCAATCCGGACTTTCTCCAGAACGCGCCGCGCCCGGCCTTTCTGATCCGCGCCGCCCTTGCCGCCACTCTCTCTGGCCTGTGGGGCGTCTATAACGGCTTCGAGCTCTGCGAGGGGCGACCCGATGTCAAGCGCAAGGAATATGCCGACAGCGAGAAATACGAGATCCGCGCCTGGGATTATGACCGGCCGGGCAATATCGTCGACGAAATCAGGATGCTCAACCGTATCAGGAACGAGAACACTGCCCTGCATTCGCATCTCGGGCTGACGCTTTTGAATGCTTGGAATGACAATATCCTGTTCTTCGAAAAGGCAAGTAAGGCCCGCGACAATGTCCTGCTGATCGCGATCAGCCTCGACCCTCACAATTTTCAGCAAAGCGATGTCGAACTGCCGCTCTGGCACTGGTCGCTCGGCGACGGCGGCACGCTGGATGCCGAGGATCTGGTCGGTGGGCATCGTTTCAAATGGACCGGCAAACGGCAGAGCATCAGCCTGAACCCTGAGATCCTGCCCTTTGCGATCTGGCGCGTTCGAGCAGCGGAGGCATGAATGGACACGATGAACCCCGATGGCATTGAGCAGCCCCTCTGGTACAAGGATGCGATCATCTACCAGCTGCACATCAAGTCGTTCTACGACGCCAATGGCGATGGCGTCGGCGACTTTGCCGGCCTGCACGCCAAGCTCGATCACATCGCGGCGCTCGGCGTCAATGCCATCTGGCTGCTGCCTTTCTTTCCCTCGCCGCGCCGCGACGACGGCTACGACATCGCCGACTACGGCAATGTCAGCCCCGATTACGGCACCTTGGAGGATTTTCGCGCCTTCGTCGACGCCGCACACCAGCGTAATATCCGCGTCATCATCGAGCTCGTCATCAACCACACCTCCGATCAGCATCCCTGGTTCCAGCGCGCCCGTCAGGCACCGGCCGGATCCCCGGAGCGCGATTTTTACGTCTGGTCGGATACCGATCAGAAATTCCCGGAAACGCGCATCATTTTCATCGATACCGAAAAGTCCAACTGGACATGGGATGCCGTGGCGGGCGCCTATTATTGGCATCGCTTTTATTCCCACCAGCCTGACCTCAACTTCGACAGTCCCCTGGTCATGGAGGAACTGCTGAAGGTGATGCGCTTCTGGCTGGAAACCGGTATCGACGGCTTCCGCCTCGACGCGATCCCCTACCTTGTCGAGCGCGAGGGGACGATCAACGAGAACCTGCCGGAAACCCATGCGATCCTGAAGCGCATCCGTGCCGCTCTCGATGCCACCCATCCCGGCGTGATGCTGCTGGCCGAGGCCAATCAATGGCCGGAGGATACGCGCGAATATTTCGGCGACGGCGACGAATGCCACATGGCCTTCCACTTTCCGCTAATGCCGCGCATGTATATGGCGATCGCCAAGGAGGACCGGTTTCCGATCACCGATATCCTGCGGCAGACGCCGGAGATTCCGGAGAATTGCCAATGGGCGATCTTCCTGCGCAACCACGACGAACTGACGCTCGAAATGGTGACGGACGCCGAGCGCGACTATCTCTGGGAAACCTACGCATCCGATAAGCGCGCCCGCATCAATCTCGGCATCAGGCGGCGCCTGGCGCCGCTGATGGAGCGCGACCGCCGGCGCATCGAGCTGATGAACGCGCTGCTGCTCTCTATGCCGGGAACGCCGGTGATCTATTACGGCGACGAGATCGGCATGGGCGACAATATCTATCTCGGCGATCGGGATGGGGTGAGGACGCCGATGCAATGGTCTCCGGACCGCAATGGCGGCTTCTCCAGGGTAGACCCGGCGCGTCTCGTCCTGCCGCCGGTCGCCGATCCGCTCTACGGTTTCGAGGCCGTCAACGTCGAGGCACAGAGCACGGACGCGCATTCGCTGCTCAACTGGACGCGCAAGATGCTGGCGCTGCGCGGTCGGCATCCGGCCTTCGGCCGTGGTTCGCTGCGGTTCCTCGCGCCGGAGAACCGCAAGATCCTCGCTTATCTCAGGGAATATGAAGGCGAGACGCTGATGTGCGTCGCAAACCTCTCGCGCCTGCCGCAGGCCGTGGAACTCGACCTGTCGAGCTTTGAGGGCCGCGTTCCGATCGAATTGACCGGCATGTCGCCCTTTCCGCCGATCGGTCAGCTGACCTATCTGCTGACATTGCCGCCCTACGGGTTTTTCTGGTTCCAGCTGGAAGCCGATGCCGACCCGCCGGCATGGCGCACCGCTCCGCCGGAGCAGCTTCCCGATCTGGTGACGATGGTCACCCGTCGCGGCCTGCTCGACCTTGTCGATGAACCCAAGCTTGCACGCGTTCTCAGCAACGAAATTCTGCCGGCCTATCTGGCGAAGCGGCGGTGGTTCGGGGCAAAGGACCAGCCGCTGCAGGCGGCGCGTCTGATCTCCGCAACGCCGATCCCCTTTGCCGACGGGATTGTTCTCGGCGAACTGGAGGCCGTGCTGCCGAACCATAGCGAATCCTACCAGCTGCCGCTGGCGGTCGCCTGGGACGATGCGCAACCATCGGTGCTGACCCAGCAGCTTGCGCTCGGTCGGGTCCGCCAGGGCCGGCGCGTCGGTTTCCTGACGGACGGATTTGCCGTGGAGGCGATGGCGCGCGGCATCCTGCGCGGGCTTGGCGACCGCTCGCGCACCACCGGCCGCACCGGCACGCTCGAATTTCTCGGCACGGAACGGCTCGACCGTCTTGCCGTCACCGATGACCTTCCGGTCCATTGGCTCTCGGCCGAACAGTCAAACAGTTCGCTGATCGTCGGCGATCTGGCGATGATCAAGCTGATCAGGCACATCTTTCCCGGCATTCATCCGGAAGTCGAGATGACGCGCTATCTCACCCGCGCCGGCTACGATCACACCGCGCCCTTGCTCGGCGAGGTCGCGCACACGGACTCCAGTGGACGCCGCTCGACATTGATCATCGTCCAAGGCGCGATCCGCAATCAGGGCGATGCCTGGAACTGGATGCTGAACAACCTGCGCCGCGGGGCAGACGAACTCGTGCTGAACGACCCGGCCGTCCAGCCGGGCGACGACGTCTTCCAGCCGCTGATCAGCTTCGTTGCGATGGTCGGCATGCGTCTCGGAGAACTGCATGTCGTGCTTGCCGGGGAGACTGCGGACGAAGCCTTCAGCCCGGTAATCGCCGGCGACAGCGAAGTCGAGGCGATGAAGAAGGCGGTTGCCGGCGAAGTCGCCTATGCCATGTCGAAGCTTGCCGAACGGGAGGAGAATGCCGATCCGGCGATCGACCTGCTTGCAGCGCCGTTGCTCAAGCGCCGCTCCGAACTCGTCGAGCTTGCCGCGACGCTGGCCGAGGCCACGCGCCATACGCTGATGACGCGCACGCACGGCGATTTTCACCTTGGTCAGATCCTCGTCAGCGAGGGCGATGCCGTCATCATCGATTTCGAGGGCGAGCCCGCGAAAAACCTGGCCGAGCGCCGCGCCAAGACCAATCCGCTGCGCGATGTCGCCGGGCTTTTGAGGTCACTGAGTTATCTCGTCGCCACCGCCCAGCTTGATAACGACGCCGTCATCGAACATGAGAACGAAGTCCGGCGCGAGGCCATCGCCCGCTTCGGGCGCCAGGCGGAAGAGGCGTTTCTCGACGCCTATGCGCAGGCGGTTTCGGCATCGAAGGCGCTTGATATGCCACCCGATCAACGACGGAGGGTCCTCGATGCCTTTCTTCTCGAAAAGGCCGCCTATGAGATCGCCTATGAGGCCCGCAACCGGCCGAAATGGCTTCCGATCCCGCTTTCCGGCCTCACCGAAATCGTCTCGCGTCTGGCGGGGGTCCCGGCATGAATGTTGAGCGCTCGGAACTTCTCGCCGGAATCGGGCACGATGCCCTCTGGGCTCTGATCGATGGGCGCCACGGCGATCCTTTTTCGATCCTCGGTCCCCATGAAAGCGGCGGGATGACCATCGTGCGGGTCTATCTGCCCGGGGCGGAGGCGGTCGATCTCATCGAGGCTGGGAGTGGACGGGTGGTGACGCCCTTCAGTGTCGCCCATCCCGCCGGCCTGTTCGCGGCGGCAACCGGTTTGAGGACCGGATACCGGCTGAAGATCACATGGCCGGATGCGGTGCAGATCACCGAGGATCCCTATAGTTTCGGCCTGCTGCTCGGTGAGCTCGACCTTCATCTAATATCGGAGGGCACGCATTACAGTCTGAGCCGCACGCTTGGCGCAGTGGCGATGTCGATCGACGGCATATCAGGCGTTCGTTTCGCCGTATGGGCGCCGAATGCCCGCCGCGTCTCGGTCGTCGGCGACTTCAATGCCTGGGATGGGCGGCGAAATCCGATGCGGCTGAGGCAATCGGCGGGTGTCTGGGAGCTGTTCATTCCGAGCCTCGCCGCCGGCGAAAGATACAAGTTCGAGATCGTCGATGCCGAGGGCACCTGCCTGCCGCAAAAGGCCGATCCGGTGGCGAGGGCGAGCGAAGCTGCCCCATCCACCGCCTCGATCGTCGCATCGTCGACGCCGTTTCGATGGACGGATGACGGCTGGATGAGGGACCGCTCCCGCCAGGAAAGGCTGGAAGGCGCGATGTCAGTCTATGAGGTGCACGCCGGCTCCTGGTTGCGCGACGGGCGGGACGGCAACAGGTATCTCGACTGGGTCGAGCTCAGCCAGCGCCTCGTTCCCTATGCCAGCGACATGGGATTCACCCATATCGAACTGCTGCCGATCATGGAGCATCCGTTCGGCGGCTCCTGGGGTTATCAGCCGCTCGGCTTGTTTGCTCCGACCGGCCGCTACGGCACGCCGGAGGATTTCGCCTATTTCGTCGACCGCTGCCATGGCGCCGGGCTCGGCATCATCCTCGACTGGGTGCCGGCTCACTTCCCCACGGATGTCTGGGGTCTTGCCCGCTTCGACGGCAGCGCGCTCTACGAGCATGAGGATCCGCGCGAGGGCTTTCACCGCGACTGGAATACGCTGATCTACAATCTCGGACGCAACGAGGTGAAAGGCTTCCTGATCGCCAGCGCGCTCGAATGGCTCGAGCGCTATCATGTCGACGGCTTGCGCGTCGATGCCGTGGCCTCGATGCTCTACCGCGATTATAGCCGCAACGAAGGCGAATGGATTCCAAATCAGTATGGCGGGCGGGAGAACCTGGAGGCGGTTGAGTTCTTCAAGCACCTCAACAGCATCGTCCACGAGCGCTGCCCGCATGCAATGACGATCGCCGAAGAATCGACGGCCTGGCCGGGTGTGACGAAGCCGCCGGAAGAAGGCGGGCTAGGCTTCGACATCAAATGGAACATGGGCTGGATGCATGACAGCCTGAGCTACATCGAGAAGGATCCGGTCTATCGGAGCCATCATCATGGCACGATGACCTTCGGCATGATCTACGCCTATTCCGAGCGGTTCATGCTGCCGATCTCCCATGACGAGGTGGTCTATGGCAAAGGCTCGCTGCTGACGAAGATGCCGGGCGACGAATGGCAGAAATTTGCCAATCTGCGCAGCTACCTCGCTTTCATGTGGGGTCATCCCGGCAAGAAGCTGTTGTTCATGGGGAGCGAAATCGCCCAGCCGGGCGAATGGAACCATGATGCTTCGGTGAGCTGGGATGTACTGGACCGGCCTCAGCATGTCGGCATTCAGCGGCTGGTCAAGGACCTGAATAGCCTCTACGGGGAAGAGCCGTCATTGCAATTCGGCGATTTCCATCCCCAGGGCTTCGAATGGGCAGCAGCCGACGACGCCGCCAATTCCGTCCTCGGCATGCTCCGTTATGGCAAGGACCGCTCTTCATCCGTCCTTGTCGTATCGAATTTCACGCCGGTGCCGCGCTACGGCTATAGGATCGGCGTGCCTGATGATGGCGTGTGGATCGAGCGGATCACCACGGATGCGCGCGAATATGGTGGCTCCGGCCTCGTCAACGGCGCGCTGTCGAGCGAACCCATCCCCGCCCATGGGCGGCCGGTTTCCCTGGCGCTGACGTTGCCGCCGCTGGCGACGATCTTTCTCAAGGGACCGTCGCCTAGATAGGGATTCATTCGGCGTGCGGCGCCGGATGAATGAACGGCCAGGGACTTGCCTCGGATCCCTTTTCGATCGGAACCTCGATGAGCACGGGCTCGTCGAGAGAGAGGGCTTTCTCGATCCTCTCTTTGAGTTCGTCGGGGCTTGTCACCTTGAACGCGCGGACACCGAAGCTCTCGGCAAGCGCGACAAAATCCGGATTGGTCAGCTCCGAGCCAAGATAGCGACCCTGATACGCCTGCTTCTGATCGCGCAGAACATTGCCATAGGCTGAATTGTTGAAGACGATGGCGACGACATTGATCTTGTGCTGGACGGCAGTGGCAAGCTCCTGAACGCCGAACATGAATCCGCCATCGCCAGAAACGGAAACAACCGCTTTATCGGGATTGGCGACCTTCACGCCCAAGGCGGTGTTGAAGCCAAAACCCAGATTGTCCTGATAACCACATGTCACGTATTGGCGCGGGCCGTAGACGGGGAAGGCAAAACGGGCGGTAAAGCCCATCTGGCTGATCTCCTCGACGAAGAAGCCGTCTCTGGGAAGAGCCTCACGAATGGCGTCGAGATAGGCAAGCTGCGGCTGCACTTCCGAGAACCGAGATCTGGCCTCTTTGTTGATGTCGGCAAATTCGCGGGTGCGATCGTCGCGCCGGGAACCTGACAATACATCGATCAGAGCCCGCGTTCCCGCCTTGGCATCGGCGACGATGCCGACACCGGGCTTGAGGCGGACCATTTCGGTCGGATCGATATCGATGCGGATGATCTTGAGGCCTTTGGGAAGCCATTTCCAACGCATGAACTGCAATTCGAGCCGGCTGCCGATACCGATCAGAACGTCCGTCTTCTTCCAATATTCATAGGCGGCGACGAAATTCAGATAGTTCGGGTGATCGTCGGCGACGATGCCCTTGCCGGAACGATGGGAGGTGACGGGCGACTGCAGCAGTTCCGCAAGCGCGGCGATCTCGGCGCCGGCCTCCGCCGCGCCGCCGCCGACCATGATCATCGGATTGCTGGCACACGCTATCAGCGCCGCTGCGGCAGCGATCTGATCGGAGTTGACAGCCGGGTGAGGCGCTCTCGTACCGACGGAAAGATCGACTTCGGGGCCGGATTGGCAAAACACGTCCCATGGGGCTTCGACCGCTCCCGGACCCTGGCGGCCGGAGAGCATCTTGCCGACGACCTCGGCCATGACGGGGCCTGCCTCGGACGGATGATTGATGCGTTCCGCCGTCTTGGTAAGCCCGCGCATTGTCGCGAGTTGATCGGGCAGTTCGTGCAACTGCCCTCTGCCCTGGCCAATCAGGTGGGACATGATGTTGCCGGTGATGCAAAGTACCGGCGCGTTGGCGCCGTAAGCGGTGCAAAGCGCTGCCCCGGAATTGAGAACACCCGGGCCGGGGACGACGGTATAGGCGCCGATCCGCCCGGTGGATTTGGCATAGCCATAGGCCATATATCCGGCGCCCTGTTCGTGCCTAGTGTGAATGAACCGAACCTTGTCGCGGGCGCCGTAGAGCGCATCGTTGAAATCATACATGTGGGCGCCCGGGATGCCAAACACCGTGTCGATCCCATGGGCGACGAGCGAACGGGTCATCGCCTGGCCGGTCGTTTCCTTCTTGCTCATTTCAAGCAGCCTTCAGCGCGAAGTGCGGTCACGATGGCGCCGGCATCGGCCGGCTGCATGCCCGCAAGGTTCATACGGCCGGAATCGGCCATGTAGATGCCGTGTTTGGCGCGCAGCGCTGCGGCCGTTTCTTTCGACATGGAGAGATTGGAGAACAGGCCGCGCTGCCGGCTGATAAAGGCCAGATCGGCGGCTGCGGCGGCGAGCGCCGCGCGGTTGCCGTTGACACGCTCGCACATCTCCTCGAGTTCTGCGCGCCACATTGCCGACATTTCGGGGCTCTCGAGAATGGTTCTGACGATCGCGGCGCCATGATCGGGCGGCATCGACCAGTTCACACGGGCAAGGGCCGCCATATTGCTTTCGGCCTTGCCGATGTCGTCGACATTGCGGGTCATGAGGTAGAGCGCGCCGACGCGCTCGCGATAGAGACCGAAATTCTTATCGCAGGAATAAGCGATCAGCGCCTCGTCGACCGCGTCGAGGATCATCCGTGTCGGTGCGGCGTCCTGTTCGAGACCGTCGCCAAGCCCTTGATAGGCAAGATCGATGAACGGCACCAGCCCGTGTGCAACGAGGAGTCCGGTAATCTGCCGCCACTGCTCCATGGTGAAATCGATACCGGTCGGATTGTGGCAGCAACCGTGAAGGAGGACGACATCGCCTTCCGCAGCGGAAGACAGGGCGTCGACGACGCTTTCGAATTTGACCTGTTGCGACGTCAGATCGACGAAGGCGTAGTCCTTTACGGCCAGCCGCGCCGAGGCGAAGATCGGCGCGTGGTTCGGCCAGCTGGGCGTCCCCAACAGAACCTTAGCGGATGGATTTGCCGTCTGGATGAGCTCGGCGCCGAGACGCAGCGCGCCGCTGCCGCCCGGTGTCTGAATGCCGACGAGGCGATGATCGAACGTCGGCGATTTGCCGAAAATAATGGGTTGCAGCAGTCGGACGAATTGCAGATCGCCTTCCGGGCCGAGATATTTCTTGCTGTCCTGGGTCTCGAGAAGAAACTGTTCCGCCGCCTTTACGGCTCGCATCACCGGCGTGCGGCCCATGGCGTCGCGATAGACACCGACGCCGAGGTCGATCTTTCCGCTGCGCTCGTCGACCTGAAAGGCCTTGATGAGGGCAAGCAGGCTGTCGGCCGGCCGGTTATTCAGTTTCTCAAACACAAGTCCACCTCCGTTTTATCCGATGGCTGGAGACTAACGGAACTTCCGCGGCGATTTTATGCGATTATCTGCCTAATGCGATATGCAGATGCAGACAATCTGCGTCATTTGGCTATACTACGCGGAAATTCTGCTTATTTGGATGGGCCATGCTTGACCAGTTCGATATCAAATTGCTCGCCGCCCTCCAGCAAAACAGTGAGGTGACGCAGGGTGAATTGTCGCAGAAGGTCAATCTCTCCGCGACCCAATGCGCACGCCGTTTGGAAAAGCTGCGCAATGAGCAATACATCCAGAGCGTCGTTGCTATCCTCAATCCTGCAAAACTGGGTTTTGCCGTCGTTGCTCATACCCTCGTCAGCCTGCGCGCGCATACGGAAGGTGGAAACGAGCGGCTTCATCGCTTCATCGAAACCGCGCCGGAGATTCTGGAGTGTTATTCGCAGACGGGGGATGCCGATTTTCTGATGAAGGTGATGACGCGCGACCTCGACCATCTCAGCCAATTTCTCGAGAGAATGATCCGGGTCACCGATAATCTGGCCTCGGTCAAGTCAAGCATCGTCCTGAAAACGCTGAAAAAGACGACTGCTTTGCCGCTGCAGATCGTGACGTGAGGGTGGCCACTCTCATCTGAGATAGTGGATATGCGGGCGCGAATGATGGGGCGAGGCTTCGATGCGGGCTTCGACGGAAAAGACGTCGCGCAGAAGGTTCTCGCTCAGCACGTCTTCAGGTGCGCCGGACGCGACGATCCTACCCTGCTGCATGATGATCAGCTCATCGCAGAACATGGCGGCATGGTTGAGATCGTGCAGGGCGACGATGCTGGTGATCGGCAGGCTGGAGACGAGCCGCATCAAGCCGATTTGGTGCTGGATGTCGAGATGGTTTGTGGGTTCGTCGAGGATCAGCTCCTGCGGCGACTGGGCGAGCGCTCTGGCAATATGGGTGCGCTGCTTTTCGCCGCCCGACAGGTTTTGCCAGCGATCGTCTCGCTTCTCTGCCATACCGGCACGCGCAAGTGCCGCTTCGACCGCCTCTTCGTCGGCTCTCGTCCAGCCGGAGAACATGGAACGATGCGGGAAGCGGCCGAGCTTGACGACATCAATAACCTTCAGATTGGCATTGGTCGCCGCATGCTGCTCGACGAAGGCGATGCGCTGGGCGATCGAGCGGCGGCTGATCGTGCCGATGTCGTTCCGATCAAGAGTGACGCGGCCGGAATGGGGCCGCTTCAGGCCGGCGAGAAGCCGCAGCAGTGAGGTCTTGCCGGAGCCGTTCGGCCCGAGTAGGCCGAGCATCCGGCCCGGCTGAGCCTCCAGGGAAACGCCGTCCAGGATGGTCTTCCTGCCAATTTTCCAGGTGAGGTTGTCGGCCTTGATGCTCATGACGCGCGCTGGAACCGGTAGAGGATGATCGAGAAGAAGGGAACGCCGACGAGCGCCGTGACGACGCCGATCGGCAGGATTTGGCCGGGAATGAGGGCGCGGGCGGCGATATCGGCGAGCACCATGAAGATCGCTCCCGCGATGGCGCAGGCCGGTAGCAGGCGGATATGCAGCGGCCCGACGAGGAAGCGGGCGACATGCGGCACGACGAGGCCGACAAAGCCGATCGAGCCGACCATGCTGACGATCGTCGCCGTCATCATGGCGGTGAGCCCGAAGAGCAACAAGCGGGCGCGGCCGACATTGACGCCGAGCGAAGAGGCCGCCTCGTCGCCGAAAGCGAAGGCGTCGAGCACGCGGGCATAAAACAGACAGGCGGCAAGACCGAGGCCGACGACAACCGAGACCAACGCGAATTCCGGCCAGCGCACGCCGCTGAAACTGCCCAGCAGCCAGAACATCACGTCGCGGGCCTGCTGGGCATTGGCCGAGGTCGTGACGATATACGAAGTCGAGGCATTGAAGAGCTGCGAGGCAGCCACGCCGGCAAGGATGGTGCGGTCGGCACCGCCGCGGGTGCCGTTCGAGAGCAGCGCCACGAAGAAGAAGGCGGCGAAGGCGCCGGCAAAGGCGCCCGATGACAGCGACACCGCGCCCGCGCCGAGCCCCAGGATGACGATCGCCACGGCGCCGGTGGAGGCACCGGCGGAGATGCCGAGCACATAGGGTTCGGCAAGCGGGTTGCGCAGCAGCGACTGCATAATGGCGCCCGACAGCGCCAGGCCCGCGCCGCAAAAGGCGGCGACCAGCGCGCGGCTTAGGCGATAATCCCAGATGACCGTTTCGTGGATGCGGTTCAATTCGACCGTGGTCCATCCGAGCCGGTTGGTAACGGCCGAAAAGGTGGTCGCCAGCGGAATCGGCAGATCACCGATTCCGACACTGACGCCGATGGCGACAGCGATGAGACAGAAGGAAGCCAGGAGCAGCGCGGCGACCGCTCCCAACTGCCTGAAGAGACGGCCCGCGTCCGTCACTTCAGGAGACCGAGGGCCTTCAACTGCTCGGCCACCTGCTCGGCGCCGTAAATCGTCCGAATGGTCGGGTTCATCGCCTGGCCGTCCATGACGACGAGCGCCTTGTTCTTGACGGCCGGGGTCTGGCTGACGGCCGGATCGGTGTTCAGGAAGTTGATCTTGGCCTCAGGCTTGTCGAGCTCCCAGCGGTTGCGGTCGAGGCTGGCGACGACGATGACGTCCGGGTTGGCGGCGATGATGCCTTCCCAGCCGACGGTCGGCCATTCTGCTTCCGCGGTGATTGCGTTGTGGCCGCCGAGCACGTCGGCGATGAAGCCGGAGGCGCTGTTCTTGCCGCCGACATAGGCGTCGGCCGACGGGCTGGGGCTGGAGAACCAGAAGACGTAGGAGAGGTTCTTGCCGTCCTTGGCAACGCTTCCGCGAAGCTTGGCTTCACGCGCCTTGAAGTCGGCGATCAGCGCCTGGCCGCGATCGGCGACGTCGAAAATCTGCGAGAGTTCATCGATCTCCTTGTAGAGCAGATCCATGTTCCACAGTTCGGCGCGGCTGCCGTACTGGTCCTTGACGTCCTTGGTGCTGAGGCAGGTGCTGGGCGAAAGATAGGTGGCGACGCCGACCTTGTCGAAATCCTCGCGCTTGGCGACCTTGCTGTTCGGTCCGACCAGGCTTGGCAACGCCACGGCCACGAAGTCGGGATTTTCGGCGAGCATCGATTCGAAGGTCGGCATCTCGACTGTGAGAAGCTTGACCTTGGCATTGGCTTCCGCCAACTGCGGCAGCACCTTGCTCGGCCAGAAGGCGGTGCCGACCATCTTGTCCTCAAGGCCGAGCAGCAGCAGGATTTCCGCGCTGTTCTGGCCGAGGCCGATCGCCCGCTCGGGAGCCTTCTTGAACGTCGCCTCAGCGCCGCAGTTTTCCAGCGTCAGTGGGTAGGTCGTCGAACCTGCCAAAGACGGGGTTGCGGCAAGGCCGATCAGGGCGGAGAGGCCGCAGGCGGCTAGAAGTGATTTGAGGCTGGTCACGTAGAAATCCCGGTGCGTGTGTGTATTCGGCCGGGGTATAGCCTCAGAAACGACGGGAAAACAAGACCAAATAAATCAACTTATCTGGAAAAGTCGACAATGCTCGACAAGCTGCCGGACAGCGTGCCGGATCCATCCGAGCGATGCGGCGTTTTGTAAACCTTAGACGTCAGCTCAGTTTTCCCACAAGCTTCGCATAATCCGAAAATGTCAGCTGTTCACCTTTCCCGGCGGCTTCACCGGCGAGTTGCAACACCCGGATGGGAAACAGGATCGCGGCGCGGTTGGCGCCCGACAGTTCATGATCGTCGTCCTCCTCGATTGCCTTTTGGGCCTTCGACAGCGCGGCGTTGATTTCCCCGCGCGTCAGCACTTCTTTGTCGACGATTGCGTCGCAGATCGACGTCATCGCCATGATCAGCCCCTTGAGCTGTAGATTGGCCGTATTCATGAGAACTCCAATAAAAAGGGGTGGCCTCTAATCCGGTTGGACTGGGCGGATCGTGTCGACCGAGACCATGCCCTCGACGATGCCGCGCTTGATATCGCGTCTGTTCCGGTCGATCTCTATGACAGTATAGAGCTTGTCGTCGCGGAAGGCACTGGCATTGACCGTCGTCACATCCTCGGCGGGAGCCGCATCCACTTCCATGAAGTCGAGTTCGCGCGCCGCGGCGACGATCCTTGCATCACCCGGCGTTCTGGCGGCCACGATGACGATGCCGTGGCCGGGGGCATTGTCCCATCTTGGATCGTCGGGAGCGGCGATCGGTTCCAGCCGGTAGATGTTGAGCATCTCGCCGCCCGTTTCGGGTGAGGCTTCCGCCGCCGCATCCTGCATTTGCGCTTGGCTCTCGACCGACTTTCCGAAGGTGGTCGGGCTGGTCGCGCTGTTGATCTCTTCCTTGCCTGTCCTTGAGACGTTCGACATGTCGCTCTCCATTATCACGACGGAAACGACGGGTGGCGCGGAACTGTTCCCGCCTGCACGAAAATCCGCAAATCCTTTGAAAGGTCTCAGGCGGGCGTTGTGGATTGATGCAGCTACCAAGTTCATTTTGAATGGCAAATGATGATAAGCTGTATGCGGGGATAGCCCATACCATTTTCCGCGTTGAGCACTAAATTACCAGTCGTCGAAGAGGGGGATTTTCGTGAGCAACCAAACCAGTGAACGCGCGCGCGACAGCGTCGCGGCAGACAGCCTCAATGGCCACGACCACAAAACCATGGCATTCGACGATGCCAGCGCGCTCCTGGAGGTCCTTGTCGCGGTCAGGCGCGGCGACTTTTCGGTGCGGATGCGGTCGGATCTGACCGGCGTCACCGGCAAGATCGCCGATGCCCTCAACGACATTATCGCCGGCAATCAGCGCATGGCCCAGCAACTGGAACATGTCGGCCAGGTTGTCGGTCGCGACGGGCGCACGAGCACGCGCGTGCGCTTCGGCCTGTCGGATGGTTCCTGGTCGGAGATGGAGGGATCGATCAACGGCCTGATCGACGATCTCCTGTGGCCGACGACGGCCGTCACCCGGACGATCACCGCGGTCGCCAAGGGCGATCTGCTGCAGACCGTCCCCCTCGACGTTGACGGCCGGGCGCTCAAAGGCGAATTCCTGCGCTCGGCCGATATCGTCAACACGATGATCAAGCAGCTGAGCGTCTTCACCTCCGAGGTGACGCGCGTTGCCCGCGAGGTCGGCACGGACGGAAAACTCGGCGGGCAGGCGCAAGTGCCTGAAGTGACCGGCGTCTGGAAGGACTTGACCGAAAGCGTCAACTCGATGGCGTCGAACCTGACGGCGCAGGTGCGCAACATCGCGGAGGTGACGATCGCCGTTGCCAACGGCGACCTTTCCAAGAAGATCACCGTCGACGTGCGCGGCGAGATCCTGCAGCTCAAGGAAGCCATCAACACGATGGTCGACCAGTTGCGCTCCTTTGCCTCGGAAGTGACGCGCGTGGCCCGCGAGGTCGGCACCGAAGGCAAGCTCGGCGGCCAGGCGCTGGTGCCGGGTGTCGCCGGTACCTGGAAAGACCTAACCGACTCCGTCAACGCCATGTGCGGCAACCTGACGGCGCAGGTGCGCAACATCGCCCAGGTGACGACGGCCGTGGCGCGCGGTGACCTGTCACGCAAGATCACCGTCGACGTCTCGGGCGAAATCCTCGAGCTGAAGGAAACCATCAACACGATGGTCGACCAGCTGAACGGCTTTGCCGGCGAGGTGACGCGCGTGGCGCGTGAAGTCGGCACGGAAGGCCGCCTCGGCGGCCAGGCGCAGGTGCCAGGCGTGGCGGGCACCTGGAAGGACCTGACCGACAACGTCAATTCCATGGCCTCGAATCTCACCGCGCAGGTGCGCAACATCGCCGAGGTGTCGACCGCCATCGCCAATGGCGACCTGTCGAAGAAGATCACGGTGACGGTGTCGGGGGAAATTCTCGAGCTGAAGGAGACCATCAACACGATGGTCGATCAGCTGAACGCCTTTGCTTCGGAAGTCACCCGCGTCGCCCGCGAAGTCGGCACCGAGGGCCGGCTCGGCGGCCAGGCCAATGTGCGCGGCGTCGCCGGCACCTGGAAGGATCTGACCGAGAATGTCAACTCGATGGGCGGCAACCTGACGGCGCAGGTGCGCAACATCGCCGAAGTCTCGACCGCGATCGCCAATGGCGACTTGTCGAAGAAGATCACCGTCGACGTGAAGGGTGAGATCCTGGAGCTGAAGGAAACCATCAATACGATGGTCGATCAGTTGAACGCCTTCGCCTCGGAAGTCACCCGCGTCGCACGCGAAGTCGGAACCGAGGGCCGGCTCGGCGGCCAGGCCAATGTGCGCGGCGTTGCCGGCACCTGGAAGGATCTGACCGACAGCGTCAATTCCATGGCCTCCAACCTGACGGGACAGGTGCGCAACATCGCCGAAGTCGCGACCGCCGTCGCCCAGGGAGACCTGTCGAAGAAGATCACCGTCACCGTGTCCGGCGAAATCCTCGAGCTGAAGGAAACCATCAACACGATGGTCGATCAGTTGAACGGTTTTGCCGGTGAAGTCACGCGCGTGGCGCGCGAGGTCGGCACGGAAGGCCGGCTCGGCGGCCAGGCCAACGTGCTCGGCGTCGCCGGCACCTGGAAGGACCTGACCGACAGCGTCAATTCCATGGCGGGCAATCTGACGGCGCAGGTGCGCAATATTGCCGAAGTCTCGACCGCGATTGCCAATGGCGACTTGTCGAAGAAAATCACCGTGTCGGTTTCGGGGGAAATCCTGGAACTCAAGGAAACGCTGAACACCATGGTCGATCAGCTGAACCGGTTTGCATCAGAAGTCACGCGCGTCGCCCGCGAGGTCGGCACCGAAGGCAAGCTCGGTGGCCAGGCGCAGGTGCCGGGTGTCGCCGGCACTTGGAAGGACCTGACCGAGAACGTCAATTCCATGGCCTCCAACCTGACCGGCCAGGTGCGCAACATCGCCGAAGTCACGACGGCCGTGGCGCGCGGCGACCTGTCGCGTAAGATCACCGTCGACGTGAAGGGGGAAATCCTCGAGCTGAAAAACACCATCAATACGATGGTGGATCAGCTCAATGCCTTCGCCGGCGAAGTGACGCGCGTCGCCCGCGAAGTCGGCACCGAAGGCAAGCTCGGTGGCCAGGCGCAGGTGTCCGGCGTCGCCGGCACCTGGAAGGACCTGACGGACAGCGTCAACTCGATGGCCGGAAATCTGACGGCGCAGGTGCGCAACATCGCCGAGGTGGCGACCGCGATCGCCAATGGCGACCTGTCGCGTAAGATCACCGTCGACGTGCGCGGCGAAATCCTGCTGCTGAAGGATACGTTGAATACCATGGTCGACCAGCTTCGCTCCTTCGCCGGCGAAGTGACGCGCGTGGCGCGCGAAGTCGGCACCGATGGCCGCCTCGGCGGTCAGGCCGTCGTTCCCGGCGTCGCCGGCACCTGGAAGGACTTGACCGACAACGTCAACCTGCTCGCCGCCAATCTGACGACCCAGGTTCGAAACATCGCCGAGGTGACGACCGCCGTGGCGCGCGGTGACCTCTCCCGCAAGATCACCGTCGACGTGAAGGGGGAAATCCTCGAACTGAAGAACACTATCAACACCATGGTGGACCAGCTCAACGCCTTCGCCGGTGAAGTGACGCGCGTCGCCCGCGAAGTCGGCACCGAAGGCAAGCTCGGCGGCCAGGCGCAGGTGCCGGGTGTCGCCGGCACCTGGAAGGACCTGACCGACACCGTCAACGTCATGGCCGCCAACCTGACCGAACAGGTGCGCGGCATCGTCAAGGTGGTGACGGCTGTGGCGAACGGCGACCTCAAGCAGAACCTCACCGTCGCCTCCAAGGGCGAGGTGGCAGCACTCGCCGAAACCATCAACAACATGACCAATACGCTTGCGACCTTCGCCGATCAGGTGACCACGGTGGCGCGCGAAGTGGGCGTCGAAGGCCGCCTCGGCGGCCAGGCGAATGTGCCAGGTACGGCGGGGACGTGGAAGGATCTGACCGGCAACGTCAACCTGCTTGCCGCCAACCTGACGACGCAGGTGCGCGCCATTGCCGAGGTGGCGACCGCCGTCACCAAGGGCGACTTGACGCGCTCGATCAAGGTCGATGCACGCGGTGAAGTCGCCGAACTCAAAGACAATATCAACACGATGATCGACAACCTGCGCCTGACAACGGAGCGCAACACCGAACAAGACTGGCTGAAGACCAACCTGGCCCGCTTCACCAATATGCTGCAGGGCCAGCGCGACCTGACGCTGGTGGGCAAGTTGCTGCTGTCGGAGCTGGCGCCGCTCGTCAGCGCGCATCAGGGAGTGATCTACCAGGTCGATGCCGATGAGGAACAACCGTTCCTGTCGCTTCTGTCGGTCTATGCGCAAGGGGTCGAGGCGGCGCATCCGCCGCGGCTCGATTTCGGCCAGGGACTTGTCGGCCAGTGCGCCAGTGATGCTCGCCGGATTCTTGTCACCGACCTTCCCGAGAATGTCGTTCCGATCAGTTCCGGCGTGTTCACGACCCTGCCGCGAAGCGCGATCGTGCTGCCGGTGCATTTTGAGGGGCAGGTGAAAGCGGTGATCGAGCTTGCCTCCGCCGGCGAATTCACCGAGCTGCAGCTGTCCTTCCTTGACCAGCTGACAACGTCGATCGGCATCGTCCTCAATTCGATCGAAGCGACCATGCAGACCGAAGGCCTACTCAAGCAGTCGCAGAAACTCGCCGCCGAGCTGCAGACGCAGCAGCGCGAGCTGCAGCAGACTAACGAGCAGCTCGGGCAGAAGGCGCAGCAGCTCGAAGAACGCAACGTCGAAGTCGAGGCGAAGAACCAGGAGATCGAGCAGGCCCGGCGCGCGCTCGAGGAAAAGGCCACCGAGCTGGCCCTGACATCGAAGTACAAATCCGAATTCCTCGCCAACATGTCGCACGAGCTGCGCACGCCTTTGAATTCGATCCTCATTCTCGGCCAGCAGCTCGGCGAAAACCCCGACGGCAACCTGTCGGGCAAGCAGGTCGAATTTGCCAAGACGATCCATGGCGCCGGAACCGACCTTCTGAACCTGATCAGCGATATCCTCGACCTGTCGAAGATTGAATCCGGAACGGTTTCGGTCGATGCCGAGGAGATTTTCGTCAGCAACCTGCTTGAGGTGATGGCCCGGCCATTCCGTCACGAGGCGGAAAACCGGAGCCTGTCGTTTGCGGTCGAGATCGGCGGTGATGTCACGAAGAGCATCATCACGGATTCGAAGCGGCTACAGCAGATCCTCAAGAACCTGCTGTCGAACGCCTTCAAATTCACCGCGCAAGGTGGTGTGACGCTTCGCGTCGCGTTGGCGGCGGGTGGCTGGTCCCCGGATCATCCGTCGCTCCGGCACGCGCCTTCGGTCATTGCCTTCGAAGTCGTCGATACCGGCATCGGCATTCCGCCGGAAAAACAACGCATCATCTTCGAGGCGTTCCAGCAGGCGGATGCGTCAACGAGCCGCAAATATGGCGGCACCGGTCTCGGGCTGGCGATCAGCCGCGAACTGGCAAACCTGCTCGGCGGCGAGATTCAGCTGCGCAGCACGCCGGGCGTCGGCAGCACCTTCGTCCTCTATCTGCCGCTCACCTATGTCGGCGCCGGCGCGGTTGCGCCGAAGTCCCTTCCATCGGCCAATGTGGTGGAGTTCGCCGAGGCGGCAGCCAGCCGCCGCGCCGAGAAGACCATCGAACATGTGGAAGACGATCGCCACCAGATAGCGGCCGGCGATTCGGTGCTGCTCGTCGTCGAGGACGATGCGCATTACGCTCGTGTCCTGGTCGATCTTGCCCGTGACAGCGGATTCAAGGTTCTGGTGGCGATGCGTGGCAGCGATGCGCTGTCACTCGCGCAGGACTACCGGCCGGCGGCGATCTCGCTCGACATCTTCCTGCCCGATATGCTCGGCTGGACGGTGCTGAGCCAGCTCAAGCAGAATCCGCAGACGCGGCATATCCCGGTGCAGATCATCAGCCTCGACGAGGATCGCCAGCATGGGCTCACCCGCGGCGCCTTCGCCTTCATGAGCAAGCCGACGACGCCCGAGGGCCTCGGCAAGGCGCTGTCGCGCTTGAAGGCCTACGCGCAACCGCGCCGCAAGCATCTGCTGCTGGTGGAAGACAACGAGGCCGAGCGGCTGAGCGTCACCGCGCTTCTCGGACATGACGACATCGACATCACAAGTGTCGGCTCCGGATCGGAAGCGCTCGCCGCCCTCAGGCAGGATCCGCCGGATTGCGTGGTGCTCGACCTTTCGCTGCCTGACATGTCCGGCTTCGACGTGCTGGAGCAGATACGCGACGACGCCGAGATCGGGGAGGTGCCGGTGGTCGTCTTCACGGGCCGAGAGCTTTCCCCTGAGGAAGATGCGACGCTGCACAGTATGGCCCGAAGCGTCGTCGTGAAGGGCGTGGAGTCTCCGGAGCGTCTCCTCGATGAGACGGCGCTGTTCCTACACCGGGTCGTCGCCGACCTGCCGGCGGCAAAACAGGCGACCCTGCAGGAACTGCACAGCTCGGACGAGGATCTCGTCGGCGAGACCGTGCTGCTCGTCGACGACGATGCCCGCAATATCTTTGCGCTGAGCAGCGTACTGGAACGCCGGGGAATGCGGGTACTGACGGCCACGACCGGCAGCGAAGCCATCGACGTCATCAACAACGAGCCTTCGGTGGCGATCGTTCTGATGGATATCATGATGCCGGGAATGGACGGCTATGAGACGATGCAGGTCATCCGTTCGGAGCCACGGTTCCGACGGCTGCCGATCCTGGCGCTGACGGCGAAGGCGATGAAAGGCGACCGCGAGAAATGCCTGGAAGCGGGTGCATCCGATTACCTGGCGAAGCCGGTCAATACCGAACAGCTTCTGTCGGCGCTTCGCATGTGGCTGCACCGCTGAGGATCCAGTCATGAACCCCGTCAACATCCTCCTCGTCGACGACCAGCCTGCGAAACTCCTGAGCTACGAGGTCATTCTCGAAGAACTCGAGGAAAACCTCATCAAGGCGCAATCGGCGCGCGAAGCTTTCGAGCACCTACTGCGCACCGAAATCGCGGTGATCCTCGTCGATGTCTGCATGCCGGAACAGGATGGCTTCGAGCTGGTCGGCATGATCCGGCAGCATCCGCGCTATCAGAACACCCCGATCATCTTCGTTTCCGCGGTGATGCTAGCCGAACCCGACCGGTTGCGCGGCTATGCGGTGGGCGCCGTCGACTACGTCTCCGTCCCGATCGTGCCTGAGGTGCTGAGAGCCAAGGTCAGGGTCTTTGCCGATCTCTACAGGAAGACGCGGGAACTCGAACGGTTGAATACCGAACTGGAGGCTCGGGTTCGCCAGCGCACCGCCGAACTCGAGGCCTCAGCCGCTCAGCTGCGGGAGCTTAACGAGGAGTTGGAGCACCGGATCGATCAAAGGACGCGCGAGCGTGAGGAAGCGCTGGCGCAATTGTTCGAGGCGCAGAAGCTCGACACGATCGGCCACCTGACGGGCGGGGTGGCGCACGACTTCAACAACCTTCTGATGGCGGTGCTCGGCAGCCTCGGCCTCCTGAAGAAGCGGCTTCCGGCGGATGAACGCAGCGAACGCCTGCTGACGAATGCGATCCAGGCGGCCGAGCGCGGCACGGCGCTGACCCAGCGCCTGCTTGCCTTCGCGCGCCGCCAGGAGTTGAAGCCGCAGGCGGTCGATTTCCTCAGGCTGTTCGAAAACGTCGAGGATCTGCTCGCCAAGGCGGTGGGGCCGCGCATCGAAATCCACAAGCGCATTCCGGCGGATCTGGCTCCGCTTCTGGTGGATAGCAACCAGTTGGAGCTGGCGCTGCTCAACCTGTTCGTCAATGCCCGCGATGCGCTCGAAAGCGGCGGCGCCGTGACGGTTGTCGCGGCAGCGGCCGAAGACGGTCGGCCGGCCGGCCTCGCCGGCGGCAATTACATCAGGATATCGGTGTCGGACGATGGCGAGGGCATGGATGAGGCAACCGTCGCTCGCGCCGCTGAACCGTTTTTCACCACCAAAGGGGTCGGCAAGGGCACCGGTCTCGGCCTGTCGATGGTGCATGGCCTGGCAGCGCAATCCGGCGGCTCGATCCAGATATCGAGCGCGAGAGACAAGGGCACGACCGTATCCCTTTGGCTGCCCGTCGCCGAGGCCTTCGTCAAGACGCAGCCGGCCGTCGAGCCTCCTGCGACGGAAGCCTTAAACCCGGTATCACGGCCGCTCGCCATTCTCGTCGTCGACGACGATGCGCTTGTCCGGACGGGAACTGTGGCGATGCTGGAGGATCTCGGACACCTGCCGCGCGAGGCATCTTCCGCCTCGCAGGCCCTGGAATTCCTGGCCGACGGACGAGATTGCGATCTCGTCATCACCGATCATGCGATGCCCGGCATGACAGGCGCCGAGCTTGCGCGCCACCTACGCTCAGCCTTCCCGGGCCTGCCGATTATTCTTGCTTCGGGCTATGCCGAATTTTCCGAAGACCACGGCCTCGGCCGGATGCTCAGGATGACGAAACCCTTCACCCAGGAACAGCTTCAGGCAGCCATGGACAAGGCACTCTCGGGCAAAGTCGCGGCGGCGTAGCGGCCGTGCGCAAAAGTTCGAGCGCGTTTAAATCGGACAGTTTAGATAGATTTCCTAATTCGATGGAGCGGAAATGCTCATCTCGTCAATCTCAAACTGCTGCCCGGCATAGAGGATACGGAGGACAACAACCTCGGCGGTCTCGACGATGAAAGCCGCGCTTACCCGGCGCTCAAAGCCGACAATACGCAATCCCGGCCGGAGATCCTCACGAATGGTGCCTCTCTCAGGATATGTCTCGAACCCACTCACAAAGATTTTGATGCGGGTCACGTAATTGCGGGCGACGACAGAAGATGCGGATTTCCTACGGACGAAACTGTAGATTTGCGCCAAATCCAACTCCGCCTGATCGGTGAGGCGGATATGATAGAGCTTCATTAGTCGTCTTCTCGATCGATTTCGTCCATGCGCGCTTCTAGCCGCTTCCAGACCTCTTCGAGAGGCTTGGCCTTTGTGGGGTCTGCCTTATGGGCATCATAAGTGGCCACGACTTCCGTTCGCAGCCAATGCTCGACAGCATTCTCGCGTTCCTGCAAAGCACGCAGGCCCTCGCGTATGACTTCGCTTTCCGAGGCGTAATCACCGTCGGACACCCGCTGCTTGACTCGCTTCGCCATTTCCACGGGAAGTGTGATGCTCATCTGTTGCGTCGAACGCATACGCTGCACTCCTATTTTGCAGGATAGTTATAGCATACGGTAGGATAAAATCCTACTCGGGAGGGATAGAGTCATACTCTTTCCAGCATTTGCTGAACGAGGGATGCCCGATGGCGTCCGCGTGCGGACGAAACTTTTTGCTCCTGCAAAAGTTACCCAAATCCCATGCTCTTCACAGAAGGCTTTCCCTTGACCAATATGACGTTCGGCCCCGCAATCACTGAAGAGGGTATTCTGTTTCGGCTCTGGGCTCCCCTGCATGAAAGCGTGTCGTTGAAGATCGAAGGCGCCGATCCGCGGCCGATGCAGGCGGCGGACGGTGGCTGGCATCGATGCACGGTTCCGAATGCCCATGCCGGCACGCGCTATCGCTTCGTTCTGCCGGACGGTCTTGAAATTCCCGATCCCGCCTCGCGGTTCCAGCCGCAGGATGCGCATGGCCCGAGCGAAGTGGTCGACCTCACCGCCTATCGCTGGAGGACGAGCGACTGGAGCGGCCGGCCGTGGGAGGAAATGGTCATCTACGAGATGCATATCGGCTGCTTCACACCGGAGGGGAGTTTCACCTCTGCGATCGAGCGACTCGATCATCTGCGGGAGCTGGGTGTCACGGCGTTGCAGATCATGCCGGTCGGCGAATTCCCCGGCCGTTACAGCTGGGGTTATGACGGCGTGCTGCCCTATGCCCCCGACAGCAGCTATGGCCGGCCGGAGGATTTCATGGCGCTGGTGGATGCAGCGCATGAGCGCGGCATCTCGGTGTTTCTCGATGTGGTCTATAACCACTTCGGGCCTGACGGGAATTATATCCCTTCCTATGCGCCGCTCTTTACCGACCATCATAAGACGCCCTGGGGCCACGGCATCAACTATGACGGCGACGGATCGGAGATGATCCGCGAATTTGTCATTGAGAACGCCATCTACTGGATCACCGAATTCAGGCTTGACGGCTTCCGCTTCGATGCCGTTCACGCGATCAAGGACGACAGCGACGAGCATTTGCTTCACGAACTTGCCCGCCGCGTCAGGGCTGCAGCCGGCGACCGGCACGTTCATCTGATCGTCGAAAACGAGGAGAATGACAGCGATCTGCTGAAGCGAGACGAAAAAGGCGAAGCGAAGCTGTTCACCGCCCAGTGGAACGACGACGTCCACCATGTGCTGCATATCACTGCCACCGGTGAAACCTTCGGCTATTATGCCGATTACGCCGGCGACGCCGGCAAGCTCGGCCGGGCGCTGGCGGAAGGCTTCGTGTTCCAAGGCGAACCGATGCCCTATCGGGGGGCAAGCCGCGGCAGGCCGAGCGGTCACCTGCCGCCGACGGCCTTCATCTCCTTCATCCAGAACCATGATCAGATCGGCAACCGGGCGCTGGGCGACCGGGTCTTGGCGTCGAGCCCGGCCGACGCCGTCAAAGCCGTCATATCAATCTATCTGCTGGCGCCCGAGATTCCGATGCTGTTTATGGGCGAGGAATGGGGCGCTGCAGAGCCTTTCCCGTTTTTCTGCGATTTCGACGAGGAGCTGAACGAGAAGGTCAGAAAGGGCCGTCGCGAGGAGCTTTCGCGCCTGCCGGGCTTCGACGCCGACGACCTTCTCGACCCGACGACGCCATCGACCTTCGCTGCGGCCAAACTGGATTGGTCGAAACGCGCTTCCTCCGAGGTGCTCGATTTCTACAGAACGCTTCTCGACCTCCGGCACCGGAGGATTGTTCCTTTGCTGAAAGGCGCAACGGGCGGAAGCGCTGTCTACCGCTCGGCGGGACATGCGATCGCAGTGGATTGGGCCCTTGCGGAAGGCCGGCATCTTCATCTGCGCGCCAACCTCGGCAAAAAGGCGACAGCGCTCGGCTCGCAACAGGACGGCGCCGAGACGATATTCCGTCTCGGCGGAAGCGACCGCGGCGATCTGGCGCCCTGGGCGGTGATCTGGAGCCTGAGCGAGGCGTGACGGCGGTGGGAGAGAAAGGTCGAATGATGAAGTCCGCTGAACTCGACAAGCTCGCCCGCCTCCACGGCATCAGCCCGACAAGACCCAGCCCCGAGAACCGGGAGGTGGTGATCTCGGCCGCGACCAAGCGCAAGATACTCTCGGCATTGAATATTGAATTGACGGCGGATCACGAGGCCGGCGCGCCGCAGTGGAAAGCGAAGCCGGCGCGAGGGAAGATCCCGGCGTCGTTTCTTCCGGATTTCCTGTCTGATACCCGGATCTGGGGCATGAGTCTGCAGCTCTACGAGATCCGGTCGGCACGCAACTGGGGTATTGGAGACTTCCAGGATCTGGCCGATATCGCCGATCTGGCGGGGGCGCTGGGAGCGGATTTCATCGGCCTCAATCCGATTCACGCGCCGTTCCTCGCCGATCCCAACCGCTGCAGCCCCTACGAACCCTCAAGCCGCCAGCATCTCAACCCGCTCTATATCGCGGTCGATCAGGTGCCGGGGTTTGCCGGCAATTCCGAACTCGAACAGGAATTGGAGCGCCTTCGCCAATCCGATCTCGTCGATTACATCGGCGTCGCGCGGACCAAGCTTGGAGCCCTTCGTGATCTCTGGTCGGCGCGGCGACAACGCCGTGTTGATGACGAAGCCGAGTTCGACGCATTTGTCGCGAATGGCGGCGACAGCCTTCGGCTGCATGCGCTGTTCGAATGCCTCTCCTCGTCCATGGTCGAGCGCGGGGCGGGCGCCAGCTGGCAACGATGGCCGGCCGAGTTCCAGCGCTTCGACAGCGACGCTGTCGGCGATTTCGAACGCGAGCATGCAGATGATGTTCGCTTCCACATGTGGCTGCAATGGCTCGCCCACCGCCAGCTGATGCAGGCGGCAGATCGGGCGCGCAAGGGCGGCCTCAGGATAGGGCTCTATCTCGATCTTGCCGTCGGGGAGGCGGTCGATGGCTCGGCGACGTGGAGCGAGCCGGATATCTATGTCTCGCAGGCCACGATCGGCAGTCCTCCCGATCCATTCGCCGTCGATGGGCAGGACTGGCACCTTGCCGGATACCTGCCGTCCGAAATTGCCGGAGGGGAGATGTCGCCTTACCGGCGCATGGTCGGCACCGCCATGCGTTACGCCGGCGCCATTCGTATTGATCACGCCCCGGCGATCCGCCGCCTTTTCCTGGTTCCGTTAGGCAGCAGGCCGGATAGCGGCGCCTACGTCCGCTATCCCGAGGACCGGCTGTTGCAGATCCTCGCCGAGGTTTCCGCCGAACATCGATGCCTTGTCATAGGGGAGTCCCTTGGAATGATTCCCGAAGGCTTGCAAGAGGATCTGGCTACTGCCGGCATTCTCTCCTACCGGATCCTTTCCTATGAACAGGATGAGAAGGGCTTCAAGCCCGCCAATGCCTATCCGGTCCTCGCGCTCGCCTGCATTTCGACGCATGACCACCAAACGCTTGCCGGCTGGTGGCGCGGCGCCGACATTCAGGATCGCTGTGAACACGGTATCGTGCCGCCCGATATCACCGAAGAACATCTCAAACACCGCAGGCGCGAGCGGAGGTATCTGAAAGCGGTCTTCAACGCCGCGGGCCTCGACGTACCGTCCCGGCTCACGGCGGCGCGGGCAAGCCAGGAAGCCTTGCAAGATCTGACGGTGAGCGCCTATCGTTTCATTGCGCGCACTCCATCGCTTCTGACATCGGTGCGGCTTGCCGATCTCACCGACGAGAAAGCGCCGACCAATATTCCGGGCACCAGCGACAGCTATCCGAACTGGAAGCCGAAGCTTTCGGTTTTGCTGGAGGATTTGCTGTCGGTCCCGCTGCTCAAGCGCGTAACGGCGGCGATGCGGGAGGAAAGGCCGCGCTTCGCCTCCGCGGCGCGAATGGAAATCGATCGGGGACGGAACGAATAGGAAGCCGGCGAATTTTTATCAAATAAGGACAGGGAAAGCCGAGATGAGGGCCTATCCGCTGTCGCCGCTTTAAATGCGGCACGACCAATATGATGGAACAAGATCATGACGACCGCATTCATCCTTATCGCATTGGCCCTGATCATCATCTACGCCGGCCCGACGTTGCTGTTTTTCTGCGTCGGCTATGCCGATTATATGCTGGAGCGGCGAAGACACATGATCGCGCTGAAGCACGCTGTGAGGCGTCGCAGCGACGAGCTGTAGAGCAATTCCAGGAAATCGCCGAATCTCGCCTGGGGAAATGAAGCTGGAGGCAGGTCCGAACCCGCCTCCAGCTGCTGGCGCGCCAGCTTAGTCGTTTGCCGTGACCTTGACGCCAAGGACCGACGGAATGGTGTTCGGCGCACCCATGGCGGCGCCGATGATCATCGGAAATGGAACGGGCTTTTCCGGTGCTGCGCTGACCGTCAGGTTCTTCGGCCCGTCGAGATAGGTGTTGACGGCAGCCGACACCTGGTTCTGCAGCTCCGGCAGGTTGAGCTGCGCCATCATGATCGGCACAAGGCCTTTCAGCGATTGCGTCAGCTGGTCGCCCGTGACGCCCTGTTGGGCGCCGGCATAGTCGAGTGCCTTCTTGGTGATCGAGGCATCGTCGAAACGGATCGAGGCGCTGTTGAACGTCAGCTGCTGCATCAGTCCCAACATCGCAAGGCCGACGGCCTGGTTGGCCTCTTCCTTGTTCGGATTGGCCTCGGCGGTCTTCACCGCTTCCTGCAGCGACTTGACGAAGGCCAGCGTGTAGCCGGAGAAGTCGACGGCGATATTCAGCCGGCCGATATTCTTGAAGTCGAAAGCGTATTCGTCGACAGCGATCTTGCCGCTATCGACTTCCCAGCTGCCCTTCATCGTCACCGTGCCGTCGATCGTGGTCAGCCCGAGTTTCTCGATGGCGTCCTTCGCGCTCGCATCCTCGACCCGCGACAGGTCGGCTTTAAGGCCAGCGACATTGGCGTCATAAGTAAAGCCGCCATCCTGGCGCTCGAGGTTCGACTCGATGCCCTCGATGGCAAACACGTCCTTGCCCTTGACGTTGAGAGCGATCGGCCCGGTGCTGACCGTTTCATAAAGGAGGATGTCGTTCAGCGTCTCGCCCGTGGCATTGGCCGGAATCGTGAGGCCCGCGATCTCGATGTCCTTTGCGGAAAAGCGGCCTTCTTCCTGGCTCATGTCGATATCCGGGAAAGAGACGGTTTTGGCGTGATAGCCGCCGCCTTCGGTCTCCTCGACGCCCTCGAAGGTGAGCTCGCCGATCTTCAAAGTGTCGCCGGGCAGGTTTGCATATCCCACCTGGACGCCCGTCGCGGTTACCGTATCGCCATCGACATCAGCCTTTTCGAAGGTGATGACCGTGCCGCCGGCACTGGTAGCGGCATTGAGCTTTTTCATCATATCAGCGCCGTCAAGCGCGAAGGAGGGGCCGGCGAGGGCCAGGAAGGCAGTGCTTGCCATCATCAGGCGGAGATCGCGCATATGCTTCATGAAAATATCCTTATGGAGTAAGTAGACGTGGGGTTGTGAAATTCCCGGACCTATCCTTCCTGCTCTGAAGGCCCGAGAGCTGGGAGGGAT
Organism: Rhizobium sp. BK456; assembly: GCF_014194045.1. Taxonomy (NCBI): domain Bacteria; kingdom Pseudomonadati; phylum Pseudomonadota; class Alphaproteobacteria; order Hyphomicrobiales; family Rhizobiaceae; genus Rhizobium; species Rhizobium sp. BK456. The sequence continues at coordinate 113,448 of NZ_JACIAO010000004.1, forward strand.
GTCGCGGTTACATCTGGCCGCTAATTCGGTGGTGAGGAGGTCACGCACCGCCGGAACTGTCGGGCCGAGGAGATATAGCCGGCCTTCCCGAGAGGAGGGACGGCGTGATTTTCTCCAGCACGGGTCGTTTTGCGGCTCATTCTCAGACGTAGAGTGTATTCCCTCGATTCTTGCAACCCTGAAATTCCGTTGTCACGTGAAGCCGCTCAGGCTGCATTTTTTAAAACTAATATATTTGTATTTTAGTGTGGACGGCCGCTGGCGGATCGCGATAAGACCGTGGCTGCAGATGCTGGTCAGCGCGCTTGCGGTATCGAACGACCGATATGGCATGGGCTGCACTCGTCGATCAGGAGAAATGGAATGCAGCCCGGTCGCACAGGCCTGGCCGTCTGCATGATGGTGGCGGCCGCCTTGTTAAACAGTCTCGACGCAATCATCGTGCGCTCGCTGGCCGGCGGTGTACATCCATTGATGATCGGCTTTTTCCGATCGTTTTTCGGGCTCCTAGCCGTCTCGCCGTGGATCGTGTCTCGCGTTGGTCTGAGAGCCTCTCCCTACCGGGTCCTGCATGTCGTGCGTGCGGGTCTGAAGCTTGCCTCGCTGGTTGCTTTGTTCATCGCCTTTGCGCATGCGCCATTGGCCGATGCCACAGCGATCAATTTCACCATGCCGATGTTTCTCGTTCTCGGTGCGTGGCTCGTACTCAAGGAGCGTGTCGGCGTTTCCAGCGTCGCTGGCATCGTGGCAGGCTTTATCGGCGTCATGATCATCATTCGTCCTGGAGAGTCCGCTTTCGACCAATGGCTGCTTTTTGCGCTGGCGGGAGCGGTCTTGACGGCGGCCAGCCAGTTGATGCTGCGGCGAATGGCGTTGAGGGACAGCGCGGACCGGCTGGTTGCATGGAACCTGATCACGACGGTGCCGCTCGGCCTGATCGTCATGCTGCCTGTTTGGTCGATGCCGAGTTGGAGCCAACTCGGGCTGCTCGCCATGCAAGGGGCACTCGGGGCATTTAACATGACGCTGATCACCCGCGCCTTCGGCATGGCGGCTGCAAGCGTTCTGGCGCCGCTCGACTTTCTCCGGCTGCCCGTGGTCGCGCTGATGGCCTTTTTGTTTTTCTCGGAAATTCCTGCGCCCCAGACATGGATCGGCGCGGCGGTCATCATTGGTGCAACCATCGTCGGCACGGGGGGTATGGCTTGGAGACGGAAGCCGCCGGTCGATAAGAGCTGACGAATTTGAGAAAGGGGGTTCACAAAAATTCTAGATACACTAATATTTCAGTTCGCGCTTGTCGACGGGGAACTGACGGCGGACACGCGAAGACCAGGCGAACGGTCCCCTATGGGTTTCACTCGGGAGGAGTGGCATGAAGAGTTTCATCGGCAAACGCGCGATCGCCAGCGGCGTATCGCTCGTGGTGCTTATCGTCATCGTGTTCTTCCTGTCCCGGCTGACCGGCGATCCGACCGATCTCTACCTGCCGATTGATGCGACCACGGAAATGCGCCAGCAATTCCGCGAAATGAACGGGTTCAATGACCCGTTGATCATCCAGTTCGGCCGTTATGTCGCGGATCTCGCGCAGGGCAACTTCGGTCAGTCGCTGCGGCAGGCTCGTCCTGCCATGGACGTCGTGCTGGAGGCCTTCGTCTGGACCTTCTGGCTGGCTGTCATCACCATGACGCTGGTGACGGTTGCTGCGATCGTCATTGGTTCGCTCGCGGCGTTTCGCGTCGGCGGTGTCTTCGATCGTCTTGCCACCTTCTTCTCGCTGATCGGTGCTGCGGCCCCGGATTTCTGGCTTGCCATCGTGGCGATCGTCATTTTCGCCGTCAAACTTCATGTCCTGCCGACATCCGGAACGGGAACCTTCTGGCACTGGGTCCTGCCGGTCAGCGTGCTGTTCATCCGGCCCTTTGGCCTGATTCTGCAGGTGGTGCGCGGCTCGATGATCAGCGTTCTGTCTTCCGCCTACGTGAAGACGGCGCGCGCCAAGGGCGTCCGTTCCAACTCGATCATCTTCGTTCACGGATTGCGCAACGCCATGCTGCCGGTGATCACCGTCATCGGCGACCAGGCCGCCGCTATCTTGAACGGTGCCGTCGTCGTCGAGACGGTGTTTGGTTTTCCGGGAATCGGCAAGCTGATGATCGATTCCATCCTGCTTCGCGATTTCGCCGTCGTGTTGGCCGTCATCATGGTCTCGGCATTGGCGATCTTCATCATGAACCTGTTGATCGACATTGCCTATGCGCTGCTCGATCCGCGCATCCGGTATTGAGCGATGGCGATGACCGACACAGAAATCCTCGTCGAGAAAAAACCGAGTGGCCCGATCGGCCGCTGGCTGACCATGCTGTGGGCGGACAAGCTGGCCTTCTTCGCCGCTCTATTCCTACTGATCGTTCTTCTCTGTGCGATGTTCGGCCCGTTTCTGCTGGAGGGCATCGCCACCAAGCAGAACCTGCGGGGCCGAAACGCGCCGCCCTTCGATATCACCCGCGGATGGCTTTACATCCTTGGCGCCGATGCGCTAGGCAGGCCGCTTTTGGCCCGCGTCGTCGTGGCGGCGCAAAACACCATGCTGGTTGCCGCGGCGGCGGTGCTTGCATCCTCCGTCGTCGGCACGGCGCTCGGTCTGGTGGCCGGTTACAGCCGCTCTTCCGCCGCTCAATGGATCATGCGCCTCGGCGACGTCATCATGTCCTTTCCGTCGCTGCTTCTGGCGGTGATCGTGCTCTATATGCTCGAACCCTCGGTCACCAATATCGTCCTCGTCCTGGCGATTACCCGGATCCCCATCTATCTGCGCACCGCCCGCGCCGAAGTGCTTGAGGTGCGCGAGCGGATGTTCGTGCAGGCGGCCCAGGTCATGGGGGCATCGAACCGGCGCATTGTGTTCCAACACATCCTGCCGGTGATCTTTCCGACGCTGGTGACCATCGCCACGCTTGATTTCGCCTTCGTCATGCTGGCGGAATCCTCGCTGTCGTTCCTGGGGATCGGCATTCAGGCGCCTGAGATCACCTGGGGTCTGATGGTTGCTCAAGGGCGGCCCTATCTCACCAATGCCTGGTGGCTGTCTTTCTGGCCCGGCCTTGCAATCATCCTGACGACGCTGTCGCTCAATCTTCTGTCGAACTGGCTGCGCATCGCGCTCGATCCGACGCAACGCTGGCGGCTTGAAATGAGAGGCCGGGAAATGAGAGGCAAGAAAAATGGCTGAACATCTTCTGGACGTTCGTAACCTTTCGGTCGAGTTCCACACCGCCAGCGGGACCGTCAAGGCGGTGCAGGATGTCAGCTGGCATCTCGATCGCGGCGAGACCCTGGCGATCCTTGGGGAAAGTGGTTCGGGCAAGTCTGTCTCCGCGTCGGCGATCATGAACCTGATCGACATGCCACCCGGCAAGATCACCAGCGGCACCATTCTCCTCAACGGCCGCGACATGCTGAAAATGACGACCGAGGAGCGGCGGACGATCAACGGCGCCAAGATCGCCATGATCTTTCAAGACCCACTCGCCCACCTCAATCCGGTCTATCCGATCGGCTGGCAAATCACCGAGATGATGACGACGCATGGCCAGTCGGCGGAACGCGCCGGCGCGAGGGCGCTCGAATTAATCGGGCGCGTCGGGATAAGCGATCCGCAGGCGGCAATGCGGAAATATCCATTCCAGTTCTCCGGCGGACAGCGGCAGCGCCTGATGATCGCCATGGCAATCGCCTGCAAGCCCGATATTCTGATCGCGGATGAACCCACCACCGCGCTTGATGTTACGGTGCAGGCGCAGGTGCTCGAACTTCTACAGGAGTTGCAGCAGGAAACCGGCATGGGCCTGTTGCTGATCACTCACGATTTGGGCGTCGTTGCCGAGATCGCCGACCGGGTCGTGGTGATGAATTCCGGCTGCGTCGTCGAAACCGGCAATGCGGCCGAAGTCTATCGCAACCCGCAGAACGCCTATACGAAGAAGCTGATTGCCGCCGCACCCGGGAAGGGTGCGATGGCGCAAGAGCGTGACCGGCAGGGCGAACCGCTGCTGCGCGCCATCGGCTTGAAGAAGAGTTTTGGCGCATTTCAGGCGCTGAAGGGCGTGGACTTCGTCATCATGCCCGGCGAGACGGTTGCCGTCGTCGGCGAGAGCGGTTCCGGCAAGTCAACTCTTGCCCGGGCGATCGTTCGCCTCGACGATCCGCAGGAGGGAAAGGTCCTCTACCGCGGAAACGATCTGCTTGCGATGACCCCTAGAGAAATATTCGGGCTGCGTCGCGATTTGCAGATGGTCTTTCAGGACCCGACGCAATCACTCAACCCACGGATGAGCGTGTTTCGGTTGATTTCCGAGGCCTAGGTCATTCACCCGGATATCCTGCCGAAAGCGAGATGGAAGGAGAGGGTGGCCGAGTTGCTGGTCAAGGTTGGCCTGAAACCGGATATGGCCGACCGGTATCCACATCAGTTCTCCGGCGGCCAGCGCCAGCGCATCGCGATTGCCCGTGCGCTCGCGATGGAGCCGAAACTGATCATCTGTGACGAGGCGGTTTCGGCGCTCGACGTGTCGATCCAGGCGCAGGTGATTGCCTTACTTGAGGGCCTGCGTCGCGAATTCGGCCTGTCCTACCTCTTCATCGCACACGACCTGCCGGTGGTTCGCGATTTCGCCGATCGTGTCATCGTCATGAAGGCCGGCGAGATTGTCGAGGAGGGTCCGGTGGAACAGATCTTCAACGCGCCCTCCCACCCTTACACGCAGGCGCTTCTTGCCGCGAGCCTCGATCCCGATCCGGAAATCCAGGCCACCCGACGCGCCGCCCGCCAACTACAGGAAGGACTCGTTTCCGCATGAAGCCCGATGTCATCGTCGCCTATCCGCTTCGGCCCCATCAGATGGCAATGCTGGAGGAGACCTACACGCTGCACCGACTGGATCTTGTCAAAGGCGAAGAACGGGATGCTCTCTTGCGGGAAGTCGGCCCGGTCTCTTCCGCACTGGTCTGCAACGGCCATGTGACGATCGACGAAGCCCTGCTTTCGAAATTGCCGGCATTAAAGCTCGCCGCCTGTTCCTCGGCTGGCTACGACCAGATGGATCTCGAGGCGATGACCCGGCGCGGCATCAAGCTCACCAACACATCCGAGGTGCTTTGCGACGACGTTGCCGACATGGCACTGCTTCTGATGCTGGCGGCACGCCGGCGCCTGCCGGAAGGCGATCGCTATGTGCGCTCCGGCGATTGGGGGCAGAAGGGCATGATGCCGCTGACGACATCGACGTCGGGTAAGAAGGCCGGGATCGTCGGCCTCGGCCGCATCGGGATGGCCATTGCCAAGCGATGCGAAGCTGTCGGGCTGACGGTCGGCTATTATGGGAGGACGAAGAAGGCCGGCAACGATTTTGCCTATTTCGACGCACCGGTAAAACTGGCGGACTGGGCCGATATCCTGATCGTCGCGACCCCTGGCGGACCCTCGACCGAAGGACTGATATCGGCGGACGTGCTGAATGCGCTCGGGCCGACGGGCAGCTTCATCAACATTGCCCGCGGCACCGTGGTCGACGAGCCGGCCTTGATCAAGGCCTTGCAGGAAAGGCGGATCGCCTCGGCCGGCATCGATGTCTACCTGAACGAACCCAATCCAGATCCGCGCTTCGCAGCACTCGATAATGTTGTGCTCTATCCCCACCATGCCAGCGGTACCGAGGAAACGCGCGACAGGATGGCGCAATTGACGGTCGACAACCTTGCCGCCTTCTTTGCAGGCAGGCCGCTGCTGACGCCGGTCAATTGACTTCGGCAAAACCCGCGGCGCGGCAGATCAGACGAAATAGTCCGGGAACTCCTTCCGCATGTCTTCCACTTTTGCGACGGTGCGGCTGAGATGCTCGCGGATCGCATCGACCGCGCCCTGTTCGTCGCGAGCGGCGATCGCATCGAGGATGGCGTGGTGCCCATCGAGAATGCTCGCGATCTTGCCCTTTTCGGGCAGATGCAGACGACGAATGCGCTCGAGATGACCGGACCGCTCGCGTATCAATTGGTGGAGGCTGCTGCGCTTGGCGCCTGCGAACAACGTCTGGTGAAAGAGTTCGTCGAGCTCCTGGAAGATCGCGATCTGATCGGCGTCGTCAGCGACTGCCGACTGCATCTTGATGATCGACCGGGCGCGGGTAATGACGCTCGGATCCGGATCCGGATCGGTTGCGAGGCGGCGGCAAACCTCCGTTTCCAGTGCAACGCGAAGGAAATGTGCCTCGTAAATCTGCAGGACGTCGATCCTGGTCACCACTGTGCGGGACTGTGGATAAATGCGAACCAGACCCTCCTGTTTGAGAAGCTGCAATGCGTCGCGGATGGGAGTCTGGCTGACTTCATAAGTCTCCGTAAGCTCGGTGCGCGACAGCGTGGTGTCCGGCGGCAGCTGAATGGTGATGATGCGCTTTCGCAGATCATCATAGACCCGCTGGACCGTGCTGCCGGCAACGACCGGAAACCCGGGTGCGGTCAGGCCGAATGTGGAGGCGAACTGGGAATTCATGTGAGGCGTCCTTTTCAGTCCATTCATAGCTTTGCACGACCTAATGCACAAGAACGCAAACTTTCCATTGATATATATGTCAAACTAAAATATCAGTTGGTGTAAACGCTGAAATAAGCAAGCGAAAAGGTGGGAGAGAGCCGTGACCGCGAGGAAAACCTACGAGCAATTGCGGTCGGCCCGATGGATGCTGCCGGATGATCAGCGCTCGTTCGGCCACCGGTCACGGACCATGCAGATGGGTTACGCGCCGGAGGATTGGCAGGGAAAGCCGATCATCGCGGTCATCAACACATGGTCCGATGCCCAGCCGTGCCACATGCACTTCCGTGAACGCGCCGAATGGGTGAAACGGGGGATTCTTCAATCGGGCGGTTTCCCCATGGAACTGCCTGCTCTTTCCCTTTCCGAAAACTTCGTCAAGCCAACCACGATGCTCTATCGCAATATGCTGGCGATGGAGACCGAGGAACTGCTGCGCAGCCATCCTGTCGATGGCGCCGTTCTGATGGGTGGCTGCGACAAGACGACACCGGGCCTTGTCATGGGCGCAGTGAGCATGGGCATTCCCTTCATTTATCTGCCCGCCGGCCCGATGCTTCGCGGCAACTATGCCGGCAAGACGCTAGGCTCCGGTACCGACGGCTTCAAATACTGGGACGAGCGGCGCGCCGGCACGATCACCCAGGAGGAGTGGCAAGGCATCGAAGGTGGAATCGCCCGCAGCTACGGCCATTGCATGACCATGGGCACGGCGTCGACGATGACGGCGATCGCCGAGGCTATGGGATTGGCACTGCCGGGCGCATCCTCGATCCCGGCAGCCGACGCCAACCACCAACGCATGTCAGCGGCCTGCGGCCGCCGCATCGTCGACATGGTGTGGGAGGATCTGACGCCGGACCAGATCATCACGCCCGCGGCCGTCGACAACGCAGTCACGGTCGCCATGGCAACCGGCTGCTCCACTAATGCCATCATTCACCTGATCGCCATGGCGCGGCGCGCCGGCGTCCCGCTGGAGCTCGATGATCTCGATCGCATCGGTCGCACGACGCCGGTTCTCGCCAACATCCGTCCTTCCGGTTCGACCTACCTGATGGAGGATTTCTTCTATGCGGGTGGCTTGCGTGCGCTGATGAAGCAGCTCGGCGACAAGCTGGATCCCACCGCGATCACCGTGACGGGAAAACCCTTGGTGGATGGTCTGGACCAGGTGAAGATCTACAATGACGACGTTATCAGGCCACTGTCTAACCCGGTCTATCACGAAGGTTCGCTGGCCGTGCTCAAGGGGAACCTGTGTCCTGACGGCGCGGTCATCAAACCGGCGGCCTGCGACCCGAAATTCCATCGCCATCGCGGCCCGGCGCTGGTCGCCGACAGCTATGCTGAGATGAAGAAGATCATCGACGATCCCGACTATCCGCTGACGCCGGACACGGTTCTCGTGCTCCGCAATGCCGGCCCCCATGGCGGACCGGGCATGCCGGAATGGGGCATGATCCCGATGCCGAAGGCACTGTTGAAGCTCGGCCTGCGCGACATGGTGCGCATCTCCGATGCCCGGATGTCCGGAACCAGTTTCGGCGCCTGTGTGCTGCACGCCGCGCCAGAATCCTACATCGGCGGGCCGCTGGCGTTGCTGAAAACGGGCGATATGGTCGAACTCGACATTCCGGCGCGCAGCCTCAATATGCTGGTTTCGGAAGAGGAGATCGCAGCCCGCCGCGCCGCCTGGGTGGCGCCGACGCGACACTACGAGCGCGGTTACGGCTTTATGTTCTCCAAGCATATCGAGCAAGCCGACAAAGGCTGCGACTTCGACTTCCTGACGACGGAATTCGGTGGCAAGACTCCCGAACCGGCTATCAACTGAGGCACCAAGATGTTTGATCCCAATCGACGCACGATCCTCGCGCAACCGCCCAAGGCTGGTTTTGCGGCCGGCCCGGCCAAGCTGGACGCCATCCGATCGGTCACTCTGTCGCTCGCCTATCTGCCGTTGGCGCGGCCGATCAGCGACGCCAAGGTTTTGACCGGCCGGCAGAAGCCGTTGACGGAGGTTGCGTTTCTGTTTTGCGAGATCCTCTCCGAAGCGGGTCATAGCGGCCTTGGCTTCAGTTATTCGAAGCGGGCAGGCGGGCCAGCGCTTTATGCACATGCCTGCGAGATTGCCGACAATCTGATAGGCGAGGACCCCAACGATACAGCGCGGATATGGGACAAGCTCTGCTGGGCCGGCGCCTCGGTCGGCCGTTCCGGCATTGCGACGCAGGCCATTGCCGCCATGGATATCTGCCTCTGGGACCTGAAGGCGAAACGCGCCGGCCTGCCGCTCGCAAAACTGCTTGGCGCCCATCGCGACAGTGTTGCCTGCTACAACACCTCCGGCGGCTTCCTGTCATCGACCGTCGAGGAAATCCGCGACGCCATCGACCATTCGATCGCTTCCGGTATCGGCGGCATCAAGATCAAGGTCGGACAGCCGGACCCGATGATCGACCTTCGCCGGCTCGATGCGGTGACCAGCCATATCGATGGCCGTGTCCCGCTGATGGTCGATGCAAACCAGCAATGGGACCGCACCACGGCCTTGCGTTTCGGCCGGCTGGTCGAACCGCTCAATCTCGAATGGATCGAAGAGCCGCTCGATGCCTATGACGCCGAGGGCCATGCGGCACTGGCGCGCGAACTGGCCACGCCGATCGCTACCGGCGAGATGCTGGCAAGCGCCGACGAACATATGGCCCTGATCCGTGCCGATGCGGTCGACTTCATTCAGCCGGATGCCCCGCGGGTCGGTGGCATCACGCCCTTTCTGCGCATCTGCACGCAAGCCGAGGCGAAACGCATGCGGCTGGCGCCGCATTTCGCCATGGAAATCCATCTGCACCTGGCGGCCGCCTATGCGCACGAACCGTGGGTGGAGCATTTCGATTGGCTTGCGCCACTGTTCAACGAACAGCTCGATATCAGGGATGGCCGGATGATCGTGCCCGCCCGTCCGGGGCTTGGTTGCAGCCTGACGGGCAAAGCCCGCGACTGGACCGTGGAAACGCGCAGCTTCGGCAGCTGAATTCGAACGAGGAGAAGGAAATATGAACCCCGCAACCCGTGAAAAACTGATGGGTGTTTCGGTCGCGACGCTCTGCTCGGCGCTGTTCAAGCGTGGCCTGAGAAATCAGACGATCCAGGATGTCCGGCCGGTGCAGCCGAAGGGCCGCAATATGGTGGGACCGGCCTTCACCCTGCGTTACATGCCGGCGCGCGAGGACCGCAATGCGATGAACGTGTTTCGGAACCCGAAACACCCGCAGCGGCTTGCCATCGAGACCTGCCCGGACGGCCATGTTCTAGTGATGGATAGCCGCAAGGATCCGCGCGCAGCCTCTGCCGGCGACATCCTAATTACTCGTCTGATGATGCGCGGCGGCGCCGGCGTCGTCACCGATGGCGGCTTCCGGGACGCCATGACGATCGGTGGCCTTGATATCCCCGCCTATCACAACCGTCCCTCCAGCCCGACGAACCTGACGCTGCACGAGGCAATCGACATCAATGTGCCGATAGGCTGTGGCGATGTGGCGGTCTTCCCGGGCGACATCATGGTTGGCGACGACGACAGCGTGATCGTCATTCCGGCCGAGATCGCCGACGAGATCGCCGACGAAGCGGTGGAGATGACCGCCTACGAGGATTTCGTCACCGAGCGCGTCAAGCAGGGGCATACGATCATCGGTCTCTACCCGGCCACCGATGAAAGCAATCTGACACTCTTTGCCGAATGGCGGAAGGTGAACGGCCGCTAGAACAGGATGATATCAGGCCCGAAAACCGTGCACACTTTTCGGCATCATGTTCTACGCGGCGCATCTTGCGCAATCACCGCACATGGACGGAGCGAGGCTCCGCCAAGGAGATAACAATGAGCTGGACCCCTTCAGGCAGGCATCTGATCGCTGGCGAGTGGATTGCCGGAACGACGACCTTTCGCTCCGAGCCGGCACACGGCCCGGCCCATGATTTCGCCGTCGGCACCACGGAATTGGTCGACCGCGCCTGCCGCGCCGCCGAAGCCGCATTCGCGGCGTTTTCCGCAAAGACATGCGAGGAGCGCGCCATTTTCCTCGAGACCGTCGCCGAGGAAATCGACAGGCGCGGCGCGGCGGTCACCCTGATCGGAACCGAGGAAACCGGGCTCCCCGAGGGCCGGCTCAACGGTGAGCGCGCCCGCACCACCGGCCAGCTCAAGCTGTTTGCCGAGCATATTCGCAAAGGCGCACATCTTGATGCTCGCACCGATGCGGCGCAGCCCGACCGGCAGCCGGCGCCGCGGCCTGAAATCCGCCTGGTGCAGCGGCCGATCGGCCCGGTCGCCGTTTTCGGCGCCTCGAATTTTCCGCTGGCATTCTCGACGGCCGGCGGCGACACGGCAGCCGCGCTTGCCGCCGGCTGCCCTGTCGTGGTCAAGGGACATTCAGCCCATCCCGGCACCGGTGAGATCATTGCCGAGGCGATCGCGGCTGCGATCGAGCGCACCGGCATGCCGGCTGGCGTCTTCAGCCTGATTCAGGGCGGGCGCCGTGATGTCGGAACGGCTCTGGTGACGCATCCCGCTATCAAGGCGGTCGGCTTTACCGGGTCGCTTGCCGGCGGCCGTGCGCTTTTCGACCTTTGCGCCCAGCGCCCTGAACCGATTCCGTTTTTCGGCGAGCTCGGCAGCGTCAATCCGATGTTCCTACTGCCGGCTGCGACCGCTGCCCGGGCGGAGGCAATCGGTTCCGGCTGGGCCGGTTCACTGACGCTTGGTGCCGGCCAGTTCTGCACCAATCCCGGTATCGCCGTCGTCGTCGACGGGCCGGAGGCTGACAAGTTCACCAGTGCTGCCAAGTCGGCTCTTGAAAAAATGGCACCGCAGACGATGCTGACCAAAGGCATCGCCACGGCCTATCACGAAGGTGTCGACCGGATGCGGGCAAGCAATGCGGTCGCGCCGGTTCTCACGGCAGAGAATGCTGGCCGCGACGCAGCGCCGAACCTGTTTGAGACCAACGGCTCGGCCTGGCTTGCCGATCACTCGCTCAGCGAAGAGGTGTTCGGCCCTCTCGGCCTCGTCGTGCGCGTCGGCTCGCCTCAAGAGATGGTCGCCCTTGCCGAAAGCTTTCAAGGACAGCTGACCGCGACGATCCATATGGACGACGCTGATCTTGGCCTTGCCCGCGACCTGCTGCCGATCCTGGAAAGAAAGGCGGGCAGATTGCTGGTCAATGGCTTCCCAACCGGCGTCGAGGTTGTCGATTCCATGGTGCATGGCGGACCTTATCCGGCCTCGACCAATTTCGGTGCGACCAGCGTCGGGACCATGTCGATCCGCAGGTTTCTGCGCCCTGTCGCTTACCAGAATTTCCCCGCCGGCCTGTTGCCCCAAGATCTGCGCAACTGAGACCGGGGAGTATCAAATCGATCGCGGCGACGAAACTTCGCGCTCATTCGCCGGCTTAAAGGCGGGCCCAATGCGTGTGCCGCTGAGCGGCTCTTACCCATGAAGAGATGCGCGGACTGACGCGCTTTACCACGGCTAAAAAACGAGAATTCAGACGGGTGACAGCTCGTGTTTCGGGCGCCGCGCTTGATCGCTCAACTAGTATATTAGTGCTCTTATGTATTAGATTGGCTCTCGCATGAGGAGGCGAGGGCCGGACCACCGAAAGACAAGACGAGGTTTGCTTTAAGGGGCGCCGCCGGCGCATGGGAGGAGAACGAAATGAAACTGCATTTGGTAGCTGCCTGCTTTTCAACCGCGGTGATCGGGCTGAGTATCGGCTCGGCTCACGCTGAAGGTGCCAAGAGCAACGTCACTGTTGTACTTGCCGAAACCGTCGATGTCGTCGAGCCCTGTATGGCAGCGCGCCAGGACGTCGGCCGGGTCATTTCCGAAAACGTCAACGAGATGCTGGTGGAATTCGACTACGTCAACGGCGGCCTCAAACCCCGCCTGGCGACGAAATGGTCGAAGATTGACGACGACACCTGGGAGTTCAAGCTGCGCCCGAATGTCAAATGGCACGATGGCAAACCGTTCACCGCCAAAGACGTCCAGTTCACGATCGAGCGCAACAAGAATAAGAAGCTCAGCTGCGAGACCGGCGGCAAATATTTCGGCGGCACGGAATTCAGCTTCGAGACGCCTGATCCCAACACCATCCGCATTACGACAAAACCGGCGCAGCCGATTCTTCCGTTGCTGATGACGGTGATGGCCGTCGAATCGGCCGAAGCGACACCCGCAGACGAATTTACCCGCAAGCCGGTCGGCACCGGCCCCTATACCTTCGACAAATGGGAGATTGGCCAGTCGATCGTGCTGAAGCGCAATCCGGACTATTGGGGGGACAAGCCGCAGGTGGAGCAGGCGACCTATCTGTTCCGTTCGGATAGCGCCGTCGCGGCGGCCATGGTCGATGCCGGTGAAGCCGATATCGTTCCGGCCGTATCAGTGCAGGATGCCACCAACAAGGAAACCGACTTCGCCTATCCGAATTCGGAGACGACATCGCTGCGCATCGATACGCGGGCAGCGCCGCTCAACGACCGGCGCATACGCGAAGCGATGAACCTCGCCATCGATCGTCAGGCAATGCTTGGAACGCTGTTTCCCGAACAGGCGAAGATCGCCACGCAACTCGTCGTACCCACAACGATCGGCTACAATGCCGATATCCCCGCCTGGCCTTATGATCCCGAAAAAGCAAAGGAATTGGTCAAGGCGGCGAAAGCCGACGGCGTCCCAGTCGATCAACAGATCCGCATCATCGGCCGCAATGGGCAATATCCCAACGCCACCGAAGCGATGGAAGCGATGATGGCCATGCTTCAGGACGTCGGCTTGAACGTCAAGCTCGACATGTATGACGTTTCCGTGTGGAACGGCTATTTCGTTGCACCTTTCGTCGCCGATTCCGGTCCGACATTGACCCAGTCGCAGCACGACAATGCGACCGGCGATCCCGTCTTCACCGCATTCGTGAAATACGCGGCCGACGGCTCTCACTCCATGGTTCGGGATCCTGCGGTCGACGCACTCATCGCCAAGGCGACCTCAGCCACCGGCGACGAGCGCACGAAACTCTGGAAGGAGCTTTTCGCCAAGGTTAACACCGAGATCATCGCCGATATTCCGATGTTCCATATGGTCGGTTTCACCCGCGTTTCGCCGCGTCTCGACTTCAAGCCGACGATCGCAACGAATTCCGAACTGCAGCTGTCGCAAATCCGCTTCAAGTAAGCTGGTTTGCGGACTTAAAGCGCGGGCCACACTCTTTCGGATGGCCCGCGTCTTCCATGACATGACGGATGGATGCCTATGCCGCTGATTGACCGCATTGCCCTCACTCAATTCGCCGAGCAGATATTGACCGGCGCCGGGATGGAGCCCGACAAGGCCGAAACCACAGCCGCTGTCCTGGTGGAAGGCGACATGATCGGCCATGAAACGCATGGCGTCAGTCTGCTGAACTGGTATGTCGAAGCGTTGGAGGACGGTTCGCTGGCGAAATCCGGCAGCTATCAGGTGGTCAATGACCGCGGCGCGGCCTTTGTCTGGGACGGCAAATCCTTGCCCGGCGCATGGCTTTTGACCAAGGCGATCGACCAGGCCTGCGAACGCGTACGCGATCATGGCGTCGTCACCGCGGCGATCCGAAACTGCCATCATACCTGCGCTCTTTCGGCCTTCATGCGGCAGGTTGCCGAGCAGGGCCTGATCGTGCAGCTATCGGTGTCGCATCCCGCGGCAAGCCGTGTCGCGCCCTATGGCGGCACCAAGCCGCTACTGACGCCGAACCCGATGGCGGCCGGTTTCCCGACATCGGAGGATCCGATCCTGATCGACGTCTCAGCTTCGATCACCACCACGACTATGACGCAAAACCTGGCGAAGGCCGGCAAGAAGTTTCCCGAGGCCTGGGCTTTCACCGCCGCTGGCGAGCCTACCGATGACCCGCGCGAGGTGACCGAACGCGGCGGAACGATGATGCCCCTTGGCGGCCAATTGAAGGGACATAAGGGTTTTGGGCTCGGGCTGATCGTCGAATTGCTGGGGCAGGGGCTTTCCGGCAAGGGCCGGGCGAACACGCCGCCTGGCGTGTTTTCGCAAAGCGCCTTTCTTCAAGTCATCGATCCCGCCTTTTTCGCCGGGCTGGATGCCTTTACCGCGCAGTCCGATTTTCTCGCCTCTGCTTGCCGCAGCAACCCTTCCGCGCCCTGGAACAATGGCCCGGTTCGCATGCCGGGTGACAGCGCGGCACGAAGGCGCCGTGCGGCGTTGGAAGAAGGCGTGCCGGTCGGCGATGCGGCTTGGGAGAAACTTTGTCGACATGCCGAGATCCTGGGCTTGCCCATTCCTGCAGTCGCCGCCTGAGGGGCTTCAAGGTCGGGTTCGAACGCCAAGCCCATACGCTCAAAGGCGAGCCTTATGCTGTTGGGCAACTTGTTGCGACGTCTCCAGCCGATTCTGGAACAATGTCCGTCGTCCCCTGTTACATTGGCGATGGAGTAAGTGACGTCCAAAGGACGGAACGGCTGGAGGTTCTATGAAGCGGAGCACGGGATTTTGGCTGATCTTTGCCGTTGTTCTGACGGGCTGCACGACCGGCGAAGGATATTACACGTCGGCTGGACTGGCCCCTATCCCCGGCAGCATCACCTATAATGGTCAGCCACGCACGAAGTTGACGAAATCGCCCGTGGGTTCTTCTTTCCCACACAGCTTCACAGATCAATGGGGACGGCAGGTCGAGGAAACTTACATCATCCGGCCCGACCGGAGCTTGCTGATTGCCGAGCGCCACTATCGGCCGGTTTTCTCGTTCGATGACGACTAGCACAGAGTGATCACTTTTGCGAAGGAGATGGATCATGCCGCGACGCAAGAGCACCGAGACGGCTACCCTCGACCCCGAAGGAGGCAAGATCGGCGAGCCGGTGCCGAAAGCCGTTATCGACAGGAGCACGGCCTCCGTCGGCGTTCCCCGGCAGCCTGATCACGGCCTGGGCGAAGAGTTGAGCGCGCTGCGATTGCAAATCGAAACGCTCCAGCAGCAAATCCTTGATGGCGCCCGATCGGTAAAGAGAGGGGCCGGGAAAGCGGTGGGTCAAACGGAAGCGGCGGTGAAGCTCTATCCGGCCTCGACGCTCCTTCTCGTTGCTGCGGTCGCGGCTGCTTTCGCCTTTGCCGGACGGCGCGCCTCTCTGCCGCGCCGCCGCCACCAGTCGGCGCTGCGTAAGGTGTGGGATTTCTACGACACGATCCGCGCGCGCATCTGACAAGATTTTGGGATTGTCAGCATTCCGATTATGCCCGACACTTGGTCATTCAAGCGGGGGCAACTGCATGCTCGACATTATCATACGAAGCGCTCTCGATATTGTCCGGCGCACGGAGCGCCTGATCGAGGCCAGCAAGCGGTTGCTGCTCACTGAAGGTCTTGACGAAGTCGAGGTGTACGAACTGGATTGCGAGATCGAACGGCTCGGGGATGCGGTTTTCGTCGTGGACGAAGCCATTCGGTCGCTCGCACGCACCGTCGGATACTGGCCGCACGCCGCCCGTCCCTATGGAATACATAGAACATTGCATTGATGGGCTGTCGTTGCCCTTGGTGAAATCGACACCTCACAATGCCCGTTTCGGACAAGTTTTCGAGCCGTGATCTGCATGTCACGCCGATGTCACGCGACCGTGGAAACAATATGTGCTTGATCGGCGTCTGTAGTGTGAGGCCAAGTCTCTGATCTGGAGGTTGCCGGTTCGATTGCCGGAACTGACCGCTTTGTCGCTTGGCCGAATATTGAGCGCATTGGAGGCACTCGATGAGGGATGTGTTGTCGACTATCACGCGTATCCTGAGCTGGGGACGGCCGGGTCAATGCTGCCGTCATTTTGCTGGGGCATCACAATGAGCTCGAAGCGGTCCAGGCGGAAATCTCAGCCCCACGAATTCATCTTTCAGGTTCACACGCGCACGATCGCACAGATCAGGTACGATAGCCTCAGCCGCGTTATGACGGTGGTCTACCACGACGGCCGCTCCACGACGACGACCGGCATACAAGGCCCGGCAATGCTGAGGATCCTTGCCCAGCGTCCGCTGGAGCGCTCGCCGTTTCTGTTGCAGACGGTCATCTGAGGCGGATGTCGTCGCCGAAATCCGCATGATCGTGCATCCATTTCCGGCGGGCTGCGTTCATCTCCAATAGTCAGAACCTAGTGGAGGGAATTCCGATGACCTTTCCGTCGCCGAAAACCGAAGCGCCCGCGCAACGCTTCAAAGAGGCGACTGATGCCGCGCGCGACGCATTGGAAGGACTGGTTGCCGCCGCCAATGAAGCCGGATGGGCAACCGAAGAGATAACTGCAGCGCTGCTTGAAGCCGCCCAGTTTCTGCGTGATGCCAACAAGAAAGATCCCGATCCGGCCGACGATCCCGCTATCAGCGACACATCTGCCAGGCAGGAGCAGATTGGTCATGGCGAGCTCTATGATTAGAGCATATCGGCTTTAGCCCGGATCTCACCGGCCGATCGTCGCCACGGAGCCGCGCACGACAAGGCTCGTGGTAACGCGCAGATGTTCGACGGCAAGCGGGGTGCGCTCGATGCGGGCGACGAGCCGTTCGCCGGCGAGTTTGCCAAGCTCGTAGACGCGCTGGTCGACGATGGTGATCGGTGGAACGGTGACGCTGGTCCAGTCGGCGTCCAGAAAGGAAATCATCGAGACATCCTGCGGGATCGACAGGCCGAGCGATTGCAGCGACTTGAAAATGCGCAAGCCGACGAGGCTGTCGGATGCCAGCAGCGCCGTCGGCGGTGATATTTCCGAAAGCAGACGTTTCATCACCGCGTCCGTCTGATGCTGGTCTGTGGCACCGAGCCTGACGGAGTGAAGAGGGTTCGGCAAATCCGCCTCGGTCAGAGCGCTGACGAAGCCTTCCACGCGTTCGCGCACGGCGGAATTCGAGATAAGCGCGATATCGGTGAGCCCGCCTCTCTCGGCATCCATGGCCGAGACATAGGCGAGGCGGCGATGTCCTTGGCCGATCAGATGCCGGGTCGCGGTGAGGGCTGCCTCCCGGTCGTCGCCGGTCACGGCGTCGACATCGAGTTCGGGGATGGCCCGGTCGAACAGAACCAGCGGCACGCCGGCGCGGCGGACATGCTGCAGGTGATCGAGGCGGTCGCAGCGGGCCGGCGTGACGATCAGGCCATCGACGCGCTTGCCAATCAGCAGGTCGACGGCCGATCTTTCCGCATCGAGTTGTTCGCCCGAATTGGCGATGATGATGTTGAAGCCTGCAAGGCGGGCCGCATCGCTGATGCCGCGCACTGCCAGACTGAAGAAAGCGTTCTCGATATCGCCGACAACCACGCCGATGATGCCCGAGCGTCCCGTGCTCATGCTCCGGGCGAGCTCGTTCGGGCGGTATTCGAGTGCGGCGGCTGCCGCCATCACCTGATCCTTGATCTGGACGCTGACGGCGCCGTAGCCGCCGAGCACACGGGCGGCCGTTGCCTTCGAGACCTTTGCGGCCTTCGCAACGTCGGCGACCGTGACTGGCCGTTTCGGATGAGCGGAATCTTCCATAACCGAGGACTACAAGAGTTGTTGACGGCCGGTCAATTGACAGATATCAAATATGTTGTGAGACCGGTCTCTTTATATCAGAGACCGGTATCCTGCCCATAAAGCTTTGCTGCTGATACGCGACAGAGTGTGGGTGAAGCAACATGCCGACAAGAGCATTCCTTTCAGAGCGGAGAACGACGATGAAGCCTTTTGAAACATTTGCGGCCACCCTCGCCCCATTGCGGGCCGGCATTCTGACGTGCCTTCTTGCGATGGGGGCAGGCTCTGCCGTTGCGGCCGACAATCCCTATAACCTGATCGAGACGGGGACGATCAGCGTCGGCACGATGGGGGATTCCAAGCCCTATACATTTGCGACGGCCGACGGTCAGTTCACCGGCTTCGATATCGAACTGTTTCTCAACGTCGTCTCCCGCCTCGGCTTCCCAAAAGACAAGGTGACGTTCACGGGCCAGGAATTTTCAGCCCTCCTGCCGTCGGTGGCAAACGAACGCTTCGACGTTGCCGTCGCCGCGATCGGCACCACCGAAGCCCGCAAGAAGACCGTCGATTTTTCCGACGGCTATCTTGCCGGTTATCTCTCGGTTTTGACCGCGGATGCCGGCATCAAGGATGCCGACGGCCTCAAGGGCAAACGTCTCGGCGTCGTTCAGGGCACCTTGCAGGAGGTCTATGCGGCCAAAAATTTCGGTGGAACCGATCTAGTGAAATTCCCCGATAACAATTCCGCCGTCGCCGCCCTCAACAATGGCACGGTCGATGCGCATTTCCTCGATTACGAGGCGGCCAAACAATATGGCGAGCGCTATCCCGCGCTGAAGGTTGCGGTCAACATCCCATCCTTCGATGCGCCGGCGGGCTTCGTGATCCGCAAGGGGAATGATGCCTTCCGCACGGCGCTGAACGGCGCCCTTCACGACGCGATGCAGGACGGCACCTGGAAGACCCTCTACGAAAAATGGTTCCCAGGCTCGCCGATGCCGGACCAGTATCTTCCTAAGAAGTGAGGCCGCAGGCCGTCCGCTCCGGCGGACGGCCTTGTGCCCGGCGTGGGCTTCGATGGGGATCTCGATGAACTGGCTTGAAAATCTGCGCCGCAGCTTC
Organism: Rhizobium sp. BK456; assembly: GCF_014194045.1. Lineage (NCBI taxonomy): Bacteria > Pseudomonadati > Pseudomonadota > Alphaproteobacteria > Hyphomicrobiales > Rhizobiaceae > Rhizobium > Rhizobium sp. BK456. Next base: position 132,752 of record NZ_JACIAO010000004.1, read on the forward strand.
CTGGATTGGGACGCCATGGCGGAAGTGCTGCCGAGCATGATCAGCGTCGGCCTCAAGAACACCCTGATCCTGGCCGCCGCCTCGACCGTGCTCGGCGTCGTCATCGGCATGGCTCTCGCCGTGATGGGCATCTCGCAGTCCCGCTGGCTACGGCTGCCCGCGCGCATCTACACCGATATCTTTCGCGGCCTGCCGGCAATCGTCACGATCCTGATCATCGGTCAGGGTTTTGCCCGGATCGGACGAGAGATCTTCGGCCCGTCGCCATTCCCGCTCGGCATCCTGGCGCTCAGCCTGATCGCCGGGGCCTATATCGGCGAAATCTTCCGCTCGGGTATCCAAAGCGTCGAGCGCGGCCAGATGGAAGCCTGTCGAGCGCTGAGCATGAGCTACGGGCAAGGCATGCGCCTGATCGTCATCCCGCAAGGCATCCGGCGCGTCCTGCCGGCGCTGGTCAATCAGTTCATCGGAAACGTCAAGGATTCCAGCCTCGTCTATTTCCTCGGATTGCTCGCCTCCGAGCGGGAAATCTTCCGCGTCGGGCAGGATCAGGCTGTCGTAACGGGCAATCTGTCGCCCTTGCTGCTGGCGGGCGTCTTCTATCTCGTCATCACCGTGCCGCTCACCCACTTGGTCAACTACATCGACGTGAGACTGCGCCTGGGAAAACAGGGCCGCGGTACGGGTGCTGCGAGTGGTCTGGCCGAGGTCAGCGAGTTGCAAGCCGCTGCCGTCCCGCAGCCCGCGGCCAAATCTTCCGGAGAGACGAAACCGCGCTTCCAGGGCGGCGCCCTGAACATCCGGGATCTGAGCATGGCCTATGGCGATCTCGACGTGCTGAAGGGTGTCGACCTCGACATCGCCGCCGGGACCGTCACCTGCATCATCGGCCCCTCCGGTTCGGGCAAATCGACGCTTTTGCGCTGCATGAACAGGCTGGTGGAACCGAAGGGCGGTGACATCCTGCTCGATGGCGACAGCATTCTGGCCATGAAACCGGAACGGTTGCGCCGGCGGGTGGGGATGGTGTTCCAGCACTTCAACCTCTTTCCCGATCACACAGCGCTTGAGAACGTCATGCTTTCCCTGACGAAGATCAAGAAGATGCCGAGGCAGGAGGCGCGACGCATCGCCGAGGCGCGTTTGGCCGAGGTCGGTCTTGCCGAGCGCAGGGATCATCGCCCGGCAGGTCTATCGGGCGGGCAGCAGCAGCGCGTCGCCATCGCGCGAGCTCTTGCCATGGATCCGGAGCTTATCCTGTTCGACGAAGTGACGAGTGCGCTCGATCCCGAACTGGTCAAGGGCGTTCTCGACTTGATGGCGGCTCTCGGCCGCCAGGGCATGACCATGGCCGTCGTCACGCACGAGATGGGATTTGCGCGGAAGGTGGCCGATCAGGTGGTCTTCATGGATGAGGGCCGGATCGTCGAGGCCGGCTGCCCACAGCAGATCTTCGACAATCCCCAAAGCGAGCGGCTGAAGCGCTTCCTTGCGGAAGTCCTCTAGCCCCTGACGTGAAGCATGCCGCCGCCGTCACTCACGACGGATGCATCGGAATTCGTTCGACATAGCAGGAAACAAGGTTATCGACATGAATGCTACCCCAAAACCTTCGAAGGTTGTCGTCATCGGTGGCGGCATATTCGGCGTCTCGACGGCTGTCCATCTCGCGCGCCTTGGGATCGCCACCGTGCTCGTCAGTGACGGGCCGCTTGCCAATGGCGCCTCCGGCCGTTCGCTCGCCTGGCTCAATTCTGCCCGGAAACGCTCCGACGCCTATCACCGGCTGCGCCTCGCCGGTATCGACCGGTATCGAACGCTCGCCGCCCGATATCCGGATGCGCCTTGGTTGCGTTTCGATGGCGGGCTGACCTGGGATGCCGATGACGCCGGTAACGAGATCGCCGAGGTCTTCGACTATGAGTGCAATCTCGGCTATCACGCGCAATGGCTGACCCAGGAAAACATTGCCGGCGCGACGCCCGGCGTCGACGCCAGCGCGGTGACGGTGCAGGGTGCGATCTTCAATCCTGGGGAAGGCTGGGTCGATCTCCCATCTCTGATCGGCATTCTCGCAGCGGAGTTCCGTTTGCTCGGCGGCGAGGTCGTGACAGACGCTGGGCGCGCGATAATTGATGTCGAAGGCGCCCGCGTCCGCGGCGTGAGCACGGCGGACGGCAGGCACTGGCAAGCGGAGTCTGTGCTGCTTGCCGCGGGCAGCGCCGTTCCGGCAATCGTCGCCGAAGCCGGTCAGCATATCGCCGACGCAACGCCGGTCGCCCTTCTCGTCAGGACGAAGCCGATCCGCCATTCGCTGAAGGCCGTGCTTAACACTCCCCGCGTCGCCATCCGGCCCATGCCCAATGGCGGGTTCGCGCTCGATTCGGCCTGGTCCGAGGAAGAGGTCGGAATGAAGCCGGACGGCAGTTATGAGGTCAGACAATCGACGCTGGACGGGCTGCTGCGCGAGGCGTCAAAAGTTCTCGAAGGCAACCCCACGCTCGAGATCGACGATTATGGTGTCGGCCCGAAGCCCATTCCGGGCGACGGCGAACCGGTCTTCGGCGAGCTGCCGTCGATCTGGGGTTATTTCGTCGCCTTCAGCCATAGTGGAGCCACGCTCGGCCTGATCGCCGGCGAACTGCTGGCGGACGAGATCGCCACCGGACGCCGTCATCCACTGCTGGCGGAATTTCGGCCGGAGCGTTTCAGCGCATCGCGGCCGTGATGGATCAAATAGAGCCATCGAGCGTTCTGCCGAGGAAACAACGGGAGACGCATCATGTTTAAGGACGAGCCCGCCGGTGTCGGCGCGGAACAGAGACACGACGATGTCGGCGCGCGGACGGCGAACGGAGAGGAGACGAGCATCAACCCGGAGCTGATCCGGCGTGAGGGGTTTGCGAGCGAGGCCGAGTACGAGGCCTACCTCGCAACGCTCGGCCAGGATGCTCTTACACCGGCCGATGCTTATATGGAGGAACCGTTCCTGGTCTCGGAGGAGCATGTTCTGGAAAGTCGGTTGCGGGAGCTGAGGGAGGAGCTCGAAAACCTCCAGGCCCGCCTTCATGTAATCAGAGACCAGACTGCGGCCGTCGTGACTGAAAACGTCCGATGGGCAGATGCCAGTGCCCATGCCCAGCTCGGCAATCAGCCGTGGCTGAAGCTCGCCGGCGCGATGGCTGCGGCATTCGTCATCACCCGGGGTATCAGGCGACTGCCCCTCGGAACCGTCGCGACCACGGCGCTGCCCTTGGTCGCCGCCGCTATGAACCGGAAATTCGCCAGAGGATAATGCCTAAAGCTCCAAAGCGAAATCTGCACCTGTTGGCGCATTTGGAACCGGCTTCCGCACATGGCCGATCGGGTCTGGGACCGTCATGAAACCAGTGTCATCTTCTTGCCGAAGTGTTCGTGACATTTTACATCTTAAGGAGGCGAACATGACTGGACATGACGACCGCTATATCGAGATTACGACACGTCTTCGCTCGGTGCGATCCTTCTGCGACTTCCTCTCGCAGGGCGGGATCGTCCGTGTCGCCTTGAAGGACGGCGCTCCCTATAAAGACGTCACGGCCGTACTCCTGGAACGGAAGCGCAGGGAGGCGGAAGCGCTCGATCGTACACGCCGGCGGCTCTATCCGGATCTCTCGGATGAAGAGGTGATGCCGCCGCTCTACAGTCGTCACTGACCCGCCCGCCCGTCACGGGCGCCTACGAAGCAGAGCGGAGCCCCACTATGCAGCGTTCACGCGACGCGTCTCTGTTTCATCCAATTGGAATTGGTCGATCAGTTGCAGGAGCGTCTTCGTCTCGTCGGCAAGTTCCTTCGTCGCCGCGCTCGTTTCCTCAACCATGGCCGCGTTCTGCTGCGTCATCTGATCCATCCGGTTGACGGAGGAATTGACTTCGTGCAGCGCGTTGTATTGCTCCCGGCTCGACCGCGCAATGACGTCCATCTGCTCGGATGCGGTGACCACTTTCGCGGAAATGCTTTCGAGGACTTCGCTGGTTTCCCGCACGACCCGCGCCCCGTTGGTAATCTCCGTCCGCGAGCGCCCGATCAGCTGTTTGATCCTTTGCCCGGCCTCGGCGGAGCGCTGAGCGAGATCGCGAACCTCCTGAGCCACGACCGCAAAGCCTTTTCCAGCCTCGCCGGCGCGGGCTGCTTCGATGCCGGCATTGAGCGCGAGCAGGTTCGTCTGGAATGCGATGTCGTCGATGACGCCGATGATCTGCACGATCTCGTCCGAAGCGGCTTCGATCTTGCTCATCGCCTCGATGGCGCTGGCGACGACACCGGATGAGGAATCGGCCGTCTTCTTGGTGTCGGTGATGATCTCGCGGGCATCGTCGGCGCAGGCTGCCGACGAGCGAACCGTGGTGGTGATCTCCTCGATAGCCGCGGCGATTTCCTCAAGCGCCACGGCCTGCTGCTCGGTGCGCTTTGCGAGGTTGCTTGCCGACAGATCCATCTGGCCGGCATTGCCTTCGATCATGCGGGTGTTGGTGCGGATCTGATCGATCGTTTCCTGCAGGCGAAGCAGCGACGAATTGAAGTCGTTGCGAAGCTGCTCCAGCCGGCCGAAGAAGGGCGACGCGATCGTCTGTGAAATATCGCCTCGCGCCAGGCGCCCGAGCCCTTCGGCCAAGGCCGTCACTGCGAAGTCGATCTGCTGTTCGACGGCACGTTTTTCCTCGTCGTTGCGATGCCTATCCTCCTCGGCCTTCGCCCGTTCGATCTCGCTACGCTCCTCGATCTCGACCTTGGCGATGGCATTGTTCTTGAAGACTCCGAGCGCGCGGGCCATATCGCCGATTTCATCGGCCCGGGTCTCGCCGACGATCGACGTTTCAAGCTTGCCATCCGCAAGCCGCCGCATGGCCGAGGTGATCTGGTTGATCGGGCCCTTGAGTGTGACCGTCAGCCCGACGCCGGCAAGGATTGCAATCACCACGCCGAGGATCGTCGTTCCCAAAGACATGGCATTGGCGTCGGTACGTTCTTCGGCTGCGTTCTGCCGCTGCATTTCGGCGAACGCCGTCAGTTGCGACCACATCCGGTCGACATCGGCAGCGGCGGCGCGGAATTCTTCCTGGCGCTGCGCGCTGATGCGGACGAGATCGGTGGCGGCCTTCTGCATCTTATCAAGTGCCGGCAGAAGCTTCGGTTTGAGATTATCGAATTGGGCAACGCCGCCCGCATTCGAGATCAACATATCCAGCCCTTTTCTGACAGCGGTGATTTCCTGCGAAAGCCGCTGGAGATTGGCGTCCGTCGGGGCGAGCGTCAGTTTCGCCAGGACGATCTGGATCACATATGCCGAGGTTGTCAGCTTCTGACCGTCTCTCTGGCTGGTCTTGGCACGCTCGACCGTCTTGGCCGTTTCAGCCGCTTTATCCGTCACGGCCTTCAACCGCCGCGTGGCGACGACCTGCAATTCGGGCAGCCTGCCGACGATCTGGGCCGTCGCATCACGAAGGCCAGCGACGCGCGCTTCGGTCTGGCCGGAAGCCTCGACAAGCGGCTTCAGGGTCGCGATGGTATCGTCGATCGCTTTTTTAGCGTCCGGCGCATCGCCGCCGAGCGCCATTCCGACGATGCGCTGTTGCCGGGCGAGTTCGTCGAGATCCGCGCCACTGATCGGGCCGGCGGCTTGGGCCTTGTCGTTCAGCGATTGGGTGAAGGATGCGAAATCCGAAATGCGCCGCGCGTCGCCGAGCGTGTTGCGAGACTCGTCTTCCTGCAGGTCGGCCGCGCGTTGGAGAACCTTGGAGCCCTCGACGATATCCGTCTGGGACGACACGACGACGCTCTGCGCTTTCTGGAGATCGGCAAGGAGTGCCGTCCGGCTTTCTTGAAGCTGCCACAGCGAGTCCATGCGTGTCGAAATTCCATCGATCGAAGAGAGCGCCTGTTCCAACTCCTGCTGGCCGCTGCGATCCGCGGCGAGCCTGTCGAGGCCGGATTTCAGAAGAGCACGCTGATCGGCAAGCTTGGCGGTGACGGCGTCTCTGTTTTCCTGCGTGGCATTGGCGAGGAATTCGGCCATCGCGGCAGATAGATTGCGAAAGCCGCTCAAGGACTGCAGGACGGAGTTGGAAATATCCATCCGCCCCTGGAGCAGGCTCGATGCATAAAAGCCCATGGCGCCGACGGCCATGATGCTCAAGACGAATGGCGCGATGAACACCATCACCTGCGTCTGGATGCGCACACGTGACAACAGCCTAGCCAACATCAACCCCTCCTCTTCCTCCAAGAGAGCAGTCGATTTCGAGTGAAGGTCCCGATCCGCTCGAACGACTGAACTTCCATCACCCGGACACATGATGCGCGGGCGGAATAGATATTCCATATAACATTATTCGTGAAATATTCGTTTCAATGTCGCTGCAAGCGCTGATGCCTGTCGTTTTTCAGTGGATAACAACGCCTAGGCGGTCGCGCGTGGCGCCAGCGTTCAGGCGAAGCAGATTTCTGCAAGAAGAGGGAGGTGATCCGAAGCGATCCTCGTCAGCCGGTTTTGCAGCACGGCCGCTTTCTTGACGACGAGATCGTCGCTGACGAAGACGTGGTCGATACGCATCAGCGGGTAGCGGGAGGGAAAGGTCGCTTTAGGCCGGTCCTTGCCTGCGAGCTGGGCGTCCTTCAGCGATCGCGCGGCAAGTCGGTACGTCGCCGACGACGGAATGGCGTTGAAGTCGCCGCAGAGAATAGTGGGAAGCGGTTCGTCCGCCGTGCCGCGCAGCCAGCCCGCGCTCAATAGCGTCGTCATCTGCCGCATGCGCTCGCGGCCGCGAAGCCCGAGATGAGTGTTGACAACCAGCAGTTTTCTGTCGCCGACCAGGATTTCGACGGAAAGGGCGCCGCGCTGTTCGCCGATGGATGGCAGCGGGCCAGCCTTGACCGCGCCTGTCGGCAGAGCGGTGATGATCGCATCGCCATATTGCTCTTCGGCAACCGACAGCGCCGGATGAAAATGGGCCTGCATTTCGAGCAGCGAGGCGATCATATGCGCCTGGTCGATGCCGCCGGTCCTGCGCCTGAGGACATCGACCTCCTGAAGCGCGACGATGTCGGCTTGCGCCTCGGCGATGACCGAAGCGATGCGCCCGGGATCGAGCTTACGGTCGCTGCCGATACAACTGTGCACGTTATAAGTCAGGAGTCTGATTGATTTTTCCGCCATGGGTCCGCTGAAACTCGTCCCTTGGGACATCGATCGTGTTCCGGGGGAACACAAAACTCGTTTGATCGTTCCAGATTATCGACCCACCACGCTCGCACTCCTGAGGACAATCGATGAGCTTGAAAAGCATGATCTGGAATGGACTGCTGGTTGCCGCCCTTTGTTTTGCTGTCTTTCTTCTCTATCGCATCTTCGAGCAGTACAGCCTCGACCAGATCGTCCAGTCGGTTCGCAGCATACCGCTTTCAAGCTTCTGTACAGCGCTTCTCTTTGCTGCGGCATCCTATCTATGTCTTGGCTGTTTCGATCTGCTGGCGATCCGTTCGCTCGGCAAATCCTTGCCTTATCCTAAAATTGCATTGGCTTCGTTCATCAGCCTGTCGCTCGGCCACAATATCGGTTTTGCCGGGCTGAGCAGCGGTGCTTTCCGCTACCGCTTTTATTCGCGCTGGGGACTGACGACCGAGGACGTAGCGAAAATTATCCTGTTCTGCGGCGTCACGGTCGGGCTCGGGCTGATCACGCTCGGCGGCCTTGCTCTAATCGTCAATCCGGGTGATAGCGGGCGCCTGCTGCGGCTTGATACGGCCAATGTACGCATTTTCGGTGTGCTGGCGCTCATCGTGCCGGTCGTCTATGCGGCGCTGGCGTTTTTCATCCGCGGCAAGTTGCGCCTTTGGCGATGGTCGTTTCAGTTGCCGCGATTTTCGATTGCCGTCGCGCAGGTCGCGATCGGGACGATCAACTTCATCCTCGTTTCCGCCTGCCTGCACCAGATGCTCTCTGCCTTCGGCGACGTCGCCTTCTTCAGGTCGGTGACGGCGTATGTGCTGGCCAATTCGGCAATTCTCGCAACCCATGTTCCTGGTGGGCTCGGCGTGCTGGAGGCGACTGTCTCCTATGCCGTGCCGCAGGAAGCCTCGATCGGCGCGCTGATCGCGTTTCGCTGCGCCTATTTCTTCATTCCGTTGGCGCTCGGCACGACGCTTCTCCTCATCAGTGAGATCGTCTTCCGAAGATCACGCGGGACGGACGAGGAAGCGGACGAGCGCGCCGAGGCCCAATCGGCGTAGCGGCAGGAAAGGCCGGGCCGGGTCAAAGAACCCGGTCCCTCTGACCGGTGAGGTGCTGCCGGAAAGCTCGACTACGAATTCTCTCAGACCCCGGGCGTCGTCATTCAGCGCCTCGATCCCTTCGATCACCGAGCCGCTTTGCGCGTAGGCGGCTGCAACGGTCTCGGTGCCTGTTCCGAGATATTCCGCCAGCAGGCGGTTACGCAGCTCCGCCACCGCGCGGCGGTGCTCGTCTGTTTCAGATTCGAATAGGATATCGCATTCCGAATCAATCCCTTCGGAGCGATTGTTGAGATTGGAGGAGCCGATGCGCACCAGCTCATCGTCGGCGATCATCAGTTTGGAATGGATGAGCACCTCGACCTCGTCGACCGTCGCTGGTGCTGTCCGCCCGGGCACGAGTGGCCCGGGCACTGTCGGCCCGGGCACAACGGGAAAATAGACCCGCAGCCGGTTCGCGCGATCGGCCCGTTTGAGAAGGCGGATGACGCGGTCGCGATTGCCGCCCATGATAATCTTTTCGATCAGCCCGTGGGAGCTGCGCGTGCAGATGATGACGACCTCGGGCCCGTCTTCCTCCTGCAGCCGAGCGGCTATGGCGTCGGCGACGCGGAAGGAGGCGAGATATTGCGCCTCGATATAAAGCAGGCGCCGTGCTCGCGAAATGATATCCAATGTCGAGGCGATACCGTCGCTGATGCCGGCGCACAAGGTCGTCGACGGCTCCGTCAGCGCGAAGCTCACCGGGATATCCCGCAGCGAAACAGCAAGATCCTCCGGCCAGGGAAAGGGCGCGCGCTCGGCAAGCGGCGGGTGCCTTTCGCCGGTAGCTGTTTCCCAGCGTCGCCTGGCGATATCGCCGATCAGCCGTGCGGCGTCGCCCGTGACCATCGCCTGAACGTCATGGAGCGGATCGTAGGACACGCCCTCGGGGTCCCGCCGGAGCCTGTCCCTGGCATGATGGCGCTTTGTGTCCCATCGCCGCGACGTCAGGTCGATGCCGCCGATGAAGCCGACGGCGTCGTCGATGCAGACGAGTTTCTGATGGTGAGAGCCGCGAACGGCACCCTGAAGATCGAAACGCAGGTCGATCCGGGCATTCTTAGGGAAGTTCTTCTTGCGAAGCACCTGCAGGGATTTTTCCGAATAGACCGGCCCGAGCGCCCAGATGAGGATGCGTATCTCGAGTTCGGGATTGGCCGCCGCGAGCCCATGCAACAGGTCTGCCAAAGTCTCGTCGGATTGCTCCGGTTCCAACGGGATGTCGGGATTGAAATCCCAGCCGATAATCCAGATCGTGCGCCGTGCCTGCCGCAGCGCCCGCGAAACTTCGGCGAAATATCGGTTGCCGTTGATCAGGAAGGCCGCCTTCTCGGCGATGCCCTCCAGGCGCAAAGCGCTGTGATTCCGTTTTTCGCGGCCGTCCGGCCATTGCGATTTTGCCTGGGGCAGGCTCGGGTTATTGAAGACGGTCTCGATTGCGGTCATGATTGCCTCGGCTTCTAACTGCGAAAACAAACGCCTGGAATATTTTTGGGTTCCGTGCGGCGTCGGAGTGATGGAAAGCGTAAGGAAACGAGATGTCACAACGCGCAGGCAGCGCCGATCTTCCCCTTCACGGGGGACGTGTGCCGCATTGGCTCGGCGACCGGATGACGCGGCTCGGAGCCCTGATCGCCGAAGCGATCGTGCATCACTACGGCCGGGACGAATTCCTGCGCAGGCTCGCTCATCCCTTCTGGTTTCAGTCCTTCGGCGCGGTGATGGGCATGGATTGGCATTCCTCCGGCATCACCACAAGTGTTCTCGGTGCCTTGAAGCGCGGGCTGAAACCGCGCGCCGGCGAACTCGGCCTGCATGTCTGCGGCGGCCGCGGCGCGCAATCGCGCAAAACCCCGCACGAGCTCGTCTCGATCGGCGAACGCGTCGGCCTCGATGGCGAAGGCCTGGCGACAACGAGCCGTCTCATCGCCAAGGTCGACAGCGCTGCGCTTCAGGATGGGTTCGATCTTTATCTGCACGGTTTCATCGTCGCCGATGACGGCCATTGGGTGGTCGTGCAACAGGGCATGAACGGCGACAGGCGGCAGGCACGGCGCTATCACTGGCTGTCGGAGGGGCTGGAGAGTTTTGTCGACTCGCCGCATGCGGCAATCGAGGGCAGGAGCCAGGGCACGATCGTCAATCTGGCCGACCGGCGCGCCGAGCGGTCGCGGCGCGGCCAGCTCGATCTGCTGGCAACACTCGGTCCTGACCGGATCATCCGCGAGGCCGCCGCGCTGCTGCGTGTCAAGCAGCCGGCGCCCGAGCCAGCCGAGCAGCCGATGCTGCCGCACCTGATCATGCCAGCGCATCACGACGTGCGCGAGAGCGATGTCAATATGCGGCGGCTGCATGGAAATCTTGCTGCCGCAGCCGACCGCGGGCCTGCGGATTTCGAAGAGCTGCTGCTGGTTCCCGGTGTCGGCGCCCGCACGGTGGAGGCGCTGGCTATGGTGGCCGAGGTCGTCCACGGCGCACCCTGCCGTTTTTCCGATCCGGCACGCTTCTCCATCGCCCATGGCGGCAAGGACCGCCATCCCTTCCCGGTGCCGCTCAAGGTCTATGACGAGACGATCGGCGTAATGAAATCGGCAGTGCAGAAGGGCAGGCTCGGACGGGAGGAAGAGTTGCAGGCGCTCAAGCGCCTGGATGATCAATCCAGGCAGATGGAACGCTATGTGACAGGCCCTGACCTCAAGGAAATCATCGCCGGCGAATTCCGCCAGTCCGCCGATTTCGCCGGCCGGAGCGTCTTCGGTTGGGAAGAGCCGCCCGCAGAGTAGGGCACACCGTTATGCCGCTCTCTTAGCTCGCTAATCCGGGTAGGGTGACCTCGCCGTTTTCCTCACCATCCCAGTAGCGGATGGAGGACGCCGAAACTTTGATAAGAACGATCCCGGGAGTGTCCACACCTTCCGGAAACCACCGCTCGAGATCGGGCACCCAATGGTCTTCGAATGCCGCCTTGTCCCGCACCAGTGAGGCGACGCCCTCGACAGCGATGAAGATCCCCGGCTTGCCGAGGAGACTGGGCGGTGCCGTGAAGGTCAGCGAGACCATGTCGATGCCTTCGATCTCCGTGATTTTCCTGCTGTCCTCATACGAAAAGAACCAAGAATCCCCGTCATATTCGACGTCGCCATTATTGCTCATCGGGCGGGCCGAGATGCGGCCCGACCCGGCGTTCGTCGACAGCATGCAAAAATCGATCTTCTTCAATTGCGAGGATAGGTCTTCGAGGGTCATGGACGCCATTGCGATCTCCCGGGTTTGAATGCTCGGCAGTAGCGTGCAGGCGTCCAAATTGTTCCGTGGAAATGCAGGAATTCCAGGGGTTACAGCGGCGTCCTGTGCGAAACTGAAAGATAAGCGGCGCCATAGCTTCAATGGCCGTCGGGCGGGACGGCTTCGACCGGAACCGTCTCTTTCAGGTTCTTCCGATGGAAGATGAAGAGCCCGGCAAAGACGATGATTGCGGCGCCGACGATGATCTGCATATCGGGAATATCGTTGAAGAAGATGTAGCCCAGCACGATCGCCCAGAGCAGCAGCGTATATTGCATCGGCGCCAGCAGCGATGCCGGTGCGAGCTTCAGCGAGCGGGTGATCAAGAGATGCGCGCAGGTGGCGACGACACCGAGCAGCAGCATGCCGGACCAATTGATGAGCGTTGCCGGCTGCCAATGGCCGATGCTCAGCGCAATGCCGGTGGCAAGGGCGGCGATCGTCTGCCACGTCACCAGGGTCGTGTCGCTGGTCGAACGCAGATAACGGCTCATCACCAGCGACAGCGCAAAGGCAAGGCTGCCGGCAAGGCCGAAGAGCGACGGAAGCGACAGCATCGCCGTCGACGGACGCAGCGCGATGACGACGCCCGCGAAGCCGACCAAAACGGCTAGCCAGCGACGCCAGCCGATCTTCTCCCCAAGAAAGAAATGCGAGAGCGCGGCTATGTAGATCGGCCCGGCCATATAGAAGGTCATGACGTCGGCGAGCGGCAGATAGGCGACGGCCGCGTAGAACAGGGCGACATCGGCGGTCGCCATGAAAACACGTATGAACTGGAGGCGCTTCTGCTCGACACGGAACAGGGCCATCGGCCCTTGCCGTGCGATCATCGGCCCAAGCACGATGAAAGAGCCGACCGAGCGGATCACCAGTACCTGACCGAGGGCGAAGTTCGTGAGCAGCCATTTGCCCATAGCATCGTTCAGCGCAAAGAGCAGATCGCCGAGCAGCATCAGCACGATACCCGTGATGATCAGGTTTCCGGCGTTGGCTGCAGCCGCCTTGGTCTTCATCTCTCGAATCCTCGTGAAAACGGCCGCGCATTGCGCAGCCGAGTGCGGCTTCGGCCTTAACACCGCCAATGTCAATGGTCAGTTTCGTCCGTGATTTTGTTTGTTCGCCGTCTTCTGTCGTTCGGCATTTCATTGGTAGCTTTTAAAGGAATACCTAAAAGTGCTGTGAACGTGACAGTGAGGACTTCGTAGAGGCCGCCTGAAACCGCTCCGCCGCAATTAGGCCTGCCCCGAAGAAATGATCACGGCCGACCAGGCTGGGCGGTCATCTTCCGGATCAAGCACTTTGCGTTGTCGGCAGCTGCCGTGGTAGGAGCTGGGTATGAACTCACTAAGCGATCTAGATTGCCAAACCTGCGGTGCGTGTTGCTCCTTTTCACCTGACTGGCCCAGATTTTCCACGGAAAGTGATGCTGCTCTCGATTTGCTGCCACCGCGCTTCGTCGCTGCAGATGAGACGGGAATGCGTTGTAACGGGTCGCGTTGCGCCGCGTTGTCGGGGCGGGTCGGTGTTGAGACATCTTGCCTCGTCTACGATATTCGGCCTATCGTTTGTCGCGAATGCGTTCCTGGAGATGCTGCCTGTCTGATGGCGCGTGACGCCTTCGGATTAACGCTTCCCTTGGATAGGTCAACGCTTTAAGCGGGACGCAAATCCATAGCGCAGCGTGGAAGCTCAAACGCCTGGACGAAGTCCTTACCGCAGCTTCTCGACTGCGATGGCGAGACATGTCTTGAACGCTGACAAGTCCGTATAGAGCGCGTCACGAGCCGCGTCTCCGACGATGAGGACGCCGCCACGCCGCTCGATCCCGGCGTGCAGCATGAGATTGTCGGCCAGGCCGAAATCCTCGACCGCGATCCCGTTCGGGTCTCGCAGCCGACCTTCACCATCATAGGCGACGGCGCCGCCATAAAGGTCGCTCACCCGTCCGCTGTGATCGCGGGCCACATTCGTATAGGCGAAGACAGGCTTGCCGCTTGCGCACATAAAGCCGAGTTCGAAAGCCGTCCCGGTATCGGCGGCAATGCCGCGAAACGGTGTCAGATTGGCAATGATGGCATCGGCCTCCATCATCATCTTTTCGTCCACCGCGTTTATCGCTGCCGCCCGCTCGCGCTTCGAGTTCGTCTGCGGGATTTCCAGATCACCGGGAGAGAGTGGGTGAAGTCCCGCCTCGCGGGCAAGCGCTGCCTTCCGGTCGAGCATTTCACGGGCGTTTGGAAGGAACACTTCAGGACCGGCGAGATAAATTTTTTTCGTCATAGATGAATTGCACCTTAAGGGGACGGGCTCGGAACACGTCCCTTGCTGTAGAGCGAATGAGGATCACAATCCAGTGGAGGAGTACCGCGCACGTGCAGCGCATAAGGATCTTTCGCCGACCGTATGGGACCAAAGTCCCATGCTGGAACGAGCCCGCGCAGATGACGTTCAGCCATAGCCGAAGAGCTGAGGAGATGTCGATGCGCCGCGATTTTTGGGACCAGCCCGTTGAGGTCATCGTTGGGGATGGCGACCATCTTAAAAGTATCCGCAATAGCAGGGACGCGCTCGCATATCTGATGACCTGTTGGCCGCGTGAGAAAGCGGCATCCTTCGCCACCGCCAAGAAGATCTGCACGGACGCCGTCCACGGGCGAGCCGATGCAGCCGCGGCCGCATTGGCTTTCAAAGTCGCGGCCGAAGAAGCCGGCGTGCTCCGTTAGCCCACGCGTGCGGCAAACAACCGATCCAAAGACCCAGCGAGTGAAATATATTTCAGTGTGTGAATTATATTGACAGGCTGCTGTGTCTGGGATTACCTGCCCATACCGGATTTCGAGGAGGAACTCCGGTCTTCAATGGATCATCGGCAGCCGCCAAGGCGCCGCCGGATATTTGGGAGGGGCTTCGGCCTCGAGGAGGAAACTTGCGCAATTTTCTAAGCACGACCGCATTGGCGGTCCTTGCATCGACGCTTTTGGCCGGCGTGGCCAGCGCGGACACGGAAAATCCGTTCCGCTGCAAGCCGGGTGAAAAATACGTCATGAACGTCATGGTATCGGGCGTCGAATATTGGTTCCCGGTCTATGAAATGTTCAAGCAGGCCGGTCAGCAGCTCGGCTGCGAGACCGCCTATACCGGCACGCCGGAATATGACGTCAACAAGCAGATCGCCACTTTCGACCAGGCGCTGGCCCAGAACCCGGCCGGTATCCTCGTTCATCCGATGAACTCCGATCCGTTCATCGAGCCGATCAACCGGGCAATCGACCAGGGCACGGCGGTCGTGACCTTCGCAGCCGATGCACCGCTTTCCAAGCGCATCTCGTTCGTCACCTCGGACAATACCCGCGAAGGCACCTATGCGGCCGACGCGATTGCCGAAAAGATGGGTGGCAAGGGTGAATATGCCGTTCTCGAAAATCCGGGCCAGGACAACCACGACAAGCGTATCGCCGCCTTCATCGCCCGCATGGAGGAAAAATATCCTGACATGAAGCTCGTCGGCCGCGCTGCGTCCAACCAGGACCCGAACAAGGCCTATCAGGGCCTGATGAGCTTGGTGCAGGCCCATCCGAACATTGGGGCCGTCTTCATGCCGGAAGCGAATTCGGCCATCGGCGCTTCGCAGGCCAACAAGGAAAGCGGCGGCAAGATCCTCGTGATGTGCGCCGACGTCAATGCCAACATTCTCGATATGATCAAGGCAGGCGAAGTGTTCGGTTCGATCAATCCGAACCAGGGCATGCAGGGTTACATGGGCTTCATGCTTCTGTGGCTGGCCAAGCATCCGGAACTCATCGACCCGATGAACGACGCCAAGCGCGCCGGCTTCAACCCGATGAGCATTCCGTTCGTCGACAACGGCCTGTCGATCGTCACGGCTGATAATGCCGACGACTTCTACTGGGACAAGTATCTGAAGCGGCGGGGCACCAAAGGCATCGAGGAGTAAGCCTTTGTGCCGGCTGTCCGGAGGCAGGAAACTCCGGACAGCCACCGCGAGCGTGAGGAGGAGACGATGATGGCGTCGGTGCCGGTTCTGGAAATCCGCAATGTCAGCAAGCACTTCGGGGCGGTGAAGGCGTTGACGGATGTGAGCTTCAGCCTGGAGAAGGGCGAGGTTCATGCGCTTTGCGGCGAAAACGGCGCGGGCAAGTCGACGCTGATGAACATCATTGCCGGCGTGCTGCAGCCAACCGAAGGGGACGTTCTCGTCGATGGCGCGCCGGTAAAGGTGACGTCGCCGGCCGTCGCGCAATCGCTCGGGCTTGGCCTCGTGCATCAGGAAATCGCGCTCTGCCCCGATGCGACGGTTGCCGAGAACATGTTCATGGCCGCGACCAACCGTCGGCGCTCGCCTTTCATGAATTATGGCCGGCTGGAGCGGGATGCACAGGTCGTGATGAATCGTCTGGCGCCGATCGACGTGCGCCGCAAAGTCGGTGACCTGTCGATTTCCAGCCAGCAGCTTGTCGAGATCGCCAAGGCACTGACGCTCGATTGTCGGGTGCTGATCTTCGACGAACCGACGGCTGCTTTGACGGAATCGGAGACGCAGGTCCTGTTCGGAATCATCCGCGACCTCAAGGCGCAGGGTATTTCGATCATCTATATCAGCCACCGCATGGCCGAAATCTTCAGCCTGTGCGACCGGGTCACCGTGTTTCGCGATGGCCGTTATGTCTCGACGGAGAAGGTGGCGGACTTGACGCCGGATGATGTGGTGCGCCGCATGGTCGGGCGCGAGATCACCCAGCTCTATCCGGAAAAGCAGGCGCTGGCGGAGCGGACCGATGAGATCATCTTGAGCGTCCGCGATCTCGGCGACGGCAGCCGCTTCACGGATGTGAGCTTCGACCTGCGCAAGGGTGAAATTCTCGGCGTCGGCGGGCTGATCGGCTCGGGGCGCACCGAGATAGCCGAAGGTATTTGCGGATTGCGGCCCGTGACCGGCGGCGAGGTGCAACTGCATGGACAGCGGCTGCGGGCGCGGTCCTATGCGCAGGCGGCGCAGGCGGGCGTCGTCTACCTGTCGGAAGACCGGAAAGGCTCTGGCATTTTCCTCGATCTTTCCATCGCCCAGAACATTGCCGTTCTCGATTTGAAATCGCTGACCGGACCGCTGGGACTGTTGAATTCCAAGGCCGAGGCGGATCGTGCCCACAACCTGGCCCGGCGGCTCGGCGTACGGATGGGTGGCATCGACATGCCGGTCTCGTCGCTGTCGGGCGGAAACCAGCAGAAGGTGGCGATTGCCAAGCAGTTGGCGGTCGATCCCAAGGTCATTCTGATGGATGAGCCGACCCGTGGCATCGATGTCGGCGCCAAATCGGAAATCCACCGGCTGCTGCGCGATCTCGCGCGCTCCGGCATCGGCATCGTCGTCATCTCGTCGGAACTGCCGGAGCTTCTCGGCCTGTGCGATCGGGTGCTGGTCATCCACGAGGGCACGGTCGCAGGCGAGGTCGAGGGCGAGGCGATGACGGAGGAAACGATCATGCGGCTCGCCTCCGGTATCGGCGGTCACAACAATTCAAAGGCATCAGAGCATGCCGCGTAGGGAAAAAGCAGGGGCAGGAGACAGGGTCATGGCGGACGCTACACTGGCAACGGCACATCAGGCACGCGCGCCCGGCTGGAAACGGCTGGGAACGATGCGCGAGGCGGGGTTGATTGCGATCATCCTGGCGCTCTGCATCGTCATGAGCTTTGCCTCGCCGCATTTCCTGACGCTCGGCAACTTCCGGGCGATGCTGATGTCGTTCTCGGTGGAAGGGATCGTCGTCGTCGGCATGACCATCCTGTTGATTGTCGGCGGCATCGACCTGTCGGTCGGCTCGGTCGTTTGCTTCTCGATGGTGCTGTCGGGCTCGCTGTTCCTGATGGGGCTCGATCCATGGAGCGCATCCCTGATCGGGATCATTGCCAGCGGCCTGATCGGCTGTGTCATGGGCTTCATTGTCACGGTCGTCGGTCTCAACCACTTCATCACCTCGCTTGCGGCGATGGTCATCGTGCGTGGTATCTGCCTGATCATCACCAAGGGTACGCCGCTGTCGCTCTTCACCTTGCCGCCCTCGTTCAAGGCGGTGGGGCAGGGCACAGTCTATGGCGTCCCCTATGTGATCCTGATTTTTGTCGCGGTCGTCGTGCTGTTCGATTTCCTGCTGCGCCGGGCAACCGCCTTCCGCAAGGTGTTCTACACCGGCAGCAACGAGAAGGCGGCGCTCTATTCCGGTATCAAGACCAACCAGGTGAAGTTCTGGGTGACGGTGCTCTGCGCCACGCTGTCCGGCGTTGCCGGGGTGATCTACATGTCCCGCTTCGGTGCCGCGACCCCGACCTTTGGTGTCGGCATGGAGCTCAACATCATCGCCGCCGCGGTGATCGGCGGTGCGTCGCTGAATGGCGGTTCCGGCACGATCCTTGGGGCTATTCTCGGTATTGCCCTGCTGTCGGTCGTAACAAGCTCATTGATCTTGCTTGACGTGTCCGTCTATTGGCAAGACATGATCAAAGGCTGCATTCTGCTTGCCGCCGTCTCGATCGACCATTTCCTGCACAAGCGGAAGGCTGCCTGATATGCCGATAGCCAAGCTCAAGCCCGCAAATGCGCCGCGCGAGGAAATCGTCATCGCCCGGCAGATGCACCAGGCTCTGGTCCTGCATTTCCTCGAGGGGCTGACACAGGCGCAGATTGCCGATCAGCTGGGCATCTCGCACGCCACCGTCAACCGCCTGATCAAGCGCGGCCGCCAGCTCGGTCTGGTCGAGATCAAGATCAAGTCGCCGGTCGAGCCGCTGGTCGATATGGAAGAACGGCTACGAGCGCTTGGCGGCATCGGCCGTGCTGTGGTGGTGCCGACCGTGTCCGACAATCCGCAGACGGCGCTTCAGGCCGTTGGCGAAGCGGCAGCAAGGTTGCTGCTGGAAGAGATCATCGACGGCGATACGATCTGCATCACCGGCGGCAAAGGGGTGAGCGCCGTCGTCGCCGGTCTGCAGCCGCCGCGTCGGTTCAATGTCGAGGTCATTCCAGCAACCGGCTGCGTGCAGGGTAAACACTATACTGACGTCAATCATGTCTCGACCTTGATGGCCGACCGGCTTGGGGGACGTTCCTACCAGATCCACGCGCCCCTCTTTGCAGATGATGCCGAGCAGCGGGCGATGCTGATCAACATGCGTTCCGTCGCAGACGTTTTCAAACGGGCGCGCGAGGCGAAAGTGGCGGTGGTCGGCATCGGCTCGATCCTCTCGGACGATTCGAGCTATTACGACCTGCATCCATCCTCGAGCACCGACCGCGCCGCGATCGAGCGGTCCGGCGCCTCCTGCGAATTGCTGGCGCATCTGCTCGATGATCATGGCCAAGTCTGCGACTATAGCCTCAACCGTTCGCTGGTGTCGCTGACGCTGCCGGAATTCGCCTCGATCCCCACCAAGATCGGTGTGGCGAGCGGGCCGAACAAGGCAGGCCCGATCCTCAGCGTTCTCAGGGGCAATCATCTCGATACGCTGGTGACCGATGAGGCGACGGGTGCGCGGGTGCTGGCACTGGCGAATGGCGAAGGAAAATGGGCATGAGCGGACAGCAATTGACACGTGAGATCGGCAAATCGGGCGTTTCCGCCTCGGCGGTGGGACTAGGCACCTGGGCGATCGGCGGCTGGATGTGGGGCGGGACCGATGAGGCCGAATCCATCGCCGCGATCCAGGCATCGCTCGATGCCGGCGTGACGCTGATCGATACGGCGCCGGCCTATGGGCTTGGACGTTCCGAGGAGATCGTCGGCAAGGCGCTGACCGGGCGCCGCGACAAGGCAGTCATCGCCACCAAATGCGGCCTTGTCTGGCATACGCAGAAGGGTCGTCATTTCTTCGATCAGGACGGCAAGCCGGTGCACCGTTATCTCGGCCGCGACGCCATCCTGCATGAGGTCGAGGAAAGTCTGAGGCGGCTTGGAACCGATTATATCGACCTCTACATCACTCATTGGCAAGATCCGACGACCCCGATCGAGGAAACGATGCGGGCGCTGGAAGACCTGCGCACATCGGGCAAGATCCGGGCGATCGGCGCAAGCAATGTCAGCCCCGACGAACTCAATGCCTATATTGCTGCTGGTGGTCTCGATGCGATCCAGGAGCGGTTCAGCATGATCGACCGGGAGATCGAGGCGGAGCTTCTGCCGCTGACCAAGGCCAACAGCATTGCGACGCTGAGCTACTCGTCGCTGGCGTTGGGGTTGCTGTCCGGCACCATCGGTCCGGACCGGGTGTTCTCAGGCGACGACCAGCGCAAGGATAATCCGCGCTTTTCAGTCGACAATCGCCAGAAGGCAACGGCGCTGGCCGACGCCATCCGGCCGGTCGCCGAAAAACACGGCGCCAGCATCGCCCAGATCGTGATTGCCTGGACGCTGGCGCAGCCGGGCGTCACCTTTGCACTTTGCGGGGCGCGCAATCCAGCGCAAGCGCTCGACAATGCGCGAGCCGGGACCATCCGGCTGGATGCGGCCGATCTTGCGGCCATCGATACGGCCATAGCGGCGAAACTGACTGACATGGACAGGTAGCGGATCGCCATCATGAAACGGCAAGAGATATTGGACGGGCTCCGCCAGAGCCCGAAGGTGGACGTCTGTGTCATCGGTGGCGGCATCAACGGCATCAGCGTCTTTCGGGAGCTGTCGCTGCAGGGGCTGAACGTGCTGCTCGTCGAGAAACACGACTATTGCTCCGGGGCCAGTTCGGCGCTGTCGCGCATGGTCCATGGAGGTCTTCGCTATCTTGAGAACGGCGAATTCAAGCTGGTGCAGGAATCGCTGGTCGAGCGGGACCGGTTGCTGCGCAACGCCCCGCATTACGTCGCGCCGCTGCCGACGACGGTGCCGGTGTTCGATATATTTTCCGGCCTCGGCAATGGCATCGTCCGCTTCCTGGGCCTCAGCCGCCGCCCGAGCCGGCGTGGCGCCGTCGCCATCAAGGCAGGCCTGAGCATCTATGACTTCCTGACCCGCAAGCGGGCGCTGATGCCGCGCCACCAGTTTCGCGGCCGACGCGCGACGCTTGCCAAGTGGCCGGCGCTCAATCCCGACATCAAAAGTTCCGCCACCTATTTCGACGCCTGGGTCAGCCATCCGGAGCGGCTGGGCATCGAGCTTCTGCAGGATGGTCTTTCAGCAAAATTCGGGGCGATGGCGCTGAATTACGCGGAACTGCATCGGACAGAGGATGGCCAATATCGGGTCGAGGACCTGATCGGCGGGGCTTCCATTAGCGTCGAACCGGTGCTGATCATCAACGCCACCGGCGGCTGGATAGACATCGCCAATCAGACCCTGTTTTCGCCAGAAACACGGCCGGCGCCGCTGATGGGCGGCACCAAGGGCTCGCATCTGATCGTCGACAATGCGGACCTGCGCGACGCACTCGCGGATCACATGATCTACTATGAAAACGAGGACGGGCGGATTTGCATCCTGTTTCCCTATCTTGGCAAGGTTCTCGTCGGTTCGACCGATATCCGCGTCGACGATCCGGAAACGGTGCGCTGCGAGGCGGACGAGCGGGATTATATCCTGCAATCGCTCGCCTTCGTGCTGCCTGATATCACCGTCCGGCCGGAACAGATCGTTTTCCAGTTTTCCGGCGTGCGGCCGCTGCCGGCCAGCACCGACAGCTTTACCGGCCGCATCCCGCGCGATCATTTCTGCACGGTCGTGGAGCCGAAGGATGGTGGCCCACCGGTTCTGTGCATGATCGGCGGCAAGTGGACGACATTCCGATCCTTCGGGGAACTGGCGGCCGACATGGCTCTGGAAAGGCTGGGCAGGCGGCGCCGCATTGCGACAACCGATCGACCGATCGGCGGCGGGCGGGCATTTCCCGCCAGCGCGGCCGCCTGGCTGACGCAGATGGCGGCCAGCAAGGGCCTTTCCGGCCGGCGCATGGCTGAGCTGTTTGCCCGATATGGCACGGATGCCGAGGCGGTTGGCGACTTCATCGCGGCCGGCCCCGATGCAGTGCTGCCGCACGCCGGCTACTCGATGCGCGAAGTGCAGTTCCTGATCCGCGGTGAAGCGGTGGAACATCTCGACGACCTGCTTTTGCGACGCACGACGCTGGCCGTTTCAGGCGAGCTTTCGCTCGAGATGATGGATGCCGTACTCGACCTGCTGGCGCAGGAAAAGCACTGGACGCTCGCGCATCGCGCCCGTGAGCGCGACCGGTTTCTCACCCTTCTCACCGAACGCCATGGCGTCGACGAAGGCATGCTTTCCGCAAGGAACGAACCAAGGAGCACAGAATGCGACACAACAGCAAAGTCCGGATGAACCGGCTGTTCGGCGGCGGCTGCTGCCTCGATGTGGCGATCGATCACGGCGTCTGCAACGAACCATCCTTCCTCAATGGGCTGGAGGATATTCAGGCCGTCGTCAAGGCGCTGGTCTCTGCCGGGCCGGATGCGATCCAGATGAATTACGGCCAGGCCGACCTGCTGCAGGATGTGCCCGGCAAGGACAAACCTGCGTTGGTCATGCGCATCGACATGGGCAATCCCTATAACCGGATCCGCCATCGCGACATGTGGGCGGTGCTGCAGAACGAGGCCGAGCCGTTGATCGGCGCGATCGAAATGGATGCGGCCTGCGTCGTCGTCAACCTGTTCATGCTGCCGGACGAGCCGGACCTGTTCCGCCAGTGCGTGCAGAACATTTCCCGCGTCCGGGCCGATTGCGACAAGTATGGCATGCCGCTGATGATCGAGCCGCTGGTGATGCAACCGGTGACGGAAAAGGGTGGCTACATGGTCGACGGCGACGCGGACAAGATCGTTACGTTGACGCGGCTCGCCCGTGAGATGGGTGCAGATATCGTCAAGGCGGACCCAACCACCAATGCCGAGGATTTCCACAAAGTGGTGGAGGCTGCCCGTTGCCCGGTTCTGGTGCGCGGCGGCGGCAAGGAGGATCTTCGTGCCGTCTTCGACAAATCCGCTGCCTTGATGCGGCAGGGTGCAATGGGCATGGTCTATGGGCGCAACATCTATCAGCACGCCAATCCGAGTGCGGTGGTGCGCGGGCTGATGGCCATCGTGCACGAGGATGCGAGCGGCGAACAGGCCTTTGCGCTGTATCAGCAGGGCTGAGTTGCGATTTCGAACCTTCGGAGGGGTTCTGCATGGGAGACTATCTTTTGGGGCTCGACGCCGGAAATACCGTCATCAAGGCGGTAATTTTCGATCGGCACGGCAACGAGATCGCGGCTGCCTCCGAAGAGGGGCACAGCCGCATGCCGAGCCCGGGGCATGTCGAGCGGGGGTTGGACGAATTATGGGCGAATGCACGGCAGGTCATCCGCGCCTGCATCGAAAAGGCAAGGATCCAGCCGGAGGAAATCGCCGCGATCGGTTGCGCCGGGCATGGCAACGGTCTCTATGCGCTTGATCGCGACGGCGCTCCACTCATCGGCATCCAGTCGCTCGACACGCGGGCGGCCGGCCTGGTCGATGAATGGCGAGAAGCCGGCATTGGTGACCGGACCTATCCGATTGCCCGCCAGCGTCCGTGGCCATCCCAGACGCCGACATTGCTTGCCTGGCTGAAGCGTCACCGGCCTGATCTGTTCAACCGCATCGGCACTGTGTTTTTCTCCAAGGATTTCGTCGTCAACCGCCTGACCGGCCAGCGTGTCAGCGAGGTATCCGATATGTCGGGGGCCGGTCTGCTGGATCTTGCGGCGCGCCGCTACGACAAGGCACTGATGGAAGCCTATGGACTGGGCGATTGCATGGACTTGTTGCCACCGCTAATCGAAAGCGCCGACATTGCCGGTACGGTGACCGAGGAGGTGGCGACCCAAACCGGGCTCGCCGCCGGTACGCCCGTGATCGGCGGGCTGTTCGACGTCGTCGCCTCGGCGCTCGGCTCGGGCGTTTCGCGCACCGGCAGCGCCTCGATCATCGCCGGCACATGGAGCATCAACCAGGTCGTTATAGACAGTCCCGACCTCGACGGGCCGGTCTTCATGTCCTCGACATTCGATCGCAGCCGCTACATGGCGATGGAGAACAGTGCCACCTCGGCTGCCAATCTCGAATGGCTGGTGCGGGAGTTGTTCGAAGGCGACCATGCGCAAGGCGTTTCGTCCTTCGACGCCTGCTGCGCGCTGGCCGGAGCGATCACGCCCGCGGCAGACGACCCGCTCTATCATCCCTATCTCTATGGCGCCCAGCAGGACGGCCACGCGCGCGCCGGCTTCTACGGTCTTGCCGGTTGGCACACCAAGGGGCATCTCGTTCGCGCGCTTCTCGAAGGTGTCGCCTTCGGGCATCGCCAGCACATCGAGACGATCCGAAAGGCCGGCGCGGTATTCAACGAAGCCGTGCTGTCCGGCGGCGGCTCGCGCAGCCTGATCTGGCCGCAGATCTTTGCCGATGTGCTAGGCGTTCCGGTCAGCGTTGCCCGCTCGCGTGAAACCGGTGCATTAGGAGCGGCGATTGCGGCCGGAACCGGCGTCGGTGTCTTCGCGGACTTCGGCGCTGGTGCTGCGGCAATGGTCCGGACCGAGCGGCATTATCGCCCGGATGTCTCGCTTGAGGCGCATTATGCACGGCGTTACGCTCTCTATCAGGATATCGCCGGAGCGATGGCACCGCTCTGGCGGCGTCTGACGGCGGTCCCGCCGGGTGCAGCGGGGGCGGCGGCGTGAATATGCGTGTGGATGATGCAGCCATTGATGCGGGACGCTACGATTTCATCATCGTCGGCGCAGGATCGGCGGGATGCGTTCTGGCCAACCGGTTGTCGGCCGATCCGAAAACCCGTGTCCTGCTGCTCGAAGCCGGCGGCAGCGACCGCTATCATTGGGTGCATGTGCCGATCGGCTATCTCTACTGCATGGGCAATCCACGCACCGATTGGATGATGAGGACGGCGGCGGAGGCCGGACTGAACGGCCGATCACTGCCTTATCCGCGAGGAAAAGTGCTGGGAGGCTGCTCGTCGATCAACGGCATGATCTACGTGCGTGGCCAGGCGGCCGATTACGACGGCTGGCGGCAGGCGGGTAATTCCGGCTGGGGCTGGGACGACGTGCTGCCCTATTTCCTCAAATCCGAGGACAACTATCGTGGCCAGTCGCGGATGCACGGGGCAGGCGGCGAATGGCGGGTGGAAAAGCAGCGGCTTTCCTGGCCGATCCTCGATGCCTTTCGCGATGCAGCTGAAGAACTCGGTATCCCGAAGACCGACGATTTCAACAATGGCGACAATGAAGGCTCAGGCTATTTCGAGGTCAACCAGCGCGGCGGCCTGCGCTGGAACACGACGAAGGCCTTTCTGCGCCCGGCGATGAAGCGGCTCAATCTGCGTGTGCTGACCGGCGCCGAAACCGAGCGGCTGGAATTCGACGGCAGAATGGTGACCGGCGTGCGGTTCCGGCTGAACGGGCAGAATCATCTGGCTCGCGCCGGTCGCGAGGTCATCCTGTCTGCCGGTGCGATCAATTCGCCGAAAATCCTGGAGCTTTCCGGGGTCGGTCGCCCGGATGTGTTGTCCGCCGCCGGGCTTGATGTCACCCATGAACTTCCGGGTGTCGGCGAAAACCTGCAGGACCATCTGCAAATCCGTACGGTCTTCCGCATCGAGGGCGCAAAGACGCTGAACCAGCTCTATCACAACCTGTTCACCCGGGCGGGCATGGGGCTTGAATATATGCTGCGCCGGTCCGGGCCGTTGTCGATGGCGCCGAGCCAGCTCGGTATCTTTGCCAAGAGCGATCCGGCAGTTGCGACCGCCGATCTCGAATATCACGTGCAGCCCTTGAGCACCGACCGGCTCGGCGAGCCGCTGCACAAATATCCGGCGGTCACCGTCTCCGTCTGCAATCTGCGGCCGGAAAGCCGAGGCACCGTGCATGTCGGCGGCCCGGATTTTACCGTGGCGCCGGACATCCGCCCGAATTATCTTTCGACCGTTGGCGACCGGATCGTGGCAACGAAATCGATTCGGCATGCGCGCCGGCTGATGGAGGCCGGCGCCATCGCTAGGTACCGGCCGCAGGAGATGCTGCCGGGCAGGCAATACCAGAGTGACGAGGATCTGATTCGCCGCGCCGGCGATATCGCCACAACGATCTTCCATCCGGTCGGCACCTGTAAAATGGGCAGCGACACGATGGCGGTGGTTGATTCGCAATTGCGGGTGCATGGGCTGGCGAAGCTGCGGGTCGTCGATGCCTCGATCATGCCGACCATCATCTCGGGCAACACCAATTCGCCGGTGATCATGATTGCTGAGAAGGCGGCCGAAAGCATTTTATCGGAGGCGTAGATAGCGCCTCGCGTCGGCCTGACGTGGATGCGTGAAGCATTCCTGCCGTCCCGGTACCCCAAAACGACACGCACAGACCTCGATTACCGTCGTCGCGGCCTATGGCGTTGCGACGAGCCCAACCCGCTCAACGCGGGTTGGGTAATCTTCGACTTTGAATCAGAGGGTTGAGACGTTCTCAGCCTTCGATTTTCCGGTCTTGCGATCCTGTCCGACGTCGAAGCTGACCTTGTCGCCTTCGCGTAGCGACCCGCCGCGCTGCAGAGCAGACACGTGCACGAACACGTCCTGTCCGCCATCCTCGGGGGTGATAAAGCCGAAGCCCTTGTCGTCATTGAAGAATTTAACCGTACCTGTCGGCATGAGATAACTATTCCTTGTGTCATTCGTCGATTTGCGAAAGCGAAACTATACCGCCGCCGCTCCTCTATCAACCTTCATACCGGTGACGCAACTTTAAAGGCGAAGAGGCAACAGTTTTGGCGAGGTCAATCCGGCTCTCGGCAAACCGATCGCCTGACGATCGCTCGGTTTTCATCGTCTCGATGCTGCGTCCGGAGGCATCAGTGAAATATGTATCTCGTGTCGCTCGCGTTATCGACAGGACCAACGCGGGATTGCCGCCTGCGCGTGTAGAAAAGCATTGCCGATCGCCCGCAACAGGTTGTAGATCGGTATCACACAATGGGATTGTGCAAGCCGGTCTGGATGACGCCAACTCCGCTCGTTGGTCATCGGCCGCTTTGAAGCTTTACCGGCGCGCTGCGCTGTCACATGAGGGGTCCGACGCCGTTGTCTTCGCTTGTTCTCCCCAGCCGCCCGCTCTCACTGGCGCGCAACGTCATCTCCACGCCGAACGCTTACTTCTGGTCAACGCCCATTATCCTGGCATTGGCCGTCTTTCTCTTCGTCTCGGAAGCACCCGGTGTGATCCGCGATTTCCAGATCAGCCAGAACCCCTTGGTGCTTGAGAACGGTGACGTGCAAAACGGGAAATGCACGACACGCAAGGCAGTCTTCACCGACTGCGAGGCACACCTTGTCTACAGCTACGGCGGACGAAACTACGACACCGAGGTCGAGGTCATGTTCGTCGATTTCCATACCGGCGATTATGAAACCGATCTTGTGATTTCCGCCGACCATCCGGAACTCGCGACAATGAGCCTGGGTCTGGACATGCTCTGGAACAGGATCATCACGCTCACGCTGTTCGTGGTCCTGCTTGGCGGCATGAGCCTGGGCATGATTTTTCTTGGTATCCGCATTTGGCGGGTCAAGGGTCAATTGCGCCGGCCTGCCAGGCTGATCCCCGTCCCCGTCGAGATCAGTGCATTTGACCGCAAGCGCGGGGTCCTTTCCATCACCTACAATGACAAGATCGCCGCCGACAAAACGGGACGATCGGCTTACACGCGGATGAAGAGCGGACAGGAGCCGCTGATCGTCGGTGAAGCCAATGGCAAGGCGATCGGAATGGCCGTCAGGCACGGCAATACGGCCCTGCCGGTGCTTCTGGACAATCGTCTGCAGCGGGTCGAGCTCACGGATGCCGAGCGCGCCGCGGCTCTCGCACCTCTGGGGCATCAGCAAGACGGCGATCAGGCTGCGCCGGTGTTGATCGAAGAACCCAAAAAGACGGTGTCGATGTTGAGGCGGCTGCAGCTTTTCTTCGGCACTTTGCTTCTGATCGTCGTCGGTGTGGTCGGCTTCTGGCTTTGGTACGTCACGAGCTCGCCGACGCAATTCCAATCGCCTGGCATGGACATCAACAACCTCATGCCGGCGCCGTTGAACGAGTGGGGATGCGAGCAGCTGAAGAAGCGGTTTGGCCAAGATCGTGCGCCGTTTGGTTGCACCGCCGCTGATTACACGAGCTGGAAATAGCCGCGCCCTATCGTTTGATCGGAACGCCTGGAGGCCGACCCGGCCTAAAATCATCCTGTTCTACATTAAGGACTTAGAGCATGATGTCGTCCGAAAACCGCTCACACTTTTCGGCATCATGCTTGACAGTCGGTCGACGACCTCCTCGACCAGCCGGCTCTTGCCGCCGCCTGCTTCCGCTCCGAGGAGAATGGAGTGTTGCCGACCGCCGGAGACGTCCCGGAACGCGGATTCCATCGCATCGAGTTCTGCTGTACGGCCTGAGAACAAGGACTTTTGAGGGATGTCGATACAAAGTCCTCCGATAGGTGAAGTTTAAGATTAGCAGAGATGGAGACGTAGTCATCCCATGTGTGTTTTGAACCCGCCCTAGGCAAAATGCCTGATGCGGCACACCTGCCTTAGCCCCATCATGGGTTATGGCTGCTGATATCAGGACCCAAGCCTTCGCCGCTTCACCCGATACACGTATAGGACGCTCCAAGTGACTGAACGCAATATCAAGTTTGATGACGTCGAGATCGCCACACAGGCCTTTGGCGACCCGGCGCATGAGCCGATCCTGTTGATTATGGGCGCGATGGCGTCGATGCTGTGGTGGCCGGACGGGTTCTGCCAGAAGCTCGCCGCTCTAAAATATTATGTCATTCGCTATGACAATCGAGACACTGGCCGTTCGACGATCTACGAGCCGGGGGAACCGCCTTACACCATGGACGACATGGCTGCGGACGCCGTCAGGGTACTGGATGGCTACGGCATTGACCGCGTCAATCTGATCGGCATGTCACTGGGCGGCACGATTGCCCAGATCGCAGCGCTCTCCTATCCCGAACGCGTCAAGACGCTGACGCTGATGTCCACCACGCCAATAGGCATTGATACTAGCGGGCTGCCGCATACCACTGACGCCTACATGGCGCACGCCGCGACGGGTGACGCCATCGACTGGACAGACAATGCCCAGGTGATCGAATTTCTTGTCAGAGACACCCGGATGATCGCCGGGGTGGCGCACACCTATGACGAAGGGCGGGCGCGCGCCTTTGTCGAACGGGATGTCAGGCGGGCGAAGAACTTCGTCAGTGCCACAAATCATTTCATGTTGAGGGGCGGGCAGGCCTTGAAAGGAAAATTGGCGGAACTGGCCGCGTCCCTCCTCGTCATACACGGAACGGCCGACCCGATTTATCCGGTTGAGCACGGCGAACTGCTGGCAAGAACCGTCCGGGGCGCGAAGCTTGTCCGCCTCGAAGGTGGCGGCCACGAAATTCATCCCAACGATTGGGAAGAGATCATTTTCGCCATCGACGCCCACTTGCGGTGACCCGCGAAGCGGCAGGGCGTACCGATCGACGGCTACACCCTCCCGTACATCCGGCTCGCCCGCAGCAAGCGTTGCGAATAGGGATGTTCGACGGCGCCTCGGCGCAGGGCCTCGATATCGACCTGTTCGACGATCTCGCCGGCTTCCATGATGGCGACGCGGCTGCACATATGGGAGACGACGGCGAGATCGTGGCTGACAAGGAGGTAGGTGAGGCCGCGCTCGGCGCGCAGATCCTGCAGCAGATTGAGGATCTCGGCCTGGACAGAGACATCGAGCGCCGATGTCGGTTCGTCGAGAAGCAGGACGTCAGGGTTCAGCATCAGGGCGCGGGCGATCGCCACACGCTGGCGCTGCCCGCCGGAAAGCTGATGCGGAAATCGGTAGCTCAGCGCCGGATCGAGGCCGACCGATCTGAGTACCGCGTTGACGTCGACGGAATTCGTCTCCAGCCCCTGGTTGCGCAGCGGTTCTTTCAGTTGCGAGCGGATGGTCTTGCGGGGATGGAGCGATCCGTAGGGGTCCTGAAACACCATCTGCACCCGGCGATAGAACGGCCGGCTGCGCTGCCGGTCCAGCGTCTCGCCCTGGAGTTCGATGTTGCCATCATAATTGGCGTTGAGGCCGGAGAGGGCCCGGAGAACCGTGGACTTGCCGCAGCCGGACTCGCCGACCAGGCCGAACGCCGTCCCCCTCTCGACCGTGAGGTTCACATCTCTGACAACGGGCCGCTGGCCGTGTCCGAAACGGATAGTAAGGTTGTCGATCCGGATCATGGCCGCACCTCCATTGCGAGGTCGTCAAGCCAAGTCGGGTCGCGTTTCAGGATGCGCAGCCGGGCAGGAGGATTCTCGATCGTCGGCAAGGATGCCAGCAGCCCCTGCGTATAAGGGTGTTTCGCCTTGTCGAGATCGCGCGCCTCCAGCACCTCCACGACACGGCCGGCATACATGATGAGGACGCGGTCGCAGAAATTGCGGATCAGATTGAGGTCGTGGCTGATGAAGATCAGGCCGAGATTGCGGCGTGAGACGAGTTCGTCGAGCAGCGCCAGGATTTCGAGCCTGACCGTGACGTCGAGCGCCGAGGTCGGCTCGTCGGCGATCAGCACTTCGGGTTCGGCGATCAGCATCATGGCGATCATCACGCGCTGGCCCATCCCGCCTGATATTTCGTGCGGATAAAGACGGGCGACGCGCTCGGGATCGCGGATTTGGACGGCTTCGAGCATGTCGAGCGCCTGTTGATAGGTCTGCTTCGCGCCCGCCTTCGGATGATGGAAACGGTAGGTCTCGGCGATCTGTTCGCCGATGCGCATGACCGGATTGAGCGAATATTTCGGGTCCTGCAGGATCAGCCCGATCCGCCGCCCCCGGATCGTCATCATCTTTCGTTCGTCGGCCTTGAGGAGGTCGACGTCGCGAAAGGCCATCCGCTCGGCGCGGACGATCGCGGTCGGCGGCAGCAGCTTCATGATCGCCCGGCCGACGGTGGATTTTCCCGATCCGGATTCGCCGACGATGCCGAGTTTTTCCTGCCCGAGCGCAAAGCTCACGCCGCGCACCGCGCGCATGTGGCCGCCGCCATAGGCGATTTCGAGGTTTTGAATGTCGATGAGCGGCTCTGTCATTCCGAACCTCTCGGGTCGAGCACGTCGCGCAGCGCATCGCCGACGAGATTGAAGGCGAGGCTGACGAGTGCGATGGCGATGCCGGGCGCGGCGATCACCCAAGGGCTATCGAGCATGAACTCACGACCGCTGGCGGCCATCGAGCCCCATTCCGGCCAGGGCGGTTGCGCGCCGAGGCCGAGGAAGCCAAGACCGGCGGCAGTGATGATGATGCCGGCCATATTGAGGGTGACGCGGACGATCACCGAGGGAATGCACATCGGCAGGATGTGGCGGGTGATGATCGCAAGCGATGTCGCGCCCTGCAGGCGCACGGCGGCGATATAATCGGCTTTGCGCAGGCTGAGCGTTTCGGCGCGCGCCAGCCGCGCGATCGGCGGCCAGGCCGTCAGCGAAATGGCGATGATCGCATTGGTGATCCCGGGGCCGAGGGCGGCGGCAAAACCGAGCGCCAGCACCAGTCCGGGGAAGGAGAGGAAGATATCGGTGATGCGCATCAGGATCTCATCGACAATGCCGCCGAAATAGCCGGAGACCGTGCCGATCAGCAGGCCGAGCGGTGCGACGATGATCGTCACCAGCATGATGATGTAAAGCGTGGTGCGGGCGCCGTAGATCACCCGCGCAAAGACGTCGCGGCCGAAATTGTCGGTGCCGAGAAGACGGGCGGCCGAGGGCGGCGCGAGTCGCCCGGCCATATCCTGCACGATCGGATCGTAGCTGGTGAGCAAGGGGGCGGCCGTCGCCACGACGATCAGCAGCACGATGATGAAGAGGCCGGCCAGCCCAAGCGGGTGCAGGCTGAATTTCAGCCAGCCCTGATGGATTTGCTGCGCCGACGACTGGAACCAGCCCTGAGGCTCATCTGCCCGCAACCAACTGCGAAAGCCGAGGGTGTGGGCGTCTGCGTCTTCTGAGGAGATCGTCATGGCGTCACCGTGTTCTCGGATCAAGGATGCGGTAGAGCACATCCGACAGGATGTTGATCGTCAGGAAGACGGCGCCGATCGTCAGAACCGAACCCATGACGACGTTCATATCGTTCATCTGTAGCCCGCGGGTGAGATACTGGCCGAGCCCCGGCCAGCCGAAAACCGTCTCGATCAGCACCGCGCCTTCGAGCAGCCCGCCGAAGGTCAGTGCCAGGATCGTCAGCAGCTGCACGCGGATGTTCCGGAAGGCGTGCCGCCAGACGACCTTGCGGGTGCCGAGCCCCTTGGCCCGGGCGGTGATGATGTATTCCTGGCTCAACTGCTCCAGCATGAAGCTTCGCGACATGCGGCTGATATAGGCGACGGAGTAATAACCGAGGATCGCCGCCGGCAGGATGATGTGGCCAAGCGCGTTGTAAAACACGTCCCATTGCTGCTGTATCGCTGCGTCTATCAGCAGAAAGCCCGTCATGGGGGTGACGAGGCCCTCATAGAAGACGTCGATGCGGCCCGATGCGCCGACCAGCTTGAGCTTGGCGTAGAAAAGGAAGAGCGCCATCAGCCCGGTCCAGAAGATCGGGATGGAGTGGCCGGCAAGCGCAACGATCCGGGCGATGTGATCGATGATGGTTCCGCGCCTGACGGCAGCCGTGACGCCCAAGGGAATGCCGATAATGGCGCCGATGATCATGGCGATGATCGCAAGCTCGATGGTGGCGGGAAAGATCGTCATCAGATCGGTGAGGATCGGCTGGCCCGTGGTCGCCGACGTGCCGAGATTGCCTGTGGCGATCTTTCCGACATAGGAGAGGAACTGCATCCAGATCGGCTGTCCGAGCCCCAGCTCGTTATAAACCCGATCATAGACCTCCTTGCTGACCTCCGGCCCGGTGATAGCAAGCACCGGGTCGGCAGGCAGCAGGCGCCCCATCGAAAAGGTCAGGAAAAGCAGACCGAGCAGCGTGGTCACAACAGCCACCACGCGTCCCGCCAGGCGCCGCAGCAAGCTCATCAACGGGTGCGGGGCCGCATCGGCGAACCCGCCCGCTTGAGAGCGACGGCCTTCCTGCTTCGATGTCAGATCGGCGCTCGCCACGCGCTCTACTCCTTGGTCACGTCATGCCAGCGCGTCGACCACGTCGTGTGCCCGCGATAATTCTTGACGTTGGCGCGCATCACGTAAGGGTCGGTTCGCTGGAAGAAGATGACGAGCGGAGCGGCCATGCCGGCATAGATGCCGTCCATCTTCTTGAACATATCCGTGCGCTTGGCCGTATCGCGCTCTTTCATCGACTGATCGATGAGGGTGTTGAGATCGTCCACCTTCATACCTGTGCGCCAGAGATAATAGCTGCCGAGGCGCGCTTCGTCGCTATTGTCAGGGTTGAAGGCATATTGTGTGGCGACGGCGAAGGGATCCGGCAGGCGGGCGCCGGAATTGCCGAGCAGCACTTCGAACTTGCGCTCGCGGAAGGCGGGCGTGAACTCGCCGGGCACCAGATCGAGATCGAGGCCGGCAGCCCGCGCGCTCGCCTGCAGCGCTTCGGCGAAGGGCAAGGTCGCTGCCCCCGACGGATTGAGCACTTTCTTCAAGCCGTTCGGATATCCGGCCTCCGCCAGCAGCTGCTTGGCTTTAGCGGGATCGTAATCATAGCGGGCGGCAGCCTCATCGGGCGCGCCGATCATGCCGCGCGGGATCATCGACTGCCAGGGAAAGCCCGTATAGCGCATGATGTTGCCGGAGATCGCCTTCCAGTCGAAGGCGTGCTGGAAGGCCTCGCGAACCTTCGGCTTCTGCAGATCCGGGTCTTTCTGATTGAGGGCGATATAATAGAAGCCAAGACCCGGGACATTGTCGATGACCATATCCTTGTTGGTGGACAGCGCATCGAGATCGCCGCTTGCCACATACTGGCCGACATCGACGTCGCCGGCTTCGAGCTGCAGCCTGAGGTTGCCGGATTCCGGGATGTGGCGGGCGACGACGCGGGCCATGGCGGGCTTGCCGCCCCAGTATTTCGGCTGCGCATTGAAGATCGCCACGTCGTTCGGCCGCCATTGCGCCAGGCTGAACGGACCGCTGCCGGCGGAATTGGCCGAAAGCCAGGCGCCGCCGAAATCGCCATTCGCCTCATGCGACAGCACCGTCTTCTTGTCGACGATGCCGATCGACGAGCCGGCCAGCGAATAGAGCACCAGATCGGTATTCACCGACTGCGGCAGTTCGATCTCGAGCGTATGCTCGTCCTTTGCCCGAACGAGTTTTTCGACGTTATCGGGCTTGAAGCCCCAGAGCGCCACGTCAGTCGAGCCGACCTGGCCCATCTTGATGACGCGCTGGATCGACCAGGCCGCATCCTCGGCGGTCACCTTGTTGCCGCTCTGGAAGACGGCGTCGTCGCGCAGGGTGAGCGTGATGATCTTGCCGTCGTCTGAGACGCTCCATTGCGTCGCAAGCATCGGCTTCAGCGTCTTGAGATCGTCCGGCGACAGCTGCACCAGATTGTCGTAGAGGTTCGAGATCAGCTCGGAAACGGTGCGGGCATTGTTCTGGGCCGGATCGAGCGTGCGGATGCCGGTGAGATTGGTGCCTATGACCAGCATATTGGGCGGCGAGGCAGCCCAGGCAGGCTGCGTCGTTATCAGGGCGCCGGTAATTGCGATCGTTGTCAGTAGCTGTTTCAGCATCTCTAGACCTCCCAATCCTGTTGTTTGCAGAAATAATGTCGAACTCAGCCGGCCGCCTTGGCAGGCTGCTGCCGGTCCGGATCAGTTTGAATGCTGCCCTCGGCCTCCCAGCCTCGTAGCAGCCGATGAAGTTCCTCGCGATCATGCTGGTCGAGCAGCGGCAACCCCGGCACGCGCACGGGGCCGACATTGAGGCCGGAATAGGTGACCGCCTCTTTCACGACGGTCACATTGGCGCCGTTGCGGAATTTGGTTCGCATCCGCTCGAACGGCTCGAGCTTGTTGACGATCGCCCGTGCCGCGGCAAAGTCGCCTTTTTCGAGCGCGGCGTGGACGGCAAGCGAAAGCTGCGGCGCAACGTTGACGAGGCCCGACGTGAAGCCGCGCGCGCCGGCGGCGGTGAATGTCGGCGCCCAGCTCTCCGCCAGGCCGCAGACGAACAGGGCACCATCGGGATCGGCCGCCGGAATCGCGCGCGACAAGAGCATCAGATCGGTCGTGGCAAACTTGATGCCGGCGATATTGCCGTGGTTGGCGAGGCGGACGATATCGTCGACACCAAAACCCTCGGCCCTGACATAGGCGACGAGCGGCAGAGTGGACGCATCGGCAAGATTGCAGAAATAGCCAATCTGGGCCGAAGGTGCTGCGAAAGGATCGACGGGCTGATGCGACATGACGGCGGTTGCGCCGATCGCCGACGCATCCCTCGCCATGCCGATCGCCTCGCGCAGCGACCGGCCGATCGCCGCCGTCACCGGCGCGCGGCCGTCGACGCCTGATACCGCCGCTTCGTGGACGATCCGGATTTCCTGCGGCGTCAGCGCGTAGAATTCCCCGGTATTGCCGGCAGCGACGATGTTGTGAATGCCCGCGGTCGCCACCCGCGCATAGACCTTGGCCGTAATCCGCGGTTCGACTTCGCCTTTGCTGTCATAGGCCGTGACGGGAACACCCGAAACGCCCGTGAGCGCCTTGCGCATGATCGCGATGCTCATTTTTCTTCCCCGTTCGCTTTCAAGATAATTGGTTGCCGAAGCGGAAGGGCGGCAGCCCTTCTGCATCCACGTCGAAGGCGATGACCGTGCCCGCCTCGAAACGTCCGGTGCGGTCCGTCGACAGGCTGGTGACGAAGAGGGTGCTGAGATCAGGTCCCCCGAAACACGGCATGGTCGGTGCCGGGACCGGCAGAATGTAGATCTCGACGATTTCACCTTCGCTCGATATGCGGTTGAGGCGGCCGGCGGAGACGCCGGCGCTCCAGTAAAACCCGTCGCGATCAGTCGTCGCCCCGTCCGGCCGCCCCTCATCTTCTGTGAAGCTGCGAAGGCGACGTCCTTCACCGAGACTGCTCGTCTCGGCATCGAAGTCGAATGCTTGCAGGAAACATTGCCGGCTGTCGGAGTGATACATCCGCCGGCCGTCCGGCGACCAGGCGAGGCCATTGGAGCTCGTCAGTCTCGTTGCAACCGTCCGCGTGCTGCCATCGGCGCCGACGCGGTAAAGAGCGGCCTCTTCGATCTGCGGCTTGGCTTCGCTGATCGAGCCGACCCAGAAATGCCCGTCCGGACCGACCTTTCCATCATTGAGTCGGCCGATCATCTCGCGCCCGACCGGGTCGCATAGAAATTCGATATCGCGGGAGGCCGGATCGAAGAGATGGACGCCCGTCTGGAGGCCGACGACAATCCTATGATCGCGGCAAAGCCCCAGGCTGCCGACCGCCGCTGGCATGTCGAAGCGGTCGATCTTTCCCGAAGCCGAGAGCCGCACGACGGCCGGAGCCAGAATGTCGACGAACCACAGCGTGCCGGTCTCGTCGTCCCATACCGGCGATTCACCGACCGTCAGCGGTTGCTCGATCACGGAACGGACTTGCGGGTGGATGATCCGAGGCGCCGTCATTCGGCCGCCTCCAGGCTTTTTGCCAAACCTTCGGCGTTACGCATGCGGATGGTGCCATCGTGGTTGATTTCACAGAATCCGCCACCCTGGAACGCAAGCGCGACAGGCCCTTCGGCTCCCTGTTCGATGCGGGCGTGATCGCGCGGCCGGTCTTCCGGTTGATAGCCGAGCCTCCTCGCCAGATCGTTGTCCCACCATTTCTCGTCGGTATCGGAAACACCGTAAACCACCGTCGCGGCGATCAACGGATGAGTGAGCCCGATCCGCACCAACTGCGCCAGATCCCGCGCGCTGATCCAGATCGCAATCGATCGCTCGCTGTTGGGGTAGGTCCCGGCATTGCCGATGCGAATGGAAAGGGAGCGAATGCCTGACGTGTCGTAGTAAAGCCCGGCCACCAGTTCGCCCCAGCATTTGGAAAGTCCGTAGGGGCTGTCGGGACGCATCGGATCGAGCGGCGATATGATTTCGCCGCGGGGATAGAAGCCGGTCGCATGGTTGCTGGAGGCGTAGACCACCCGCTCGACCTTGTTGATCCGGGCAGCTTCGTAGAGATTGTAGGTTCCAAGCACATTCGCGTGCAGAATGGCGTTCATGTCGGTGCCGCTGGCGATACCCGCGAGATGAACGACGCCGTTGATATCCTTCAGCGCAGCCTTAGTCTCGTCGAGCTTTGTAAGGTCGGCCCTGACGAAGGTCTCGTTGTCGCCAAGCCCGGTGGGCTGCTGCAGATCGATCAGGCTGACGTGCCCGAAATGTGCGCGGAGGAGCGGGCGCAGCAGCGTTCCGACTCGTCCGGCAGCCCCCGTCATAGCGATCCGTTTCATCGTTCTTCCTCCCATTCTCGCTCAAACGCCCTGGAACATGCGGGCGCGAGCATTCAATATGTGTTTCTTCATCGCATCGTGCGCTTCGGTTTCCCGGCGTGCGAAGATCGCCTCCACGATCACCGCATGCTCGTCCTGGACGCTGCGGATCTGCTCCAGCGTGCGCTTCAGGCTCAGGCTTCGTGTAACGGAATGCCCGATGGCGAAATGCGGCCTGAACCATTCGCGCACGGTGATATGGAACTGGTTGCCGGTCGCCATGGCGATGGCATCATGCAGAACCTGATCCTCCTCGGCGCCGAGCTCTCCGTTGCGCAGGCATTGCTCGATCGAAAGAAGCGCTGCCGTTATCCTCTCCTTGTCGGCGGGCTGCCAGTTTCGCGCGGCGAGCTCCGCCGCCTCGGCTTCGAGGCCTGCGCGGAATTCGAAAAACCGCTGGACATCGGCGAGCGATCCGACCGGCACCATTTTCAGCATCGACGAATCCGGTCTTTGCCGGACATAGGAGCCGGAGCCCTTGCGGGAAACGACCAGGCCATCAGCTCTCAAGCGCTCGAGTGCCTCGCGCACGACGGGCCTCGAAGCGCCGAAATCGGCGGCGAGCTTCGTCTCCGACGGCAACCGTTCGTTCACCGGAAAATTGCCGTCGGCGATCATCCCCACGATCTTCTCGTAGATGATGTCGCTGAAGCGCGTCGCGCCTCGGTTCGGAACGGCGTCGGCCGCGAATGTCATTATCGTCCTTTTCTCTGAACGTCAGGCAGTTGTCCGCCAACGACATTTCAATGCGATGCACAGATTCTGACAGATTGGCGTCTTTTGTGCGCTCCAGCCTAGGTTTTAAGGCGTGTAATTCAAGCTTTCATGCTGCATCGCTACAAAATTTGTAATTATCTGTCAACTCTTGTAATCATTTGGGAACGTGTCTATGGTTCCGTCCGGGCGCCGAGGAGGGCGCAGCGGCAGGTCGGGAGCCCGCCGCATCAGCCGGCTCAAAAGTTGCGCCGGCATAGAAAGGGAGGAACTCGATGCCTAATGAAATTCTGTCGCGCGGCGTTACCCGCCGCGCCGTGCTTGGCGGCATGGCCGGTGCAGCGGCGCTGTCCATCGCGGGCCGCGCTTTCGCCGCAGGCGGCGAGGCGCCCGCACTTGCACAACTTGTGAAAGATGGAAAACTGCCGCCGCTCGCCGAGCGCCTGCCGAAGAAGCCGATGGTGGTCAAGCCGTTCGAAAAAGTCGGCACCTATGGCGGCTCTCTGCGCCGCGGCCTTCGCGGTTCATCCGACCATAACGGCATTCTGCGCATGGTCGGCAACCAGAGCCTCGTGCGCTGGAACCTCGAATTTACGGCTGTGGAGCCGAACCTCGCCGAGCGCTGGGAAGTCAGCGACGACGCGACGCAATTCACCTTCCATCTGATCGAAGGCGTGCGCTGGTCGGACGGTCATCCCTTTACCGCCGATGACGTCGTTTTCGCGATCGAAGACTGCGTCAAAAACACCGAGCTCTACAGCGCGACACCGGCGCAGCTTGCTGTCGCCGGCAAGCCGGTAACCGTCGAGAAGGTCGACGATTATACGGTCAGGTTCACCTTTGCGGCGGCCAACGCCCTTTACCTGGAAAACCTCGCCACGCCGCTGGGTCAGCATCCGACGCTCTTTCCGAAGCACTACTGCAGCCAGTTCCTGCCGAAATATAATCCCAATATCGAGGCCGATGCGAAGAAAGCCGGCGTCACCAGCTGGACGGAACTGTTCCGCAGCCGCTGCGGCGACATCGAGATTCCGACGCGATGGGGCAATGTCGACAAGCCGACGCTCGATCCATGGGTGGTCAAGGAGCCCTATGTCGGTGGCGCCACCCGCGTCGTGATGACCCGGAATCCTTATTTCTGGCAGGTCGATACCGAGGGCAATCAGCTTCCCTATATCGATGAGATCAACTTCGGCATCTCGCAGGACGTCGAATCGCTGATGCTGAACGTCATCTCGGGCAAGATCGACATCCAGGAGCGCCATATCAGCGTGCTTGCCAACAAGCCGACGCTGTCCCAGAACATGCAGAAGGGCGATTATCGTCTGCTGACGCTCGTGCCTTCAGCCTCGCAGCAGTGCCAGATCTACTTCAACATCACCCACAAAGATCCTGCCATGCGCAAGATGTTTGCGGATAAATCGTTCCGGCAGGCGCTATCGATCGGCATCAATCGTCCGGAGCTCATCGATATCGTCTATTTCGGACAGAGCGAGCCTTACCAGGCCGGACCGCGTCCGACCCATCCCTGGTACAACGAGAAATACGCGCGCCAGTTCACCGAATTTGACGCCGACAAGGCAGGCGCGATGCTCGATCAGGCCGGCTACAAGAAGGGCGGCGACGGTTTCCGCCTCCGGCCGGACGGCCAGAAGGTGTTCTTCTCGATCGACGTCATTCCGACGCTCTATCCCGACCTCGTCGACGCACTCGAGCTGGTCAAGACGCATTGGGCCCAGATCGGCATCGACATGAAGGTCAACACCATCGAACGGGCGCTTTATTACACCCGCGGCGACGACAATGCCCACGATGCGCAGGTATGGCCGGGCCCCGGCGGTCTCGATCCGATGCTCGATCCGCGCGATTTCTTCGCCTTCCATCCGCAAGGCTCGCGTTACGCCATTCCGTGGACGCTGTGGTACACCTCCAACGGTGCACGCGGCGAAGAACCGCCGGAGAGCCAGAAGAAGCGCATGAAGCTTTTCGACGAGGCGCGTTCGACGGCCGATCTCGACAAGCGCGGTGCGGTCATGAAGCAGATCTTCGATATCGCCGCGGAGGAATTCGAGACCGTCGGGCTTTGCCTTGCCGTCGGTGGCTTCGGCATCATCCGCAACAACCTGCGCAATGTTCCCGAAAAGGAGCCGGACAGCTGGTCCTGGCCCAATCCGGGGCCCGCGCTGCCGCAGCAGTTCACCTTCACGAGCTGATTTGGATCTCCGGCGCCGTGCCTGACGGTACGGCGCCTTCTTTCGGTTCGCCCTCCGAGATGCCTTGCCGGCCCTGACAGCCGGCAAGGCACGGAAGGCAGCGTTCAATGCAAGAGGCGCCCATGCTGGTCTTCATCGCCAAACGCTTGC
Source organism: Rhizobium sp. BK456 (assembly GCF_014194045.1). NCBI lineage: Bacteria > Pseudomonadati > Pseudomonadota > Alphaproteobacteria > Hyphomicrobiales > Rhizobiaceae > Rhizobium > Rhizobium sp. BK456. The sequence continues at coordinate 173,005 of NZ_JACIAO010000004.1, forward strand.
TATGGATGATTCCATCGCTTTTTGCCGTCAGCTTCCTGGCTTTCGTGCTGATCCAGCTGCCGCCCGGCGACTATGTCACCACCTATATCGCGACGCTGGCAGCCTCCAACGAGATCGTCGATCAGAATACGGCGGCGCAATTGCGTGAGCGTTTCGGCCTCGACGATCCGATGCTCATCCAATATTTCAAATGGATATGGGGCATCCTCTCGCGCGGTGATTTCGGCATCTCCTTCGAATGGCAGCAGCCGGTCTCGGATCTCATCTGGGAGCGCATGGCGCTGACGCTTATTCTGGCTCTGTCGACATTGATCGCCACCTGGGCGATTGCGCTGCCGATCGGCGTCTATTCCGCCGTGCGCAAATATTCGATAGGCGACTATTTCTTCACCGCCTTCACCTTCTTCGGCCTGGCCGTTCCGTCCTTCCTACTGGCGCTGGTGCTGATGTATATCGCGGCGGTCGAATTCGGACAGGATGTCGGCGGGCTGTTTTCGCCGGAATACGAGAACGCGTCCTGGAGCTTCGCCAAGATGGTAGACCTCTTCTCGCATCTTTGGCTTCCCGTCATCATTCTTGCCGTCTCGTCGACAGCAAGCCTCATCCGCGTCATGCGCGCCAACATGCTCGATGAACTGCCGAAGCCTTACGTGACCACCGCACGGGCAAAAGGTCTGTCGGAATTCCGGCTGCTGATGAAATACCCCATGATGATCGCGCTCAACCCGTTCATCTCGACCATTGCCTGGCTGCTGCCCAACCTCATCTCCGGCTCGGTCGTCGTCGCGATCGTCCTCAACCTGCCGACGGCCGCACCCCTGCTGCTGCAGGCGCTGATGGCCCAGGACATGTATCTGGCGGGTGCCTTCGTTCTGCTGATCTGTGCGCTGACGCTGATAGGCTCTCTGATCAGCGATATCCTGCTTGCGCTGGTCGATCCCCGCATCCGGTTGGAATAGGAGCCTCACGTGGCCGACATTGCCGTTACAAATATTCAGCCGGATCGCGCCGCCGTCGCATCGCAATGGCAGCTGATCTGGTGGGCTTTCCGCCGGCACCGGCTGGCCATGGTGGCGCTCGTCGTCACCGTGATGATGTATATCGTTGCCCTGGTGCCCGGCTTCTTCGCCATCAACGATCCGAACCTGCAAAATGCGCGGGCGACCTTTCACCCGCCGCAGAAACTGCATCTGATCGATACCGAGAACGGGTTCTCTTTCGGTCCGCATTATTATCCGATGAAGCTGACCCGCGATCCGGAAACGCTGGCCGCCATCTTCAAGGAAGACACGACAAAGCGTGTCGACGTCCAGTTCTTCGGGCGCGGCTATGAATATTCCGTGTTTGGCCTCTTCAACACAAACATCCATCTGATCGCCTCGCCCGACAAGACCACGCCGCTGCTTCTCTTCGGCGCCGACCGGCTAGGGCGCGACGTCTTCAGCCGAACGGTGCAAGGCTCGCAGGTTTCGCTGTCGATCGGTCTCGTCGGCGTCTTCCTGTCGTTGATGCTCGGCATCGTGATCGGCGGCATCTCGGGATATTACGGCGGCCGCATCGATTTCTTCATGCAGCGGCTAATCGATTTCGTGCTGTCGCTGCCGACGATCCCGATCTGGCTGGCGATGGCCGCGGCCCTGCCGCAGGATTGGCCGGCGACGCTGCAATATATGATGATCACGATCATCCTGTCGCTGACCGGCTGGGCGCAGCTCGCCCGCGTCGTTCGCGGCCGCTTCCTGTCCCTGCGCACCGAGGAATTCGTCGCTGCCGCCAGGCTCGACGGCGTTCGTGAAGGACGCATCATCTTCCGCCATATGCTGCCGAGCTTCGCGAGCCACATCATCGCGTCGATCACCCTTGCCGTGCCGGCGATGATCCTGGCCGAGACCTCGCTTTCGTTCCTGGGGCTCGGTCTGCAGCCGCCGACCATCTCCTGGGGCGTGCTGCTGCGCGAGGCCCAGAACATTCGTTCGATCGCCACGGCACCCTGGCTCTTCATGCCGGGCTGCGCCGTCGTCGTTGCCGTGATGGCGCTCAACCTTCTCGGCGACGGCCTGCGCGATGCGGCCGATCCCTACAATAAATGAGGCCGGCATGACCGATATCGTTCCCATTGCCGGCAGGCCGCTGCTCCAGGTGAAAAACCTGACCGTCGAATTTCCGCTGCGCACCGGCGTCTTTTGCGCCGTCAGCGATCTGTCTTTCTCGATCGAACCGGGCAAGACGCTCTGTGTCGTCGGCGAAAGCGGATCCGGCAAGTCGGTGACGGCGCGTTCGATCCTGCAGATCGTCGACGCACCCGGCCGGATTGCGGCCGGATCGATCATCCTGAACGACCAGAACGGCGGCTCGACCAATCTGACCAGCCTCAATCCGCGCGGACGCCAGATCCGGGCGATCCGCGGCCGCGACATCGCCATGATCTTTCAGGAGCCGATGTCGTCGCTATCGCCGATCCACACCGTCGGCAACCAGATCGTCGAGGCGCTTCGCCTGCACACGCGGATGAGCAAGGCGGAGGCGCGCACCGAGGCCATATCGCTGCTCAAGCAGGTCGAGATTCCCTTTCCGGAAAAAGCCCTGGATCGCTATGCCTTCCAATATTCGGGCGGCATGCGCCAGCGCGCGATGATCGCCATGGCGCTCGCCTGCAAACCGCAGCTATTGATCGCCGACGAGCCGACCACGGCGCTCGACGTGACAACGCAGGCCGAAATTCTCGACCTGATCGCCCGCCTGCAGAAGGCCAACGGCATGGCCGTTCTGTTCATCACGCACGACATGGGTGTGGTGGCGCAGATCGCCGACGATGTGCTGGTGATGCATAACGGCGTCGCCAAGGAATATGGGCCGGTCGAGCAAATCTTTCATGCGCCGCAAGACGACTATACCCGCATGCTGATCGGCTCGGTGCTGAAGCTCGAGCAGAAGGCCGAAATCCGCCTCGCACGCCCCCCTCTCGACAGGACAAAAGCGCCGATCCTCGAACTGCGCAGCGTCTCGATGGATTTCGGTGAAGTGAAAGCGCTGGACGATGTTTCCATTTCGCTTCTGCCGGGCGAGACGCTCGGCATCGTCGGCGAAAGCGGGTCCGGCAAGACGACGATGGGCCGCTCGATCATGCGCCTGATCGATCCGACTGCTGGCGAAATCCTTTATCGCAATGCCGGCGGGGACATCATCGATCTGGCAACGGCAAAGGGTCCCACACTGGCCGCCGCGCGCCGCGAATTGCGCATGGTGTTTCAGGATCCGTTCGGCTCCCTCAATCCGCGCATGACCGTCTCCCAGATCATCGGCGAGCCGCTGCTCGTCAATGGCGTCGCCAAGGGGAAAGCGCTGGAAGAGCGGGTCTGCCACCTCATGGAGCAGGTGGGCCTCGATCCGAGGGCGCGCGAACGCTACCCGCACGCATTCTCCGGCGGCCAGCGCCAGCGCATCGGCATTGCCCGCGCCATTACGCTCAATCCGCGTGTGATCGTCGCCGACGAGGCGACCTCGGCGCTCGACGTCTCGGTGCGCTCGCAGGTGCTCGACCTCCTGATGCGGCTGCAGGACGAGCTCGGCCTCGCCTATATCTTCATCAGCCACGACATCGGCGTCATCCGCTACATGTGCGACCGTGTCGGCGTCATGTACAAAGGCCAGCTCGTCGAAATCGGCGAGGCGGAGCAGGTCTGCCGCACACCCGAGCATGCCTACACGCAGGCGCTGATATCGGCGATCCCACGCCCCGATCCGCGCGATCGCGATCATTCCAGGCGTTTCCGCTACGTCGCGCCCGTCAATTTGGAGCCCGGCAATCTGAAGCCAGACCATCTGAAAAATGGAAGTTCTCAGAGATGAAAATCACCGGAATCCGCACATTTCTCATGCAAGTCGGTCAGCCCGACCCTTCCAACTGGGCTTCCGATCATCGTCCCGGCGGCGCTACCTCTAAGCAATTCGGAGGCACCCGGAACTGGCTTTTTCTGAAAATCGATACCGATGAGGGCATTACCGGCATCGGCGAATGCTCGGGCTGGCCGCGTGTCGTCGAGACGGCGATCCACGACCTTGCGCCTCTCCTCATCGGGGAGGATCCGGCTCATATCGAACGGCTTTGGCAGAAGATGCACATCACCATGATGGGGCACGGCATGCTTGGAACGGTCGGCGGCGGTGCAATGACCGGGATCGATATGGCGTTGTGGGACATCAAGGGCAAGGCGCTTGGCGTGCCGGTCTGGATGCTGCTCGGCGGCAAGGTGCGCGACCGGATCCCGATCTATTCGCATGCCAATACGCCCGAGCGGGCGCTTGCGCTCAAGGCGCGCGGCATCAAGGCAATCAAGTGCGGCGGCGTCGCCGACCCGGTCCGCAAGGTCGCGGCGCTGCGCGATGCCGTCGGCGACGACATGGATATCGCCATCGATCTGCATGGGCCGCCATGGCTGACGCCTGCGGATGCCTGCCGGCTGGTGCGGGCGCTCGAACCCTATGAGCTGATGTGGGTAGAAGATCCGATCGCGCCGGAGAATTTCGACGGCTACCGCCGCATTCGCGACGCAGCGCATGTGCCGCTTGCGGCCGGCGAGCGTTCGGCGACCATCTTCGGCGAGCGCGAGCTTATCGAGAAGGAACTGGTCGACGTGATCCAGCCGGATACCGGGCGGGCCGGCGGCATCACCCAGATGAAGAAGATCGCCGCCATGGCCGAGGCCCATCATATCCAGATGGCGCCGCATTCCGGATCGCTGGGGCCGGTGGCGGAATATGCGGCTCTCCATCTGCTGGCGGCCATTCCGAACGCCCTCATTCTCGAGCGCCTCGACGATGACTGGGACGGCCGACGCCAGACGATCGTGCCGCATCCGCAGCAGGTCGACGGCCTGATCGCCGTTCCTGACGGCCCGGGGCTCGGCTGCGATATCGACGAGGAATTCGTGTCGCGCTTCCCGAGCGGCGGCAACGTCTCGGTGCCGCAAGCTGCCGGCGCCTACAATCCCGGAACCGACAAAGAGCATGTCTACGTGCAGACGCGCGTAGCGCGCCGCAGCTATTTCAATCGCTAGAAGGACAGAATGATGAAGATCGACCGCATGCGGGTTTTCATGACCCGCGACAAGGACCGTCCGCGCGTGATCGTCGCGCTCGATACCGATGACGGGCTGACCGGCTGGGGCGAATGCTACAATCACGGCCCCGACAAGGCACTGCCGCCGCTGCTCGATTACCTCTATGCCTTTGTGGCCGGCCAGGATCCGACACGGGTCGACTATCTCGTCAACTTGCTGGTTCAGCAAAGCCGTTTCCCGCCGGGCGCGCTCGGCCTTGCCGCTATCTCCGCGCTCGATCACTGCCTGTGGGATCTGGCGGCCAAGGCGGCGAACGTCCCGGTCTACAAGCTGCTCGGCGGCGAGGTGCGCGACCGCATCAAGGTCTATGCCGGGGTCTACACCGCGCCGGATGCGCCGGCGGCCCGCGACGAGTTCGATCGCCTGAAGGAGGGATGGGGGTTCACCGCCTTCAAGCTCAGCCCCTGGCGGATCGACATGCACGCCAATCGCTGGGGCAATGTCGTCAAAGCCTCGGCGGATTATTTCCGCTCGCTGCGCGAAACGGTCAACGACGAATACGAGATCGCCTTCGACGCCCATGCCAAGATTTTCGAGCCGATCGCCGCGCGCCAGCTCGGCAACGCGCTGGCGCCCTACGATCCGCTGTTTTTCGAGGAGCCGCTGCGGCCTGAAAACATCGAGGCCTGGGGCGATCTGAAACAGGGGCTCAACTGCGTGCTCGCCACCGGTGAATCGCTTTACAGCAGAAACGAGTTCCTACGGCTGTTGCAGGTCAAGGGCGCCGATCTGATCCAGCCGGATATCTGCGTCGTCGGCGGCATCAGCGAAATGCGCCGCATTGCGACACTTGCCGAAGCCTTCTTCGTCGGCGTGGCGCCGCACAATCCGATGGGGCCGCTGGCAACGGCGGTCAACGTGCATTTTTCGGCCGCGGCGCAGAATTTCCGCATCCTCGAATACCGGCTGCCAAAGGGCCAGGCCTATGTCTATGGCGGCAACGATATCGAGAAGCGGGAAGGGGAAACCCGCTACGTCGTCGATCCCTATCTGCCGAAGGACGGTTACCTCGAACTGCGCCCGGATCGGCCCGGCTGGGGCGTCGAGATGGACGAGAAGGCAATGGAGGAGGAAGGCTACATCCACTGGCAGCGACGGGTGCCGAAGCGGCCAGACGGTTCCTACGCTTTCGCTTAAAGACGTAGCTCGAAAAATGGAAACTGGCTGCTGCCGCATGGGAGCGGCCAGTTCCTTTTAAACGTCGTCTAGGCGTCTTTCGGCAGGACCGAGCGCACCCTTGCGATGAAAACATGGAAATCCTGCATGAATTTGCGAAGGAAATCCGCGGTGGCCTCGTTCGTGACTTCGCCGTCATCGGTGATCAGCCCCGGTGTGAACTGGATGTAGGCTTCCGGGGCATTCATCTGGGGCGAATTGCAGAAGCTGAGCACGCTGCGCAAATTCTGCTGGGCGACTGCTGTGCCTATCGCGCCCGGCGACGTGCCGATAACCGCTGACGGCTTGCGTGTGAACGAGTTGGTGCCGTAGGGGCGGCTTGCCCAGTCGATTGCGTTTTTCAGCCCGCCGGGTATCGATCGATTATATTCGGGCGTGACGAACAGCACGGCGTCGACGGCGGCGATTGCGGCCTTGAATGCCTTGCCGGCCGGAGGGTAGTCGGCGTCATAGTCGTAGCTGTAGAGCGGCAGGTCCTTGAAGGATATCTCCGACATTTCAAGTTCCGGCGGGGCGAACCGCACCAACGCCTTGGCGAGTTTGCGATTGATCGAGCCCTTGGCTAGGCTGCCGATGAGATAGCCGACTTTATGCGTGGTCATGGCGTTCTCCGATATCGCGCGTGATAGGACGTATCATGCGCAGGAAACATGGAAGGGGTCTCTCGTCCTCTGAGCGCAGCAGCTAATCGTCGACGAACGTGACCGTCTCGGCAAGCGGGGCGCGGCCCGTACGGGCAAAACTGACCGCGGCGTCCTCGTACCCGATCGACATGCCGCAGAAGAGGATAAGCCCGTCCGGGGGCGACAGGACCTCCGCGACCGTCTCGCGAACCTGTGACCACGCCATCTGCGGGCAGCTGTGCAGTCCCTCGGCGCGGAGCAGCAGCATGACGGTCTGCAGGTACATGCCGACGTCGGCCCATTGGGGCGGACCCAGCTCACGGTCGATATAGCAGAACAAGGCGGCGGGCGCGCCGAAGCAGTTCCAGTTGGCGATCGCTGCCCGCTGGCGCGCCTCCCAATCCTCGCGCGCAATGCCGAGCGCGCTGTAGCGCTCCTTGCCGAAAGCGGACCGGCGCTCCCCGTAAGGGGACTTCAGCGCCGGAGGATACATCTCGTACTGCCGCTTGTCCCAGGCATCGCCGTGGGCCACGCGCTCGACGGCTGATGTCTTGAGCTCGGCCAGCGGCGCGCCGGTCATCACGTAGGTATTCCATGGCTGGATATTCGATCCCGACGGCGACCAAGCCGCGGCGGACAGCACGCGCTCAAGGATCTCCCTTGCCACAGGCCTGTCTTTGAATCCGCGCACCGACCGCCGGCTGGTGACTGCCTCATATACGTCCATGATCGCCTCTTCCTGACCGTTTCGTTGCTGATGTGATTGATTATCTCCATTCGCAACGGAGGCGTAATCACACCGTGGTCTAGGAGGCGTACATCAAACGTCCATCAGGGCTCGATGTGACCTGATTGGCTGCAAGGTCATCCTATCCTCGATAATTGGCGACCAATCACGAGTGCGGGAGCGAGGCTTGGTCATTTCGTCAGGCGCCCGGCTTGGACGCGTTCTGCTGGGGATCGACGGCGCGATCCGAAGATGTCGGCGAGAGTATCGAGCATCGTCCTCGCCGTGCCGGATTGAAGTGAATAGAAGATCGTCTGGGCAGCCCTTCGCGTCTGCACGAGTCCTTGTTCTCGAAGAATTGCCAGATGCTGGGAAGTCGAAGATTGGCTCAATCCCACTTCCTCGGCCAGGTCGCTCACCGACACTTCTCCTTCGGTCAAGACATGCAGGATGTGAAGCCGTTTGGCGTTCCCCATGGCCGACAAGAAGTCTGCTTCGATGTCGAAGGCGGTGGTTTCTGGGGAAGGTGCGGTTAGCGATCGGTTGTTCAGGCGTGATCTCCTTTATGGAATCTAGGCCGGGCATGAGGTCATGTCCCTGAGCTTTAATTTAGAGATAACGCATGCGGGCGACGGCGAAACCCATTGCCGGCGCCGCGTCGTCTTTTTCAACGCGAATCGGATACGCGGCGCATCAAATGGACAGGCAACTGATGTTCGAGACCGGAATACCTCAACCATTGGAAAGCGCCCGGCAGAAAATTAACGCGAGCCAGCTTGCCGCATTTGCGCCGGCAGCGTCTCCCAGGCTCGGATCAGTTCGCCGATCGAGGCGGCCTCCATCTTGTGCATGACGTTGCTGCGATGCAGCTTGACCGTCACTTCGCTGATGCCGAGATCGAAGGCGATCTGTTTGTTGAGGCGTCCGCGCGCCACTTCGTGCAGAACTTCACGTTCGCGCTGCGTCAGTGTCTCCAGGCGTTTGACATTACGTTTGGCGATTGCGGCTTCGGCCCGTCGTTCTGCATCCATCGCAATGGCCGCAGTGATGGCGTCGAGCAGCGTCTGGTCCCGCACCGGCTTAGTGAGAAAATCCACAGCACCCGCCTTCATCGCCTGGACGGTCATCGGAATATCGCCGTGGCCGGTCAGAAAAATGATCGGCTTGGAAATGCCGTTTTCGGCCAGTTGGCTCTGCAGGTGGAGGCCGCTTGCTCCGGGCATGCGCACATCGAGGATCAGACAGCCGGGGTTTTCCAAGATATCGGCGTCAAGCAATTCACGGGTCGAGGCAAAACTGACCGACTGAAAACCCGCCGACAGGATTAACTCCGACAGCGCTTCGCGAACCGACGCGTCGTCATCGACGATAATGACGAGCGGCTGATCCTCTTCATACCTGCCCTGCAATGATAACGGCGCCGATCTCCGCAGCAACGGCTGGTCAACTCTCATGTTACCCTCCATCTCTCGATTGGTGTAAAGCATTGGCGATAGCCGCCAGCAGGGCCTGGGCATCGAACGGCTTGCGGAAGAAACCGCCGCCTCCCTGAGCGCGGCCCTGATCGGCTATCTCATGGCGGCCCGTAATCAGAAACACCGGCAACTCGGGACGTGATTTTCTCACCAGGTCACGAAGCTCGAAGCCGTCGATGCCGGGCATTCCGATATCGGTGATGAGCAGGTCGAGGTCCGACAGCCCGCTGACGAGCAGCGAGCCCGCCGATGGGAAGCCGCGGGCCACATAACCCGCCGATTCCAGAAGGTCGCCCATCGATTCAAGCAGTCTTGGATCGTCATCGACAACGGCGACGACATGTCTTGTTTCGTTCATGTTCAATTCCCCCCCACCCGGCGCGAGTGGGTAATCGGTATTTCCAGTTTCTCCGCGATCCGCACGAGGTCGGCGAGCGACGCCGCCGCCATTTTTTGCATCACGTTTCTTCTATGGATCTGCAGCGTGACTTCGCTGATTCCGAGTTCGGCTGCCGCCTGCTTGTTGAGAAGACCGCTGACCACGAGCGGTAGCACTTCGCGCTCGCGCGGCGTCAAGTCGAGATAGTGTCGTTTGAGCATGTCGAGCTCGGCGCGTCCCGATCGCTTTTCCCGATCCTCGGCGAGCGCTGCATGGATTGCCGTCAGGAGATCCGCGTCACTGAACGGTTTGGTCAGGAAATCCACGGCGCCGCTTTTGATCGCACGCACGGAGGACGGGATGTCGCCATGTCCGGTAATGAAGACGATCGGCGGATGATCGCCGTCGGCAATCTGCCTCTGCAGATCGAGGCCATTGATGTCGGGCAGCTCGATATCGAGGATAAGGCAGGCGGGCACATCGGGCTTGTCCGCTGTCACGTAATCGCCGGCGGATTCGAAGGCGATGGCGCGCATGCCATGCGCGTCCATGAGCTCGCTGAGCGCCTCCCGGACACGTTGGTCGTCATCGACGATGAAGACAATATGGTCGTCTTCCGTCATGACGCCACCTTCGTTTCTATTGGCAAGGTGAAGATCAACGTCGCGCCGTGCGGATCGTTCTTCTCTGCCCACAATCGTCCGCCGTGCAGCTCGACGATCGAGCGGCAAATCGCCAGACCCATGCCCATGCCATTTTCCTTGGTCGTGAAGAAAGGTTCGAACATCTTCTCGGGGAACTCGATACCCTGACCGCGATCGCTGATTTCGGTCTGAATGGCATTCCCGATATGGCGCACGCGCATCCCGATCACCCTGTCGCCGTCGACCGTGTCCATCGCCTCGATGCCGTTGCGGACGAGATTGATCAGAACTTGCTGGATCTGGATGCGATCGATGGCAATGAGTGGAAGGCTGCCATCAACCTCCACTTCCATACGGGCGCGACGGCGAGCCGCTTCTTCGGCCATGAGGTTGCGTGCTTCACTAACGACGCCTGAAAGCGTCGTATGAACTCTCCTGTCCGCGGATTGTTTGAACAGGGCGCGGATGCGGCTGACGACATCGGCGGCCGAGTTGGCGTCGCGGATGATGCGCTCGACCGTCCTCTGCGCCCGCTCCATATTCGGCGGTTCGGCCATCAGCCAGCGCTGGCAGGCATGCGAGTTGGCGACGACAGCCGCGAGCGGCTGGTTCACCTCGTGAGCGATGGAGGCCGAAAGCTCGGCAAGGCTCGCCACCTGGCTTGCCCGCGCAAGACCCTCGCGCGCCTGGCGTAGATCTTCCTCCGCCCGAACTTCAGCGTCGACATCGAGGCAGATGACGTTCCACTGGACAATGACGCCTTCGGCATTTCGCATCGGCGCAGCGCGCGTCTCGACCCACCGATATTCGCCATCGTAGCGCCGCAGACGATGCCGGCGCGCATAGGGCTCGCCGGTGGACAATGAATGGGCATAATTCTCTTTGACACCCGCCACGTCGTCGGGATGAACGCCGGCGTCGAGCGTGCCGTCCAGCCGGGTTTTCCCCGTTCCATCAAGCTCTTCGAGCTTATATCCGAGAAAGTCGCGGAGCTGGGGGTTGCGATAGACCGGCTCTCCGTCGGGAGCCGCGCAATCGATCATGGCCGGCAGCGTTTCGACGATCTGCCAGAGCGAGCGCTCTCTTTCTCGCAGCGCTTCCTCGACACGCAGCTGATCGTCGATGTCGTGCGAGAGACCGTACCATTGAACAATCCGGCCGCTCTCATCCCGCAGCGGCTCGGCGCTGCCTCTGACCCAGCGATAGATGCCGTCGGCGCGTCGCAGGCGATACTGCTTGGAGAAGCGCTCGCCGGTGGCGAGAGAATGGTTGAGTGCTTGGGCGAGACTGGAGGCATCGTCGGGATGGACGGCGGCCTCGATGAGGTCCGTAAGCCGGCTCAACCTCGGCGTTTCCCTATTAATGATGTCGAGACCAAGAAAATCCTTCAGGCGCTGGTTGAAGAAGGTCGGCGTCCCTTCCGGATCGAGCCGCCAGAGCAGGCTCGGAACCATGTCTACCAGTTGCGAGAGCTCGCGTTCCCGGTCGCGCAATGCTTCCTGGGCGCGCATCTCGTCATCGATATCGACCGAGATGACATACCATTGCGTGATCGTGTCGTTCTGATCCCGCAGCGGCTCGGCGCGGCCGTCGACCCAGCGATAGGCTCCGTCGAAACGGCGCATGCGGTATTTGATCGAGAAGGGATCGCCGCTGGTGAGGGAATGGTGAATCGTCTGGAGCAGTCTCGGTGCGTCGTCGGGATGAACGAGAGTATTGATGACAGCCGACAGGCGGCTGACGCCCGGCTTATCCATGTCGCCGACGTCGAGACCGAAGAAATCGATCAGGCGTTTGTTGAAGAAGACAGGCTCTCCCGTCGGTGTCAGCCGCCGGATCTGGGCCGGGACCATGTCGACGAGCTGCGAGAGCTCGCGCTCGCGCTCACGCAATGCCTCGAGTGCACGCACCTCCTCGTCGATATCGAGAGACACACCGTACCATTGCACGACCCTTCCGTCGTCGTCGCGTCGGGGTTCCACTCGGCATTCCGCCCAGCGGTAGACGTCGTCCTTTTCGCGCCAGCGAAACCGCATGGCGGTACCGCCGCCGCTTTCGAAACAATTGCGCAGCGTGCGCTGGACGTCGGGCGCGTCTTCAGGATGGATCAGCTGCCGCAGCAGGTCTTCGATGCGCGGCTCGCCGAGAGCGTCGAAATCGGCGATGACGGCACGGAAATGATCCTGGTAGCGTTTGTTGAAATAGACCGACCCGCTCGCCGGCTCAACGCTCCAGACGCGAACCGGCACCGCGTCGATCATCTGCTGCAGCGCTCGCTCGCTTTGGCGCACCGCCTCTTCGGCACGGACCTGATCGTCGATGTCGTGGCAGAGGCCGTACCATTGGACGATGATGCCGGTCTGATCCCGCATCGGTTCGGCGCGGCTCGACATCCAGTGATAGACGCCGTCGGCGCGGCGCAGCCGATACCGCAAGGCGAAGTTTTCGCCGGTGACGAGGCAATGATTGAGCGCATCCTGGAAGCCTGCTGCATCATCGGGGTGAATGACGGCCTCGATGACCGCTTCCAGCCGGCTCATGCCGGGCCTGTCCGCATCCGCGACCTCGAGGCCGAGGAAGTCGACCATCCTTCTGTTGAAGAAGGTTGGTTCGCCCTCGGGTGTCAGACGCCAGACGTGGCTCGGAACCATATCGACGAGCTGCGAGAGCTCTTGCTCCCTGTCGCGCAACGTCTCAATGCTTTGACGCAATGTGTGCACGGCCAGCTGATGCTGCCTGGATATGGCAGCGACGATCAGCGCCGAAAATGCCGAGATCGCCAGGAAAAGCTGCAGCATGATCTGCTTGTGTTTCTGGGATTCGGCATCGCCGACAGATTGGCCGGCGCCTGTTATCGTGAAGACGGCCGTGATCAGGGCCAGGAGCACGAGCGATATGGCCGCACCCTTGAATTCGAAGCGGACCGCCGCCCAAAGAAGGGGCGGCATGATGATGTAGGCGAAGGGAAGGTAGCCGCTGAGCGAAAGAGCGGCGACACCGAGAAAAATCAGCCCAAGGACGCAAGCTTCCACCCATTGCGCCGCCGAGAGGCGGGTCTTGCCGCGCCAGTTATGGAAGACGGAGAGCGCCAGCGGCGCGACGATCAGGACACCGGTTGCATCACCGATCCACCAGAGAGGCCAGGCGGTCACGAAGGATTGCGATTGGATGCCGAACCATGCGAGCGTCGCGCTTCCCACGGTCGCGCTGACGATCGGCGCAATTCCGGCGCCCAGGACGACGAATGCGAGAACCTCCTGCAAGGTTTCCAGCTGGGCCGGCCGCGTCAAGGCCCGATTGACCAGCCATGCCGCGACCACTGCTTCAAGAGCGTTGCCGACATATATCAGAAAAGCCGCCGGCAGCGGACTGTAGAACCAGAGGGCATTGCTGAACAGCTCAGCCGCACAGCCTCCCATTATCCACCACGGCCAGCTGCGCCTGGGGGCGAGGATGAGCGTTGCAATGAAAAGCCCGCCCGGAGGCCAGATGGAAATTCCCGTTCCCGGCACGATTGCGAGTGATTGGGCAAAACCGCAGCCGAGCACATACGCGGCGACGAAAAGCCCCAGATACAGGGCGCGGGGGCGGTGCGACCACAGGCTCGTCATCCACCATTCCTGCCGGGCAGACAAGGCCGGGGGATCATTCGCATTTGGTGCAGCACTCGTTCTTGATGTCGGGGCTGGCGAGCTCATGCTGCGAACCGTAGTCCCGTCAAAGCACAGCCGCAACTCATGGAAATCCATACATTGCGCGGAGGGGTAGTGTTGCACCGAGCCCGGATCCTCGGCGCGAAAGAGCAAGTGTGAGATCGCTGCCGTTCCGGTGGGTCATCCTAGACCTTAGGTCTACTCCGCTATACCTAAGGCGAAGGCGCCGAGCCACACGCATGATGGAAGGGTTTTGGGCTTCCGGTCATTGTCGATCCAATCGATCGCGAGGATGCCGACATGAAAATCACCGTGGTGGGAGCAAGCGGCCTCATCGGAACGCGGCTCAGCGAAAGGCTGCGCCGGTCGGGCCACGAGGTTACGGACGCGTCCTTGTCGTTTGGCGTCGATACGGTGACCGGCAAAGGCCTTGACGCGGCTATCGCGGGAACCGACGCGGTCGTGGATGTGACCAACGCCGCATCGTTCGGTGACAGCGCGGCACTGGATTTCTTCAGGGCGTCGACGAAGAATTTGCTTGCCGCCGCCTCCGAGGCAGGCGTCGGGCATTATCTCGCCCTCTCCGTCGTCGGCACGCCCCGGCTCGTGGAAAGCGACTATTTTCGCGCGAAAATGGTGCAGGAAAATCTCATCCGAGCCTCAGATCGCCCCTACACGATTCTCCGCTCCACCCAGTTTTACGAGTTCATAAACGGATTGATCGACATCGGTGCGCAAGGCGACGTCTTTCGGCTGCCTCCTGCCTTGATGAGGCCGGTCGCAGCCGCTGAAGTCGCCGCTTTTCTGGCCGAATTGACCCTCGCAACGCCTTTGGGCAGGATCGTTGAAATCGGCGGCCCGGAACAGTTCGGTATCGATGACGTCGCACGGATCTATCTCGCCGCGAACGAAGACGAGCGGCCGGTGATAACGGACCCGTCGACCCCGTATTTCGGCGTCGAATTGACCGATGACGCATTGCTTCCGGACGCAGCCGCGCGGGTGGCGGCGCAGACGCTAGCTGACTGGCTCTACCAATCGATGGCGGATTAGCGGCAGCCTTGAAATTTGTCGAATGAAGTAATACTTTCTGTCAAAAGAGTATTACAAAGGCGCTCGCTATGGCCACAACCGTTACCGCGAAAGGGCAGGTGACCATTCCCCGGCGCGTGCGGGATATGCTTGGCATCGTTCCAGGCAGCAAGGTCGATTTTCATCGTGCTGCCGACGGCAGTGTGGTTCTGACGCGCGCCGACAAGAAACGGCCGGCCAGCCGCTTCGAGAAGCTGCGCGGTCATGCTGGCGAGGGCCTCGATACGGAAGCCATCATGGCTTTGACACGCGGCAATACGTGACACTCGTCGATACCAATGTGCTCCTGGACCTCGTGACCGACGATCCGAAATGGTCGGATTGGTCTATTGCTCAGCTCGAGGCAGCGAGTATCGAAGGTCCGCTGCTGATCAACGATGTAATCTATGCCGAACTTGCGGTTCGATATGAAAGGATCGAGACGCTGGAGGCTTTTGTGGAAGAGGCTGGCCTCGACATGAGGCCTATACCCAAGCCCGCTTTGTTTCTTGCGGGCAAGGTGTTCACGCAATATCGCAAGGCTGGCGGGACGCGCACCGGCGTGCTTCCCGACTTCTTCATCGGCGCTCACGCTGCCGTGCAACAATTGCCGCTCCTGACGCGGGATGTCGGCGGCTATCGCAGCTATTTCCCCTCGCTGAAATTGATTGCGCCCGGTTCCTGAGTCGGAGGCCTGCATAGTCTATGCGAGAGTTTGAGAAATCTTCATGGAAGCTCCGGGTTGAAAAGCTTTTGCGCGGCTCCAAATCCCGTCGGCGGTAGTCGAAGGAAGAGGAGAGCGGCGCATGGGCTGCGCGCATGTCGATCGAATTGGCAAAGTCAAATCAGCCTTCAGCTTCGTTCTCGTGTTTTTCTGTCTTCTGTCCTCCTCCCAGGCATTGGCAGCGCCTGCCGATATCGGCGGCCTGACGGTGACGCTGCCTGATGCCGGCTGGCGGAAGGCCAGCAAGGGCGATCTCTTCATGCTGCAGAAGGATTTTCCGGAAACGGATGAAGACAAGCGCGGCAGTGCCCTGATCCAGATCACCAAGCCGCTGTCGAGCCCGCGCGCGTCCCTCCCGGCCGGAATGAAGACCTTCGTCGCGACGTTGCCTGACATGGCCAAGGAAGATATCCTCATCAAGCATTACGGGATTACGATAAACGGCCACGACATCCGTGTGGAAGAACGCTGCTGCATCAATCAGAAGAATGTGAGCATCAGCCAGATCGTCGTCGGCGTCGCCAGCGACAAGCGGCAGGTCTATCTGCAGCTCGTGCTCTTGAACCTGAATGGCGACCGAAGCGAAAGTGCCGAAGCCGATTTCGAGGCGCTGGTGCGTTCGGTCAAGCTTGATCCCTCCGATAAGGATTTCGATCTTGTGCCGGCAGGCGGCGACGGCGGGCTCGACGGCGTCTTCACCCATCTCGATACCGGTGTCCGGCCGAATGTCTTCGGCGGCGTGGATTTCTATTCCGATAGCGAGATCACCATGTTCGATCCGAGGGGCCTGTTCAGTACGGAGCTGCCGAAGGACGGCCGGAGCATGGCCGAACACTGCAAGGAAGACCCGGCCGACTGCGGCCTTTACAAGCTCACCGGCGGCGGCTTCTTCTCCTCCGCCGGGTCGATCGAGATGCGCAGCGTCTCCTCTGCCTACGGCACGATCGAGATCGAGACGAAGCCATTTTCGAAAAAGGGCGACGACCTGGTGATCGACGAGGATGACCATCGTGCAGTGCCGCCGTTTGAGGATGGCGCGACGCTCGACGGCGAATGGGTCTCCACCTTCGCCTCGAGCGGCATGACCGCGACCTCGTCGGGATCGGTCGCTTCCAGCCACACGCTGACGCTTCATTCAAACGGCACGTTCGAACGCACGGGCTGGTCCGGCGCCTCGATGACGAACGAAATCGCCGGATCGCGATCGGGCGTCACCACGTCGGGCAACCGGCCGGGCGCCAGCGGACGCTACACGCTTTCCGGCTATCGCCTCGACCTCACCGACGCGAGTGGCAAGACGGAAAGCCTGAGCATATTCGAACCGGACAAAGCCTCCGACGGGCTCCTGGTGATCAACGGCAGCAACTACCTGAAGGATGACGGACAATAGGCAGGCCGAGCCTTTCCGTCCGCCGGCGGCATCACATAAAATTCAATGAATTTCATGTGCATAACGAGAGCGCCGGCCTTGCCCGTCAGCACTGCGGGTGGGTGCGAATCACCCGCCGATTGGCCTGCGAAACCGCCAGATTCGCGCGCTCGTTTGACATGCCTCGAGCCGCCTTTTGGTTAAGCATTTGTAATTCGGTCACGAATCGCGGCATATAGCAACTGCGCAACTGAAGCGCTTTTGTTCAAAATTGCGCAGTTATTTGGGAAACAGATCATGCAGCCGAGTCTTGCTCTTCAGGACGATCAAGAGCATCTCCCGTCGCTTCTGGCAACAGACGCGAAGGAGTTGTCCTATCAACTTCAGCAGCATCAGGCTAAAATCTTCCCGCCGCTATCCCAAAAGACCATCAGAACATTTTCGCCGGCTGAGGCTGCGGCCTTCATCGGCATCGGCGAAGGTTATCTTCGGCAGGTGGCTGCCGACGGCCACGGTCCCGATCCGCTGGCAAACGGACGGCGGCTCTACAGCGCAACCGATATGGATCGGATTCGCCGCGTCCTCGACGAGCGAAATGGAACGCCGAAATATGTCCCGGCCCGCAGGCCGGGGGAAAAGCTCCAGATCGTCTCCGTCATGAACTTCAAGGGCGGTTCCGGCAAGACCACGACCGCGGCCCATCTGGCGCAGTTCATGGCGCTGAGGGGTTACCGCGTGCTGGCCGTCGATCTCGACCCGCAGGCGTCCCTGTCCGCCTTGTTCGGCCATCAGCCGGAATTCGACGTCGGCGAGGGCGAAACGATCTACGGCGCAATCCGCTACGAGCAGCCGCGCCCCATCGCCGACATCGTGCGCGCCACCTACACGCCCAATCTGCATCTCATCCCAGGCAATCTCGAGCTGATGGAATTTGAGCACGAGACGCCGAAGGCGATGTCTTCAGGTAGGGCGGAGACGATGTTCTTTGCCCGCATCGGCGAGGTCTTGACGGAGATCGAAAGCCTTTACGACGTCGTTGTCATCGACTGCCCGCCGCAGTTGGGTTTCCTGACGATGTCGGCGCTCTGCGCAGCGACCTCGGTCCTGATCACGGTTCATCCGCAGATGCTCGATGTAATGTCGATGTCGCAGTTCCTGACGATGACGAGCGAATTGATGTCGGTGGTCGAGAAGGCCGGCGGGCGCACCAGCTATGACTGGATGCGCTATCTGGTGACGCGGTTCGAGCCGAACGATGGGCCGCAGAGCCAGATGACCGGTTTCATGCGGGCGATCTTCGGCAATCGGATGCTTCACAATGCGATGGTGAAATCGACGGCGGTCTCCGACGCCGGTGTCACCAAGCAGACCCTTTATGAGGTTGAGCGGTCGCAGTTCACCCGCGGCACCTATGACCGGGCGCTGGAGTCGCTCAATCTCGTCAACAGCGAGATCGAGGCGCATATCCGCTCGACCTGGGGGAGGAAGTAGATAGATGGCGCGCAAGAATCTCATCGAAATCTCCGCTCCGAACCCGGCCAGGGTGGAAACTGTCGCACCGCGCGACAATCGCCCGATCGCTGGATTCGTGCCGCAGGAGCGCAGTACGGCCCCGGTCGGCGGCATTACCAAGACACTCGGCAACATTACCGAAAAGATGGAGCGGGCGAGTGAGCTGGAACGGCAGCTCGCCGCCGGCCAGGCCATCGTCGAACTCGATACCGGCCTGATCGACGCGTCTTTCGTCAGCGACAGATTGGCGATCGACGCGGCCGAGTTGGCACAGCTTGTCGAACAGATCCGTGAGCATGGGCAGCAGGTTCCGATCCTCGTCCGCCCGCATCCCGAAACCAGGGGACGCTACCAGGTCGCCTACGGTCATCGTCGCCTGGCCGCCACCAAGGAGCTCGGCATCAGGGTGCGCGCGGTCGTCCGCGACCTCACCGATGGTCAGCTGGTCGTCAGCCAAGGCCAGGAAAACAGCGCCCGAACCAATCTCTCATATATCGAACGCGCGCTCTTCGCCTCAAGGCTCGAAGACCGCAGCTTCGGCCGCGATGTGATCATGGCGGCGCTCGGCGTCGACAAGGCGGCGCTGTCGAGAATGCTGATTGTGATACGGCAGGTTCCCCTTGATCTCATCAACGCCATCGGTGCGGCGCCCGATATTGGCCGCCGGCGGTGGCTGGAACTGGGCGAGCGGCTTGAAGGTGCCGATATCGAGAAGATCATCGCCGAGTTGTCCGCGGACGACGCTCGAAGAATTCCAAGCGACGAGAGGTTTCAGCGCGCACTGGTGCTGGCAACCAAGCGGACGGCGGCGTCGAAGCCGGCGATTGCCAAGACCCAGGTCAGCGGCGTGCCGGTTACGATCAAAAAGACAGCGTCCGGGGCAACCTTCGTTTTCGACGGCAAGACCGCACCCGGTTTCGATCAATTCGTCCAGGAAAGGCTGAAGGGCCTGTTCCAGGAGTTCAACAAGGACAGAGGAGCGTAACGCGCAAAAGAAAAAGGCCCCCAACGACGGCGTCGTGGAAGCCCTTCTCAGATCTTAAGCACATCGAGAATCGCATTTCCACGAATCACAGTCAAGCGTCTTAGGCACCAAATTGGTGGATGGTTTTCTTTTGCCTGAACGAAGGTGAAGGCAAATGGAGAGTGGATATGTGACGACGCCCTTTGGGCGGCGGCCGATGTCGCTTGGCATGCTGGCAAGCCAGCAACTGGCCGAGACCATCGAGCCGGGGATGAAACGCAGCAAGTGGAAGCTGTTCAGGGCAATCTGCGAAGCGAGGCCGGCGCTCGGCGTGACCGATCGGGCGCTGACGGTGCTCGACGCGCTGCTGACCTTCTATCCCGATGACGAGATCTCCGAGGAAAAAGGCCTGATCGTTTTTCCGTCGAACGTGCAGCTTTCACTCCGCGCCCGCGGCATGACGCCGGCCACACTCCGGCGGCATCTGGCCGTGCTGGTCGAGGCTGGCCTGATCCTGCGCAAGGACAGCCCGAATGGAAAGCGTTATGCCCGCCGCGACAGGGCTGGCGCCATCGGCGAAGCCTTCGGCTTCAGCGTCGCGCCGCTGCTTGCCCGTGCGGCCGAGATCGAAGGCCTTGCCGCCCAGGCGATTGCCGACCGGGAACTGCTGAGAGCAACCCGGGAACGGCTGACGGTTTGCCGGCGAGACATTTCCAAGCTGATTTCAACGGCGATCGAAGAAGCGGTTCCGGGCGACTGGGAGCAGATGACGATGATGTTTCGTGCGATCGTCGCCAGGATCCCGCGCGTCGCGAGCATCGAAGCGCTGGCATCGCTGCTCGACGAGATGGGCCTACTGCGAGACGAAGCCGTCAACTTGCTGGAAAGGCAGATTAAAAGAAAAAAAATAGACGCCAATGAGTCTCATATTGAGCGTCACAAACAGAATTCAAACCCCGACTCAATTAATGAACTTGAACCACGCTTCGAAACGAAGCAGGGCGAAAAGGCAGCGACAAACAACGAGGCTATGGCCGAACCGCCGGGTGAGCAAAGGCCGAGGCCGCTCAAGCCGTCGGTTGGAATGGTTGGCAAGGCAGCTCCGGTGTCCGGCCCAGGTCTGAAATCCTTCCCGCTTGCACTTGTTCTCCAAGCCTGCCCACAAATTCTCGATTATGGACCGGGCGGAACAATCGGCAATTGGCGAGATCTGATGTCGGCCGCGGTCTTGGTGCGCTCGATGCTCGGCGTCAGCCCCTCGGCCTATGAGGAAGCTTGCTCCGGCATGGGGCCGGAAAATGCCGCGACCGTCATCGCCTGCATTCTGGAAAGGGGAGGGCATATCAATTCTCCCGGTGGTTATCTCAGAGATCTCACCCGCAGGACCGAAAGAGGCGAGTTTGCGATCGGGCCGATGCTGATGGCGCTGGTGCGAGCAAATGGGCCGACAGCAAGACATGCCGGTTGAGGGAGTTCCGTGCGCGACAATCGTATAGTGCTCAGCCTGCAATCATCTCTTTACAACTAACATGTCACTCTGCTACATCGATCTCGATAATCGGGAGGGATATATTTGACCCAGAAATTCGGGCTGTCAGTCGCTCTCGCCACGCCGTTCGACGGCAATGGCGATATCGCGATCGAGGTTATGATCGCGCAGGCAAGACGGTGCCTTGCTGCCGGATGCTCCAGCGTCACGCTGTTCGGGACGACGGGTGAAGGCTCCTCGATCGGGAGCCGGGAACGGGACCGCGTCTTTGCGGCCTTCCTCGATGCCGGGATCGCCGCGAAAAACATCATCGTCGGCGTGCTGGTCGACGCTGCCGAGGACGCGGCGATGCAGGCCGATCATGCGCTTTCCGAGGGTGCTCGCAATATCCTTCTTGCCCCACCGTCCTATTTCAAGAACGTCAGCGACGACGGTGTCTTCCAGTGGTTTTCGGCCGTCTTCGCCATATTGGGCGACAAGGCGCGGGATATCATCGTCTACAACCTTCCTTCGCTCACCATGGTTCCGCTGACCGTGTCGCTGATCGGAAGGCTGCGGAGCGCCTTCCCCAAGATCGTCACAGGCGTCAAGGATTCTTCCGGCGACTGGCCGTATACCGAAAGCCTGCTCAAGGCGCATAGCGATCTCATCATCCTAGTGGGTGATGAACGGCATCTGGCCAAGGGCGTGCGGCTCGGCGGCCAGGGGGCTATCTCCGGGATGGCGAATTTTGTACCCCGCGACGTCAAGCTGATGGCAGAAGAAGGCCAGGACGACCCCCGCATCGAGGGGTTCGTGGCCGAACTGTTGAAATATCCTGTCGTCCCGGCCGTGAAGGCGATGGTGGCGCACGTGATGTCGGAGGAGATCTGGCTTGCGGTTCGCCCACCGCTCGGTTCAATATCCGGCGAAGGGCAGGCGCAACTCGTTATGGCTTTCGATAAGCTTTTCCAGTCGAAAGCGGCATAGTCGAGCATGCTGCGGGAAGAGGCGATGGACGGAATGGACGAGCAGCCGACGCTGCGGGAAAAGGCGTATGCGAGCTTCACGCGCCATCTTCTTGCGCGTGACGTACGTCCTGGCCAGTTCGTGTCGCAACGCCGTCTGGTGGAACTGACCGGACTGACGCTTGGCGCCATCCGTGAGCTCATCCCAAGGCTTGAAGCCGAGGGGCTGATCAAAACGGTGCCGCAGCGGGGATTGCAGATCGCCCACATCGATCTCAATCTGATCCGCGAGGCGTTTCAGCTGCGCGTGTTCCTGGAGAAGGAAGCCGTGGCGCTCTTCACCCGGTCGGCTTCGGACGAGACGATCGCCGGGCTTCTGAAGCAGCATCGGGATATCGCCGACGCCATTCGAAGCGGCGATGGCTCGCATGAGCTCGAACTGCGCGCGCAGGCCGTCGACTGGGGCATGCACGACGCCTTTATCGATGCGCTTGGCAATACCATCATTTCGAACGCCTACCGCGTGAACTCGATCAAGATGCGCCTGATCAGCCAGGACCGGTTTCGCATCGACGGTCACGTCGGGCCCGTCATGGGCGAACACCTGAAGGTGCTCGAAGCGATCGAACGACGATCGGCCGAGGACGCCGTCAACAGCCTTGTCGCACACATCAACGGTGCAAGGGATCGTGCGCTGAGGATATAATCGGGAATAATCAGCCGGAGGTGAGGAGACCGCCGGCAAAAGGAGGAGGAATACCATGCCATCATTTTTGAATCCGACGAGACGCGGCTTTCTGGCGGGCACGGCCGCTTTCGGGGCGAGCAGCATGCTCGGCTTGCGCTCGGCGTCGGCTGCCGTCGACTGGAAGCGCTTCGCCGGCACCACGCTCGAGGTCAATCTGGTCAAGAGCCCGCGCAGCGAAATACTTCTGAAATACCTGCCCGAATTCGAGGAGCTCACCGGCATCAAGGTCAATGCCGAAGCGACGCCTGAGCAGCAGCAGCGCCAGAAGACGACCATCGAGCTCAGTTCGGGAAAGCCGAGTTTCGACGTGGTGCATATGAGCTATCACGTCCAGAAGCGGCAGTTCGAAAAGGGCGGCTGGCTTGCCGATATCGGCGGCTTCCTCAAGGATCCTGCGCTGACCGACCCATCGCTGACGGAGGGTGATTTCGCCGAAGCCGGCCTCGCCTTCGCCAAGGACGCCGGCGGCGCTCTGCGTTCTCTTCCCTTCTCGGTCGATTACTGGATCATCTACTGGAACAAGGCGCTGTTCGAAAAGAAGGGTCTTTCCTACCCGACGACGTTCGAAGAGCTGGCAAGTGCGGCCGAAGCCCTCACCGATCCGTCGACCAACACCTATGGTTTCGTCGCCCGCGGCCTGAAGAACGCCAACACGCCGGTCTGGACGTCGCTGCTGCTCGGTTATGGTTCGAGTCCGCTCGGCCCGGACGGCAAGCTGCGCACGACTTCGCCGGAAGCAGTCGATGCCGCAAAGCTCTACCAGAAGCTGATGACCAAGACCGCCCCTCCCGGCGTCTCCGGCTTCAACTGGGCCGAGGCACAGTCGGCCTTCCTGCAGGGCAAGATCGGCATGTGGCTGGATGGCGTCGGTTTTGCGCCGCCGATCGAGAATCCGGAAAAGTCGCGCGTCGTCGGCCAGGTCGGTTACGGCATCATGCCGAAAGGCCCGAAAGCACAGGCCGCGGGAACCTTCGGCGACGGGCTCGGCGTCGTCGCGGCCAGCCAGAAAAAGGAAGCCGCCTATCTCTTCTGCCAATGGGCGATTTCGCATGACATGGGCGCCCGCCTGCTGCAGGCTGGTGCCGGTGTTCCGTTCCGCCAGTCCGTGCTCGAGGATGCGAAAGTCCGCGAAGGCGTCAAGATGCCTGGCGCATGGCTCGATGCCGTCGTCGGTTCCGGCAAGATCTCGCAGCTCGCACTGCCGGTCATCATTCCGGTCACCGAATTCCGCGACATCTATGGCGTCGGTCTTACCAATATGATTGGCGGCGCCGATCCGGAAGCCGAACTCAAGGCCGCGACGGCGCAGTTCGAGCCCGTCCTGGCGAAAAGCGAGGGATAATGACCTCGGCAAGCATCGAAACGGCCGCAGCCGCCAAGGCCGCCTCGAAGGCAAGGAGCAACGCGGGTCGCGTTGCTCCCAACTACTGGCCCTTCGTCATCCCGGCGCTGATCGTCATTGCGGCCGTCATCGTTTTTCCATGGGTGTTTACCCTTTGGATGAGCGTCAACAGCTGGACGCTCGGCCAGTCCCAGGTCTTTGCCGGGCTGGACAATTATGCCCGGCTGGCCGTGGACATGCGCTTCTGGGAGTCGCTGTGGCATACGGTGCTCTATACGACGCTCTCCGTGGTGGCGCCGCTTTTCCTGGGGACGCTCGCCGCGCTCATTTTCGATGCGCAATTTCCGCTGCGCGGCCTTCTGCGCGGCATATTCGTGATGCCGATGATGGCGACACCGGTCGCCATCGCCCTGGTCTGGACCATGATGTTCCATCCGCAGCTCGGCGTCCTCAATTATCTTCTTTCCTTCATCGGTATCGGCCCGCAGGAGTGGATCTATAATCAGAACAGCGTCATCCCCTCGCTGGTGCTGGTCGAGACCTGGCAATGGACGCCGCTTATAATGCTGATCGTGCTCGGCGGCCTGGCGGCGGTTCCGCGCGAGCCCTATGAAAGCGCCGAGATCGACGGCGCCAATGTCTGGCAGAAATTCCGCTATCTGACGCTACCGATGATCGCGCCCTTCCTGATGATCGCCGTGATCATCCGCAGTATCGATGCGGTGAAAAGCTTCGACATCATCTATGCCATGACTCAAGGCGGCCCGGGCACGGCGTCGGAAACGATCAATATCTATCTCTACAACACCGCTTTCGCCTATTACGATATCGGTTATGGCTCGGCCATGGCGGTGGTGTTCTTCATCCTCATCGTGCTGCTCTCCTTCGTCCTTCTGATGCTGCGGCAGCGCGCCAACTGGTCCGATGGAGAGGCACGCTGATGAAGCGCAAGACACTCGATCGCATCGGACTGCTGTTCGTCGCCCTGGTGATGATCTCACCGGTCGTGCTGTTCTTCCTGTGGATGATCTCGCTGTCGCTGAAATATGAGATCGACAACGGCGCCTATCCGCCGATCTTCATTCCGGAGCGGTTCGCCTGGACGAATTATCTGAAGGTCTTCGAGGAGAACAATTTCTTCCTCTATCTCTGGAATTCCGTGCTGGTGACGGGTGCCGCCACGCTTCTGGCGCTGCTGATCGGCGTGCCGGCCGGATACGGCATCGCGCGGCTGAAGGCGGAGAAGTCTGCGATGGTCATCATGATCGCGCGCATGACGCCCGGCCTTTCCTTCCTGATCCCGCTCTTCCTGCTGTTTCAGTGGCTGAACCTGCTCGGCACGCTGATGCCGCAGATCATCATCCATCTCGTCGTCACCGTGCCGATCGTCGTCTGGATCATGATCGGCTATTTCGAGACGACGCCGATGGAGTTGGAAGAGGCTGCAAGCATCGATGGCGCGACGCCCTGGCAGATTTTCCGCCTGGTCGCTTTGCCGATCGCCAAACCCGGCATTGTCGTCGCCTTCATCCTGTCGGTCATTTTCTCCTGGAACAACTTCGTCTTCGGCATCGTGCTCGCCAGCCGCGAAACGCGTACGCTTCCGGTCGCGGTCTACAACATGCTGTCATTCGAACAGGTTAGCTGGGGCCCGCTTGCGGCGGCGGCGTTGATCGTCACCTTGCCCGTGCTGATATTGACGGTGTTTGCGCAACGGCAGATCGTGGCAGGGCTGACGGCCGGCGCCGTCAAGTGAGCAGGTGAGACGACGGTTTTGACGACTTCCTATGCCTTCGATCCGGAGCGCCGCATTTTGTGCGTCGGCGCTGCCGTCCTGGATACGCTGTTTCGCGTGCGCTCGTTGCCGACCGGTCAAGGCAAGATTCTCCCCTACGATATGCTGCAGGTCGCCGAAGGTATGGCGTCGAGCGCGGCCTTTGCGGTCGCCCGGCTGGGCGGCCATGCCAGCCTCTGGGGTGCGGTCGGTGATGATGCTACCGGCGAACGCATCATCGCCGACCTCGGCAACAGCGGCATCGATACCAGCGGCATGGTCCGTGTGGCAGGCGCCCGCTCGGCCGTCTCGACGATCCTTATCGATGATCAGGGCGAGCGCTTGATCGTGCCCTTCTACGATGCGGCCCTGCACGAGACGGTCAAACCGGTGACAAAACAGGACGTGTCTGCTTTCGATGCGGTTCTGGTCGACGTCCGCTGGCCGAAGCTGGCATTGCGGACGCTGCTCGCCGCCGGAGAGGCGGGCAGACCAGCCATTCTCGATGGTGACGTTGCAGGCGACGGCGTAATCGAGATGCTGGCACCGGCGGCCAGCCACATCGTGTTCTCGCAGCCGGCCGCCGAGCGCCTCACTGGAACTGCCGAGCCGGCGAGGGCCGTCGGCCTTCTGAAGCGAAAGTTCGAGCACGCCTTCATCAGCGTTACGTCAGGAGAAAACGGCTCCTTCTGGTGCGACGACCGAAGCGGCGAAATCTTCCATCTTGCCGCTCCGAAGGTGAGGGCCGTCGATACGCTCGCGGCAGGCGATATTTTTCATGGCGCTTTCGCTCTGGCGATCGCAGACGGCGTGCCGACCGCCGAGACGATGCGCTTCTCGTCCATGGCGGCGGCGCTCAAATGCCAGGTCTTCGGCGGCCGCATCGGCGCGCCGGGCAGAGCCGATGTCTGCGATGCGCTACGGAGCTGGGACGCACCGGTGACGAAGATGAATCCTGTTCTAAATTAAAGAGTTAGAGCATGATGTCATGAGAAAACCGCTCACGGCATCACGCTCTAGAAGAAGTCCGAAAGCCAGTAGCAGAGCGCTGAAATGGTCGCGGCGGCCGGGAGTGTGACGACCCAGGCAATAACGATATTGCCGGCCAAGCCCCAGCGAACGGCTGACAGTCGACGGGCGGCACCCACGCCGATGATGGCGCCGGTGATCGTGTGCGTCGTCGAGACCGGGATGCCCAGCCAGGTTGCGCCGAACAGTGTTAAGGCTCCCCCGGTTTCGGCACAGAAGCCCTGCATTGGGTTGAGGCGCGTGATCTTCGATCCCATCGTGTGGACGATTCGCCATCCGCCGCAAAGTGTGCCGAGCGCCATTGCGCCCTGGCATGAGAGAACGACCCAGAGCGGCACATGGAAGCCGCCGGACAGATAGCCTTGCGAATAGAGCAACACGGCAATGATGCCCATGGTTTTCTGAGCGTCGTTGCCGCCGTGGCCGAGGGAATAGAGCGAGGCGGAGACAAACTGCAAGATCCGGAATGTCCGATCGACAGCGAACGGCGTCTGCCGCACGAAGATCCACGACACGACCAGGATGAGCAGCAGCGCAAGGAAAAATCCGACCGCCGGCGACATCACGATGGCGCCGGCCGTTTTCAACAATCCGCTCCACACGATCGAACTGAAACCTGTCTTCATCAGACCGGCACCGACCAACCCGCCGACCAGCGCATGCGATGAGCTCGAAGGGATACCGAAGACCCAGGTGACGATGTTCCAGACGATCGCGCCCACCAGCGCCGCGAAGATGACCTGCGGCGTGACGATCGCCGGATCGATAATGCCGGTCCCGAGCGTTTCTGCGACGTGCAGACCAAAGAACAAGAAGGCGATAAAATTGAAGAAAGCCGCCCAAAACACCGCATATTGCGGGCGCAGCACCCGCGTCGACACGATCGTGGCGATAGAATTGGCGGCATCGTGCAGGCCGTTCAAGAAATCAAAGAAGAGGGCAACAGCCACGAGCGCGGCAAGGAGGGGAAGGGCGAGGGTGGCTTCCATCAAACGTTCTCGATGACGATGCCACTGATTTCATTGGCGACATCCTCGAAACGGTCGACGACCTTCTCAAGCTCGCCATAGATCTCACTGCCGATAAGATAAGCCATCGCATTTGAGGCGCCGTGGCGGCGGAAAAGATCCTTCAGGCCCTGCTCATGCAACTCGTCGGACCGGCCCTCGACGCGCGTTACTTCTTCCGCCAGCGCGGCCAGACGCGGGGCGTTGGCGCTGATCCGGTCGAGAAGGGGAAGGGCTTCGGCGATCAGATGTGCCGCCTGGACGATCGTCTTTCCCATTTCCTGCATTACAGGGTCGAAGCTCTTCTGCTCGAACAGCCGGATGGTCTTCACGGTTTTCTGCATCATGTCGATCGCATCATCCATCGACTGGATGAGATCCTTGATGTCGCCGCGATCGAAGGGCGTGACAAAACTGCGGCGCACGGCAAGCAGCACTTGCCGGGTAATCTCGTCCGCTTCATCCTCCAATTGAACGATCCGGGCGCAATGGCCTTCAATGTCCGTGCCGCCCAAAAGTTCGTTGAGCGCTTCGGCCGCACCGACGACGGTTTTTGAGTGTTGAGCGAAGAGATCGAAGAATCGATCTTCCCGCGGCATGAGTTTTCGAAACCAGCTTAACATCGGCACTCCATGGACTGTCACAAAATCGTCATAAAGCACGACGGCTGCCATGGAAAGCCGCGAGACCGGAGAAGGGAAGTCATTGACAGGAATCGCAATCCGTTGATTGCGCCGTCCTGCCGCTTTCGGTAAATGTTCATTTGAACATTTCATTATTGCAAAGTGAACTATGGCTGTTACCATTGCCGGACGTCTGGAGCGGGAGGCTGCGGACCGAGACCAATGGGAGTGAAGATGAACAAGATCGCTTTTTTCCTGTCTGCAGGATTGACCAGCCTGTCCTTATCCGTCCCGGCCATGGCCGCCACGAAGATCCAGTGGTGGCATGCGATGGGCGGCGAGAATGGCGCGAAGCTTGAACAGATCGCCAAGGGCTTCAACGCATCTCAGTCCGATTATGAGATCGTGCCGGTCTATAAGGGCACCTATGACGAGACGCTGACCGGCGCGATCGCTGCGTTTCGTGCCAAGCAGCAGCCGGCAATCGTCCAAGTCTATGAAGTCGGCACCGGCACGATGATGGCCGCACAGGGGGCGGTCTACCCGGTTTACCAGCTGATGAAAGACGAAGGCGAGGCCTGGGACCAGAGCAAATTCATTGCCCCGGTCGTCGGTTATTACTCGGACACCAGCGGCAATGTCCTATCGCTGCCCTTCAATTCCTCGACGCCGATCATGTATTACAACAAGGACGTCTTCAAGAAGGCCGGGCTCGATCCGGAAACGCCGCCGAAAACATGGGCGGAGGTGGAATCCTTCTCGCGGACCATCATGAAATCGGGTGCGGCCAAATGCGGCTTCACCAGCGCCTGGATCTCCTGGATCCAGACCGAAAATCTCAATGCCCTGCACGACAAGCCGTACTCCACCAAGGCTAACGGTTTCGGCGGCCTGGACGCCGAATTCACCTTCAACAACGATCTGACAATCCGCCATTGGGACAATTTGAAGAAGTGGCAGGACGAAGGCCTGTTCAAATTCGGCGGGCCTGTCGGCGGCGACAATGCGCCTCCGATGTTCTATTCGCAAGAATGCGCGATGTATATGAACTCGTCGGCCGGCCGGGCCGGCGTCATCAACAACGCCAAAGGCTTCAAAGTCGGTTTTGCACCGCTTCCTTTTTACGATGACGTCATCAAGCAGCCGCTCAATTCGATCATCGGCGGCGCCACCCTCTGGACGCTGAAGGGCCGTCCGGAAGAGGAATATAAGGGTGTGGCGAAGTTCTTCACCTACCTGCAAAAGCCGGAGGTTCAGGCCGACTGGCATCAGTTCTCCGGCTACCTGCCGATCACCGAAGCTGCCTATAAACTCGGCCAGGACCAGGGTTACTATGAGAAAAACCCCGGCGCCGACATCGGCATCAAACAGCTGACGCGGGTGACGCCCACCGACAATTCCAAGGGCATCCGCTTCGGCAATTACGTCCAGGTGCGCGGCATCATCGACGATGAGTTTGCCGCTTTGCTGGGTGGAAAGAAGACGGCGAAGGAAGCGGTCGATTCCGTCGTCGCACGCGGCAACGAACAGCTTCGCGATTTCGAGTCCGCCAACTAATGGGCACCGCGACGGGGGCTGGCGAAAGACCGGCCCCCGTTTCCCATCCGTCAGTGTGAGGGCTCATGCAAACCAAACGGACCGTATTTCCCAACAAGCTTTTGCCTTACCTGCTCATTGCCCCCCAGATTTGCGTGACCGTGGTATTCTTTCTCTGGCCTGCGGCAACGGCCTTCTGGCAATCCTTCCTGCGCGAGGATGCCTTCGGCTTCAAGACGATCTTCGTCTGGTTCGAAAACTACCGGCGGCTTTTTGCCGATCCGATCTATATCAATGCCTTCGGCCACACGCTGATCTTCGCCATTCTGGTGACGGTGCTGTCGACGTCGATCGCGCTGCTTCTGGCGGCCGCGGCAATGCGCGTGCTCCGCACCTCCCGAATTTATTCGACCCTGCTGATTTGGCCCTATGCCGTCGCCCCGGCGATTGCCGGCATTCTCTGGTGGTTCATGTTCAATCCGTCGATCGGCATCGTCGCCTATATGCTGCGGTCGATGGGCGTCGATTGGAACCATCTGATCAATCCCAACGACGCGATGATCCTGATCGTGATCGCCGCCACCTGGAAACAGATATCCTATAACTTCTTGTTTTTCCTGGCTGCGCTGCAGTCCGTGCCCCGCTCGCTTCAGGAGGCCGGCGCCATCGATGGGGCCGGGCCGACCAAGCGTTTCTGGACGATCGTCTTCCCGCTGATCTCGCCGACGACCTTCTATTTGATCGTCATCAATATCGTTTACGCGATGTTCGATACGTTCGGGATCGTCCATGCGACCACCCAGGGCGGGCCGGCGCGCGCAACCGAGATCCTGGTCTATAAGGTCTATTTCGACGGTTTCATCGGGCTGAATCTAGGCTCGTCGGCGGCGCAGTCCGTCATTCTGATGGTGATCGTCGTCGCCCTGACGGCGGTGCAGTTCCGCTTCATTGAACGCCGCGTGCAATATTGAGGGAGCCCGAGGATGGTTGAAAATCGCCCTTTCCTGAATTTTCTGGCCCATCTTGTGCTGATTCTCGGCGTCACAATCGTTGTGTTTCCGGTCTACGTCGCTTTCATCGCATCGAGCCACGGGCCCAATGACTTCTTGTCGGGCGTCGTGCCGCTGACCCCGGGAAGCCACATCATCGAGAACTATTCGACGATGCTGTCGTCGGGGATGACAAGCTCGGGAGCGCCGCCAATCGGGCCGATGATGATCAACTCGCTGATCATGGCGGTCGGCGTCGCCGTCGGGAAGATCGCCATCTCGATCCTTTCGGCCTTTGCCATCGTCTATTTCCGGTTTCCGTTCCGGACCTTGGCATTCTGGATGATTTTCATCACGCTGATGCTGCCGGTCGAGGTGCGCATCGTGCCAACGTACAAGGTCGTCGCCGACCTCGGGATGCTGAACAATTACGGCGGCCTCATCATTCCGCTGATCGCCTCGGCAACGGCGACCTTCCTGTTTCGCCAGTTCTTTCTGACGGTGCCTGACGAATTGATGGAGGCCGCGCGTGTCGACGGGGCAGGGCCGATGAAGTTCTTCCGCGATATTCTGCTGCCGCTGTCGATCACCAACATCGCCGCCCTGTTCATCATCCTCTTCGTGCTCGGCTGGAACCAGTATCTCTGGCCGCTCATCATCACCACCGACCAGAGCTTCTATACCGTCGTGATGGGAATTCAGCGCATGGCAGCGGTTGCCGATGCCGAGCCGCGCTGGAACCTCGTGATGGCAGCGGTCATTCTGGCCGCCCTGCCGCCCATCCTCGTCATCGTCGCCATGCAACGCCTTTTTGTCAAAGGCCTGGTCGAAACGGAGAAATGAAATGGCCACGATCAATATCATCGACGTCAAGAAGAACTATGGTGCCGTTCCGGCTGTCAAAGGCATTAACCTGTCGGTTGCAGACGGCGAACTGATCGTGCTCGTCGGTCCCTCCGGCTGCGGCAAATCAACCCTGCTTCGCATGGTTGCCGGGCTGGAAACGATCAGCGAAGGCGATGTCGAGATTGCCGGCCGCAATGTGAACAAGGCGGAGCCGGCCGACCGCGACATTGCGATGGTCTTTCAAAACTATGCGCTTTATCCGCATATGACCGTGCGCGGAAATCTCGAATATGGTTTGAAAAACCGCGGCACCGAACGGGCGGAAATCAACCGCCGCGTGGCGGAGGCCGCCGAGATCCTGGAAATCGGACCGATGTTGGATCGCAAACCTCGCGAACTCTCCGGAGGGCAGCGCCAGCGTGTGGCGATGGGGCGCGCCATCGTCCGCGAGCCGGCCGCCTTTCTGTTCGACGAGCCGCTCTCCAATCTCGATGCCAAGTTGCGGGTGCAGATGCGCGTCGAAATTCGCCGGCTGCAACGGCGTCTGAAGACCACCAGCATCTACGTCACCCACGACCAGCTTGAAGCGATGACCCTTGCGGACCGGCTGGTCGTGATGAACGGTGGCCTCGTCGAACAGGTCGGCACGCCGGTGGCGGTCTACGATCGACCGGCGAGTTTGTTTGTCGCCAGCTTCATCGGCTCGCCGCCTATGAACCTTGTGCCGGTCGACGTGCTCAGGGCCGCCGACAGAGCAGGCACCCTGGCATTGCCTGCCGGCACCGACATGGTCGGCCTTCGCCCCGACGCGTTGCTCGTCACCGAGCCGGCGGAGCCGACCGTTCGCCTGAATGCGACGGTCGAGTTGCTCGAGCCGATCGGCGGAGAAAGCCACCTGCATGTGCGATTGGGTGAGAGTCAGCGGACAGTCGTCCTGACGGTGCCGGGCCGCCCGGACTTTGCCGAGAATGCGAATATCGACGTTTTCGCCCGTGTTGATGCGATGCACCCTTTTAACAGCAATACCGGAAAACGCACGGATTGACGCGGGATTTTTATTTCTTCATCCAGCAGAAGACGACGAAAGAGATGAGACGATGACGACCGTAGAGCCGCGATCAGGCCCGCCACGCAGTGAAATTCAGGCGCATCGGGGCGCCTCTGCGGTGGCGCCCGAAAATACCATTGCTGCCTTTCGGGCAGCCGCCGAACAAGGCGCGGAATGGGTCGAACTCGACGTCGCCCTTCTTGGCGATGGCACCCCGGTGGTGATCCACGATGTTTCAATCGATCGCTGCTCATCGTCAAAGGGAAATCTTGCCGACCTCACTGCGTCGGATCTCAAGACCATCGACGCCGGCGCATGGTTCGGCTCGCAATTCGAGGGGGAACCGCTGCCGACGCTGGCGCGGGTCGTCTCGGCCCTCGGCGAATTTGGCCTCAACGCCAATGTCGAGATCAAGCAGCATGCCCATCACAAATCGCTCGACCAACTGGTCAATGTCGTCGATCAGCATCTGAAGGCACGGGCGCCGCACACCAGGATCATGATCTCGAGCTTTGATGCCGCTGCGCTGAAAGGAATGCATGCGCTCGATCCAAGTTACGAGCTCGCCATGCTGTGGAGCAAGGTGCCTGCGGATTGGCTGGATATCCTTCGGTCGATCCCGGCAACGACCATCCATCTTGACTATAAGGCTCTCAGTATCGGGTTTCTCGAAGAGGCCGTTCGTTGCGGCATCAAGGTGCGGGCGTGGACCTGCAACGACCCAAGGCGGCTCGCATCTTTCTGGGACGCGGGTTTGACCGGCGTGATAACAGACGATCCCAGTGTCTACCTCACCTAAGGAGCGGCGATGGGGCAGCGGATCATATCGAGCCGGCAACGCGAGATCCTTGCGCTGATCGAGACCGAAGGTGTTCAGTACATCGAGGAGCTGGCACGTCGGTACGATTTGACGACGCAGACCATTCGTCGCGATATCAATGCCTTATGCGATCTGGGGCATGCGCGGCGCTTCCACGGCGGCGTCGACCTGCCGGTCGAGGGCAGCAACATCTCGCTCAATGCCCGCGCCCAGCTCAACCGGCGGGCCAAGCGGCTTATCGCAAAACGCGTCGCCGCCGACATCGGGGCGGAGGCGACCGTGTTTCTCGGCATCGGCAGCACGGTGCAATTCGTTGCCGACGCGCTGCGCGATCACCAGGGTCTGACGGTGATCACCAACAACATTCACGTCGCCTTGAGCCTGTGCGACGCCCCGAGTGTCGAGGTCCATTTGACCGGCGGTCTTTTGCGACACGATGACCGCGACGTGGTCGGCACGGATGTGATCCGGTTCGTCGAAAAATTCTATGCAACCCACGCCGTGGTCGGCGCAGGTGCTCTGAGCCCGCTCACCGGCCTGATGGATTTCAGCTACAGCGAAGCCCAGATCACCAACGCGCTTCTTGAAAATTCACAAACACAGATTCTCGCCGCAGATGTCAGCAAGTGGACACGCACCGCCTCCGTGCGGGTTGCGCCATTCAGCAAACTCACCCGTTTTTACACGGATCGACTGCCCGGCGAAGCGTCGGCCGCCAATGCCCTCGCCGAAAGCGGGTTGGACGTGGTGACATGCAGCGAGGAGACGACATGAGCTACGTGGACCTGGCGCCATCAGCGCGGGAGCTGCAGGACGTGCGCTACCTGTTCACCGACATCGACGATACCCTGACGACAGAGGGCAAACTTCTGCCGCAGACCTTTGAGGCTTTGTGGGATCTCAGCCGGGCCGGCATTGCCGTCGTGCCGGTCACGGGCGGCTCAGCCGGCTGGTGCGAACATATCGTCCGCGCCTGGCCGGTGGCCGCCGTCATCGGCGAAAGCGGCGCATATTGCGTCACCCGCCGGGATGGCGACGTCGTCTTCGACTTTTGGGAGGATGGCGTCCTGCAGGGCGAGCGCCAACGCCGGCACCTGCAGGCGATCAAAGCGCTGATCACGCAAAAGAGCAGGCCGTTCAGGATCGCCCACGACCAGGTCTTCCGGCTGGCGGATGTCGCAATCGACATACAGGGTCACGATCCGCACGAGGTCGAGGATCTGGCGTCCAGCATCAGGGCCATGGGCGGAACGGTGGCGATCAGCTCCATCCACATCAACACCTGGATCGGCGACTACAACAAGAGATCGATGAGCGAGCGGGTTCTGACCGGCCTGTTTGGTGTCGATCCGACTGAGACGCCCACCGTGACCGCCTTCGTCGGCGACTCTCGAAACGACGCGCCGATGTTCGGCTTTATCCGCAATTCCTTCGGGGTCAACAATATCATCCCGGTCCTGCCGCACCTGCAATTCGCGCCCAAGTGGGTCTCCTCGCAGCCCGCCGGACTTGGCTTTGCCGATATTGCCCACTCGATCCTGCACGCGGTCGGCGAAGTTTCGCAATAAGCCGTGGCGGATATCAACGCTTAAGAAGAATTGGTCCCTCCTCAGCTTTTGACCGAGCCGGCGGTCATGCCCGCCAGGAAATAGCGTTGGGCAACCAGGTACAGCACCAGCAGGGGCAGGGAGCCGAGCACGCTCATCGCCATCATTTCATTCCATTCGAAAGCGTGCTGGCCCATCAGCAGCTGGATGCCGATCGGAACGGTTCTGAGATCCATCGACTTTGTCAGCGTCAGGGCGAAGAGGAATTCGTTCCACGCCAGCAGAAACGTGTAGACCGCCGTGGCGACGATCCCGGGAATGGAGACGGGCACGATGACACGCCAAAGCGCCGTCCAGCTCGAGCCGCCGTCGACAAGCACGGCCTCGTCCAGCTCTTTCGGCAGGGTGTTGAGATAGCCCGTCATCAGCAGCACCGCGTAAGGCAGTGTGAAGACCATGTAGGTGAGGATCAGTGCCAGATAGGTGTCGAAAATCCTGAACGCGACGACCATGCCGAAATACGGAATGAGAAGCGTGATCGGCGGAACGGTCTGGGTGCTGATGATGAAGATGTTCAAGGTGTTCTTGAAGCGGAACGAATAGCGGCTGAAGCCGTAGGCAGTCAGGATGGCGATGACGAGGGTCAGGCAGGTGACGACGCCGGCGACGAAGTAGCTGTTGATGAAGAACCGTACCTTCACCGGATCGTTGAAGATTGTCAGATAGGCGGCCACGGTGAAATCCTCCGGCAGAAGCCGCGGCGGAAGGGCGAAGATTTCCGTGTTCGATTTCAGCGAGCTGAAAAACATCCACACGATCGGGAAGGTCGAAAAGACGAGGCCGACCGCCAGCCCGAGATAGGTCAGGATGGTCGGCAGGGCCGAGCTTTTGAAGGAACGCTTTGCCATGGCGGTCACCTGCGCTGCTGGTGTTTGATGTAGAAGTAGGTGACGCTCATCGAAATGATGAGGATGATCATCGCACTCGCCGAAGCCAGAGAGAATTCATACTGGGAGAAGGCGAGCTTGTAGGTGAAGGTGGACAGAACCTCCGTCGAATAGATCGGGCCGCCACCGGTCGTCATCCAGACGAGCGGAAAAACCTGCATCGTCCAGATGAAATCGAGAAGCGCGATGCTGATGATGATCGGCATCAGCTGCGGAATGGTGATGTACCAGAATTTTTCCAGTTCATTGGCGCCGTCGATCCCGGCCGCCTCGTAAAGCTCCTTCGAAATGCCCTGGAGACCGGCGAGCAGGCTGACCATGTAAAGCGGATAACCCGCCCAGATGTTGGCAAAGGTCAGGGCGTGAATGGCGGTGTGGGTCGACGAGAACCACTCGACTTTGAAGTTGATGATATGGAGCGCCATCAGCACGCTGTTGACGACGCCGTTCGGGTCGAGCAGCAGGCGCCAGATGATGGCGATGATGACGGCCGTGAACAGCCACGGCAGGATGAAGAGCACACGTAATATGCTCCGGATCAGCGGATCGACGCGGTTGGTGTTCAGCAACAGCGCAAAGGCCAGGCCGATGATGAAGTGGAAGACGACGCTCATGATCGTGAAATACATCGTCTGGCCGACCGACTGCCAGAAGACCGGATTTTCGAAGATGGTCAGGTAATTCTGGACGCCTGCGAATGCAGCGTCCTTTTTCATGATGGCGCCGTCCATCAATGAATATTTGAAGACCATCACCATCGGGAACAGCATCAGCAGAACAAGCAAAAAGGTGGCCGGCGACACGTAGAAATACGGCACCAGCTTCCTCAAGGTGCTGTAACGAAGCCATCTTTTTTTCCGCGCGTTGAGTTGCGCAACCACCAGAGCCGGAGCGGAATGATTCATGAGCTGTGACTTCCCATTCTGCCGAGATTTGACGACTTACGCCGGCAGCGCCACGTCGCGCTGCCGGCGGTCTCGTGAAAGTGATGTGCTTAGTCTTTGGTTTGATGCATCTCGTTATCCCGCAACCGCTGCGCACTTCCGGGCGACAGGCATCAGAACTTCGCGAGCCAGGCCTTCTCGGTATTGGCAGCCGCGTCCTTGGCCGACTGGCCACCGTCGAACATCTTCTGAACTTCGACGTTCATGTCGCGCATCAGTTCTTCGGCAACCGGAAGGCCGACGAATTCGTTGGCAGGATAGCCGCTCTGGAAGATTTTGAAAGCTTCGGCGAAGATCGGGTCCGATGCCACGAAGTCCGGCTTGGCATGGACGTTGCCGGGGAAGGCGTTGGCAATCGACACCAGGCGGCCGTTGACGTCCGGGCTCATCAGATATTCCACCAGCTTCCAGGCTTCTTCCTTGTGCTTGCTGCCCTCGCTGATGCCGATGCCCCAGGATGCATAGGGCATGCCGCGTTTGCCCGTATAGCCGTCGGTGGCCGGCAAGGCGGAGATGCCGAATTTGAGCTTCGGATTGCGTTCGCGGATGAGATTCACATGGGCGAGGGAATCGACCATCATGCCGACGCGGCCGTTGACGAATTCCTCGACCTTGTCCTGTTCCTTCTTGGCGAAAATGCCGGGAGAAATAACGCCTTCCTTGTTGAGGGAAGCCAGATAATCGAGCGTGCCGACGACGGCCTCATTTTCGAGGTCAGGCTTGCCGTCCTTCATCATCGAGGCGCCGGAGGCCCAGACCCAGGACATCACGTCGTTCTGGATTCCGCTCGGAGACTGCAGCGATAGCGGCAGAACCCAGCCATACTGGTTCTTTGACGCGTCGGTCATCTTCTTGGCGGCTTCGGCAAATTCCGTGCGCGTGGTCGGCAGCTTGTCGACGCCCGACGCCTTGGCGATATCGAGGTTGACGAAGACCGGATAGACGAAGGATGCCAGCGGGAACATCACGCTCTTGCCGTCGACCTTGACGATATCGGTGATCTGGCTCTTGTCGTATTTCGCCTTCTCCATCAGTTCGTCCATGGAGGCGATCGCGCCCTGCTTGGAGAGACCGTTGACCCAGGCGCCATCCAGGCCGACGACGTCGCTTAAGGTCCCGGAGGCGGCGCCGACGACGATCTGGTCACGGGTCGTGGCATAGGGACCGCTGACGAGCGTCACCTTGATGCCGGGATTTGCCGCCTCGAAATCGTTCATGATGCCGCGCAGTGCACCGGACGGCATTTCCGGTTCCCACCATTGAATGAATTCGATGGTGGTGTCGGCGAATGCCGAGGTGGCGCAAAGCGCCCACACCGCCACGGCAGCCCGCATGGTCACGCTGAATTTTCTGATATTCATCTGTGCCTCCCATAGATTTTCAGTGATCGATCCTCCTCAAGACCGTAGGCAAATTAGGTTCCCTGAGGTGCCTGTCTGTCAATGGAGAAATGCGATGCGGAAAAAAATCGACGTCCGCATGGGTGATGTATCCTTTGCTAAATATTTGATAATAAAACATATTATGAAGCATCGAGGCCGATATTTTTTCGGAGAATTTGTATTGCTTGTGATGCATTTTTTCTTTACTTTCGTAAACAAATGAAAGTTTTCAGCCACCGGCATAGGAGGGGAACAGACGGAGGGAGGCAATTATTTCCTGTTTAGAAAGGCAGTGCCGCCAGTGCGATTATCAAATAGATCCAGCGTGATCATCCCGTCGTTAAGGAACTGAATGGCCAAGAAGAGTTATAAATCGATGGATGATTTCGCGACCGCCTCCGGCGTGTCGCGTCCGACGCTGTCGAAATATTTCAATGATCCCTCGCAGATTAAAGAGGTGACACGCAAACGTATCGAGGCGGCTCTCAAGAAGTCGAATTTCGAGCCGAACCTTTTCGCGCGGCATCTCAATCGCAAACGGACCAGGAATATCGGGATCCTGGTCCCGACCATGTCGGACCCCTTTTATGTGCAGGTCGTGTCGCTGATCGAGCTCGAGTTGCGCGACAAAGGATTTTGGCCGGTCCAGATCTCGTCGCACACGCGGCCGGAACTGGAGGCGGAGGCGGTGCGGACCTTGCTGTCGCTGAAGGTGGCCGGCGCGATCGTGGCGCCGCTCGGGGCCGGTTCGCGCCGCTCCGCGCTGGAAAGGCTGAAAGACGCGATCCCTGTCGTCTGCTTCGACAATCCTGCCAGCGGCGATCTTCCTTACGTCGGCAACGACAACGCCCAAAGCATGGCAGCCATTGTGCAATATCTCTGCCGGTCCGGTGAGCCGCCGATATTCCTGGAAATTCCGCATCTGACGGAAAACGCCGGCGAGCGGCAGGCGAGCTACCGTGCGACCATGACAAGGGAAGGGCATTCGCCGCTGGTCATCGATTGCGACGCACCGCCGTCCTGGGAGTTCGAGCGCCTCGGATACGAGCAGATGCAGAGGATTCTCGCGCGTGGCGGCCTACCGGGCAAAACTCTGCTCTGCGCCAACGACCGCTTCGCTTTCGGCGCCATGGCGGCGGCCTTCGCATCCGGCCTGAAAATCGGCCGCAGCGACGGCTGCGATGTGCGGATTGCCGGGCACGACGACCACCCGCTCAGCCGATATACCTGCCCGTCGCTGACGACGATGGCCCAGAACGCACCGGAGATCGCGGCAAAGTCCGTGGAACTGTTGCTTTCTCATATTGAAAGCGAGGACGAGGGGACTACCCCTTCAACGAACAGGGTGATCCTGGAAGCGACGCTGGTGATGCGCGACTCGGCTTGAGATCAGTCGTCGGTTGCAGCTGAACGGGCCAGCGCAGGGTCCATGGCGCGCCATGCCGTTGCAATGGCTTCAAGAGCCTCCTGGGCCTCCGGAATGGCCCGCCGCTTCGAGACGAAGCCATGGATCTGTCCGGGCCATGTCCGGCTTGTCGCCTGGGCTTCCGAACTGAGCCGCTCGGCATAGAGGGCTCCTTCGTCGAAAAGCACGTCGTGACCGGCAAGGATGACGACGGCGGGCGCCACGCCCGCCAGCGACGCCGCCCGCAGCGGCGAGGCTCGCCAGTCGGACCCGCTTGCGGTGTCCGGCAAATAGTGGTCGCGGAACCATCGCATCGCCGCTGCCGTCAGGCCGAAGTCTTCTGCGTAACGCAAATAGCTGTCGGTTGCCTGCAACTGGTCGGTCACCGGATAGATTAGCACCTGGCCGATGACGGCAGGCACCTGTCCGTCCCGCGCCAGAAGAGCGATGACAGCGGCGAGATTTCCGCCGGCGCTGTCGCCGCCAACGACAATTCGTGCCGGATCGATGCCGAGTGCATCAGCCTGATCCCTCATCCAGATGAGCGTGGCCGCACAGTCCTCGATCGCTGCCGGAAATGGATGTTCCGGGGCGAGGCGATAGTCGGGCGAAACCACGACGGCGCCAGCCATATTGGCAAGGCTCCGGCAGATGTCCTCATGGGTTTCAGGCGCGCCGATTACAAAGCCGCCGCCATGAAGATACAGCAAGGCGGGGGCCTGCTGGCGCGGCGCGGCGCGGCCGCGCCAGATCTTCAAACGGGTTGCGCCGACATGTCTTTCCAGGATCTCCGCCACATCCTCGAGCGGCCACTGGATATCTGCGAAACCGTCCAGATACTGTTGCCGCGCCAGCGCCGGCGTACAGCTTTCCACCGGCTCCTGCGACTCGCCGGGCCAGGCCAGTGCGCGTCTTGCGGATTCATCCAGTTGCGTCATGCGAGCAGGCTCCTTGCTTCGTCTTCCCGCAATTCGCTTGGCTGGGCGACAGTATCCGGAATGGTCTGGGCGACACCGGTTTCACCTGCCCGGAGGATTGCTTCCATGACATCGAGCACATGCAGCGCGAGATCGCCTGAAGCACGTGGCGCTCGGCCTTCGATGATGGCGCGGGCGAGCTCGGCAAGGCCAAGCATGCGATAATTGGCGCGGTCCGGTGCCGCGATCGGCCAGTTGACGGCACCGAAGAGTGCGACTGACGTATCGGTTTCCTCCCAAGGCGCGCCACGGTTGGAGAGCGCAATGCGGCCGCCGAAATTGTCGGGGTCGGGCAGGCGCAGCGAGCCTTCGGTGCCATGCAGTTCGATGGGGTGGTTGGAATGGCGGAAGACGTCCCAGGAAGTGCCAAAGGTAACCGTGGCGCCGCAATCGAATTCCAGCAGCGAAAGCACGCTGGTCGGTGTGCCGACTT
The DNA here is from genome assembly GCF_014194045.1 of Rhizobium sp. BK456. NCBI lineage: Bacteria > Pseudomonadati > Pseudomonadota > Alphaproteobacteria > Hyphomicrobiales > Rhizobiaceae > Rhizobium > Rhizobium sp. BK456. Next base: position 214,275 of record NZ_JACIAO010000004.1, read on the forward strand.
TGAACGTGGTGCCCTGTTTCGGCCCTTCGGCGGTAATGAGCCGCTCTTCCTGCCCGCTTGTGGCGACGGCCTGCACACGGCGGATCGGCCCCATCAGATTGACCATCATCGTCAGATAATAGGGGCCCATGTCCATCACCGGGCCTGCGCCGGCCTGGTAGTAGAAGCCGGGGTCCGGATGCCAATGCTCCATGCCGCGGCCCATCATGAAGGCTGTTCCCGTCACCGGCCTGCCGATGGCGCCGGCTTCCATCTGCCGCCGGGCATAGCGTCCGGCCGCTCCCAGGAAGGTGTCCGGGGCCGAACCGAGCATGAGATCCTTTTCGGCAGCAGCGCCCACCAGCAGGCGGCCTTCCGCGGCCGTGACGCCGAGCGGCTTTTCGGTGAACACATGTTTGCCCGCCGACAGCGCCCGCATCGACACGTCGAAATGCGCGGTCGGGATCGTCAGGTTGAGGATCAGGTCGATATTCCTGTCGTCGATAAGGGCATCGACCTCTGCTGCCCGCAGGTTGAACTCGGCTGCACGGCGCCTGGCGGCGTCTGCATTGATGTCCGCACAGGCGGTGATTTCGACGCCGCGAAACAGCGGCGCGTTGCGCATATAGGCGAGCGAAATGCTGCCGCATCCCACAACGCCGATCCTGAGTGTCTGTGCCATTGAAGAACCTGACCTTGCCGTTCCAAGCGCGGAGTGCCGCGGATGCACGTTGAATTCGCGAGCAATAAATTATGTTGACGCACGCTAACATTTTCCCCTACGAAATGACAAGACGTTGGGAAGCGTCGCAATTCCCGGAGGCAAAGCCCTTCGTAGGGCCGCGATGATCGCCTGCGTGGAGCTCCTTCGATTTCGGTTGTCATCAACGAATAGGTCAGGACCAAGTTATGCACGATGCTGCGCTGAAGATCGGCTGCCAGACATTCACTTGGGAGATGCTGGGCAAGGGGTGGAGCGGCGGGCCGGACGATCTGGTGCGCGCCATCGCCGATGGCGGATATGCCGGTCTCGAAATCACCGACACGATGATCGGTCACTACGCGCTTAAGCCTGTCGACTTTGCCCGGACGCTTGCGGAGGCCGGTTTGACACTGGTTTCCTTTGCCTTCGGCTCCGCCAGCGGTTTCACGGTGACGGAAAAGATCGCTTCCGATCTGGAGACGGCCCGGCGATGGGTGGATTTCGCGGCGAATTTTCCCGGTGCGATGGTCTCGATGGGATCGGCCACAGTCGTTTCGGATGGGCCGCGCGAGGACAAGTTCGCCATCGCGGCGGAGTGCTATAATCGCGCGACCGAGATCGGACGGTCGGCCGGCGTCGCCGTCGCCGTCCACCCTTCCTCGCACCACAATACGCTGCTCTTCACCAGAGCCGACTATGACCGGCTGTTTGCTCTCCTGGAACCACGCGTGGGTTGGGTGCCGGATACCGGCCATATCCTGCGGGGCGGCCAGGAGATCGGCGATACGCTTTCGGCCTACCGGGACCGTATCCGCTACGTGCATCTGAAGGATGTCGACGCCGGCGGGATCTGGGCGATGCTCGGCGAAGGCGTCTGCCACGTGCCCGCCGTGATTTCGGCAGTTCGGGCGGCGCCGGAGTTTACCGGCTGGATCGTGGTGGAGGAAGAGTCGGGCCATGCCGGAACCGATCCTGCCGCCGCCGTTCGCAAGAATCGCGAGACGCTTCGACGACTGGGGTTTTAGCCGATCTCGTCCCCCTGGCGCCGAGCGCCATAGAGCCGCGGCAAAGCCTCTCCCGGCTCGCTTCTCCCGTGAAGAGAGAGGCTGAAGATCACGCGTAACGGACCTCCACGCCGAGTTTCTCCAGCCGGTGGCGGATGCTGTGCGGCATGTTGCTGTCGGTGATGATCAGGTCGACGCGCGACAGCGAGAAGGCTTTCGAGGAGGCGCCGATATCGAACTTGCTCGAATCCGCCACCAGCACGACGCGCCGGGCCATGCGAACCAGGTTGCGCTTGGTCCGCGCAATATCCTCGGAGACATCGACGACGTCGAAGGCCTGATCGATCGCATGGGCGCTGACGAAGGCCTGGTGGGCGACGAGCCCGCCGACCGCCTTGTCGGAATCCGAGACGATCGTGCTGACGGTGCTGGGAAACACCCGGCCGCCAATCATGTGGACGTCGAGCCCCGGCCGGTACATCAGATGCTGGGCGATGTTCATCGCCGTCGTCGCCACCACGACGTTGTTGACCGGCGGCATCTGCATGGCCACCTGCAGCAGCGTCGAGCCGCTGTCGAAGACGATCGACTGGTTGTCGATGATCTGCCGCGCTGCCACCTGAGCAATGCGCCGCTTCGCATCGAAATTGCGCTGCATGCGCTCCTCGAAGGCTGCGGCCGGCGAGTCGGACGGCAGGGCGATTGCTCCGCCATGCGTTTTGATCAGCTGCTTCTTCGCGTCCATGATTTCGAGATCGGAGCGGATCGTGACTTCCGAAACCTCAAAGAATTCCGCGAGCTGGCGGGTGCGGGCCTGACCGACTCGTTGAAGTTCCAGCATGATCTGCTGCCGCCTCTGTTCTGCAAGCATGTTCGATCCCGGCTGCGGCGCGCCTCGTTGTGATAAGGCGACTTTTGAAAAACGAAAGACAACCGCCTGATGCTGCGGCTTATGCTGCATAAATAGCCTTCAGCAGCAAAAAATGCACGTCAAAAATTCTCTTTCCGCGTGAAAACGAAAGAATTCGAAATATTGAACATTTGTTTGTTTTCGAGTTAGGGTTTTTCAACAACGCCGCCGGCATTTTCGACGCCGCAATCGCAAAGGAAGCATCGCCATGGGTCTCGGAACGAAAGTCCGCCTCGCACGCCTGTTCTCAAACCCATCGGGGCATTTGTTTGGGGGCGCGGTCGATCATTTTGTCGGTTATGGCAATGTTCGCGAGGGCGGGCTTGCCGATCTGCCGGGCGCGCTCAGACGCGTGATGGCGGGAGGCCCCGACTACATCAGCATCCAGCCCGGCGCGGCGCGCCACCTCTGGTCGGATTATGCCGGAAAGGCCGCCCTCGTCATTCAGGGCGGCTGCTTCACCGCCGACGACCGGATTCGCCAACTCATCGCCACTCCGGAAGACGCGGTGCGTTATGGTGCGGACGCGCTGGCCGTCGCCATTCCGGTGCGCGGCGCCACCGAAGGAGAGTATATCCGCTGGCTGACCGACACGGTCAACGCTGCCGCCCGCTTCGAAATGCCGGTCGTCGCCCATGTCTATCCCCGTGATTTCTCCGACGGCGGCAAGATCGTGTTCACCCCGGATGAGATCGCCTATGCGGTGCGCATCGGTTTCGAAGCCGGCGTCGACGTGATCAAGGTCGGCTACACCGGGGATTTCGAATCCTTCCGCGAGACCGTCGCGACCTGCCCGATTCCGGTGGTGATTGCCGGCGGCCCGAAGACCGATACGCTGCTCGGCGCGCTCGTCCAGACATCGGAAGCCTTGCGCGCCGGCGCCAAGGGCGCGGTCGTCGGCCGTAACCTCTGGGGTCACGGCGATACGACCATGGCCGCGCGCGCCTTCAAATTCGTTATTCACAATGGCATGGCGCCGGAGGAAGCGCTGGCGGCCGCCGGTGCTTGAGACGTGTCGCGCCCGCTCCAGGTTCTAGGCTTCGGCGCCCTTGCCATCGATGACATTATCTATGTCGATCGCGGGCTTTCGGCCGGCAAGGGGAAGGTGACGAAACGGGCCACGGACCATGGCGGCAATGTTGCGACGGCCCTTGTTGCCGTCGCTCGGCTTGGCGGGCGCGCCGGCTTTATCGGCTGGCTCGGCGAGGATGCTGCGACCGATCCGGCCGGCGCCGAACTCGAGCGTGAGGGCGTCGACATATCCCTGGCGCCCCGCCACGCCGCTGCCGCGCCGATCCGCTCCGTGATCACCGTCGCTCCTAACGGCGACCGGTTCATAGCCTATGACGACGATGTGCTGCACGGAACATCCGATGCGCTGCCCGATGACGTTTTGATGCGGGCCCCAGTCCTGCTGATCGACGGTTATGCCACGCATTCGGAAAGCGTCGTGGCGCGGGCGCGAGCACTCGGGCTTGCCGTGATAGCCGATATCGAATGGACGGTGGGTGCCGCGACGGACGGGCTCCTCGCCTTCGCCGACCATCTGGTGCTGCCACTCGCTTTCGCCAGAGAGTACACCGGTGAAGATGATCCAACGATCATCCTGGAGAAGCTCTGGTCAGCGGAGCGGTCCGCTGTCGTGCTGACCGATGGCGAACGAGGAACCTGCCTCCGCCAGAAAGGCGATCCCACCCGCTGGCTTTTGCCGGCCTATCAGGTCCAGGCGGTCGACACGACCGGCGCCGGCGACTGTTTTCATGGGGCCTACGCTCTTGCCCTTGCCGAGGGCAAAACCCCGCTTGATTGTGTAGCCTATGCCACAGCGGCGGCTGCCATTTCCGTGACCGCACGCGGAGGGCGCCGGGGCCTGCCGGACAACCGGACCTGCCTGGCATGGATGGCGGGGGAAAATGCGCCGGTGCCGCGCCCGATTCCGGGATGCCACGATTAGCGTGCAACTGGTCGGTGTCGAATTTGTGGGCCGCCTGAGCAAAACAACATCTTGATCGCAGGGTTTAAAGGTCCTTAACGGCGACCGCGCTGGCCATAAAAGTTACGCGCGTAAAAATATTTTAGCGCGCATAATAATTCTATTTTTCGGATCAAACGTGATATATTTCAAATGGATACGGTGAGATACCCGACAAGGTGCGCGCGGAATGCGATCGATTCTTTTGTTGACATTGAAGCTCAGGCCTGAGCTTTCTTGTCGAAAGGCTCGGAGGTGGCGGGAAGAGCGCCGGTCGAAACGTGAGCGGTGTGACACGGGAGGATGAGACGTGGCTGTGGTTGTACTGGATAAAATCTGCAAGACCTATGGAAACAGCTACCATGCGATCAAGGATCTAAGCCTGACGATCCATGACGGCGAGTTTCTGATTCTGGTCGGTCCGTCCGGATGCGGAAAATCGACTGCGCTCCGCATGATTGCCGGGCTTGAGGAAATCAGCAGTGGAACCTTGAGCATCGGCGGTCAGGATGTCGTCGATCTTGCGCCCAAGGACCGCGACATTGCCATGGTTTTCCAGAGCTATGCGCTTTATCCGCACATGACGGTGTTCGACAACATTGCCTTTTCGATGAAGCTGGCCGGAAAGACCAAGGCCGAGCGAACCAAGCGCGTTCACGAGATTGCCAAGATACTGCAGCTGGAAAGCCTGCTCGGCAACAAGCCCGCCCAGCTTTCCGGCGGCCAGCGCCAGCGTGTTGCGATGGGCCGCGCCATGGTCCGTGAGCCCGCGGCATTCCTGATGGATGAGCCGCTCTCCAACCTCGATGCCAAGCTGCGTGTTCAGATGCGCGCCGAAATCGCAAGCCTGCAGCGGCAGTTGGGGGTGACGACGATTTACGTGACGCACGACCAGACCGAAGCCCTGACCATGGGCGATCGCGTCGCGGTGCTGAAGGGCGGCGTGCTTCAGCAGGTGGATGCGCCCAAGGCCCTCTATCACCGCCCGGTCAATGCGTTTGTCGCAGGCTTCATCGGCTCGCCGTCGATGAACCTGTTCGAAGGGCGTCTGGAGGGCATGCGGATCCATCTGCCGGGCTTCTCCATCCCGTTGTCCGACGGCGCCTTCGAGCGGGCTCCCGGCCTTTCCGCCTTCGAGGGAAAGGCGCTGATCTTCGGCGTTCGGCCGGAGGACCTCTACGACAGCCGGTTGCCGTCCGGGTCCTCCCATCCGACGATCCCGGTCGTCGTCAAATCGATCGAGGAGCTTGGCTCCGAGTTGATCGTGCATTTGAAAATCGACGCAGTTCGGATCGACTCGGGCGACCCCGACGCCGTCGAAGACCTAAGCGGTGCGGCCAACGCCGTCGCCCGCTTCGAAGCTGTCAGTACGGTCGAGGCAGGCCAATCGATCAATCTGGCAATCGATCCGGCGAAACTTCATTTTTTCCATCCTCAAACCCATGTGGCGCTGTGAAGCGAAGACGAAACCGGCGTTCATCTTCAACATCCGACCTAGAGGGGGTTATCGATGCCAGCAAAACAGGAACGGCGCCTTCGCATCGGCGTATTGGGGGCCGGCCAGATTGCCCAGGCGGCGCACTTCGAGAGCTGCACGAAGGCTGTGAATGCCGATCTCCATGCGATCTGCGACGTCGCCGCGGATCTCCGCGAACGAATGGCGATCACCCATGGAGCGGAAAAAACCTACGACGACTATGACAGGATGCTGGCCGACCCCGACCTTGATGCCGTGATCATCGCCACCGCCGATGCCTTTCACGTTCCGGCCTCGATCCGCGCCCTTCAGGCGGGCAAGCATGTGCTGTGCGAGAAACCCGTCGGTGTCACCGTCGAAGAGTGCCTTGAATTGAAGGCTGAAGTCGAGACGTCGGGAAAGGTGTTTCAGGTCGGGCATATGAAGCGTTTCGACGCCGGGCTTCAGGCGGCGAAATCCTTCATCCGCGACGAGATGGGCGAGATGGTTGCGTTGAAGGCGTGGTATTGCGACAGCACCCACCGCTATCCGATGACCGATGCGGTCCAGCCGCTGATCGTTTCAAGCGCCAATGCGCGAAAGCCCGCTGCCAATCCGAAAGCCGACCTGCGCCGCTACTACATGCTGGCGCATGGCTGCCACCTGATCGACACGGCGCGTTATTTTGCCGGCGACATCGTTGCCGTCACCGCGCGCCTGTCCGAGCGGGCCGGCATCTGGTGCTGGTTCGTCGATGTGGAGTTTGCCTCCGGCACGCTCGGCCATCTCGATCTCACCGTCCAGGTGCGCATGGACTGGCACGAAGGTTTCCAGATCTATGGTAAGAACGGCAGCATTTTGGGCAAGACCTATAACCCCTGGTACTACAAGACCAGCGAAGTCGACATTTTCCGGGAAGCCGACGGCGCGACCCATCGCGTTCTCGGCGCCGACGGTCATTTTTATCGCCGTCAGGTCGAAGGCTTCGCCCGCACCATTCTGGATGGCGCAGTGATGGAAGGTGCCGACATCGATGATGGCCTGGCCTCCGTCCGGGCTATGGTCGCCGTCGCGCGTTCTGCCGAAAGCGGCAAACCGGTCGCGCTGGCTGATGTCACGGGTGGCGTGTGATGAAGCTCGGCATCTTCGCAAAGACCTTCGAGGGAACGGAACCGGTAACCGTTCTCAACTCGGTCGCCGCGGCCGGGTTCACCTGCGCGCAATACAATATGGCCTGCTCCGGCCTTCCGCCGATGCCGAAGATCATCACGGAAGCCCAGGCCCGTTCGGTTGCCGAAGCGGCGCGCGAGAGCGGCGTCGAGATTGTCGCCGTTTCCGGCACCTTCAACATGATCCACCCGGATCCTGCCGTTCGCGAGGCCGGCCTTCGCAACTTGGCGACTCTGGCCGAGCGCAGCGCCGGCATGTCGACGACCTTGATCACGCTCTGCACCGGCACACGCGACCCCATCGATCAGTGGACGGCGCATGCCGACAACAATACGCCGGAGGCCTGGCAGGATCTCCTCGAGGCCATGGGGGCGGCCATCGAGATCGCCGAGCGCTACGAGGTCGATCTCGGCATCGAGCCCGAGCTTGCCAATGTCGTCGACTCGGCTGAGAAAGCCCATCGGCTGATCACGGCACTGAAGAGCCCCCGCATCAAGATCGTGCTCGATCCGGCCAATCTCTTCGAGGTCGCGACGCTGGATGAGCAGCGGAGCATCGTGTCTTCCGCCATCGACCTTCTGGCCGATCGGATCGTCATGGCGCATGCGAAAGACCGCAATCCGGACGGTAGTTTCGCGACCGCCGGCAAGGGTGTCCTCGACTACACGCATTATCTCGGCCGTCTCAAGGCGATTGGTTTTAACGGCAGTCTCGTCACGCATGGTCTTTCGGCCTCGGAGGCGGCCGGTGTAGCGGCCTTCCTGAAGAATATCCTCAATGGTCATTCTGCGGGGGCAGGAAGATGAGACGGGTTCAACCGTTCGAAACTAGCGACGGGGTCACTCTCAATGTGGATATGGCGGGCGAGGGTGCGTCTGTCATATTCCAGCATGGCCTATGCGGAGACGCGGCGCAGACCGATGAAGTCTTTCCGCTCGACGCGGGGTTTCGCCGGGTTACGATCGAAGCGCGCGGCCACGGACACTCCCAAGCCGGCAATCTGGAGCGGTTGTCGATCGCGACCTTCTGCGATGATATCGCCGCCTATATCGAGAAGAACCTTACGCCGCCGATCATGATCGGCGGCATCTCGATGGGTGCGGCGATCGCCTTGCGTCTCGCGGTCAAGCGGCCCGATCTCGTCAAGGCTCTGATCATCGCAAGGCCGGCCTGGCTGACGGCACCCGCGCCGGAGAATATGGCGCCCAATGCCGAAGTCGGGCGGCTTATGAAAACTCTGCCACTGGGCGAGGCAAAGACCACGTTCCTGGCAGGACCGATAGGCGTGCGGCTCGCCGCCGAGGCGCCGGACAATCTGGCCTCGCTTGCCGGCTTTTTCTCGCGCACGCCTCTGGATGTGACCGCCGAAATGCTGACCAGGATTTCCAACGATGGTCCTGATGTGACCGATGATGAAGTCGGCAATCTCGCCCTTCCGACGCTGGTCATCGGCCATGATCGCGACAGCATTCATCCTCTTGGTCACGCACGCGCTCTTGCCGCGCGGATTGCCGGCGCGCGTTTCGTGCAGATCACGCCGAAAACCGAGAGCCGTCCGCAATATGTCGCCGACTTTCGGCTTGCCGTCGGCAACTTTCTGAAGGAGCTTTGAAACGATGCCTACCCCCTCCAAGACCTGGATCGACGATCTTCCGAAGGATCGGCTGATTGCCGAATTCTCCGTCTGGTCGGCCGATCTCATGCGTCTCGCCGATGATCTCGGACGTGTCGATCCTCATGTCGACATCCTCCATATCGATGTCGCCGATGGCCATTTCGCGCCGGCGATGTTGTTTTTCCCCGATCTCGTGGCCGGCGTGCGCAAAGTCTCCACGCGCCCCATCCATGTTCACTTGATGGTTGCCGATAGCATCATCCTGTCGCAGATCGAGCAGTTCGCCGATGCCGGCAGCGACCTGATCAGTCTTCATGTCGAAAACGAAAGCGTCGCGAACGAGGCTCTCGATCTTCTCGATCGCCGCGGTGTCGCAGCCGGCATGGTTCTCAAGGTCGATACCCCGGTCGAGCGGATCGAGAGATACGCTTCCCGGCTGCGTTTCGTGACGCTGCTTGGCACGGCGATCGGCGTAAAGGGCCAGGGCCTCGACGAGAAGGCCGGCGCCCGGCTTCAACAGGCAAAGCGGATCATCGCCGGCTGCGGTGCGGCCGATCGGATCGTGCTGGCGGCCGATGGCGGCATTCGCGAGCACACTGTGCCTCTCTTGCGCCAATCCGGCGCGGAAACGGTGGTTCTCGGTTCCCTGGCTTTCAATGCGCCGTCGCTCGATGAGCGAATGGCATGGATGCGCGCGCTCTAACGGGTGGTTCACATGCAGCAGGTTGCCATTGGTATAGACCTCGGCGGAACGCAGGTGCGCGCTGCCCTTGTCGACGAGCAAGGCAGGATCCTGACGCGTTTGGCCGAACCAACGGATGCGCTGGCCGGCCCCGACCGGGTGCTCGCCCAGATTTGCGGCCTCGCCGATCGGCTGCTTGCAGCATCGAAGCCTGCTTCGGTGGTGGGCGTCGGCGTATCCGCCCCGGGCCCGCTCGATACGGTCGCCGGTGTCGCAACCGATATTCCGACCCTTCCGGGCTTCGTTGATTTTCCGCTGAAGGCAGAGTTGCAGAAGCGGTTTGCGTTTCCGGTCGATCTCGAAAACGACGCCATTGCCGCGGCGATCGGCGAATGGCAGTTCGGTATTGGCAAGGGCCTTGATAACCTCGTCTATGTCACGGTCAGCACCGGGATCGGCGGCGGCGTTATCTCGGACGGTCGCGTGGTGCGCGGTCGCAAGGGCATGGCCGCCCATGTCGGCCACATGTCGGTCGTGCCGAACGGCGAGCTTTGCCCTTGCGGCAACAGGGGCTGTTTCGAGGCCTATGGATCCGGGCCGGCTTTTGCGCGGCGCGCGCAAATGCGGGCGGTGGAAAGCCGAGAGACGACGATAGGCAGCGGTGGCGGCACCATCGACAGCCGCAGCGTTTTTGCGGCGGCTAGAAATGGCGATCGTCTCGCAAATCAACTGGTCGACGAGGAAGCGGAGGTTCTCGGTCGCGGCTTCACCAGCCTGATCCACATCTTCAGTCCCGATATCATCGTCATGGGGGGAGGGCTCTCCCACGAATTCGAACGTCTGCAACCGGGCATTCAAGCCTATATCAGCCAGTGGGCAATGCCGGCATTCAAGGATGTCAAGGTGATGCTGGCGGCATTGGATCAGAACTCGGGCCTTGTCGGCGCGGCGGCTCTGGCATTCTTGGCGGGGAAGGTCGCTCCGATCGATCATCTTTAGAAGACACTCGGGTTCTGTACGCGTCGAGAGGTTGCTCCGTCAGGGCGGTGGGGCGGTACTTTCCCTGAGAATCAGTTCGACCGGCCACAATTCATGGACCTCATCCGCGGCACGTCCGGCAATAAGCTGTAGCGTTAACTCAGCACAGCGCGTGCCCGCAGCACGCATCGAGGATCGCGTTGTCGAGAGCGACGGCACCATGTTTTCGGCCGTCAGATAAGGGAAGACGTCGTCATGGGCGATGACCGAGACATCCTGTCCCACCGTCATCCCAAGCGAACGGACGGCGCGGTAAACACCAAGCGCCGTCATCGTGGAGCCCGCGACGATGGCGGTCGGCGCATTCGCTCTCTCGAGGAAGGAGCGGGCATGGCGAAAGCCGCTTTCGTCGGAAAATTTATCGCAGACCATCAGGTTGGGATCGGCAGTCAGCCCACGCTCTTGATGCGCCAGCCGAAAACCCTGCTCGCGGTGGATCGAATAGGTCTTGCCCCTGAGGCCGTTGATCATGGCGATGCGCCGGTGCCCGAGGTCGAGCAGGTGTTCGGTGGACCTGCGCACAGCATTTTCATTATCGATATCGAGCCAGGCGTGAACGTGCTCGGTCTCCGAGCGGCCGTGAACCAGGAAAGGCACGCCGAGGCTGTTCAGCATCTCGATCCGAGGGTCCCGGGGACGTGGCGAATGAATGATCACTGCATCCACCCGGCGGCTTTCGACCAGGCGTCGATAGGCCTGGATCTCGTCGTCATCATTGTGCGCGGTGATGGGCGTGATGAGAATATCCGTATCGGCCGTTTCCAGGCGCTGCGCCATTCCCGACACGAATTCAGCGAAATGAATTTCTCCTGAACGTCCCATCATAACGCCTATCGCTCCGGCTCGTCCGGTCTTTAGCCGCACGGCATTGATATCGGGGCGATAGCCAAGCCGCATTGCTTCGCTTGCAACCCTGGCGCGCGTGGCTTCGCTCACCTCTGGGTAGCCGCTGAGCGCACGGCTGACCGTCGTCGGAGAAAGCCCAAGCTGCTTTGCAAATTCACGAAGTTTCATCGGATGTCTTCTTTATCTAGGCAATCAATGGACGATGCTTTGGCGATGCGCAACGGGTAAGCGCCTAATTCAGCGGCGATTGAAATCGATTTCAATACGGCCGACTTGGGGCATCGCCTGCAGACACCAGAAATTGCCTCTTAAGCTGTATATGATGCCATGATTGATATGTTGTACAACTGTGAAGTGCTGATTTGTCGGCTTGACGCCGCCAAGGCCTTCTGCAATGTTCTGCGGGCCAAATCGATTTCAATTTCTGGGAGGAGATCATGAAACAGTTTGCCTTAGCCTTATCCGCGCTCGCCGTCGCGGTCGCCGGCCCGATCCGCGCCGCCGAAATTTCGTTCGCCGCCAACACCACCGGGAAAAGCATCGAATTCCTTCAGAAGCAGGTGGCGGTTTTCGAAAAGAACACCGGCAATCATGTCAAGCTCGTCACCATGCCATCATCGAGCAGCGAGCAGTTCTCCCAATACCGCCTGTGGCTTGCGGCCGGAAACAAGGACATTGATGTCTATCAGACCGACGTGATCTGGGCGCCGCAGCTTGCCGACCAGTTCATCGATTTGAAGGAGGCAACCAAAGACGTGGTCGGCCAGTTCTTCCCGTCGATCATCGCGTCGCAGACCGTCAATGGCCGGCTCGTGGCGCTGCCGTTGTTTACCGATGCTCCGGCGCTGTTTTACCGAAAGGACCTGCTCGACAAATACGGCAAGCAGCCGCCGAAGACCTGGGACGAGATGGCCGCCACCGCCAAAGAGGTTCAGGATAAAGAACGTCAGGCCGGACAGAAGGACCTCTGGGGCTACGTGTTCCAGGGCAATTCCTACGAAGGGCTGACCTGCAACGCGCTGGAATGGGTGAAGTCGTCGGGCGGCGGCCAGATCGTCGAGACGGACGGAGCGATCTCCATCAACAATGAGAAGGCGGCTGCAGCACTCGAGCGCGCCAAGGGCTGGATCGGCACGATCTCACCGCCAGGCGTGCTCGCCTATCAGGAAGAAGAATCGCGCGGCGTCTGGCAGACCGGCAACGCCGTCTTCATGCGCAACTGGCCCTATGCCTATTCCCTCGGCAATGGTGCCGACAGCGCCGTTAAGGGCAAGTTCGACGTGATGACGCTACCGGTCGCAGCCGCCGGCGACAAGCCGTCTTCGACGCTCGGCGGCTGGAATCTGGCGGTGTCGAAATACTCCGAAAAGCAGGAAGCGGCCATCGCGCTGGTAAAATTCCTGGCGTCGAAGGACGTTCAAAAGGCGCGTGCCGTCGAGCTGTCCAATTTGCCAACGCTGACGGACCTTTATGACGACAAGGATGTTGCCGCGGCACAGCCCTTCATGCCGAACTGGAAGCCCATCTTCCAGGACGCGGTGCCGCGCCCTTCGGCGACGGCCAAAGTCAAGTACAATGAAGTGTCCTCGAAGTTCTGGACTGCAGTCCACAATACACTGTCCGGCAGCGGCTCAGCTGCCGAGAACCTCGAGCTTCTCGAAGCCGACCTGACGACCCTCAAGGGCGACGCCTGGTGACTATCGGGACCGGCGGCTGTCAAGCCGTCGGTCCGGTCTTCGGCCTGAGTCAATGAGGAGGGGCGTTTCATGACAGAAATCGTAGTTCCACAAGCGATTGAACCAAGGGTTTCCAAGCTCAGAGCCTCTACGGAGCTGCAATCCGAACGCATTCGCTCTGCCTGGGTGTTTCTGGCGCCGACGCTGTTGATCCTGGCGATCGTCGCCGGATGGCCGCTGTTCAGAACAATCTATTTCAGCTTTACCAATGCGTCCCTCAACGACCTTGGCAACGCGCAGTTCGTCGGCTTTTCCAATTATCTGTCGTGGGTGACGCTGAAGAGCGGAAGAACCGTCTATCGCGGGCTGCTTGCCGATCCGGTCTGGTGGCATGCTGTCTGGAATACCGCCAAGTTCACCGTCCTTTCGGTCCTGATCGAGACCGTGCTCGGGCTGATCGTCGCCCTGGTGCTGAATGCCCGGTTCGTCGGACGCGGGGTCGTACGGGCCGCAATCCTCATTCCTTGGGCGATCCCAACGATCGTCTCGGCCAAGATGTGGGCTTGGATGCTCAACGACCAGTTCGGTATCTTGAATGACATTCTGCTCGGCTTCGGCCTGATCAGCGAGAAGATCGCCTGGACCGCCAATCTGGAAACGGCAATGATCGCCGTTTTGGTCGTCGACGTATGGAAGACGACGCCTTTCATGGCGCTTCTGATCCTTGCGGGACTGCAGATGGTTCCGAGCGACATCTATGAAGCCGCCAAGATCGACGGCGTCAATCCGATCAAGGTGTTCTGGCGTCTGACGCTGCCACTGATCCGGCCGGCTATCATGGTTGCCGTGATCTTCCGGATGCTGGATGCGATGCGCATCTTCGATCTGATCTATGTCCTGACGCCCAACAATGCGCAGACGAAAACCATGTCGGTGATGGCGCGCGAGAACCTGTTCGACTTCGACAAGTTCGCCTACGGCGCCACCGCCTCAACGGTGCTTTTCCTGATCATCGCCTCCGTCACCGTCCTTTATATGTGGCTCGGCCGTGTCAAGCTCGGTGGGGAGGAACGCTGATGCTGCTTTCGATCACCAAGAATACGCTCTTCTACCTGCTCGTCACGATCATCGTCATCATTGCGGTGTTTCCGTTCTACTATGCCATCCTGACGAGCCTGAAGACCGGCACGGCGCTTTTCCAAGTCGATTACTGGCCGACCTCGATCTCTTTCGCCAACTACACTTCCGTGATGGGCCAAGGCGGGTTCGTTCGCAGTCTTGCGAACTCCGCGATGGTCGCCTGCGTCGTGGTTTCCGCATCGCTGTTGCTTTCGATCACCGCCGCATTCGCGCTAGCGCGGGTGAATTTCCGCGGGCGGGCGCTGTTGATGCTGACCATCCTTTCGGTGTCGATGTTTCCGCAGATCGCCGTTCTTGCCGGCCTCTTCGAACTCATTCGCTGGTTCGGCATCTTCAACACGCCTTTCGCGCTGATCTTCTCCTACATGATCTTCACCCTGCCGTTCACCGTCTGGGTGTTGACGACCTTCATGCGGGAATTGCCGATTGAGATCGAGGAGGCGGCGATCGTCGATGGCGCGTCGCCATGGGTCATCATCACCCAGGTGTTCATGCCGTTGATGTGGCCGGCGCTGGTGACGACGGGGCTGCTTGCTTTCATCGCCGCGTGGAACGAGTTCCTTTTTGCGCTGACATTCACATCATCGGATACGCAGCGGACCGTCCCGGTGGCCATCGCCCTGCTGTCGGGCAACAGCGAATTCGAGATCCCCTGGGGCAACATCATGGCGGCGTCGGTCATCGTCACCGTCCCGGTTGTCGTGCTTGTTTTGATATTCCAGCGCCGGATCATTTCGGGACTGACCGCCGGCGGCGTCAAAGGTTGAGGGAGTAGGACATGGCAGAGATCCGACTGGAGAACATCCGCAAGAGCTTCGGTGCTTTCGAGGTGATCAAGGGCGTGACGATGGACATCCGCAGGGGTGAGTTCATGGTGTTCGTGGGGCCGTCGGGATGCGGCAAGTCCACGCTGCTCCGGCTTATCTCCGGCCTGGAGGACATTACGTCAGGAACCCTCTCCTTTGACAGCACGACGGTGAACCAGCATGCGCCATCGAAGCGAGGGATCGCCATGGTGTTCCAGTCCTACGCGCTCTATCCGCATATGACAGTCTTCGACAACATGGCTTTCGGCATGAAACTGTCCGGGCGCACCAGAGACGAATGCCGCCAGCGTGTTGAAGAGGCGGCCGGTATGCTGCAGCTCTCACCCTATTTGGATCGCTTGCCGCGCCAGCTTTCCGGCGGACAGCGTCAGCGCGTCGCAATCGGCCGGGCGATCGTCCGCGATCCCAAGGTCTTTCTTTTCGACGAGCCGCTGTCCAACCTCGATGCCGCGCTTCGCGTTGCGACCAGGCTAGAAATCGCCAAGCTTCATCGCAGCATGCACAACACGACGATGATCTATGTGACCCATGATCAGGTCGAGGCGATGACGCTCGCCGATCGGATCTGCGTGTTGAGAGACGGCGTCGTCGAGCAGATCGGTACGCCGCTGGAGCTTTACGAAAGCCCCAATTCGCTCTTCGTGGCCGGCTTCATCGGTTCGCCGAAAATGAACTTCCTGTCGGGCGAGCTGGCACAGCCCTATGACAGCCATACAATCGGCGTGCGCGCAGAGCATGTTCGCATCACGGCCGAGTCGCCGGTTTGGAGCGGCACGGTCATCCATTCGGAAATCCTCGGCTCCGATAGCTTTGTCTATGTGGATATCGGGGCGGATGAGCCGCTCATCGTGCGGGAGGCCGGTGTCTCTCGTCACGAGCCAGGCCAGACGCTTGGCCTTGCACCGCTTGCGGGCCATGTCCACCGTTTCGACCGCTCGGGCCGGGCGCTCGAGCGGGCATCCCTGCAGGCTGCCTGATCTTCCCAGGGCCGATGCTCTTCCCGAGGCTCGACCCCTTTAACCACCAGGAGTGAACAACGTGACCATTCGCACCATTGTCTGGGGTGAAAACATCCATGAGAACACCAATGAAATCGTCCGGGGGATCTATCCCGAGGGCATGCACACGACGATCGCCAATGCGCTGAACACCGATCCCGCCATCTCCGCGACGACGGCGACGCTGCAGGAGCCGGAACACGGCCTCAGCGAAGCCCGCCTTGCCGAAACCGACGTGCTGACCTGGTGGGGCCACAAGGATCACGGCGCTGTCTCCGACCTCGTCGTCGAGCGCGTCGCCAAGCGCGTCTGGGAAGGCATGGGCCTGCTTGTGCTGCATTCGGGCCATTTCTCGAAAATCTTTAAGCGGCTGATGGGCACGCCCTGCGCGCTGAAATGGCGCGAGGCGGGCGAGCGTGAGCGGCTGTGGACGATCAATCCGCGCCATCCGATCGCCGCCGGCATCGGCGAGCATTTCGAGCTCGAGAACGAGGAGATGTATGGCGAGCAGTTCTCGGTGCCGGAGCCGCTCGAAACGGTGTTCATCTCCTGGTTCCAGGGCGGCGAAGTGTTCCGCTCCGGCCTGACCTGGCGGCGCGGCGCCGGCAACATCTTCTACTTCCGGCCCGGCCACGAGACCTATCCGACCTATCACGACGCCACCATCCAGAAGGTGCTGATCAACGGCGTCAAATGGGCGTACAACCCGCAAGGGTCGTTGACTGGCATTACCGACGCCCCAAATGTGCCGGTAGAAAAGGCCCTGGAGCCGATCGTCGAACGCGGCCCGAAACTGCATCAGGCCGGCGAAGCCGGTTACCGCTGAGGAGCTGAGACACTTTATTCGCGTGGATGCCAAGGCAGGGGATTGGCCCGGAAGAAACGGGTCGATCTCTTTCTTGGCAAGAGCGTCGGGCGCTTGCGAAAAGACGACCGATTCTGCTGCCAATAATTCGACAAACAAATGAGGACAAAGATGCGCTTGATCATTCTCGGAACCGGAGGATGGGCAAATACCCATGCCATGAATTTCTCGGAAATCGCCGGCGTCAAAATTGTTGCCGCCGTCGATACGGACGAGGTCCGGCTGCGGGCTTTCGCGCTCAGGCATGCTATCCCGCTGACGTTCACATCGCTCGATGATGCCCTTGCCTGGGGGGAGTTTGACGCCGTGACCAATGTGACGCCGGATCGCGCCCACTATTCCACGACGATGAAATTACTTCGCGCCGGCAAGCATGTGCTCTGCGAGAAGCCGTTGGCGGTGAACTACCGCGAGGCCAAGGAGATGGCCGACGCCGCAGCTGCCTCCGGCAAGGTCACGATGGTAAACCTGACATATCGCAACGTGGCGCCGCTGCAAGCAGCGCGCAAGATGGTGCTGGACGGGCGTCTCGGCGCGATCCGGCACTTCGAAGCCTCCTATCTCCAAAGCTGGCTGGTCTCGAAGGCCTGGGGCGACTGGACCAAAGAGTCGCAATGGCTCTGGCGGCTGTCGACGAAACACGGCTCCAATGGTGTGCTTGGTGATGTCGGTATCCATATTCTCGACTTCGCGGTTTTTGCCGCCGGAAGCGACGTCAAGGCGGCGGCATCGCATCTTAAAGTGTTCGACAAAAGCCCTGGTAACCGCATCGGGGAATACGACCTCGATGCAAATGACAGTTTCTTGATGATGGCTGAACTCGAAAACGGCGCGGCTGGCGTCATCCATGCAACGCGATGGGCGACCGGCCATCTGAACGAATTGCGCCTGCGCCTGCACGGAGACAAGGGTGCGCTGGAGGTGGTGCATACGCCCGAGGGCTCGACGCTGAGGACCTGTGAAGGTGCCGACGCCGATAAGGCAATCTGGCGCAAGATCGAGGTCGAACCGGTCATCACCAATTTCCAGCGATTTGCCAACGCCGTGCGAAAAGGACAGCCGGACGAGCCAGGTTTCGGCCACGCTGCCAAGCTGCAATTTGTTCTCGATCACGCGGTGAAGACGGCGGGTGCTTTGACTGAGCTTTAAAGCCATTTCAGATTGAACCATTCTGTTGGTTCTAACGGAGCGGGATGGTCGATCGGCGTCGCGTCTCGTGGAGGCTCCTCGCCAAGGGAACAGCAGGGGGCGGCCGACCGCGGCAAATGCGCTAGTTCAGCTCGTCTTCGTTCACGCCGAAATGGTCGAGAATGATGCCGACGTTGCGGCGATGAGACTTGAAATAGACGTCGAAGAGATCGCCGATCAGCGGAACCGTGCCGCAGGCGGCGTCGACACCGAGATTGGCGGCCATGCGGGCGAGTTTATGGCCAGGAAGGCCAAGCCGTCTTGCCTCGTCGATGATGAAAAGACCGATCAGGGATCCGGCAACATCCCCGATGGCCGGGATGAGTCCGAGGACCGAGTCGGCGCCGATCCG
Source organism: Rhizobium sp. BK456 (assembly GCF_014194045.1). Classification (NCBI taxonomy): domain Bacteria; kingdom Pseudomonadati; phylum Pseudomonadota; class Alphaproteobacteria; order Hyphomicrobiales; family Rhizobiaceae; genus Rhizobium; species Rhizobium sp. BK456. Next base: position 232,696 of record NZ_JACIAO010000004.1, read on the forward strand.
GACGCCGATGATCGGCAATCGAACCGCCGTATCCATCAGACGGGCTATGCCGACAGCGCGCCGAATTCGCCCGAGTTCGGCAGAAGTGAGGTATGTCGTCTTGCCTGTGTCCATGGCCGTGAAACGCCGCAAAGCCGATAAGGTTCGGCGGCGCGCGTGATCGGATCGCGCTTATCTCTTGTCCGGAACCACGACCAGTTTGCCGACAAAATTTTTCGCCATGAAATCGCTCTGGGCGCGGTGGAATTCCGACAGCGGATAGACGCCGCCAACGAGAGGCCGGATCTTCCGGCTTTCGATATAGCCGACGAGCCGGCGGAAGTCGGCGCGGCTTCCCTGGCTGGAACCATGCAACTCCAATTGTTTGAGATACATGGTCCTGAGGTCGAGCTGGACGACCGGGCCGGCGATGGCGCCGGCCGTCGTATAGCGGCCTTCCGGGCGCAGGATCTTCAAGAGGTCGTTGAACAGCGGCCCGCCGACGAGATCGGCGACGACGTCGATCGGCTGGCCACGGCTGGCGGAATGGACGGCTTCGACCAGATCGCCCTTGCCGCGGGTGACCACAGCCTCGGCACCGATCTCAAGCATCGCCGCCTCCTTGCCGGGACCGGCGACCGCGATTGGGATGGCGCCGCGGGCGCGCGCCAGCTGGATGATCGCCGAGCCGACGCCGCCCGAGGCGCCGGTGACGAGGACACGTTCGCCGGCGGCAAGCCTTGCCCGCTCCAGCATGCGCTCGCCGGTCAGATAGGCACAGCAGAAGGTGGCCAGTTCGACGTCGGTGAGATCGGTTGCAACGACATGGGCGTTCTCGGCCGGCAAGACCATATATTCGGCATAACCGCCGTCGCGGCCATGGCCCATGTAGTCGATGTCGGCAAGGCTGTCGTCGTCGCGGTTGTAGATCGAAAAATCGACCATGACACGTTCGCCGATGCGTGCCGGATCGACGCCGGCACCGACGCCGACGATATGGCCGACCGTATCGGTGCCCTGAATGCGCGGGAAGCTCAGCGTATTGCCCTGCCGGCGCCAGGTGGAAACGGCGGATGGATCGTCCTCTGTACCGTAGGCGCCCTGGCGTACCCAGACGTCGGTGTTGTTCATGCCGCAAGCGGTGACGCGGATCAGAACCTCTCCGTCGGCAGGCGTCGGAACGCGCACGTCCCTGTCATAAACGAGCTTGTCCAACCCGCCATGACCGGTGAGCAGAACGGCGGCCATCTTTTCGGGGATCATCATGCCGCGCTCTCCTCAGATCGTCTTGAAGACGGTTTCGATGGCGTCGGCCGCCGCCTTGACAACGATATCGGCCTCCTCGCGTGTCAGGCAGAGCGGCGGGGCGAAGCCGAGGATATCGCCCTGCGGCATGGCGCGGCCGATGACGCCGCGTTCGAGAAGGGCGGTGGCGACCTGCGGGCCGATCTTGCGGCCGGCATCGAAGAACTTGCGATCATCCTTGTCCTCTACGAATTCGACTGCCGCCATCAGCCCGTCGCCGCGGACTTCGCCGACGTTGCGATGGCCGCCGACCGCTTTAGCCAGTTCCGAGCGGAAATAGGCGCCGGTCGCGCCGGCATTTTCGACGAGGCCGAGTTCATCGATCAGGTCGAGATTGGCAATGCCGGCGGCAGCACAGATCGGATGGGCGGAATAGGTCCAGCCGTGGCCGATCGCTCCCAACTGGTCGGAACCTTGCACCAGCACCTGCCACATCTTGCTCGAAACGATCGTGCCGGAAAGCGGGGCATAGGCCGAGGTCAGGCCCTTGGCGATGGTGATCAGATCCGGCTTCATGCCGTAATGATCCGAGCCGAACATCGTGCCGAGACGGCCGAAACCGGTCACGACTTCGTCGGCGACAAGCAGGATGTCGTATTTGGCGAGTACGGCCTGAATCTTTTGCCAGTAGCCTTTCGGCGGCGGCACGATGCCGCCGGTGCCGAGGATGGGTTCGCCGATGAAGGCGGCGATCGTGTCCGGTCCTTCGGTGACGATCATCTCCTCCAGCCTGTCGGCGCAATATTGCGAGAACTGCTCCTCGCCCATCCCGCGGTCGGGCCGGCGGAAATAATAGGGCGCTTCGGTATGAAGGATCGGCGCGCGCGGCAGGTCGAAGGCATTGTGGAAGAGTGCCAGGCCGGTGAGGCTGCCGGTCATGACGCCTGAGCCGTGATAACCGCGCCAGCGCGAAATGATCTTCTTCTTGTCGGGTCGGCCGAGGATATTGTTGTAATACCAGATGAGCTTAATGTTGGTCTCGTTGGCGTCCGAGCCCGACAGGCCGAAATAGACGCGGCTCATGCCCTCAGGCGCACGATCGATGATCATCTTCGAAAGCGTGATCGAGGCCTCGGTGCCGTGGCCGACATAGGCGTGATAATAGGCGAGGTTCTTTGCCTGTTCGGCGATCGCGTCGGCGATCTCCCGGCGGCCATAGCCGACATTGACGCAATAGAGGCCGGCAAAGGCGTCGAGGCTTTTCCGCCCTGTCGTGTCGGTGATGTAGACGCCTTCGCCACCGGCGACGACGCGGGTCGGCGTCTCGCCGCGCGCATGCATGCCCATATGGGTGGAAGGATGGAAGAAGTGATCGCGGTCCCAGGCGGTGAGTTCGTTGCTTTTGTCGAGCATGTCCTGTCCTCTTTTTGAAATGCGCGGTTAGTGCATGTCGCCCGGAAGTGTGCCGCGGTTCCGGGATAACGACATGCATAAAAACAAAGAGCTTTAAGCGGCGGTGTCGATGCAGAGATATTTGAGCTCGGTGAAGGCCTCGAGCCCATGGCGAGAGCCCTCGCGGCCGAGGCCGGACTGCTTCCATCCGCCGAAGGGAATAGGGCCGCCAGTGATCTTCACGCGGTTGACCGCCACCATGCCATATTCGAGCGCGCGGCCGAGACGCATCTGGCGGGCGCCGTTTTCGGTGACGACGTAGGCGACAAGGCCGTATTCGGTATCATTGGCGCGGGCGACGACCTCTTCTTCGGTGTCGAAGGTGGCAAGTGCTGCCACGGGCCCGAAGGTCTCCTCGCGCATGATCAGCGCATTTGCCGGCACATCCGTCAAAAGCGTCGGCTCGTAGAAGAGCCGGCCGGCCTTATGGCGTTTGCCGCCGGTGACGAGGCGTGCGCCCTGCGCCAGCGCGTCGGCGACCTGCTCCTCGACCTTGATGACAGCGCGCTCATGCATCAGCGGCCCGATCTCGGCGCCGTCCTCGAGCCCGGCGCCGACCTTCAGCTCCCCGATGCGGGCGGCAAAAGCCTTGGTGAAGCCGTCGGCGATCCGCCGATGGACGAAGATGCGGTTGGCGGCAAGGCAATCCTGGCCGGATGTGGCAAACTTGGCGTCGACGGCGATCTCGACCGCCTTTTCGATATCGGCGTCGTCGAAGATGATCAGCGGTGCGTGGCCGCCGAGTTCCATCACCAGCCGCTTCATGGTCGGGGCGCATTGGGCGGCAATCAGGCGGCCGACTTCGGTGGAGCCGGTGAAGCTTATGGCCCGCAGGCGAGGATCGGCACACATGCGTCCGACGATCGTTGCGGCATGGCCGGTGACGACATTGAAGACGCCGGCGGGAATGCCGGCCCGTTCTCCGAGTTCGGCGAGGGCAAGCGCCGAAAGCGGGGTTTCCGAAGAGGGGTGGGCGACGACAGTGCAGCCGGCCGCAAGCGCGGCGGCGGCCTTTCGGGTCAGCATCGCAGAGGGGAAATTCCAGGGCGTGACGATGCCGACTACGCCGAGCGCCTCGCGCCGGACGATCATTTCCGCCCCGGGCAGGTGGCTGGTGATGCTTTCGGCATTCAGCCGTTTGCCTTCCTCGGCATACCATTCGATGAAGGAGGCGGCGTAATCGATCTCGCCGCGCGCTTCCGCAAGCGGTTTGCCCTGTTCGAGCGTCATGATCAGCGCCAGATCCTCTTTGGCCGCGAGCATCAGCTCGTGCCACTTCCGTAGGATGGTCGCGCGGTTCTGCGGCAGCATGGCGCGCCAGGCGGCAAAGGACTGCGCCGCCGCATCGATTGCGGTTGCCGTCTCGTCCATACCGAGGCTCGCAACCCAGGCAAGCGTCCCTGAGGAGGCCGGATCGGTAACTTCGAAACTTTTGCCTGTCGTGCCGACGATCCAGCGGCCGCCGACATAGGCGAGATCGCGCAGGAGATGACGGTCGGCAAGCCGCGACAGCGCATCATGATAGGCGGGGCGGGCAAAAACGGCGGTCATGTCCAATCTCCTCGTAGCGGTGACGCAAGTCTTCCACACGAGCGGGCGAGAGATTGTCCTTTGGCGAAGGCCAAAAGAGAGAAACGGTCTAAAGGATGGCCGCCTGCTAGAAAGATTGTCTAGGAGGGGCTCTGTTCCTCGTCGGATGCCGCGAAGGAAGAGACCGGAAGCACCGCTTCTTCTTTCACCGTTTTGGTGACGATATAGGTGAAGTAGCGGTCGATGCCGAGTTCGCGGTCGAGAAGCCCGTCGACCAGCCGCTGATAGGCGTCGATATCGGCGGTGATGATTTTCAGGATGTAATCGACGCCGCCCCCAACCGACCAGCAGGCAACGATCTCCGAGATTGCGGCAACGGCGCGCTCGAAGCGCTCGAAATCAGCCTGGCGATGGTTGGCGAGGGTCACTTCCATCATCACGCTGGCGACCGGCGCGATGCGTCGCGGGGCGATGCGGGCGTGGTAGCCGGTAATGATGCCCGCCTTTTCGAGCTTGCGCAGCCGCATCCAGCACGGCGTCGGCGACAGGCCTGCCCTTTCGGCCAGTGCCAGCTTGGTGATGCGGCCGTCGCGCTGGACGGCGTCGAGAATGCGCAGGTCGATGGCGTCGAGCTTCATGGTGCTTTCTTTAGAAAGAAATCATTTCAAACGCAGCGAAAAGACAATGGAAGCGCATTTTGGCATTGTCAATTGAACTGATTTTCAGCAGTGTAAAATCATGACAAAGTGGCGCCCCGATCCCTCGCAACTCCGCCGGCCGGCTTACCTCTCGCTTGCCGAGCAGATCGCCAACGCGATCACCGACGGCAAGCTCTCCGACGGGGCGCAATTGCCGCCGCATCGCAAGCTGGCGGACGATCTGCATCTTTCCGTGCAGACGGTGAGCCGTGCCTATGACGAACTCAGCCGCCGGGGGCTGATCTCCGGCGAGATCGGCCGCGGCAGCTTCGTCCAGACCAGGCCGCGCGAGCCGGAGCCGCCTTATCTGCCGGAACGGCTGGGCGAGGTGATCGATCTGTCGATCCTGAAGCCGGTCTGCGAGCAGATCCACCTGGAAAGGCTGCGCCAGGCCTTCGGCTGGCTTGCGGAAAACCTGCCCTCCAGCTCCGCCTTGTCGTTCCGGCCGAACATGGTGTTTCCGCGCCACCGCACGGTCGCCACCGAATGGGTGGCGCGCTGCGGGCTCGACGTGTCGCCGCTGAATATTAGCGTGACGAATGGCGCGACCTCGGGCATGACGGTCGCGCTGATGAGCGTCGCGCCGCCCGGCTCGACCATTGCCACCGAAGCGGTCAGTCACCATACGCTGGTGCCGCTCTGCGGCTATCTCGGCCTGCATCTCGAGGGGTTGGCGATCGACGAGGAGGGCATGATCCCGGAGGCGCTTGATGAAGCCTGCCGCACGGGGCCGATCCGGGCAATCTTTCTGCAGCCCTCGGTGATCAACCCGATGGCGTCGCTGATGAGTGCCGAGCGTCGGCAGGCGCTTGCCGCCGTTGCCGCCAAGCATGACATCGCGATCATTGAAAACGATATTCTCGGTCCGATGGTTGAGAACCGGGCGCCGCCGATGGCCGCCTTTGCGCCGGAGCGGACGCTCTACGTCACGAGTTTCACGAAGATCACCGTTCCCGGCCTCAGGATCGGCTATCTCGTCGCACCCGACCGCTATGTCGCCGCCGTCGCCAACCGGCATCTCGTTTCCAGCTGGATGGCGACGCCTGCCATGGCCGAGATCGCCAGCCGCTGGGTCAGCGACGGCACGGCGATGGAGCTGGTCAACTGGCAACGCCGCGCCCTTGCGAGCCGCCACGCGATCGCAGCAGAGATGCTGGCCGGCCTCAGCTACCGGGCGCACCCGCAAAGCCTGCATGTCTGGCTGCCGCTCGCCGGCAACCATACGGAAGATGGTTTCGTCTCGCAGGCGAGGCTGCGCGGCGTGGCGATCGCGCCCGGCAAATCGTTCCGCACCGCCGACCAGGGCTCGACGCCGGCCGTGCGCATTTCGCTCGGCTCGACGACCGAAAGCGAGTTGCGGACCGGGCTTGGGATCGTCGCTTCTTTGGCACAGGGAAATCCGGAAGAGCTGCTGCTGGCGATTTGATGGCGCTGCCCCTCCTTTGAGCATTCTCAGAATAATTGTCATGATATTATTTTACGAATTGACATGATTTTGATGGGCCGTCATCGTTAGGGTATTGCTTGTCTCAACAGGGAGAGACATGAATGCCTCAGCCCATCATCCGCATCGACAACATCGTCAAGAGATACGGCCCGCTGACCGTGCTCGACGGCCTGTCGATGAATGTCATGCCGGGTGAGAAGCTGGCGCTGATCGGGCCGTCTGGCTCCGGCAAGACGACGATCCTGCGCATTCTGATGACGCTGGAGACGATCAGCGGCGGCCATATCGAGGTTGACGGCGAACAACTCTACCATATGGCAGGCAGCAGCGGGCTGGTGCCGGCCGATGAACGGCACCTTCATCGCATGCGCGAAAAGATCGGCATGGTCTTCCAGCACTTCAATCTGTTTCCGCACAAATGCGTGCTCGACAATGTGACGCTGGCGCCGATGCTGACCAAGGGCATCAAACGTCCGCAGGCCGAAAAGCGGGCAATGGAGCTTCTCGATATGGTCGGCCTGGCCGACAAGGCGAAAAGCGTCCCGGCGCAGCTTTCCGGCGGACAGAAGCAGCGCGTCGCCATTGCCCGGGCGCTGGCGCTGTCGCCGAAGATCATGCTGTTCGACGAAGTGACCTCGGCGCTCGACCCGGAACTGGTCGAAGAGGTGCTGAACGTCATGCGCCGGCTGGCCTCCGAGACCGATATGACGATGCTTCTCGTCACGCATGAAATGGGCTTCGCCCATGACTTCGCCGACCGCGTGCTGTTCTTCGATCGAGGCAAGATCGTCGAGGAAGGCAAGCCGGGCGATATCTTCAGAAATCCGACGCAGGAGAGGACGCAGACCTTCCTGCGCAAGATCATAGCGGCTGGGCACCGCGTCTGACCTCAGACATTGCCCGCAAAGAACAAAACTCAAAGGAAAGCCAGAGGAGTTGGGAACCATGAAAGCAGGATATGTTTTGAGCGCCGTCAGCCTGTCGGTGCTTCTGGCCGCGGCCGCCGGCCCGGCTTCCGCCGCCGATGACAAGCTCGAGCAACTGAAGGAGCAGGGTTTTGCCCGCATCGCCATCGCCAACGAGCCGCCGTTCACAGCCGTCGGTGCCGACGGCAAGGTGTCCGGTGCCGCGCCCGATGTGGCGCGCGTAATCTTCGAAAAGCTCGGCGTCAAGGAAGTGGTCGCCTCGATTTCGGAATATGGCGCGATGATCCCCGGTCTGCAGGCCGGCCGCCACGACGCGATCACCGCCGGCCTGTTCATGAAGCCGGAGCGTTGCAATGCCGTCGCCTATTCCGAACCGATCCTCTGCGACGCCGAAGCCTTCGCTCTCAAGAAAGGCAATCCGCTGAAGCTGACGAGCTACAAGGATATCGCCGACAATCCCGATGCCAAGATCGGCGCACCGGGCGGCGGCACCGAGGAGAAGCTGGCGCTCGAGGCCGGCGTGCCGCGTGACCGCGTCATCGTCGTTCCTGATGGCCAGAGCGGCATCAAGATGCTGCAGGACGGCCGCATCGACGTCTATTCGCTGCCGGTCCTGTCGATCCACGATCTGATGGCCAAGGCGAAGGACCCCAATCTCGAAACCGTCGCCCCGGTGGTCAATGCACCGGTCTATTGCGATGGCGCCGCCTTCCGCAAGCAGGATGTCGCGCTACGCGATGCCTTCGACGTCGAGCTGAAGAAACTGAAGGAATCGGGCGAATTCGCCAAGATCATCGAGCCCTATGGCTTCTCGGCCAAGGCGGCGATGTCGACCAGCCGCGACAAGCTCTGCGCCGCAGCCAAGTAACCTGATGAGAGCGGCCGGCATGCGTCCTTCCATGGCCGGTTTGCCCTTCGCACGATCTCCAGAGAAGTGAGTTGCCGATGTCGGTATGGTCCGGCTATCTGACACTGATCCTTGAGGGCGCCCTGGTCACGCTTCAGTTGACGGTCATGGGGTCCGCACTGGCGCTGGTGATGGCCTTCCTGGCGGGGCTCGGCCGCCTGTCGCGCTTCTTTGCCGTTAGGGCTCTGGCGACCGCCTATATCGAGTTCTTCCGCGGCACCTCGATTTTCGTCCAGCTCTTCTGGGTCTATTTCGTGCTGCCTTTTGCCGGCTTAACCCTGACGCCGCTGCAGGCGGGTGTCCTGGCGCTCGGCCTGAATGTCGGCGCCTATGCGGCGGAAGTGGTGCGCGGCGCGGTCAAGGCCGTCGGGCGCGAACAGTCGGAAGCCTGTGTTGCGCTCAATCTGTCGCGCTACCAGCGCATCCGCCACGTCATCCTGCCGCAGGCGCTGCCGCTGATGCTGCCGACCTTCTGCAACAATGCGATCGAGCTTTTGAAGGGCACGGCCGTCGTGTCGCTGATCTCGCTGACGGATATGACCTTCCAGGCGCAGGTGGTGCGTGCGCAGACCGGCAGTACGCTGGTGCCCTTCGCAACGATCCTCATCCTCTACTTTCTCATGGCCTTGGCGATTTCGGCGGCGATGCGCTGGCTGGAGCGGCGCATGGCCCGCAGCCTCGACGGCATAAGGAGCTGATCGGATGGAATGGGATTGGGACTTCGTGTGGCAGATCATGCCGACCCTTCTCGAAGGGTTCAAGATCACCATTCTCGCGACCATCCTCGGCGCTGCCGTCGCCATGGCCGCGGGCCTTGGTCTTGCCATTGCGCGGCGGTCGCCGGTCGCCGCCATTTCGAGAACGGTCGGCTTCGTCTCGGAATTCATCCGCGGCACGCCGCTGCTGGTGCAGCTCTACTTCATCTTCTACGTGTTGCCTGATATCGGCATCCGACTGTCGCCGCTCACCGCCGGCGTCATCGGCATGGGCATTCACTATGCGACCTATACTGCCGAGGTCTATCGCGCCGGCATCGAGAATGTGCCACGCGGACAGTGGGAAGCCGCCAAGGCCACCAATCTGACGACGCGCCAGGCCTGGATCCACGTCGTCCTGCCGCAGGCGATTCCGCCGATGATCCCGGCGCTCGCCAATTATTTCATCGCCATGTTCAAGGAGACGCCGCTGCTTTCGGCGATCACCGTGCTTGAACTGATGAACCAGGCAAAGAGCATCGCCAACAGCAATTACCGCTACATCGAGCCGATGACGCTGGTCGGGGTCTTCTTCCTCATCATCAGCCTGATCTCGGTCGTGGGCTTGCGCTGGCTCGAGGAACGTTACGCCAGGATGGATGATTGATATGACCGCAGCAATCGAGATCATTCCCGTCGGCCGGCTGCCGCGGCTGGACGACCGGCCGCTCGAAAAGCGCATCGGCCTGATCATCCTGGCGACCGACCACACGACGGAAGTCGATTTCCGGCGAATGGTCGCCAGCGACCGCATCGGCGTCTATGTCAGCCGCATCCGCTATGCCAATCCGGTCACACCGGAAAACCTCTTGAAGATGCAGCCGTCGCTGACGGAAGGTGCTGCGCTGATCCTGCCGGATGAGACGCTGGATGCGGTCATGTATTCCTGCACCTCCGCTTCGGTCGTCATTGGCGACCGCAATATCGAGGCGGCGATCCATGCGGCCAAGCCGGGTGCTTCAGTGGTGACGCCGACGGCGGCGGCCGTGAAGGGCCTCCAGGCGCTCGGCGCCCGCCGGATTTCGGTGCTGACGCCTTATACGATCGAAACCAGCCGGCCAATGGCGGATTATTTCGTCGATCTCGGCTTTACGATCGACCGTTTCACCTGCCTCGGCCTGAGTGATGATCGCGAGATGGCGCGGATTGCGCCGGATGACATCGCAGCCTTCGCACGCCAGGCGCTGGCGCCGCAATCCGATGCGCTGTTCATCTCCTGCACGGCTCTCCGCGCCGCCGAGGTCGCCGCCCGCATCGAAGCCGAGACCGGCAAGCCCGTGGTCACCAGCAATCTCGCAACCGCCTGGGCCTGCCTGAGGCTTTGCGGCGATGACCGGGCGCGGCCCGAATTCGGGCAATTGATGACCAAGCCCTACGGGAAAGGCTGAGATCATGGCGAGCACCTTGCCCGTTTCGCTAGAGGGTATTCGCGCGGCGGCGCGGCGGATCTCCGGCCGGGTTATCGAAACACCGATGATGCAGTCGCCATCGCTTGGCGACTTCGCCGGTGTACCTGTCCATCTCAAGCTCGAACATCATCAGACGACCGGCAGCTTCAAGCTGCGTGGCGCGACCAATGCGGTACTCTCCTTGTCGCCGACGGAACGTTCGCGCGGCGTCGTCGCCGCCTCGACCGGAAATCACGGCCGTGCGCTTGCCTATGCGGCGAAAGCTGAAGGTGCCGTCGCAACCATCTGCATGTCGCAGCTGGTGCCGGAGAACAAGATCTCGGAAATCCGCCGCCTCGGCGCCGATATCCGCATCGTCGGATTGTCGCAGGACGAGGCGCAGCTAGAGGTCGACCGGTTGGTTGGCGAGGAGGGGCTGGTGATGGTCCCGCCCTTCGACCATCCGGCTGTCGTGGCCGGGCAGGGGACGCTGGGGCTCGAGATTATCGACGCTTTGCCGGAAGCAGCCACGGTTCTGGTGCCTCTCTCCGGCGGCGGTCTTGCGGCGGGTGTTGCCGCCGCGATCAAGGGTGTCAGCCCGAAGACGAAGGTGATCGGCCTGACGATGGAACGGGGTGCGGCGATGAAGGCGAGCCTCGACGCCGGCAGGCCGGTGCAGGTCGAGGAAAGGCCGAGCCTTGCCGACTCGCTCGGCGGCGGCATCGGCCTCGACAATCGCGTATCCTTCGCCATGTGCCGCGCGCTTCTCGACGACGTCATCCTGCTGACGGAGGCGGAAATCGCCGCCGGCATGCGCCACGCCTATTCCTGCGAGCGGGAGATCGTCGAAGGCGCGGGTGCGGTCGGCATCGCCGCCCTGCTTGCGGGAAAGATCCGCTCCGGCGGTCCTGTGGTTGCGATCCTGTCCGGGCGGAATGTCGACATGGAACAGCACCGACGGGTAATCAACGGCGAGGCGGCGATGTTCGGGGAGGATGGGTCGTGAGCGGGATGATCATTCTGACGGAAGCGGAGCTCAGGAAAATCATCGGCCTTGACCTGGATGCGGTAACCTGCGTCGAGCAGGCCTTTGCAGCGCTTGCGACCAAGGCCGTCGCCATGCCGCCGATCCTGCGACTCGACATTCCGGAACATCGCGGCGAAGTCGATGTGAAGACGGCCTATATCCCGGGGATCGAAAGCTTCGCGATCAAGATCAGCCCCGGCTTCTTCGACAATCCCAAGATTGGGCTGCCGAGCACCAACGGCATGATGGTGCTGTTGTCGAGCCGGACCGGGCTGGTACAGGCACTGCTCTTGGACAATGGTTATCTCACCGACATACGCACCGCGGCGGCCGGCGCGGTCGCGGCCAAATATCTGTCGCGTGAAAATGCATCCATGGCCGCCGTCTTCGGGGCGGGCATGCAGGCGCGGCTGCAGCTTGAAGCCTTGACGCTGGCGCGGCCGATCCGCGAAGCCCGAATATGGGCGCGTGATGCCGCAAAAGCCGAGAGCGCCGCAGCGGAACTGACCGCAAGGCTCGGCTTGCCCGTCACCGCGATATCGGATCCAAGGCGCGCAATCTCCGGCGCCGATATCGTCGTGACCACCACACCCTCGGAAGCGCCGATCGTTCAGGCCGGTTGGCTGGAACCCGGACAGCATCTGACGGCTATGGGCTCGGATGCGGAGCACAAGAACGAGATCGATCCGGCCGTCATCGCCGACGCCGGCCTCTATGTCGCCGACAGCCTGAAGCAGACGCGGCGTCTCGGCGAGTTGCATCATGCAATCGGCGCCGGCCTAGTCGCGCCCGATGCCGTCTTCGCCGAACTCGGCCAGATCGTCGCTGGCAGGGTGCAGGGACGGACCAGCGACGGCCAGATCACCTTCGCCGACCTCACGGGAACCGGCATCCAGGACACCGCCATTGCCAACCTCGCCTTTGCCCGCGCCAATGCGACAAAGGCCGGGACCATATTCGAAAGCTGACGGAAAAGAAGGGAAGAAACATGACCCAGCCCAATCTGAAGTTTTCGCTCGGCGAATATGCCGCGCGGCTGGAAAAGACACGGCGCGCCATGGAGGCGAAGGGCGTCGACCTGCTTGTTGTCAGCGACCCGTCGAACATGGCCTGGCTGACCGGCTATGACGGCTGGTCCTTCTACGTGCACCAGGCGGTGATCGTGCCGCCGCAGGGCGAGCCGATCTGGTTTGGCCGCGGGCAGGATGCCAGCGGCGCCAAGTTCACCACCTATCTGAAGCACGATAACATCGTCGGCTATCCCGATCATTACGTGCAGTCGACCGAGCGCCATCCGATGGATTACCTCTCCGGCATCCTGACGGAGCGCGGCTTCGGCAAGCTGACGATCGGCGTCGAGATGGACAATTACTGGTTCTCGGCGGCCGCCTTCGCCGCGTTGCAGAAACATCTGCCGAATGCGCGCTTCGTCGACGCGACTGCGCTGGTCAACTGGCAGCGCGCGGTCAAGAGCGAGACCGAAATCAAATATATGCGCAATGCCGCCCGCATTGTCGAAGCGATGCATTCCCGCATCTTCGACAAAATCGAAGTTGGCATGCGTAAGTGCGATCTGGTCGCGGAAATCTATGATGCCGGCACCCGTGGCGTCGATGGCATCGGCGGCGATTATCCGGCGATCGTGCCTTTGCTGCCATCCGGCGTCGAGGCATCCGCACCGCATCTGACCTGGGACGACCGGCCGTTGAAGACGGGGGAGGGCACCTTCTTCGAGATCGCCGGCTGCTACAACCGCTATCACCTGCCGCTGTCGCGCACCGTTTTCCTCGGCAAGCCGACGCAGGCTTTTCTCGATGCCGAAAAAGCAACGCTCGAAGGCATGGAGGCCGGTCTTGCCGTCGCCAAGCCCGGGAACACCTGCGAGGACATCGCCAACGCCTTCTTCGCGGTGCTGAAGAAATACGGCATCGTCAAGGATAACCGCACCGGTTACCCGATCGGTCTGTCCTATCCGCCGGACTGGGGCGAGCGCACCATGAGCCTGCGGCCGGGCGACCGGACGGAGCTGAAGCCCGGCATGACTTTCCATTTCATGACCGGCCTCTGGCTCGACGACATGGGCTTCGAGACGACCGAGAGCATCCTGATCACCGAAAGCGGCGTCGAATGCTTCGCCGATGTGCCGCGCAGGCTGATGGTCAAGGATTGAGGCTGTCATGACAGAGATTGGCTTGCGGCCGTCGCCGATCAGCGCGACGGTGGATTTCACCGCCGAAGGCGTCCAGCACGGGTTCCTGAGGCTGCCTTACAGCCGCGACGATTCCGCCTGGGGTTCCGTGATGATCCCGATAACGGTCGTCAGGAACGGCAAAGGGCCGACGGCGCTGCTGACCGGCGGCAATCACGGCGACGAGTATGAGGGACCGATCGCGCTTTTCGACCTTGCCCGCTCGCTGAAGGCCGAGGCGGTGCGCGGTGCCGTCATTATCGTGCCGGCGATGAATTATCCGGCGTTCCTTGCGGGAACCCGGACTTCGCCGATCGACAGGGGCAACATGAACCGCAGCTTTCCGGGCCGTCCGGACGGCACGGTGACGCAGAAGATCGCCGACTATTTCCAGCGTGTGCTCCTGCCGACGGCCGATCTGGTTCTCGATTTTCATTCCGGCGGCAAGACGCTCGATTTTCTACCGTTCTGTGCGGCCCATATCCTGCCGAACAAACAGCAAGAGGTGCAGGCGTTCGAATATGTGACGGCCTTTGCCGCGCCCTATTCGATGAAGATGCTGGAGATCGATGCGGTCGGCATGTACGACACCGCCGCCGAGGAGATGGGCAAGGTCTTCATCACCACGGAACTCGGCGGCGGCGGGACGGCTACGGCCAAGAGTGCGGCGATTGCCAAGCGCGGCACCATGAACGTGCTGCGCCACGCCGGGATCGTTGCGGGCGCCGCCGATATCGGTCCGACGGCCTGGCTCGACATGCCGGACGGCCGGTGTTTTTCCTTCGCTGAGGAGGGCGGGTTGATCGAGCCCGTCATCGATCTCGGTGAAGCCGTCGGTAAGGATGCTGTCATCGCTCGCATCTATCCGACAGGGCGGACCGGAGTGGCCCCCCACGAGGTCCGCGCCGGCATGGATGGCATCCTCTGCGCCCGGCATTTTCCCGGACTGGTCAAATCAGGCGATTGCGTCGCCGTGGTCGCGATCGTCACCGGCTGAAGAGGCCGGCAATCAAGCCGCTTGACGCGGCCTTGACATGCTCGCTGCCGCGTCGATCTGAAAGCGCCTGACGACGCCTTCCAATGTCTGCGTTTGGGTGCCGAGCGCGCGGCAGGCCGAAGCGGTTTCGACGGCCATCGTCGCGTTGTGTTGCGTCACTTGGTCGAGAGCATTGACGGAGGCATTGATCTCGCGGATCGCCACCGCCTGCTCGGAGGATACGGACACGATCCGGGCGATGAGCGCGGCAACCTGCTCGACCTGTCCTTCGATTTCCTGAAGTGCCTTGCCGGTGCGGTTGACAAGCTCCACCCCGTTGGAAACCTGCGAGGACGATGTGGAAATCAGAGCCCTGATCTCCTTGGCGGCGTTGGCCGAGCGCATGGCAAGTTCCCGCACCTCCTGCGCCACGACGGCAAAACCCTTGCCGGCTTCGCCTGCGCGAGCCGCCTCAACCCCCGCATTCAGCGCCAGGAGATTGGTCTGGAAGGCGATTTCATCGATGACGTTGACGATGTCGCCGATCTGCGAGGACGAGCCCTCGATCCGTTCCATGGCGGCGATCGCTTCGCGGACGACGGCCGCCGAATGTTCGGCGCTGTTGCGGGTCTCGGCCATCATGCCGGTCGCCTTGCCGGCATGATCGGAGGCGTCTTTCGCCTTGGCGTTCATCTCACCGAGCGCGGCGGTGGCCTCTTCGAGCATCGCGGCTTGCTGTTCCGTGCGCGATGCGAGGCTCTCGGTTGCACCGGTAATGTCGGCCGAGGCGCTATCCACTTGTTTGGAGGTCTGGGCGATCTCGGCCATCGAGGCACAAAGCGCATCCATGCTGTCGTTGAACTTGGCGCGCAAAGTCTCGTAAGTGGCGGCAAAGGGTGTGGCGATCCGGCAATCGAGATTGCCGTGCGATAGCTGGTCCAAGCCGTGGGTCAGTTGAGCGATCACCGTTTCGCGGACCTGCTCTTCGGCGGACTTTTCGGCCATCTGGCTGCGTTCGCGTTCAAATTCCGCATCGCGAAGCGCCGTCTCGCGCTTTTGCGCGTCCTGCCGCTCGAGCGCGTTGCGGCGGAAAACCGCCACGGCCTTCGACATGGCGCCGATCTCGTCTGAACGGCTGGCATAGGGAACCTCGGTCGAAAAATCGCCGTCAGCGAGGTTGCCCATATAGGCTTTCATGCCGTCGAGCGGCACGATGGCCCGGCGGCGCAGGAGATAGAGCCCGACCAGCAGCAAAGCGAAGGATCCGAAGCCAGCGCCACCAGCATAGATCGTCCAGGTGACGATTTCCGAGGCGGCATTGCGCTCCTCGCCCTTCAGGAAGGCATCGGAATTGGCGACAAGTTTTTCGACAGCGTCCTGGTGCGAATGGAAGGCGACGCGTAATTGCTCGATCGCACCATGCGCCTTGTCCTCGTCTTTGGCGGTCAGCGCCGGAATGATCTCGCGGTTCATCACGTCCCAGAATTTGTCGCCTTTGGCGATGACATCGTTTTCAAGCTCGTCCTTCAACGCCTGCGGTAGTTGGGTGGTTTTCCAATAGGCGCGGCGGTCGTCGTAAGCGGCCTTGAGATTGGCGATCTTGGCAAGATTGGTGTCGGTGAGCTCGGGAAACTTGCTGGCCTCGAAGGACAACATGTAGGATTCGACCACAAACAGCGGCGGCGGCAGAATATCGGCGATCAAATCCTTGCCGTAGACGACCTGCTCGTAAACCGGGCCGTTGACCTTCAGCCGTTCGAGGGCCGATTGCTGTAACCCGATCGACATGAAAAGACCTGCTGAAACGGCGACACCAAATGCCACCAGGCTACGGGCAATAGTAAAAGCCAAAGGACCGTCTCCAAATAATTTTTGGCTTCTCGCTCGCGAGATGCCTGATCTACGTACCCCATTATTTCGCGCGAACGCTGAAATATGGTTAATTCTTCTGGAGATTAGAAGTTGACTGGCCTGTATGGGACAGTAACAGGCGTCCAAAAGTGGGGGGATCAGAGACTACGGCTATTTTGGCAGCAACATCTTCGTCCCGCTGACGGGAATAATGAGCGTTATGTTCATCGAAGAGGAGATCAATATGACTGAACTTCGGCTGCCGTACGAAGTGTAAAGGCACGTGATCTTGCACGGCTTGCCCGCCGCGAAAATCGCTCGGTCGCCGAGATTGTCGAGTGGGCTCTTGAACATTGTGGGATATGTCAGGCCGAGCGTACCAGGCGGTGAAGGTAGTTAGGCCAATCGCATCAGCGTATTATTGAGGTCGCCGATCTCGCGCAGCAGCTCGACCAATCTATCCGTATCGTCCTGGCTGAGCCGGCCCGTTTCGCCGCTGTTCTTCCAAAGATTTTGGAATTCCTGGCTCATCTCACGCGCGCTCTGCATGATTTCGATGATTTGCGTGCGGTTTTCCCAGGTCGCGACGACGGTCGGCTCGTCCATCTCGATCGAAATATCCGGTTCGCGTTTCAGCAAAAGCAATTTCTGATTCCTCTTGTGCAATGACGATCTCGTTCGGACGGCGCCATCGAGCGGTGGGCCATCGCCGCACGCGTGCACGCGGTTTGTCTTAATAAGAATTTTGAAATCAAACGATTGGCTAGCGGGCGTGGGGCGAACCCGTTAGCCAATCGGCAAACCCGTCCTGGAATCACCCAATGCGGATTCGCAAGGGCAATAAAATGGGAAAATTTCCCATATGTCAATATGGGTGACTGCGTTTTCAGTGCGGACCCGGATCCGGGGGCGGCGACCCCGGAGGTGGGCCGCCAGGGCCGGGTGGCGGGCCTCGCCTGTCCGGAGCGGGAAAATCTCCGCCGGGCCCGCCTCTGCCGAAAGGCGCGTGATCGGGCCGCGGCCCATCCCCAGCGCCGTGTGGCGGGCGGGAACCAAAGCTATCGGGACCCATTCCGGGAAAGCCGGTCATTCTGCTTGAATCGCGGACGCCGATATCGACGAAGCCATGACCATTGGGAGAGAGCCGCATCGAGCCGGACTGTGACCCCCCGGGTCCGGAACCCGCCTCGCCTCTGTCCGTTGGCCGGAAGGTCTCGATATTGACGATGCCGCGTTTGAGGCCCGGCACCACGGGTTCGGTCTGAACGCGCGTAATCACCAATCGGTCGGCGACCGCCTTGAGACGCACGAGCGTTTGTTTGCCGGCGAGGTAGCCATGCGTGCTTCCAAGCGACAGGCCGCCGATCAGGACGCGGTTGCCGCTCTTGACGGGAACGCCGCGGACATGGGCGCCGTCGGACACGGAGCGGGGCTCGATACGCCGGGCAATGATCGTGCCGTCTGGTTTGCGGATGCCGAACACGGCGACCCGTTTGCCTTTCCGCAAGCCCTTCGTCGCTAAACCCGATGTGTCGACGGTTTGCGAAAGTATCCTTATCCCGGTCCTATCGATCCGGTCGATACGGCCCTGAACCTCGCTAACGATCGTAATGCGGGCCGCGCGCTTTCCGGTCAGCAGCACCCGGGCGACATGGCCGACTTTCATCGCGCTCGCGGGTACGCGTCGCCCGTCGATCTCGACCGGCGTCGTCGCGCTGAACGGTATGTGAATATTGTTGACGATGATGCTGCCGAAACCCTGGATGGTCCCGACAATACCGGTTCCGCCGATCCCGTGATCTTCGTTCTCGCCGCCTCCCTGGATGGCAAGACCGGAACCGCCGATTCCGTGATCGCTGGTGCCTGTCGGCTGCGCGGCGGCAAGTTCCGGCCGCAGGACCTGAAGCGCGATGCCGCCCAGCAGAAACTGTCTTCTCGAGATCGCCGACGGGCTCATTCGTCGATCTCCTGATTGGAGGCGGTTTCTGCAGCAGGATCCGTTTCGCGTTCCTCGGTCATGATATAGAGCCCCGCGATCCAGCGGCTGCTGCCGCCGGGATCGTCCTTGATCGCCTGATGGGCGATCTTGTTGAGCTTCAGGAGCAGCGTCATGCTTTCCTGGCGCGCAAGCTCGTCGAGCCGGGCCGCCAGCGCGGGCGACATGCCGTCATAGTGAACGGCGCGTTCGAAATAGGGAGGAGGCTCGTTCAGCAAGTTCATGACCGACGCCTGCACATGATCACGAAGGTTGCGGGTGAAATAATGCCGGCGAGCGTCGTCCCCGGCATTCGGGACGATCGATGAGAGGTCGAGCTGGACCCGGCCGTCCTCATCAAGAACGACGATACCTCGGTCCAGCCATTCGTCCAGGATGGAGCGCGGGTGGACGTCTTTGGTGATGTCGCTCACCAGGCTCTCGAATGACGGACTGCCGTCGCTTGATGTTCGGGGCAGGGCGCTCGGCCTGTCCTCGGCGTCGCAATAGAGCGGGTCGGCAAGCCAGCGCGCAAGGATGCGGCTCGTCTGTGAAACGCCGACGGTGAGGAATGAGGGGTCGAGCGCCAGTCCGCGTAGCCGGTTGACGTCCTTGCGGTGGATGCCTGTCAGGAGCGAGATGCGGCTATCCGTCTGCTGCTTGTTCGGCAGCGCGAATTCCTTCTCCGCCACTTCGATGTAAAGGCGGCGAAGCACGGTGGTAAAGGCGGTGAAGTTAAAACCGGAAGCGAGAGCGAGTTTGACCAGCGGGCGCAGGACGCGGATCAGCATGGCCTGCGAGGTCTCTTCGGAGAATGGCAGCTTCGCGCGCGGCTTTGACATCGACAACACACTTGGTCCCTGAAAGACCGTTGCCGAAAGACCTTCGGAAGCAGCCTCGGTCTCCTTTAAGGCAAGGTCCACCCTGCCGCAACGCACAGGCGACATGCAAGCCCAGCCTATGCCATGCCCCCTGGCGACGCGGGCCGGATTACAACACCTTCCGGAGGGTATTTTACATAGTCTATCAATGCCTTGTGTTTTCCGACTCGGGGGAAAGCAAGGCGCCCTGACGCCAGTCGATCAATCGGTCGATCCGAGCAATCTTGTGGAAAACCTCGAAGACGTCGAATGACGAGCCTTTCTCGATATACGACGCCAGGAGCTCGCAAAGCTCGAATATTTCAGGCGGCGTGCCCGTCATCTCGACGCCGTCATCGGTGAAAATCCCCGATCGCGGCCAGGCCTGGGCCTGTTGTTCGTCGAGTTTGTTTCCGACGAAAGGGATCGTGTTGATGATGCCGGAGGCAAGCGCGAAGGCCGCCTCCGCCACGATTTCGGAGCATCTCGCGTTAGGCTCTCTGGTTAAGGCCGGCATTTGCAACCGTTTGAATTCCCGCATGTTCAATCCGTCAGAGATAGTTGACCAGGCTCAGGCCCTGGAGTTTCGAGACGAGCGTGTAGGCCGTTTCCAGCTGCGTCTGCAGCTGGTTGACGAGCGTCGACGCCTCGTAGGCATCCACGCCCTGGAGATCGACGAGCTTTCCCTGGAGCAGGCTTGACTGGGCATCGAGGGCGTCATTTGCCTTTTCGAGCCGCTCCTGCGAGAGGCCGAGCTGGCTTTGCTGTGTGACGATGCCCGATGTCGCCTGCGCCGCATAACCGATCGACTTCGTCGCGACGGTGCTCTGCGCGTCGGAGCTCAGATCTTGGCCGAAGAGGGCGGAGACGACGACGGAGGCAAGTGCCAGATAACGCATGCCTTCGGAATTGGCGTTGGTGGACGAGGTGATGGTTTCCGAACTGCTGATCCGGCTCGTCATGTCGGTGCTGGAGGCAGTCGACCAGCCTGTGGAAGCGTCCGTCCAGCCGCTTTCGGAAAACATCGGCTCGACCGTGTCGATGATGAATGTGCCGATTTCCTCTCCGGTCAGCTCGTTGACGTCTTTTCCAAGACCGGTTGCATAGTCGCCGAGCGCCGTGACGATCGCATCCGAAACCGTGGAGGACTGATCGGTCAGCGGCTGGCTGTCGAGGTTGGTTCCGCCAAACAGGAACTCGCCGTTGACTGAGGTATTCGCCGTCGAGATCAGCTGCGAAATCGTGGAGCCTGCGGTCTGCAGGGCAACGGCGATGCTGGTCGTATCCTGGCTCGCCTGGAGCGCGGTCAGGTTCGAGACCAGGCTGTCGCCGGCATCCTTGAGGCTGGAAAGGGCGGTCTGCGATGCGTCCATGCGCAGTTCGACGACGGCGTTGCTCGTCTGGAATGAGGCGGCCTGGTCGATCGCACTGGTGAGGTTGATCGTTCTTGCGGTGCCGGCGCCAAGCGATACGCCGATATCGGCGTAGGTTCCGGTCGTCGCTTCCGTCGAGGCCTGCTGCAGCTTGCTCTGGGACTGGCTGATGGTCAGCCGCAGGACGTTCTGCATCGCAGATGATGAGACAAAAGAGGCTTTCATAACTAGCTCGCTATGTCGAGGAGCGACTTGAACATCTCGTCGATGACGTTCAGGATCTTCGTCGCCGCCTTGTAGGATTGTTCGATATCGAGAAGGAGCGTCAGCTCCTCGTCGAGGTTGACGCCGGTTTCGTTGGAATAGGCCTCGTCGGAGCGCGACAGCGCGGCAGTCGTGTTTTCGGAGGCCGACGTCGCATCGCTGCGATATTGTTCCAACCAGCCGATGGAGGAGCTGGCGTAATCCATCAGGCTTTGCGTGGTGGAAAGACCGGCGTCCGAGGAGAACGAGCGCTGTTCCGTCAACGCCGTATAGAGGGCGTCGAGATTGTCCGAGAAACCGCTGTCTCCCGAGCTGTTGAGATCGGTGATGCCGCTGATCGTTCCGTCGCGCAGCTTCGTGGCATCACCGCCCTCGCTGGTAACGACGGCAAGATTGACCGAGATCGACGACGCGATGCCGGTGATATCGTCGGAATCCGACGGTGTTCCCCCTGATGTCCCCGACGCGGTGGTCCAGACGAAAAGTCCGGGCGCGCTGGTGCTGCCGTCGGTTTCCGAGAAGGCCTGAACGAGCGACTTGGCGATCTCGTCGAGTTGGGCCTGGAATGTCGGTGCGATGTCGTCGCGAAGCTGCAGCAGCGCCTGCAGGCTGCCCGAGGCGCTGGTCGTCGATCCCTCGCCGGCGTCGAGCGCAACGCCGTCGATATAGACCGAATTGCCCTCCGTTCCGGCCACATAGGTTGTCGTCGGCACGTATGTGACGGTGCGCGGTACGGTCTCGAACAGCACGGTGCCGTCGGAGGTGTAGAGCGCCATGTCGTTGTTGTCGCGCACGGCCGTGGTGACGCCGACGATCGAGGAGATCTGCTTCAACAGCTTTTCTCGTTCGTCGAGCGCCGAGGAGGTATCGGCGCCGGTCGCCATCGCCAGCTTGACGGCATTGTTGGCCGTCTCGAACTGCGACAGCAGCGTATTCAGCGAGGAGACCTGCGTGGCGATCTCCGCATCGGCATCGGCTCGGATCGACTGGACGCCGTCGCTTGCGGTATTCAGCGAATTGGCAAGATCCTGCGCGGCGGTGACGGCCGATTGCGCCGCGGTCGTGCTGCTCGGCGATGTGGCGAAGGTCTGCAGCGCCTGCTGAAATGCCGAGAGGTATGTGCTCGGCGAGGTCTCGTAGTCGTTGCCGCCCATCAGCGACTTCAAGCTTTCGAGGCCGGTCACCAGCGTCTGCTGGGCGCTGTCCTTGGAGTTCGATTGCAGATATTGCGCCAGCAGCGCAGTTTCCTGCGCTCGGCTGATGCTGACGACCTGGGCGCCGGAGAGAGACGTCGTGATCGACGCCTCCCGTCTCACATAGTCGGAATTTCCGACATTGGCGATGTTGGTCGAGACGACGCTGCTCTGCTGGCCCGTATTGTTGAAAATACTTTGGACGCTGTTCAAGGCGGAGGTGAGCGACATTCAGCTGCTCCCTCTATCGCTTCAGGTTGACGAGGACATCCATGATATCGGAGCCGGTTTGAAACACCTTCGAATTGGCGGTGTAGCTGCGCTGTGCCTCGATCATCTCCGTCAGTTCGCCGGCGAGATCGACGTTCGAGCTCTCGAGGGCGCCGGACTGGATGGAGCCGAGCCCGTTTGTCTGCGGAAAGCCGGTGACGGTAACGCCCGACTGGCCGTTGGCGCTGTAGACGTTGCCGCTGAGCAGCGTCAGATTGTCGGGGCTGGCGACCGTCGCAAGCGGGATCTGATAGAGAGCCTTGGTCGCCCCGTTCGCATAGGAAACCGACACCACCCCGTCCGTGCCGATGGATACCGAACTCACCGCACTTGCGGCCTGACCGTCGGCCGAGCCCGTCGCCGAGAAGTCGGAGGCGAGCTGGGTAAAGTCCGAATAATCCATGGTGATCGTCTGTGCGGTGACCGCATCGACGATATCGGTATCGGTCGCAGAGGCCAGCTGACCGTCGGCGTCGAAGGAGAGTGTCGCAACGCTGACGGCGTCGGAGGAGTAAGGGAAGGACGTCGTGCCGCCGGTGGTGGCATCGGCATTGCGGTAAATTGCTACCTCCCAGGTGCTTCCGGTGACCGCGCCGGCGGAATCCGTCGTGACACCCGTCTTGGTGAAATAGTAGTCGTACTGGACGGTGCCGCCGAGGCTGTCATAGGCAACCAGCGACATCTTCTGCGTATCGTCGGTGACATCGGACGTGTTGGCGCTCGGCAGCGTTGTCGTGTCGGTGACGACGGTTGCCTCGGAATTCAGGTTGCCGCTGAAATAGGCGCTGGTCGAAGCAACCGCGCTCAATCCCGATTGGGATACGTTGACCGGCACCAGCCCATCGAAGCCGTTGACAACAACCGCAGGCACACCTGAATCATAGGAATATCCCATGAGGGTAAATCCGGCGCCGTTGACCAGGTTGCCGTCGCTGTCGACGGAGAAGTCGCCGGCCCGGGTGAGGACCGGCGTGCCGTCGGCGCTTTGCACGATGAAGAAGCCATCTCCTGATATCGCCAGGTCATAATCCGAGGTCGTATAGGAAATGTCGCCCTGTTGAGAAATCGCCTGGCGCACGGATGTCTGGACGCCGCCGGAATTGTAATTGCCTGAGGACGACGGCAGCACCAGCGACGAGAAGGATGTGGAGACGGCTTTGTAGCCGACCGTGTTTGCGTTGGCGATATTGTCGGAAACCGTGCTCAGCCGGTTTGCCTGGGCGCTCATGCCGGAGACGGCGGTTTTCATGCTTCCAAAAATGCTCATGGCTCAATCCTTTAAGGTTTGGGAACATGCCATGTGACGAGAGGCCTCCAGGCCCGAATAACGGGCGCACGACATCGCTGGCGCCGGGCAAAGCCCACACCGGTGGATGATCTGATTGTCTGGATTGACCCCGTAATGGCGATAGGCGCTGCGGCTCATCCGCGCGCTGGTGCGGTGCGCCTGTCACGGTGCACCATGTGAATACTTCGATAGTTCAGCGGCCCGGCTGAAAGCTCTGCCGGCTCGATTGCCGGGCCGCTGTCAGACCGCCGCATTGCAGCTTCTCCAGCGACTGCGACGCGACGCTCCTTGTCGGCTGTCAGCTCGTGGTGCTTGCGGACAATGAACCGCTGCCCGATGTGTCGAGAAGATCGAATAGCTGGCTCGCCTGGCTTTCGGTGACGTCGTCCGGCCTGCCAGCCATGAACTCGTCCAATGATACGAGCCCGTCTCCATCGGTATCGAGATCGGACAGCAGGGATGCGGTCTGCTCATCGTCGGCGGGCGGCGGCGGTGGCGGTCCCTCGGGGCGTTGCGACGACTGAGCGGACATCGCCTCGGTCAATGCATCGACCGACAGCGAGCCGGCGCTTTCGCTGTCGAAGCTGTCGAACAGCGTGCCTGCCTGATCCTCGCTCACGTCGGACGGCCGGCCTGCGACGAATTCCGTCTTGCTCACCAGCCCGTCTCCATCTGTATCGAGATCTGAGAGCAGCGATGAAAGCTCGTCATCGCCTTCGGGCGGCGGCGGTGGCCCGCCGGCTCGCCCCGATCTCTGGGCGGACATGGCCTCGGTGAGCGCATCGACCGACAGCGAGCCGGAATCTTCGCTGTCGAAGCTGTCGAACAGCGTGCCCGCCTGATCCTCGGTCACGTCGGATGGCCTGGCTGCGACGAACTCGGCCTTGCTCACATAGCCGTCGCCATCGGTGTCGAGCTGCGCAACATCCATGCCTTCGTCGCCGTCCTGCTCCCCGCTGGAGCCGGACTGTCCGCTAAGGCCGTTCATCGTCAGCGACATCAGCTGGGACATGAGTTTTTCGACGCTGTTGGTCGAGTCTTCGCCGAGCTGCTGGCTTGTGGTTGATTTTTTTGCCGAAACCGTATTACAGGATAGGAGGTCCTGGGATGCGGATGTCGAGTTCTTGCTATAGGAATAGGAAGAAATCGATGTTGCGGCAGAAATGGTCGTCATAAGCGCTCCATCGCTAAAGAGGGTGGGGATGCAACGCATTACAGAACTGATTAGTTCTCTAAATCGAAATTACTAATGCCACAACCGAAAAACTCATCCCTCAGAAATCGCAGTCCGCTTTTCCGGGCCGTCGGTGTGCGCTTCGGTAAAGCGGTTTAGATCGTCATGGATGGTGTTGACGAGCCCGCAGATGAGCCGCGCAAGCGAGGCCGGCCGAAAGTCTCCAGCGATGAGGACAAGCGGACGCATATCGTCGAAATCGCCCGCCGTGTTTTTGTAAAATACGGCTATGCCGGAAGCACCACCGCGGTGGTGGCCACCGAGGCAGGTGTCTCGAAACAGACGCTCTACAAGCTGTTTCAGAGCAAGGAAGAGCTGTTTGCCGCCGTGGTGGGCGCGCATCGGCGCCTGATGCTCGACCTGCCGAGGCCCGCGGAAGACCTTCCGATCGCCGAAAGCCTCGAACATATCTTCATGATCGACATGGATGAGGAGAAGGATGCGGACCGCGCCGGTTTTCTGCAGCTCGTCTTTCGCGAAGCGGCGCAGTTTCCAGAGCTTATCGACATTCTGCAGCGCGAAGGCATGCTTGCCAGCCGTCAACACCTCGCCGACTGGTTGAGCGATCGTCGGGCGGAAGGCAGATTGACCCTTGATGATCCGGCGAGCGGAGCCCGGATGCTGACGGACATGATCTTCGGCGGTATGGGCCCGCCGGAAGGGCGCGCCCAAGCCTGGCCCGACCGGGCCGGACTGCTCGCCCATCTTCGCCGCTGCATCGCAATCTTCGCCGCCGGCGTCGGGGCTTCGTAGACCCGAAAGACGATGCTTCGACTTTTGTCTTCCAATTCCTATTGAATGAATTATAGAACTATATAGTTCTTTTAAATTGATTCGGCCACATGAATGTGGCTGCGCATCGCCATGACCGGCGACGACATCCCAGCAGGATCGAAATTTTCACCGCGGCTGCCTGCAGGCTTTCGCGCGCGCTGCCGCGCCCATGAAAAGGGACAAGCATTGGTTTCCACCTATGTAAGCTATCTCGCAGTCGCGCGTAATCTCAACGCCAGCCTCTCGAGCGTGGCGTCCCAGGGCACGGTTGCCCGCGACAGCGCCTATTACAAGGAAAACATCGGCAAGGTCACGACGGTCGACGAGTTCATGGGCGATTACAAGCTCTACTCCTATGCCATGAAGGCCTACGGGCTCGACGACATGACCTATGCCAAGGCCTTCATGAAGAAGGTGCTGGAAAGCGATCTCAGCGATTCATCGAGCTTCGCCAACAGTTTGAGCGACGGCCGCTATGCCGAGTTCGCCGCCGCCTTCAAATTCGGCGGAGAGACGAAGACGGCGCAATCTGATGTGCAACGGGACACTCTGCTCGATGCTTATGAGGAGTCCTTCGACACCGAGGCGGAAGACATTGCCGACGAGACGGATTATTTCGAAGAGAATATCTCGTCGATCACGTCGGTCGATGATTTCCTCTCGAGTTCGAGACTGAAGAATTATGCGCTGACCGCTTTCGGTCTCAGCACCGATTACACCTCCAGCAGTTTCCTGAAGCAGGTTTTGACGAGCGACCTCGACGATTCCGACAGCTTCGTCAATCAGCTCGGCGACGACGTCTATGTCAGCCTGGCGAAGGCCTTCAACTTCAACGAGGACGGCTCGACCGACGGCGACGTGATGTCGGAAGATCAGATCTCGCTGGTGACGAGCGGTTATGCGGTGGCTTCCTCGACCATTGCCTCTTCGGACACCGGAGAGGCTTATGACACTTATTTCGCGGCGGAAATTGGAAACATCACCTCCGTCGATCAGTTGATGAGCGACGACAAGCTCGTCGGCTATCTCAGGATCGCCTACGGGCTGACCGACGACGAATCCGACACTTTCATTTCCGCGGCGCTTAAAAGCGCCGATATTGCTGACGCGATCGGCCTGTCGGATCTGCACGACGCCTTCAATTTCGATGAGGACGGCGCGCTTGCCGATGGCGACACCGCCCAGACGTCGGAACAGACCACCACGACCACGGCAGCCTTCGATGAAAATTATCAGGTGCTGATCGCCAATACCGACACGGAAGATGCCGTCGACAACTACACGACGCGCATCGCCAGCGTCACCTCGATCGATGATTTCCTCGTGTCAAATGCCGATGACGACGATGACGACAATGACGATCTCCCGGAAATGTGGGAAATGGCGTTGCGCGCCTTCGACATCGATCCGGACAGCGTTTCGAGAAGCCAGGTGCGGAAAATTCTCGAAAGCGATCCCACGGATTCCAAAAGCTATGTCAACAGCCTAGACGACGACCGGTTCGTCGCCTTTCGCAAAGCATTCAACTTCGACAGCGATGGCGACGTCACCGTTCCCTTGCAGGCCATGTCGGAATCCGTCGTCGACGACTATGCCGCCTATTATAAACAGAACAAGATCCGCTACCTCGACGGGGACGAACTGACCGAGGCGACCGACGCGGCGGATGACGAGATCAGCTATTTCCGTGAGCAGATGGCGACGATCACGACGGCGAGCGAATTTCTGGCCGATGATCGCCTGGTTAGTTTTGCGCTCGAGGCAAAGGGGCTCGACCCGGACGATGTCACGTCGGGCCAATTGGAGAAGATGTTTTCTTCCGATCTCGACGACGAAGACAGTTACGTCAACAAGCTGGACGACAGTCGCTTCGCCGAGCTCGTCGGCTCGTTCAATTTCGATCAGGACGGCAATATTTCCGCCGATCCCACAGGGACGGTGCAACAGCGCGGCGACGTGCTGGAAACGATCGACTCCTATGTCAGGCTGACGCTCGAAGACGACCAGGGTGACAGCAACACCGGCGTGCGCCTGGCGCTCTATTTCCAGCGCAAGGCGCCGGAGATATCGAGCGCCTATGGCATTCTGGGCGACAGCGCGCTCTTCGAGTTTTTTACCACGACCTTCAACCTGTCCAGTTATGTCTCGAATATGGATGTCGACAAGCAAGCCGAGATGGTCGACAACTTCATCGACATCAAGGATCTGGCAGATCCTGACAAAGTCGACGATTTGATCAAACGCTTCACCGCCATGTATGATGTCGCCAACGGCACGGGTATCACGTCGACAGCACTTTCGATCCTGAACGGCTCAGCAACGATCAGCGCAGACACGCTGCTTGCGATGGCGCAATTGAAAACCGGCTGAGTGATTTTGGCCTCGCTCATGATGAGCGCAACATCCATTTCAGAACGAAAGCAGACCGCTAAACCTTATATTAATCATTAAATCCCCATTAATAGGCATAGGCAAATATTCGTGACGTGTCCGAATTGACTGCGATGAAATCTGTGGGGGATTTGTGAGTGAGCATTCTTGATCGTGGTGCAAATGCTGTCGCTGCTCTCGCTGCTCTATCCAACTCGCAAGCCATGATCGAGTTCGACTTGTCGGGCATGATCCTCACCGCGAACGAAAATTTCTGCAGGGCGCTCGGCTACGAATTGCGGGAGATCGCTGGACAACATCACCGCATGTTCGTCGAACCCGCCTATGCATCCTCGGCGGAATACAAGGCCTTCTGGACGAAGCTGTCAGCCGGGAAATTCGAGCAGCAGCAATATAAGCGGCTCGGAAAAGGTGGCCGCGAGGTCTGGATCGAAGCATCCTACAATCCCGTGTTCCGGCGCGGGAGACCGGTCAAGGTCATCAAGATCGCAACCGATATCACCGCGCAGAAGCTGAAATCCGCCGAGGATGCGGGTAAGATCGACGCCTTGTCGCGGGCTCAGGCGATCATCGAATTCACGCCGGGCGGCGAAGTGCTTGGTGCCAACGACAATTTCCTTGCCGCCCTCGGCTATTCGCTTGCCGAAATCCAGGGCAAACATCATTCGATGTTCTGCGAAGCTGACTATTCGAAGTCGGAAGCTTACAAGGACTTCTGGCGAAAGCTTGCGAGCGGCCAGTTGATTGCCGACGAATTCATGCGGGTGGGGAAGGGTGGACGCAAAGTCTACATCCAGGCGTCCTACAATCCGATCTTCGACCTGAACGGCAAAGTGTTCAAAGTCGTCAAGTTCGCAACCGACGTTACGGCTCGCGTCGAGAATGTCGAACAACTTGCTTACTGCCTGACAAACTTTGCCGACGGCGACCTGTCGCAGACGATCGCGAAGCCTTTCATTCCTTCGCTGGAGCGGCTGCGCACCGATTTCAACAGCGCCTCGGAGAAGCTGAAGGACGCCATGGTAACGGTGGCCGAAAATGCCAAGGCGATTTCGGCCGGTTCCAACGAAATTCGCACCGCGGCCGACGACCTGGCCAAGCGCACCGAGCAGCAAGCCGCATCCGTCGAAGAAACAGCGGCCGCTCTTGAGGAAATCACCACCACGGTCAAGGATTCGAGCCGTCGCGCCGAGGAGGCCGGTCATCTGGTGGCGCGCACCAGGGATCATGCGGAGCATTCCGGCCAGGTGGTGCGGGATGCCATCGGAGCGATGGATCAGATCGAAACCTCGTCGCACGAAATTTCCAACATCATCGGCGTTATCGATGAGATTGCCTTCCAGACGAACCTTTTGGCGCTCAATGCCGGCGTAGAGGCGGCGCGGGCAGGGGAGGCCGGCAAGGGGTTTGCGGTCGTCGCCCAGGAAGTGCGCGAACTGGCGCAGCGCTCGGCGAAGGCCGCGAAAGAGATCAAGAGCCTGATTACGGCGTCCGGTTCCCACGTCGCAAACGGCGTCGCCCTGGTGACGAACGCCGGATCGGCGCTGCGGGAAATCGCCACTCAGGTTCACGAAATCAATACCAACGTCACGGCGATCGTCGAGGCGGCGCGCGAGCAATCGACGGCGCTCGGTGGCATCAGCCAGGCCATCAACACTGTCGACCAGGGAACGCAGCAGAATGCCGCAATGGTCGAGGAGCAGACTGCTGCAAGCCATGGCCTTGCACGGGAGGCTGCCGCACTCTTCAAGCTCCTTGCGCAGTTCCGTTTCGAAGACGGGCCGAAAACACGGTCTTCGTCGTCGCAGGCGGGGCGTCATCCTTCGATGCCGTCGGCTTTAAAAGTTGTCCGCACGGCCTCGGTTCATGGAACGGCGGCTGCCGCGCTGAAGTCCGATTGGGAAGAATTCTGATTTAGTTCAAATCAAAGCGACAGCGTTGCTTGCACGCCTAAAGGCGCGGCACCGTAGGTCTGAGGGCAGCTCCGCAGGGTCTCGGTGCCGCGCGGCGCCGCGGGTTCGAGTAGAGCGTGGCACCCCACTGGATAACCTGAAGCACGCGCTCTTGCCCTTGTCATAAGGTTGGACTTCTGCGTCGCTTCGGCAATGAAGTCATTGCCGGCCGCTGCGTTGCGGCCTCCATATGCATTCCCCGATACGTCGGAACGCAGCCAGGCGATCAGCCTCGCAAGCGGCAGGAAAATGCTGCACTGCCGAAAAAATCACCACGTGCGCCGCTGCGCGTTTTTTCAGCATGACCCATTGACAATTCGTCCTTGATGGCACTTGATAGGCTATTCCAGTAAAACAGACAGACGTCCATTATACTGGAATATACGAGAACCATCCATAAGGGGAACGCCATGACTATTTCCTTTCGCACCGGCGTGATGTCGCTGGCCGCCGCTGTGCTGCTCTCCACGCCTGCACTGGCCGACGGCAGCAAGCTCGATGAAGTGCTGGCCCGCGGCCATCTCGTGCTCGGGACGGGCAGCACCAACGCGCCCTGGCACTTCAAGAGCGCCGACGACAAGCTTCAGGGTTTCGACGTCGACATGGGCCATATCATCGCCAAGGCGCTGTTCGGCGATCCTGAGAAGATCGAATATGTAAACCAGTCCTCCGACGCTCGCATCCCGAACATCACCACCGATAAGGTCGATATCACCTGCCAGTTCATGACCGTTACCGGCGAACGCGCCCAGCAGGTCGCCTTCACCATTCCTTATTATCGCGAGGGTGTCGGTCTGATGCTCAAGGCGGACGGAAAATATGGCGATTACGCCGCTCTCAAGGCCGCCGGTTCCTCCGTCACCATCTCGGTTCTGCAGAACGTCTATGCCGAGACGATGGTGCACGCGGCATTGCCGGAGGCCACCGTCGATCAGTATGATTCCGTCGACCTGATCTATCAGGCCCTGGAGTCGGGACGCGCCGATGCCGTTGCCACCGACCAGTCGTCGCTCGCCTGGTACATGACGCAGAATCCGGGCCGCTATAAAGATGCCGGCTACGGCTGGAACCCGCAGACCTACGCCTGCGCCGTCAAGCGCGGCGATCAGGACTGGTTGAACTTTGTCAACACCGCCCTGCACGAAGCCATGACCGGCGTGGAGTTCGACTTTTACGCCAAGTCCTTCAAGACCTGGTTCGGCAAGGATCTGACGCCGCCGCAGATCGGCTTCCCCGTTGAGTTCAAGTAACGGCCATGCGGAGCGGGACCTGTCTCCCGCTCCGCTGCAGCCCCGTGCGTCTTTCGAGGCGCACAAAGGACGCTGCAACACTTTGAATCTGCGCATCGTGCACGATGCGTTAGTCTGAAAGGGCGGCCCGCATGGGTTATACGTTGAACTTCGGTGCCGTCTGGCGCAATTTCGATTTTCTGCTGAGCGGGCTTGCGCTGAGCCTCGGCTTGGCGGTGATCTCGATCCTAATCGGGGCCGTGTTAGGCCTGGTCGTGGCCTTCGCGCTGACGTCCAAAAACCGCCTGGCGGTGGTGCCGGCGCGGGTCTATGTCACTGTCATTCGCAACCTGCCGATTCTCGTCCTGGTGCTATTCGCCTTTTTTGCGCTGCCGCAGATGGGCTTGCGCCTCGACAAGATAAAAAGCTTTGTGCTGGTTCTCTCCCTCTATTCCGGCGCCTATCTGGCCGAGGTGTTCCGCGCCGGCCTGCTGTCGATCCCGAAAGGGCTGACGGAAGCCGGCCTCGCCATCGGCCTGACGGGGATGCAGATCCGCAGCTCCATTATCGCTCCGCTGATGCTGCGCAACGTGCTGCCGTCGCTGTCCTCGACGATTATCTCGCTGTTCAAGGACACTTCGCTTGCAGCCGCCATCGCCGTGCCGGAACTGACCTTTGCTGCCCGCAAGATTAATGTCGAAAGCTTTCGCGTCATCGAAACCTGGATGGTCACCTCCGCCCTCTATGTCGCGACCTGTTTCCTGATCGCCGCCGTGATGCGCTTCGTCGAGCGCCGTCTGGCCCTGCCGAGATAGACCCGATGCCCCACACCTTTCTCGAACAACTCTGGATCGCCCGCTACGTCATTATCAACGGCATCGGCGTGACCGTGTCGATCTCTCTGCTGGCCATTCTCGCAGGGTCTGTCCTCGGCGTCTTCGTCGGCCTGGCGCTCGTTTATGGCGGCGTTATTTTGCGGCTGATCGTGCGCGCCTATACCGATATTATCCGCGGCACGCCGGTACTCGTGCTGGTACTGGCAAGCTATTATGTCTCCGCCGCCGTTGGGCTCGATCTCGGGCCGTTCTCCGCCGGGGTGCTCGCCCTTGCGATCTTCTGCTCCTCGCATGTCGGCGAGATCGTCCGCGGAGCATTGCAGGCGATCCCGAAGGGGCAGACCGAAGCGGCCAAGGCGATCGGCCTGACTTTTACCCAGACCTTCACCTCGGTGCTGTGGCCGCAGGCCATGCGACAGTGCCTGCCGGCCTGGGTGAATACGGCGGCCGAGATGGTCAAGGCCTCGACGCTGCTCTCCGTCATCGGCGTTGCCGAGCTGCTGCTGCGCACGCAGGAGATCATCTCCCGCAATTTCATGAGCCTCCAGTTTTATTTCCTGGCCGGCGGTCTCTATTTCATCGTCAACTACGGCATCGAGCACTTCGGCAAATATGTCGAGCGCAAGACCGCCCTGCCGTCCTGAGGAGTTCCCCCGATGGCCAAGACCATTCTCGACATCAAGGGTCTGCGCAAGACTTACGGCGTCCACGAAGTCCTCAAAGGCGTCGATTGCGCCGTGGAGGAAGGCGAGGTTATTTCCATCATCGGCTCGTCCGGCTCCGGAAAGACCACCTTGCTGCGCTGCGTCAACATGCTGGAAGAATTCCAGGGCGGCACGATCAGTCTCGATGGCGAGGAGATCGGCTACCGCGTCGACGGCGCAACCCGCCGCCGCAAGGGCGAGAAAGAGATTGCCCGCCAGCGCGCGCTGACCGGCATGGCCTTTCAGCAGTTCAATCTCTTCCCGCATATGAGTGCCGCCGAAAACGTCATGCTCGGTCTCGTCAAGGTGAAGAAAATGACGAAGCCGGAGGCCCGCGCCGTCGCGGAGAAATGGCTCGATCGTGTCGGCCTCTCCGCTCGCACCAACCATTATCCCGGTCAGCTTTCCGGCGGCCAGCAGCAGCGTGTCGCCATCGCCCGCGCCATCGCCATGTCGCCGCGGCTGATGCTGTTCGATGAGGTGACATCGGCGCT
Source organism: Rhizobium sp. BK456 (assembly GCF_014194045.1). NCBI lineage: Bacteria > Pseudomonadati > Pseudomonadota > Alphaproteobacteria > Hyphomicrobiales > Rhizobiaceae > Rhizobium > Rhizobium sp. BK456. Next base: position 265,902 of record NZ_JACIAO010000004.1, read on the forward strand.
CGACCCGGAACTGGTGGGCGAAGTGCTGCAGGTCATCAAGGGGCTCGCCGCCGACGGCATGACCATGCTGCTTGTCACCCATGAGATGCGTTTCGCCTACGAGGTTTCATCGCGCGTCATTTTCATGAACCAGGGCGTCATCTGCGAGGAGGGCGACCCGAAGGAAATGTTTGTGCGGCCGAAGACCGAACGGCTCGCGGAATTCCTCAAGACCTCGAGTTTCAACTAAAAGCACGAAGACGATCGGCGCGGCAGTTCGATCGCAGATGAGAAAGATCGCGGTCGCACTGACCGGCGTCTTCGGGCGCCGGCGCCCGCACAAATTACGTTCAATCTGCATTCCGGGCAGGCAAATTTCCCGCACAGCATTCGCGACATCTTGAAAATCCTGAACACAGGATTTTGGCATGGGCTTTGCTTTCTGTCTTGTATGCAAGATAGCCACACATCCGAGACCACGCAGAAATCCATCGAGGCGACGATCGTCTCCGGCATCCTTTCTGCCAAGATCCGGCCCGGTACGCGACTTGGCGAAAACCAGCTGGCAGCGCTCTTCGGCGTGTCCAGAACCCGCGTCCGGGAGGCGATGATGCGCCTGGAGTCACGCGGCATCGTGCATGTCAGCCCTCGGCGTGGTTGGTTTGTCGTCGAGCCGTCCGCGGAAGATGCGATCGCGGTCTATGAGGCGCGGCGGATCGTCGAGGCCGGGCTGCTGCGCAGCATGCGGACGCTGACGGAGGAGGGCAGCAAGGCGCTCGACGCGCATCTCACCGAGGAGCGAAATGCCATGGCGGCGGGCGACCGCCAGCGCCTGACCTATCTGATGGGCGATTTCCATATCCGCATCGCCGAATTGAGCGGCAACGCCATCATGGTCGATATCCTGCGCGACCTGACCGCGCGGACGATCCTCATTTCGATGCTCTATCAATCTGAATTTCACGCCGCACAATCCCACGAGGGGCACTGCCGCATCTTCGAGGCCATGCAGGCGGGCGATTTCGTCAGAGCTGCAGAACTCTCCGTCGAGCATCTCGACGACGTGGAAATGGGCCTCGACCTCACCGCCCGCCCGAACCCGCTTTCGGATCTGCGCAATTCCCTGTCGCTCCCGCCCAGGACCGCGTCCCCGCCTCTCAGCCCCTAAAAACAGCACTTCAAAGGAGTAATGAACGCATGCTGACAATACGAGTTTTCTTCGCAATCGCGACCCTGGCGGCAGGCCTCGGCTTCGGCTCCGCTTCTCGTGCCGATGCTCTCGCCGACATCACGTCGCGCGGTACGCTGCGTGTCGCGGTTCCGCAGGATTTTCCGCCATTCGGCAGCGTCGGCACCGATATGGCGCCGATGGGCTACGATATCGACGTCGCCAATCTCATTGCCGAAAAACTGGGCGTCAAGACCGAGCTGGTGCCGGTCACCAGCGCCAACCGCGTGCCCTATCTGCAGACCAACAAGGTCGACCTGGTCATATCAAGCCTCGGCAAGAATGCGGAGCGCGAAAAGGTGATCGATTTCTCCACAGCCTACGCTCCCTTCTTCAACGGCGTGTTCGCGCCGGCCGATGTTTCGGTTGCCAAGGCGGAAGACCTCACCGGCAAGAGCATTGGTGTCACGCGCGGCTCGGTCGAGGATTTGGAACTGACGAAGATCGCGCCGGCCGATGCGACGATCAAGCGTTACGAGGACAATAACGGCACGATCTCAGCCTTCCTGTCCGGCCAGGTCGACACCATCGCCACCGGCAACGTCGTGGCGGCGGCGATCCTCGCCAAAAATCCCCCCAAGCGCCCTGAGCTCAAATTCCTGATCAAGAACTCGCCCTGCTACATCGGCCTCAACAAGGAGCAGGCAGCTCTTCTGGAGAAGGTCAACGGCATCATCGGTGCCGCCAAAACCAATGGCGCGCTGAACGCCATATCGCAGAAGTGGCTAGGCACCGATCTCCCGTCAGATCTCTGAACGACTCGGACTTACGGATGTCATCCCGCGCCCGCAGGCGGGATGACATCCGCTCGTCACCGCAAGAGGGGACAATTCTTTGAGCTATCATTTCGAATTCGGTTGGCTGCTTCAATATTACCCTGAGATCATCAAGGGCATACTGGTCACCCTGGAACTGATCGCGATCGGCGGACTGCTCGGCATTTCGCTCGGCATCGTCTGTGCCTGGGTGCGCGCACTCGGGCCGGCCTGGCTGAAACCTGTCGTTGCCGCCTATGTCGAACTGATCCGCAACACGCCGTTCCTGATCCAGCTGTTTTTCATCTTCTTCGGCCTGCCGTCGCTCGGCCTCCAGCTTCCCGAATTGACCGCCGCCAACCTCGCAATGGTCATCAACCTTGGCGCCTATAGCTGCGAGATCATTCGCGCCGGCATCCAGGCAACCCCGAAGGGTCAATTCGAGGCAGGCGAGAGCCTTGCCATGACGCGCTTCGAAACCTTCCGCCATGTCGTGCTCGTCCCGTCACTGCAGCGCATCTGGCCGGCGCTGTCGTCGCAAGTCGTCATCGTCATGCTCGGCTCGTCGATCGTGTCGCAGATCGCCGCCGAAGATCTGACCTTTGCCGCGAATTTCATACAATCGCGAACCTTCCGCGCCTTCGAGGCCTACATCGTCTCGACAGCCATCTATCTGGTGATGGCGATCCTGCTTCGGCAGGTGTTGGGTGTGGTCGGCGGCTTGATTTTCCCGAGGAGAAAAGCACGATGATCGAGTTCACCCTCTGGGACATCCTGCGAAACCTGCTGCTCGCCACCCGCTGGACGATCCTGCTTTCGCTCGTCTCCTTCGTCGGCGGCGGCGCGGTCGGGCTGGGGCTGCTGTTCCTGCGCATCAGCAAGCGCAAGCCATTCAGGCTGCTTGCGAAATATTATATCGAGCTGTTCCAGGGTACGCCGCTGCTGATGCAGCTCTTCATCGCCTTTTTCGGTCTCGGCCTCTTCGGCATCGACGTGCCGGCCTGGCTTGCTGCGGGATTGGCGCTCACCCTGTGGAGCGCCGCCTTTCTCGCCGAGATCTGGCGAGGCTGCGTCGAATCGGTCGCCAAAGGCCAGTGGGAAGCCTCCGCCAGCCTCGGCATGGGCCGGCTGCAGCAGATGCGCCATGTCATCCTGCCGCAGGCGCTCAGGGTCGCCATACCGCCGACGGTCGGCTTCTCCGTCCAAATCGTCAAGGGAACAGCGCTGACCTCGATCATCGGCTTCGTCGAATTGTCGAAAGCCGGCACCGTGGTCACCAATGCCACCTTCCAGCCCTTCACCGTCTACGGGCTCGTCGCCCTCATCTACTTCGCCCTCTGCTGGCCCTTGTCGAAAAGCAGCCAGATCCTGGAAAGGAAGCTCAATGTCGCTCATCGAAATCACTGAAGTCCGCAAGAGCTTCGGAGCCACCGAGGTGCTGAAAGGCATCAATCTCGATGTGCAGGCCGGCGAGGTCATCGCCATTATCGGCAAAAGCGGTTCGGGCAAATCGACCCTGCTTCGCTGCATCAACGGCCTGGAGACCATCACCGACGGTTCCATTTCCGTGGCCGGCGCGCAACTCCTCGATGACGAAGTGCATCTGAAGGCCCTGCGCCTCAAGGTCGGCATGATCTTTCAGCAGTTCAATCTCTTCCCGCACCTGACGGCGGGCGGCAACGTCATCCTGTCGCAGACGGTGGTCAAGAAGACCCCGAAGGCCGAAGCCGAGGCCATCGCCCGCAAGATGCTGGAGCGGGTGGGGCTTGGGCACAGGTTCGACGCCTATCCGGACGAACTCTCCGGTGGCCAGCAACAGCGCGTCGCCATCGCCCGGGCGCTCGCCATGCAGCCGGCAGCCCTTCTCTGTGACGAAATCACCTCGGCGCTCGACCCGGAACTGGTCGCCGAGGTTCTGGCCGTCGTGCGCGAGCTTGCCGCGGAAGGGATGACGCTGCTGATGGTCACCCATGAGATGAAGTTCGCCCGCGACGTCTGTAGCCGCGTCGTCTTTATGCATCAGGGCCGGGTCCACGAGGTGGGCCGGCCGGAGGAGGTCTTCGCCAACCCGCAGACGGCCGAGCTGAAGCAGTTTCTCGGCGTCAATTAGAAACGATGACATGCTCTCGCTTATGCCGGCCGGCTTCGTCGCAGAAGATGGCGCACGCGCGCCGCTTTCAACCAACAAGCGCGCGGGCGCTCGAATCCGCAGACGTGCTGGGAACGGCAGGCAAGGCTGCCGTCCCCAGGGATTGTCAGTCTTTCTGGCCGGCGGGGGCGGGCAGCAAGACCGGCTCGGCCGAATGTTTGGGGAGCATTAGTTGTGCCAGAATGTCATCGGCCGAATGGCTGGAACCGCCAATGCCGGCTTCGCGCAGCTGACGATCGAGATCGCCGCCGTTTTCCAGCGCGGCGAGCTCTGCACCGGCTTCGATGCGCCCGGCAGTGATTTCCTGGCGTTTCTTGATGCGTTCGAGACTTTCGACGGCGCTGCCGAGACGGGTATTGATGCCCGACTGGTTATGGGCGATCGCCGACTGAGCGCGCAGCAGCGACTCGTTGGCTTTGACGTTCTCCACCTCGCGCTTCATCTGAGCAATGCGTGCTTCGGTGTCCTGGATCGTGCGCAGCATCTGCTGCTGGCGGGGCAGCAGCCGATCGAGCTCTTCCTGGTCGCGCTGCACTTCGGAACGGCTGGTGGCGATGCGCTGCGCCAGGCCCTGAGCGAGATCCGTGCGGCCGGCCGATATCGCGGCGCGAGCGCTGTCGGTATCCTTGGTTTCCTTTGCGCGGTTTTCTTCCAGGCGGCGCATGACGCTCTTGTTGGAGGCCATGATGCCGGCCAGATCGGATCGCGCCCGGCGCAGCGACTGTTCGGCGTCGCGGATTTCCTGGTCGAGAATGCGCATGGATTGGTTGTCGGCGGCGGCTTCAGCCGCCTCGTTGATGCCGCCGCGAATGGCGGTGAAAATCTTTCCCCAGGTGCTCATGCGGCAATCTCCCCGCTTTTCCATTCATCAATCATGTGTGCCGCATCGACGGCATTGGCCGCCAGAATTGCCACCTCTTCGACCACCGTGTCGGCTGGCGAGTGCGCCGACAGCGAACCGAACAATTCATACCATTCCTCACCGTCGATGGTGGTGATGCCGAAGCTGGAGAGCGGCACGAACTTGTGCGTCTTGAGCACCATGCGTTCGAAGGCTTCGCGATTGGGCACCTCCTTGCACGGCAAAAGAACGGCGCTGACAAGAATGTCGCGTTCTCCGCTGACCGCGACGAAGACGTCGAGATCGCCTTTTTCCTTGAGGGTGACGCATATGACGTCGCCCTGTTCGGGTACGGCTACGTCCACATCACCGAGCGCCGCCGGATCGGCGGCGAACAGGCGCGTTAAAGTGGTGAGGTTCCAGGTCTCCAAAAAGTCCTCCATCGGTTAGAATTCGAAAAATATCTGGGTATCCGATATGCCACTTAAAGGGGTGGCGCGGTAAATAAATTTCGCTAGGTTACGCACGGGGAACGGGGGCGAATCGCGTGCCATTTATCGCTTCATTGCTGCGGCGTGTATATCTCTCGCTCAGCGAATTGGCCTGGTCCGCCCTTTTTATTCTTCTCGTGATCCATCTGGCCGCCTCCTACCTGCTCTTTATGCTGTGCGGCGAAGGCGATCTCGTCGGCAATCCGATCGATTTTCTTTACTACTATATGGTGACAGCCACGACGGTCGGCTATGGAGATCTTTCCCCAAAATCGGGATTTGGCCGGATCATTGCCGTCCTCTTCGTCCTTCCCGGCGGCATTGCCATCTTCACCGCCGTTCTTGGCAAATTGTTGACAACGATCGGCACGATCTGGAGGAACCGCATGCGCGGATTGGGTGACTACAGCGAACGCAGCGGTCATATCATCGTCTTAGGCTGGCAGGAGGGGCAGACATACCAGATGCTGCGGCTGCTGCATGCCGAACGGCAGGCCAACGAACCAATGAGCGTTCTGGTTGCCAAGGAGCTGGCGGAGAATCCCGCCAGCGATTACACCGACTATATCAGAACCGAGCGGCTCGCCGATGCGGACGCTCTGGTGCGGGCCGGAGTGGCGCAGGCGCGGGCAATCATCGCGCGCGGAGCAAATGACGACGAGACGCTGGCCGCGGTGCTGATTGCCGAAGACCATGCGCCCAATGCCCATATCGTCGCTTATTTCGCCGACGACCGCACAGCCCAGATGGTCAAACAACTCCGGCCGCGCGTCGAGGCGGTGGGCTCGCTCGCCGAGGAGCTGCTGTCGCGTGCAGCCCGCGATCCGGGCTCTTCGGAGATCGCCGCACGGCTGCTATCGGCCGCCTCCACCGATACGGCCTTTTCCCTGCCGGTTCCGCCTTTGCAACGGCCACTGCTCTATGGAGACGTATTTTTAAGCCTCAAGCGTGAGCATAACGTCACGCTGGTGGGCTTGCTGAGCCAGGGCATCACCGACCTCAATTGCCGGGACGAGGTGCTGATGCGGGGCGGCGAGACCCTTTACTACATCAGCGGAATGCGGCTAGATCCCGCTGCCGTCGCTTGGGCTCGAATGGGAGACGTATCATGATCGGCTGGTTCGGCAGAGACAAGAACGAAAAGCCCTTGCCCAGAGAACTTGGCCCCTTGGGCGCCGCCATCGGCGGGGCTCTGGAGATCGATTTCCTCTCCCTCGAGGCCGAGGCTTTGGGGGGCGAGCCGGCCATGCCGCTGCCACGGAGCGGCCCCTTCATCATTGCCGGCTACGGCGAGAGTTCGCTCGATGCCGCAACGGTTCTGTCGCGTTACTACGATGAGGACCACCGGATGATCCAGGTGATGTCGGCGTCGGGCCAGCCGGGCGATGCCGTCGACGACATCAGCTTTTATCAATCCTGGGACAGCGTCGTGCCGGCCGGGCAGAGCGAATGGAACCGCTGGACCGGGCCGGGCGGCCTGATCGGCCAGCCTTCCTACGATGCCGACGGTATACTCTATAGCCGCTTCTGGGGCGAAGGCCCGGAGCGCGCGCAACTGGTGGAATTTGTCGAAAAGGTCGAGGATGGTGAAGCGCAGCGCTCCATTCACCAGACCTGTATGTTGTATTACCGCCCGCTTGGCTCGACGCGCGAAATGCTTCTGATCAATGTCGAGCGTGATCTCGACCTCGGACAGAGCCAAGCGGGAAGCTCGGTGGAATTTCTGATCGGTTATGGGCTTGCTCCAGCCGATGTCCGCCGCGTCTGACACACTATCAATTTTTGACGGAGGAGTTTTTCAATGCTCGATTACGTGGCGGGTCTGCCTGCCTTCCTTGGTTATTTCGCCGTTGGTCTTGGCGCCTACGTTGTTTTTGCGGTGATCTACACATTCCTGACGCCGCAAAAGGAAGTTCAGCTCATTCGTGCCGGCAACCTCGCCGCGGTGACGGCATTTCTCGGCGCGCTTATCGGTTTCAGCCTGCCGCTGGCTTCGGCCGCCGCTAATTCGGTCAGCATCATCGACTACATCATATGGGCGGTGATCGGCATTCTGGCGCAGATCCTTGCTTTCTATATTGCGAATTTCACCATGCCGGACCTGCATGAGAAGATCACCGCCGACGATATCGCCGCGGGCATATGGGGCGGCGGCATCGCACTGGTCATCGGTATTCTCAACGCCGCCTGCATGACCTATTGAGGGGAGGGGAACGATGCGCAGACGTAAGAGCGGGCACAGACCCTTCCTGGCCCTAGGCACTATCGCTGCCTCCACCCTGGCGCTATCCGGTTGCGGCGACCAGACGCCTTCGGAGGTCATGTTCAGCTCCGTCGACCAATGCGTGCAATCCGGCATGGACCGGCAGGTCTGCCAGGCCGGCTATCAGGATGCCATGCGGGCTCATCTCGCCACCGCGCCGCGTTTCAACGGCATGGCCGCCTGCGAGGCCGAATACGGCGCGGGCCATTGCTCGGAGCAGCCGGCCAATTCAGTCCCCAACAATACCGGCGGCAGCGGCAGCTTCTTTATGCCGTTCCTGGCAGGCTACATGCTGTCTTCGGCACTGAACAACATCGGCGACTATTCCGACTATCGCCGGCGCCAGGAGGAGATGGGTTATTACTACGGTTCGACGCCGATTTACCGCAATCGCTCCGGGCAGACGGTGACAACGGTTCGCTCAGGCGGCGCGGGCAACGACAGTCTGACTGCGCCCTCGCGCCAGAGCGTCAAGCCGGTCAACGTCAATACCCGCACCGTCGCCCGTCAAGGCTTTGGTGGCCGTTCGTCGTTTAGTTTCGGCGGCTGACATGAAGCGCATCACCCTTCCGGCCCGTCCTGATTGGCGTGACAAGGCGCGCGCCGTCGGCTTCGGCTTTCACGTCATGTACGGCGAGCCTTACTGGCTCGACGATGCCGCCTATACTTTCACGCTCGACGAAATCGAGACGCAGATCGAACAGCCGAGCCAGGAACTGCACGACATGTGCATGGATCTGGTCGGTGATATCGTCAGAAGCGAAGAGACGCTCGACAGGCTGGCCATTCCGGAGGATCTGCGCGATGTGGTGCAGCGCTCCTGGCAGCGCCGCGACCGGCACCTTTACGGCCGATTTGATCTTGCCTATGACGGCACCGGCTCCGTCAAATTGCTCGAATACAACGCCGATACCCCGACCTCGGTGTTCGAGACAGCTTATTTCCAATACAACTGGCTGACCGACCAGATGGCTTTGGGTACCCTGCCCAATGATGCGGACCAGTATAATTCCCTGCAGGAAAGCCTCGTCGAGGCGTTCGAGCAATTTCCCAAAGGGCCGATCTTCCACTTCGCTGTGATGACCGACAATGAGGAGGATCGAGGCACGACGGTTTATCTGATGGACTGCGCAGTGCAGGCCGGCCATCGCGTCGAGCTTCTCGACATACGCGAGATCGGCATCGATGCCGAGGGCCGCTATACCGACCTGCAGGATCGGGTGATCGACCGCTGCTTCAAGCTATACCCATGGGAGTTCATGCTGCGCGAGCCGTTCGCCCGCGAACTCGCGCGCTCCGGCGATGTTTTCATCGAGCCCGCCTGGAAGGCCGTGCTCTCCAACAAGGGGCTTCTGCCTCTGCTCTGGCAGCGCCACCGCAATCACCCCAACCTGCTGGCGAGCTATTTTGCCGACGACCCGGCAGCCGCGACCCTGACGGATTATGTGCGCAAACCGCTGCTGTCGCGAGAGGGCGAGAACGTCACGATATTCCGGGATGGCCGGGAATTCGTTTCCGCTCCCGGCGATTATGGCGACGAAGGCTTCGTCGTCCAGGCCTATGCCCCGCTTTTCGAAAGCGACGGCGGCTTTGCCGTGCTCGGCAGCTGGGTCGTCGGTGATCGCGCCTGTGGCCTTGCCGTTCGCGAAGACCGCTCGCGCATAACCGCCAACCTGTCGCGTTTCGTGCCGCACGTCATCATCGATTAAGAGAGATACGTCCTCTTATGCAAACATCAGAAACCGTTCTCACGACTGAACCTGTCAGCGTCTATTCATTGCCCGGCACGTGCTTTTTCGATCTCGCTCCGGCTGCAGGCGGCGAGCCCTATCGCATATTCCTGTCCATTCCGGCGGAGAAGCCGCCAGCGGGGGGATGGCCGCTTCTAGTGATGACCGACGGCAACGCCACTTTCCCCTTCGCGGCTGCCAGCCTGGTCACTCAGGCGCCTTACCCCACGGGAACGAATGTCGGCTGGGGGGTGATCGCGGCGATCGGCTATCCCACCGACGAGCCCTATGATGCGCTCCGCCGGTCTTGGGACCTCGGTCCTCCACCGGTCAAATCCTATCCGCCCTTTGTTGAGGGCGGTCCCCCGGTGGTCATCGGAGGGACCGGCAAACTGGCGGATTTCATCGAGAGCGAGTTGATACCGCGGATCGCGGAGATAGTGACCCTGGATCCGCGGCGCCGATCGCTTTTTGGGCATTCCTTCGGCGGCCTCTTTACCCTCTATGCCCTGTTTGAGCGGCCGGGTCTGTTTGCCAATTGGATTGCGGCCAGCCCGACCATCTATTGGGAGAACAGTGAAATCCTCAACAATGAGGCGCAGCGTCAACCCATCCCGGGAAATGCCGCCTTCCTGCATTTGTCCGCCGGGGAATATGAAGGCGACGAGTTGGCCCCCTTTCAGTACCGCAACGAGGATGCAGCCGTACGCCTGGAAAAGAGGAAGGCGGAGCGGACGATCCTCCTGGCGCAGGAGATGGCGGAGCGATTGAGCAGCACAGAAGACGGATTGCGTACCGAATTCGAGCTCTATGCAGGCCAGACCCACATGTCGGTTCTTGCAGCGGCTGTGAACCGTGCGGTCAGCATTGCGTTCGCCGTCGGAGGGGTGCCCGACAAGTAAGTCTTCCCGGCCACTGCTGCCGGGGCCTATGGCGAGGTACTTAAATCATCGACAACCTGCCGCGCCTCGGCCCGCGGCGCGGCGACGGAGTGGCGCTTGACGAGCGAGCATTCGAGCTTGGCAATAGGATATCGCTTGCCCGGCACGGTTTCCGGGTTGAGATGTTCGATCGCCCATTGCCCCATGGCAAGATGTGGAAGGACCGAAGTCGTCAGCGGCGGGACGAGGTGGCGTGAAATCTCTTCGTCGTCATACCCCACCACCGACATATCCTGGGGAATGCGAAGCCCCGCATCCTTGAGCGCTTCGTAGCAGCCGATGGCCGTGCGGTCGTTCTGGCAGAAGATCGCGGTCGGCGGCTCTTTCAGAGCAAGCAGTTTCATCGTGGCGGCATAGCCGGCACCGGCAGACCAGTCGCCTTCGATAACCAATTCCGGATCGAAGGGGATATCGGCGGTCGCCAGCGCGCGGCGATATCCGGTCAGCCTGTCCTGCGCAGCCTGCATCCAGATTTCGCCGGTGATGGTTGCGATGCGATGGTGTCCGTGCGTGATCAGATGTCGGGTGGAGCTCTGCCCTCCCGCAATCTCGCTCGGCACGACGGCCGGAAATGCATGGTCCGCCGTATAACAATTCAACAGGACCGTCGGGATGTTGAGATTGCTGACATAGGACGGAAGCTCCACCTGGCGGGTATAGATCGTCATATAGATGAGCGCTGATATGCCTCCGCTCGTCAGCGCCTTGATGGCCTTCGGCTCCATGACCGGATCGCTGAGCGTCTGGGCGACCAGAAGGACATTGCCGGCGTTCCAGGAAGCTTGCCGCGCGCCTTCGATCGCAACGATCGCTTCCGGGCTGGTGGCAAGTTGATCCACGGCGAAACCGATCACATTGTCCAACCCTGAATAAGAGGCCTTCGCCGTATACGTCGTCCCGGTATATCCCAGAGCCCGCGCCGCCTCCCACACGCGGTCGCGGGTCTGCTGCGAGATCCGGGTGCCGGGGGTGTCGTTGAGAACGAAAGAGACGGCGGCCTGCGAGCAGCCGGCGGCCGCGGCAATATCCATCATCGTCACGCGGGCAGGCTTGTCCACCGCGGGCTTATTGCTTTTTTGGGGCTTGGCTTGTCGCATTCGAGGAGAACAGTCTCTTTGTCGTTTGGTAATTACTATTAGCATCTATCTGAAAGCGCTGGCAATTGCATCAACTGTTGCAATGCCTGCGGTTATTGGTCATTGCTAGTACAAAGTTGCATCCCGGTCGGTGCATGATGAAATGTTTTGATCCGCATTGATAATACTATTTACTAATTAAAATTCTTCTATACCGTCACGGAGCGATCGGACCAATGCCACTCGTCGCTTTGCGGCGGCCCTGGGAGGGGGCGCATCCGGCCGGCCGTAAGTCGAAAACGGGCCCATGCGACTGCGGCCCCTCGGGAGGTGTATTATGAAACAGCTGAAACGCAATGCAGCCCTGTTCTTCGCCGGTTTGATGCTGAGCGCGGCACCGGCTGCCGTATCGCATGCCGCCGACAAGCCGACACTTGCATTCGTCGTCAACGGAGCGTCCGACTTCTGGAAAGCGGCAGAGGCCGGCGTGAAGAAGGCGCAGGGCGAAATGCCGGATTACCAGATGGAGCTGAAATACCCTGAGCAGGCGGCTGTCGCCATTCAGCAGCGACTCATGGAAGATCTGGTCAGCGCCGGCGTGAAAGGGATCATGGTCTCCGCTGTCGACCCCAAAACCCAGACGGATGGCCTGAATAAGATCGGCTCGCAGACGGCTCTGTTCACCACCGACAGCGACGCGCCGAAGACCAACCGCGTCGCCTATATCGGTTCTTCAAACGTCGATGCCGGCAAGCAGGCCGCCGAAATCGCTAAGAAGGCTATGCCGGACGGTGGCAAGTGTATGGGTTTCGTCGGTCTGCTCGGCGCCGATAACGCCCGCGAACGCATCGAAGGGATGAAGGAAGGGCTCAAGGGCACGAAGATCGAGCTTGTCGATGTTCGCGGTGACGACATCGACCAGACGCGCGCCAAGAAGAACGTCGAGGATGCGCTGGTGGCCAGCCCCGACCTGACCTGCATGGTCGGCTTCTACTCCTACAACACGCCGCGCATCTATGAGGCGCTACGCGACGCCGGCAAACTCGGCCAGATCACCGTCGTCGGCTTTGACGACGATCCGATCACGCTCGGCGGCGTCAAGGAAGGCACGATCGCGGCAACCGTCGTACAGCAGCCGTTCGAATGGGCTTATCAGGGCATGAAATTGATGGCCGCCTACCTCAAGGGCGATAAATCAGGCGTTCCCGCCGATGGCTTGATCATCATCCCGACGGTGATCATTGGCAAGGATGACGTTGACAAATATGCCGCCAACCTGAAGGCCATGGCTGGAAAGTAACCTCTTTCGCGGCGGCGGCACTCGCCGCCGCGAAAGGCATTTCATGCCGACATCATCAGCAGCCATGGACAGCCGATGAACCATAGTTCCGACATCCCGTCACCGGGCGCGCCCGGAACGCCATTCCTTTCGCTTTCCGGCGTTGGCAAGACTTATCCAGGCGTCGTTGCACTCGAAGGCCTGTCAATGGTCATCATGCCGGGCGAGATCATCGGCCTTGTCGGCGAAAACGGGGCTGGAAAATCGACTCTGATGAAGATTCTCGGCGGTGTGATCGCACCCGATCGGGGCACGATCCTGCTCGACGGGGCAGAGCTTCATTTCCTCACGGTGGAATCGAGCATCTCGTCCGGCATCGCTTTCGTGCATCAGGAACTCAATCTCTTTGAGAATCTCGACGTCGCTGCCAACATCTTCCTAGGGCGCGAACCGCTGAAGGCGGGACCGCTTAAGCTCGTCGATCGCGATCGATTAAGGGACATGGTGAAGCCGCTTTTGAGGCGCGTGGGCGCGCATTTTTCCGCCGACACACCCGTGGCGTCGCTTTCCCTTGCCGAACAGCAGATGGTGGAAATCGCCAAAGCGCTGTCGATCAACGCCAGGCTCGTTATCTTCGACGAGCCCACGTCCAGCCTGCCGCTGGACGAAACCGAGCGGCTGCTTAGCATTATCAAATTGCTGAAAGCGGATGGCATCAGCGTCATTTTCATCTCGCATCGCCTCCACGAGGTCGAGCGCGTCGCAGACCGGGTCGTCGTGCTGCGCGACGGCACGCTTGTCGGCACGCTCGCCAGGAAAGACATCGGCCACGACCAGATGGTCAAGCTGATGATCGGCCGGGTGCTTGCGGCCCGGACCGCAAAACCGCAGCGCTCGCCGGGTTCGGTTGCGCTGAAGGCAAGTGGCGTGCGCACCGAGGCCTATCCTGGCCGTCCCGTCGATCTGGAAATCCGCTATGGAGAAATCATGGGGCTTGCGGGCTTGGTCGGGTCCGGCCGTACCGAGCTTGCCAGGGTCTTCTTCGGCATCGACCGGAGTTATGGCGGAAGCATCCTGCAGGACGGGCAGGAAATTTCCGTCCGTTCCGCTCGCGACGCCGTCGCTCGCGGCATTTTCCTGGTGCCGGAGGATCGCAAGCGCAACGGCATTCTTCTCGATTTCCCGATCGCCCAGAATATCACCCTTGCCGACCTTCCCAGGCTTTCCAGACGCTTCATGCTTTCTGCTGAAAAAGAGACGGCGGCGGCCGAAAAGCAGCGGGTTCGCCTGGCGATCAAGGCGCCTTCCGTTTCGACGCGAACCGGCACTCTGTCCGGCGGCAACCAGCAGAAGGTGGTGCTTGCCAAATGGCTGTCGATGAGCCCGAGGGTGATGATCTTCGACGAGCCGACGCGCGGCATCGATATCGGCGCCAAGAACGAGATTTACGGACTGATGCGAGCGCTTGCCGATGCCGGGGTCGCGGTCCTGATGATCTCCAGCGACATGGAAGAGGTGATCGGCGTTTCCGACCGCATCGCCGTCATGCACGAGGGCCAGATCGCCGGCATATTGGAAGAGGATGAATTCAGCCAGGAAAGCGTGCTTTTGCTTGCCGTCGGCAAAAGGGTAAAATAGCGGCTGCGGCCAACATATAAGTATCGGGGAATGGATCTCGAATGGTCAAAAAGGATCTCGGACTGCTGCTTTTGATCGTCGTCGTCGGCATCGTCGTCGCGATCATCAATCCGCGCTTTCTGCTGCCGATCAATCTTGCCAACACCGCCAACCTGATCGGCCTGTTCGGCATCCTGTCGATCGGCCAGGCCTTTGTCATCATAACCGGCGGTATCGAGCTTTCCGTAGGCTCGCTCGTCGCCCTTCTCGGCGTGCTGTTCGTCGATTTCGTTGCCGTCCAGGACATGCCCTGGATGCTGGCACTGCCGCTCATTCTCGCGCTTGGCGCGGTCATAGGCGCCGTCCATGGCTGGCTGATCACCCGGCTCAAGCTGCAGCCCTTCGTCGTCACCCTCTGCGGCCTGCTGATCTATCGCGGGGCAGCGCGCTTCTACACCGCCGACGGAACGGCGGGCTTCGCGTTCGGCCAGAACTTCCCGGATCTCGAATTCCTGACCGCCGGACGGTTCTACGGCGTTCCCAACACCTTCATCGCGCTCGTCATCATAACCGTCGTGATGTGGATCATGCTGCACCGCTCCGTCTTCGGGCGTTATCTCTATGCAATCGGGAAGAACGAGGAGGCGGCCCGCTATTCCGGTATCCGCACCGGCCGGATGATCATGTCGGCCTATGTCATCTGCGGCCTGCTGACGGCGCTTTCGGCGATTTATTTCGCCATGTACACACGCTCGATTTCGCCGGCGAGCCATGGCCAGTTCTACGAACTCTACGCGATCGCCGCCGCTGTCCTCGGCGGCTTTTCTCTCCGCGGCGGCGAAGGTTCAATCGTCGGCGTGGTGCTCGGCACGGTCCTGCTCCAGGAGCTGCAGAATCTCGTCAATCTGCTTGGCATCCCGTCGTCGCTGAATTTCGCCGTCATGGGCGGCGTGATCCTCATCGGCGTCCTGATCGACCAGCAATGGCACGCCATCCGCGCAAAGCGCCGCCTCGTCTCCGCCGCACGGCATACTGAAACACGTCATTCGAACGAGGGCAGTTTGCCGGTGGCGGCCAATCAGGACTAAATTGGATGATAGGCGCGCGCCGCCCGGCCGAGTTCGCGCGCTCCTCAGTCTCGATGCTGAGTGAGTAGAAGGCAACAGGATGAAGTTGTGTCTGCATTGACTGGCTGCACCGCTCGGCTGCGTTATCGGATGGCGCAAGTTCCATAATGCATATTATCTAATTTGACATACAGCAGCTGGTGTAAGGGGCATTCTATTTCCCGGTGCGACATGCCAGAAAAAACAACGGCTTCCCTTTGGATATTTTGGAATGTCTCGATGCTATTTGCAATTGACCCGGGCCCACCGACGCCGTCTGGCATCAGATTTTCCAACGAAGGAGACGGGATTACTCGATATCTTTCAGGGCATCGAGGGGGCCGGTCAGCGCTGTGCGTGGCGGGACGAGTGATGGTTGCACAAGATGCGTCAGTACTGGAGGTCGGTTGGTGTCGAGGATGGCAAACCCTTTGGTGATCATGGCCTCGCCGTCCTGCCGGATCATGAAGACGGGGAACGGCAGGAAGGAGCCGAAGGGATCGTAGTCGTAGCAGCCGACGATGATATCGGCGAAGGTCTCGTGCGGATGCAGCGCGAGGAAGCGCATCAGCCCCTCGAGGTTGATCGAGGAATTGACGAAAAATGCGCGCGGCAGCTTTCCATGGCCTTCGTAGAAGACTTCAAAGGCGCGGGCGGTCATGGCGGGGGAGTAACCAGTCGGCTGGATGCAGATGTCCGGATCTGCGCCCAGCAGTGCGCGCTTTACGTCGCGAAAGCCACGAATGCGTTCATGGCTGGCATGGTCGTTGCGGCCACCGAACAGATACACATCGTCGGGTGAAAGCGGCCCATCCTCCTGCGCGCGCTCGATGATCGCTTGTGTCAGCATACGCGCGCCTTCGTAATTGTCGCTGATGATCGACGGCGCCAGCGTGCCCGGCAGATCGATGTTGACGTGCTTCAGCCCAGCCTTTTCGCACACCGCGTGGACACCGTCCGGATCGGTTGCACCGGCGATGAAGAGTTCGTCGATAGAATAGGAAATCAGCGTCTCGACAACCTGACGCTCCTCCTCCGGATCACGGCAAGCGCTGACGACGAGCGGGCACTGGCCGCGGTTCCTGGCCTGGGCCTCGAAGGACTGCGCCATGGAGGAAAAATAGCGATTGTCGTGCACAGGCAGCAGAAGGCCGACGAGGCCGGAGCGGGACGAACGCAGGCCACGAGCCTGCAGGTTCGCCGTATAGCCGTGCTCGTTCGCCAGCTTCTGAATAAGCTCGGCCGTTGTCTCCTTGATACGCCGCTTCCGCCAGCTTCCATTCAGCACGGCGCTCACGGTGGAAGCCGATGCGCCCGATAGCACCGAGAGATCGTAGATGGTCGCCTTTTTCTTGCTGATGCCTGTCATGCCCTGCCCTTCCTCTGCCGTTCCCTTAGAAACGAACCCCTCTTGACGAAAGCCCTGCCTTGTTCGATAGTCATTGCACCATCGATTGTGCAAAAAAGAAAGATCGATTGTGCATGGATGGCTCGCCGGAGGAGGCGAGACGGGAGGCAAGGGTATCCCTCGCCAAGAAGCAACCAGGAGCAACCTTGCCGCAAAAGCGGCAGGGGGTCGTCGTTCGCATGGGCGACCTTTGAGGAGGAGTGAGGATGAGGAAACTTATCATAGCGGCATTGGCTGCATCGCTGTCGCTCGCCGGCGCGGTCGCCGCGTTTGCGCAGGACGCGCCGAAGGTCGGCATTGTCGTCAAGATCGGCGGCATTCCATGGTTCAACGCAATGGAGGCCGGCATCAAGGAGCAGGGTCAGAAACTGGGTGTCGATGCCTTCATGATCGGGCCGACCAGCGCCGACCCGGCCCTGCAGGTGCGTGCCATCGAGGACCTGATTGCTCAGGGCGTCAAGGTGATCGGTGTGGTTCCGAACGACGCCAAGGTGCTCGAGCCGGTGCTTTCCAAGGCGCAGGCGGCCGGCATCAAGGTCATTACCCATGAATCTCCTTCGCAGAAGGGTGCCGACTGGAATTTCGAGCTCGCATCATCCACCGGATTCGGCGAAGCGCATGGCAAGCTGCTCGCCGAAAAGATGGGCGGCAAGGGCGAATATGCCGTCTTCGTCGGTTCGTTGACCGTCCCATTGCACAATGCCTGGGCCGATGCCGCAATTGCCTATATCAAGGCGAATTATCCGGACATGAAGCTCGTCGGCGATCGTTATGGCGTTGCGGAAGACGTCGACAAAAGCCGCTCGACAGCGCTCGACCTGATTGCCGCTCATCCGGATCTGAAAGGCTTCCTCGCCTTCGGCAGCCAGGGTCCGATCGGCGCTGGGCGCGCGGTCGAAGAACGCCGCAAGACAGGCAAAATCTTCGTCCTCGGCCCGTTCTCACCCGGCCAGGGCCAGAAGCTGATCAAATCAGACGCGATATCGGGCGGCTTCATGTGGAATCCGAAACAGGCCGGCGAAGTGTTCGTCACGCTCGCCGATCGGCTGATCAAGGGCGAGAGCATCAAGGAAGGCGACGACATTCCAGGTCTCGGGGTTATCAAGCCGGCCGGCAACGACATCATCGTCGACCAGTTGCTGCCGATCAACAAGGACACGGTCGACGACCTGGCCGCAATGGGTCTCTGAAAGAGATCCCCTCCCCCGGTGTCGGGCCGGTCCATGCCGACCGGCCCGACATTCGGCAAAGAAGGCGGTATCCGGCCAAGGCCGGGGCCATCGACCCTTCATGGCATTCGATCGGACAGGCAACCGGCATGAGCACGGCAACGGATGAGGGCGTGAGAGCCCCGCCTCTTCTTTCGCTCCGCGGCATCAACATGACATTCGGCGGCGTGAAGGCGCTGAAAAACGTCTCCTTCGAGGTTTTGCCGGGCGAGGTGCATTGTCTGGCCGGGGAGAATGGTTCCGGTAAGAGCACGCTCATCAAGGTTATCTCCGGCGTGTATCGGCCTGCCGAGGGCGCCGAGATCGTCTTCGACGGCGAGACGATACCCCACATCACGCCAGGCATGGCCCAGTCCCGCGGCATCCAGATCATCTGGCAGGACCTTGCGCTCTTTCCGGAAATGAGTGTGGCGGAAAACATCGCCTTTCAGACGCTTTCCGGTTCGCGCCCGCGCTTCGTCAACTTTGGCGCGATCCGGACGATCGCGGAGGGTGCGCTTGCTCGGCTCGGCGTCAGCCTCGAGGTCGACAGACCGCTGAAGGACTTCGCCATCGCGCAGCGCCAGATCGTGGCGATTGCCCGCGCGCTGGTCGGGCAGGCCCGGATCGTCTTCATGGACGAGCCGACCGCCTCGCTCACCCAAACGGAGACCGATCATCTGCTGGCAATCGTCCGCACCCTATCGGCTTCGGGCGTTGCCGTGGTCTTCGTCAGCCATCGTCTTGCGGAAGTGCTGGAAATCTCCTCACGCATCACGGTGCTGCGCGATGGCGCGCTCGTCGGGGTCTTTCCGGTGGAGGGCATGACACAGTCGAAGATCACCGAGCTGATGACCGGGCGGACCTTCGATCAGAACGTTCGCGCCAGCGACCGATCGCAGAACCCGATCATGCTCTCCGTCAGCAAGCTTTCCCGGCCTGGCGAGTTCGAGGAGATTTCCTTCGATCTGCGCCGTGGCGAGACGCTCGGGATCACAGGATTGCTCGGCTCGGGCCGCACCGAACTTGCGCTTACGCTGTTCGGCATGCGTCGGCCGGCCGCCGGCACGATCAAACTGGAGGGAAGAGCGGTGCATTTTGCGTCCAACCGCGAGGCGATTGCGGCCGGCGTCGCCTATCTGTCGGAGGACCGTCTTTCACTCGGTCTCAACCAGCCGCAATCCATCGCCGACAATCTGGTCATGGCCTCGCTCAACCGCATCCTGAGCGGCCGGCTGATTTCGCCCGATAAGAAGCACGCGCTCGTTGCCGGCTGGATTGCTGATCTCGGCGTCAGGATCGGCAAGCAGGACGATGCGATCTCGACGCTTTCGGGCGGCAACCAGCAGCGCGTCGCGATCGCCAAATGGCTCGCCACCGATCCCAAGGTGCTGATCCTTGACGCTCCCACCGTTGGCGTTGATGTCGGCGCGCGCGCCGGCATCTTCGAAATCGTTGCCCGTCTCGCCGACGCTGGGCTGGCAATCATCCTCATCTCGGACGAGGTGCCGGAGGTCTATTTCAACGCCGACCGGATCATTCACATGGAAAAGGGCCGCATCGCCGGCTGGCACGATCCGCGCACGACCACACTGAAGGGCCTGGAGGCGGCCATCTATGCGTAAGCTGTTCCTGTCCTATACGACCGAATGCGTGCTCATCGCCGTCATCATCGCGATGAGCATCTTCCTGGCGTTTGCGACCGATCGTTTCTTCACACTCGGCAATGCCTTCGACCTGCTCAATATCAGCGCCGTCAACATCATCTTCGCCGTCGGCCTGCTCGTGGTGCTGATATCAGGCGGGATCGACATCTCCTTCGCCGTCGCCGCCTCGATCGTGCAATATCTCACCGTACTTGCGCTCGAGCGGATCGGCGGGGGTGGCTGGACCTGCGGCTTCCTGATCGCGGCAGGCATCGGCATCGTGCTCGGCCTGATCAACGCTTTCCTGATCCACCGTTTCCGCATCATCTCGATCGTCGCGACAATCGCGACCTTCAACGTCTATTTCGGCCTGCTGATGTTCTTCACCAAGGGTGTATCGCTCTACAATCTGCCCGATTGGCTGACCGCGCGCGTGGTCATTTACGAGCGGGAAATGGCCGACGGCAGCTGGGCGGAAATAACTCTGCCCGTTCTCGTCATGGCCGTCTGCACGCTCGCCACCTGGCTCTTCATTACCCGCACGACGACCGGCCGGCAGCTCTATGCCTTCGGCGACAATCCTGACGGCGCGCGCCGCTTCGGCATCAATATCGGCGCCATGCAGTTCATCGCCTTCGGCTGGCTTGGACTGATGGCGGGTATCGCCGGGCTCATGCAGGCGCATTACGCACAGGAGGTGGTGCCGAACGCACTTTATGGTCGCGAGCTCGATGTCCTGGCTGCCGTGGTGCTCGGCGGCGCGCGGCTGGGCGGCGGCAAGGGCTCCGTGCTCGGTTGCGTGCTGGGCGTGCTGCTCGTTTCGATCACCCAGAACGGCCTCAACCTGATGGGCGTCTCGCCCTTCGCCTTCAAGATGATCGTCGGGGCGATCATCCTCGTTGCGATCACGTTGTCGAGCGCCCGCATCGGCGCGCTGGCGCCAGTCTTTGGGGGCCGCATGTCGACCGACGGCCAACCTGCGGCAAGCGGAGAAAAGCGATGAACACCCTCGCAGCCCGCTTCAACGCCATCTTCGGGGCTGATATGGCCGGTCCGCTGGCCGCGCTGGCGATCGTGCTGATAGTCTTCGGTTTCGCCTCGCCACATTTCCTGACGGGCGCAACCTTCGGATCCGTCGCCTTTCAGCTTCCCGAGCTCGGCATCCTAACGCTTGCCATGCTGATGCCGATCCTCACCGGCGGCCTGAATCTGGCGATCACCTTCACTGCCAACATGGCGGGCCTGACGCTTGCCTGGACGCTGCAAGCCAATGGCGGGATCGATGCCGGCCCGATCGCCTTCCTGCTCGGCTCGCTGCTGGCACTTGTCGTCGGCGCGGCAAGCGGCTTGGTCATGGGCCTCGTCATCGCCTTTACCCGCGCCCATCCGATCCTCGTTTCGCTTTCGATGATGATCTTCCTGCGTGGCCTCGGCGAGTTCCTGACGCGCGGCGGCGATATTTCGGGTTTCCCAACCTTCATCGCTCCCATCGGCCACGGCAGCATTCTCGGCATTCCTATACCGTTGTTGATCCTGATCGCCTGCGTGATCGCCAGCCACATCCTGCTCGCGCGATCCAAGCTCGGTTTTTCCACCTATATGATCGGCTCCAATATCGAGTCCGCCCGCTATTCCGGCATCAATACCCGCAAGGTCCTGGTGATTGTCTACATGCTCTCCGGCGTGATGGCTGCCGTGGCCGGCATCATCATGCTTGCGCGCTTCAATTCGGTACGCGTCGGCCATGGAGAGTCCTATCTGCTGATCACCGTACTCGCCTGCTTCCTCGGCGGCATCAATCCGTTCGGCGGCTTCGGCCGCGTCCTGCCCGTCTTCGTGGCGCTCATCGTGCTGCAGCTTCTCTCTTCGGGGCTCAATTTGCTCGGCGCCAACCAGCATCTCACCACTGCCGTCTGGGGCATCCTGCTCATCGTCGTGATGGTGCTGCGATGGTTCTCGGCCAAGTTCATCGCAATCGCGAAATAGGAGATATGACCATGCAGGGTTTCGGCGTCCACACTAGCATGTGGACCATGAACTGGGATCGCGCAGGCGCCGAGAAGGCAATTGCCGGAGCGGTGCAGTATAAAATGGACTTCATCGAGATTGCGCTGCTCAATGCGCCGGCTGTCGATGCCAGACACACCCGGGAGCTGCTTGGGAAGAGCAAGCTGCGCGCGGTCTGCTCGCTCGGCCTGCCGGAGCATGCCTGGGCATCCGTCCGCCCCGATGCGGCGATTGAGCACCTGAAGATTGCGATCGAAAAGACCGCTGAGATGAGCGCCGAGGCGCTGTCCGGCGTCATCTTCGGCGGCATTGGCGAGCGGACCGGCATACCGCCGACGCAAGGCGAATACGACAATATTGCCAAGGTGCTCGACGCTGCCGCAAAGCACGCGAAGAAGTACGGCATCCAACTCGGCGTCGAGGCCGTGAATCGTTATGAGAACCACCTGATCAATTCGGCCCAGCAGGCCGTCGACATGGTGGAGCGTGTCGGCGCCGATAACATCTTCGTTCACCTCGACACCTACCACATGAACATCGAGGAGAAGGGCGCAGCAAACGGCATCCTGGTTGCCCGCGATCACCTGAAATATATCCATCTTTCCGAAAGCGACCGCGGCACGCCAGGCTATGGCAACATTCCCTGGGATGCGATCTACGCCGCGCTCGCCGCAATCGGCTTCAACGGCGGACTTGCCATGGAAAGCTTCATCAACATGCCGCCGGAAGTGGCCTATGGCCTGGCCGTCTGGCGCCCCGTTGCACGCGATATGGAAGAGGTCATGGGAAGGGGGCTGCCGTTCCTGCGCAACAAGGCGGAACAATACGGCCTGATCTGACCCGGTTAACGCTATTGCTCATTGTTGCGGCCGAGCCCAGCTTCTCGGCCACTCCTTTTCCGTGCGCCGGCGTTGTTTCCTGCAACGCCATTGCCTTTCGGCCAACCTACTGCTTACGGCTGTCTTTCAATTTCGCAGTAGACAACGCTCCGATTCGTGCCCGGCCAGACAGACACTTTCAGATCCGCCCCAGCCGCGCTTTCACTGGCGATCAAGCCCATTTCATGTTCCGAGCGCAACAGCAGCGCCCAGTTCATAAATGTCTCCATATAGCCGTCGACATCCGTGGCCGGGGAGAAGTTGGCGAACAGGAATGTGCCGCCAGGCTTAAGCATGCTGACACACTTCTTCGTCAGCTTTATAGCGACAGCGTCCGGGAGATAATCATAAAGACCGGCCGCATAAACAAAATCGAACATGCCCAGCGCATGCCTCCCAGCAAGCAGGGATTTGACCGACCCGTTGAGCGCCTCGACCGACGTGCCGGCGAAATCGCGGGCGACTGTTCCAACACTCATCGGGTCCTGATCCAAAGCGACCCAGCGTTTGATTGCGCCGGCGCCGAGCGCGTGCGACAAAGGCCCCTCACGAAGATGCCCCGACGCGATGGCCAGGACTTCGGTGGAACCGGGCCGCGCCGAAGCGATTTCGTCGACGCGCCGCGCCAGAATGTCTCGACGCTCTCTTACTGCGACGGATGACGAAGCATTTCGAGTGTAGGCGTAGATCGAACGTCCCAACGTGCTCGATGATGCGACATCGTCCTCGATCTCAGGCCTGCCGTAGATAAAGTCGAGAAGACGTGCGTCGCCGGAATAGCCGCGCGGCTTTTCAAACGACCAGCGGGTCAATGGATCCTGGTGCAGATAGTGAGCAACTGGATGAGATTGCGCGATCGGAACGATGACGTCCCACACCTCCGGATGAAAGCGGCGCCGTAATTGATGCAAGGCTTCGCTAAGCCGCTCGATGATCGCACGAGGCTCGACGCCGGATCTGAACTGACGGATCGACAGATCGAGGCTGACGGCAAGCTCGGCTTTCGCGACGATAACGTCGCTGGGATTTGTCGCAGCAAACCTCCTTGCTGCCCGCCGAATTTCACCCGGCGCAACAAGACTTTCACCGTCCAAGACAAGACTTCGTGCCATTTCGAGACTCCCTTGACATAGCGTTAAGCATAATCAACCTCGAAATGGGATGCGACTAGAATCTGCACGGGATAAGGGTAATTCTACTATTGCGGGTCGGAACCTGCGCCTCTACGAATGTTAAGTAATAAGACAAACCGGTTGCAGGTTGCCGAACGTAATTTTGGAGGGCGCCCGAAGCATGGCTTACTTTTTAACTTCTTTAGATTGTAGTCAGGCTGGTATCGTTGCATGAGCGCGGCTGACGCTCCTGTGCAGCGCGACGAATCAACCGACAGCTTTTCGTTCGCCGAGGCCCGCAAGTCTCTGGAAACTGAAAATGATGCTGTCCGGAGGCGAAGCTCACGGCACGGTCTTTGGATCGCAGTCGCCGTCTATGTGGCCTTCGCACTTCCCGACCGATGGCTTATCCCCGATGTTGCGCCTGCGACGATCGCCGCGCGATTCGTCGTCGCAACGATTGCGCTGCTGGCTTTCGAAGCCTTGCGACTGGCCAAAGCAAAAACCGTCTGGCTGGACATCACATGCGCCTCCGCACTGCTTGCCGGCTATTTGGGCTGGCTTTACCCGGCGATTGGCACCAGCGACGTCACCGCCATGTCGTACTACATGATATTTGGCGCCATCTTCATGATGGGCGCCAACCTGTTTTTCAGTTTCCCGTTTCGGCTTTCGGTGATCACTTCCAGCTTCGTGCTCGGCGCATTTTTCGTTACGATCGAGGCGTTTTTTCCTTCAAGCCAAACCTACAAGCTTGCCTTCGGGATGTTCTACATTTCGTGCTTCGTCTTCACGTCTTTCGTTAATTGGCGATTGAACGTGGAGCGTCGAAACGTGTTGCTGAATGCGGCGGAGGCCCGATATCAGCACTGGGAAGCGTCCGAGCGTGGACGATCACTGCTTGAGCTTTCAAACACCGACTACCTGACGGGCATAAGCAACCGGCGCGCCCTGGATCGGCGGCTCGACGAATGCTGGGCCGCCTGGAAAGACGAACGCCGCGACTTCGTCGTGTTGCTTATCGACGTCGATTTTTTCAAACGCTTCAATGATCGCTACGGGCATCAAGAAGGAGACCGATGCCTGACTGTCATCGCCAAAGTGCTGAAGGCCGTCGTAGAGTCGTCCGGTGGCATGATAGGCAGGTATGGTGGTGAAGAGTTTATCGTGGTCTTGCCGGTCGAAACTCCCAAGATCGCGATGAGCCTGGCCGAAAAGATCAGAATGGAAGTCGAGTTTCTTGCGATTGAGCACGACGGGCGACCGGATGACAGCCCAATCGTAACCGTCAGCATTGGCGTCGCCTTCACCCGCGACAAAGTTGGAGAGAAGGTCGAACGAATAGTGCGTGAGGCCGATCTTGCTCTCTACCATGCCAAAGCAAGCGGCCGAAACTGCATTCGCAGGTTTGATCCGCTGTTGCCTCGCCCGGACGATAATGCCGGTAAACTCGTCCCGCTGCTGACGGCCGCCATTGATCGCAAACTGGTCTCGCTCGTTTATCAACCGATCTTCGAGTTGACCAATGAGAAAGCAAGAGCTGTCGAGGCTTTGATGCGGCTTCGGATGCCGGACGGCACCGCGGTTTCGCCGAAAACATTCATTCCGGTTGCAGAGCGAACGGGTGCTATCCTCGAATTGGGCAAGTGGGCGATCGAGACGGCATGCCGTGACATTCTGATGACCGATCGCATGGCGACCGTCAGCGTCAACGTGTCGCCCATACAGCTGCGTTCCCCCGGCTTTGCTGCGAATGTCGCTGACATTCTTATTCGCTGCGGGGTCAGCGGATCGCGGCTGGCCTTGGAAGTCACCGAGGGCCTGGATATGGATATGCAGTCGGAGGTGCTTAAGTGCATTGCAGATCTGCGGACTCTCGGCGTCGAAATCTGGCTTGACGACTTCGGCTCCGGCTTCGCGGGCCTCTCCTGGCTGAGGGCGATCGAGTTTCAGACGGTGAAGGTCGATCGGACATTCCTGCACGACTGCTCCAACCCGCGCGGGTTGACGATGCTTCAGGACATGGTCGCTCTTATCCGCAATCGCGGGAATACGATCCTGGTGGAAGGCGTCGAAACGGCAGCACAATTGTCCCTGCTCAAGGATCTTCGCATCGACCGCGTCCAGGGCTATCATATGGGAATGCCGGTTAGCGCTGAACTTCTGAACGCGGCATAACCCGATCTCCAGGTTTCCAGAAGACCGTTCATCGCAGACGCGACGTTGTCCGCGATCTTTGGGTCCGAACCGGTCCAAGACGCTGAAGGACTTTCGTGCCCAACCCTGGGGACGTAAAGCCGGTGGGCAAAGGCGTGAGTGAACTCCGCGTCAACAATGGCCGCCGCTATCGGGTCCATTTTGTCTACGAAGCAGTAAGCGATCGCAGAAAAACTTTTGCGAGTTCAATAGCAAATCAGGCAAAGATTCGCATTCGTGCTTTAAGTTCTGGTACGTGGAACGATTAGGGTCGGATGGGGTTTCGTGATCACGGATCTGAGAGGTTCGCCACGAGAGGAAATTCCCATGAACAAGTTCATTCTAGCCGCAGCGCTTCTGGGCGCTTCGGCATTGTCAGCCATGGCCCAGACGGCACCCGCAACGACAAGTGACGGCAAGACTCCGGCCATTGCAACGCCTGGGTCGAACAATGCGACCGCCCCGGTCGAAGGTGCCAACAGCTTCACCGAAGGGCAGGCCAAGGACCGCATCGAAAAGGCCGGCTATACCGACGTCAAAGACCTCAAGAAGGATGACAAGGGCATCTGGATGGCATCGGGGATGAAGGACGGCAAGGCCGTCATGATCGCACTCGACTACCAGGGCAACATCGTCGCCAAGTGACCCCAACAAATCCTTCAGGAGAAATGACTATGAGAACCGTAACTGGACTTTTCGACGATTATACCGACGCAAGCTCCGCGGTCAGCGCGCTTGAATCCGCCGGTATCCCTTCCAGCGACATCAGCATCGTTTCCAACAATGCCGACAGTCGCCAAGGTGAACATTCGAATGCAGGTGAAGGCGCCGGTACAGGTGCCGGCATCGGTGCAGTCGTCGGCGGCGCCGGCGGCCTTCTCACAGGCCTCGGTCTGATGGCCATCCCGGGCGTCGGCCCTGTCGTCGCAGCCGGCTGGCTGGCCGCCACCGCCGCAGGCGCCGCCGCTGGGGCAGTCGCTGGCGGTGCGACAGGAGGCATTATCGGTGCGATGACGAGTTCCGGCGTCTCTGACGAGGACGCGAATGTATATGCCGAAGGCGTTCGCCGGGGTGGCTCGTTGGTCACAGCCAGGGTTCAAGACGCACTTGTCCCGGAGGCGGAAGCGATCCTCAAGCAATCCAACTGGGTCGACCCGGTCGAGCGCCGAGCCGCCTACACCAAAGAGGGATGGACCAGGTTCGATGACGCGCTCGACCCCTATAGTCCAGAACAGGTCGCAAAAGAACGCAGCCGTTATCGCCTCTAGTCGCTATGGATGCGCGCGCCAACCGATGGGCGCGCGTTTCATGCAATAGACCGGCGAAGTGCGACAGCGGCTTCCGATCTGGTTGCTGGCAAACGCCGCGGCGATGCAAGCGCGCAACGAAGCGATTTGGTCCCACCCGGCTGGGCAGACGCGCCCAGCCGGGGAGCCTGGGACTTTATTTGCCCATCATCTGCTTGGCGTTTTCGGGCGTGATGGCTGTAGTATCGACTGTTACTGTCGGCTCAACAGACGATGCGCAGTCCAGCAATATCGACTTTGCCATGTCGATCGCCTCCTTCGCGCCGGTAGGATAGGTAAAGGTCGCGGACCAATCGCCCTTTGCGACTGCTTCAATTCCCCCGGCAGGCCCAGGCAAGCCATCGGTGCCGATGATCTTCACGCTTTTGCCGGCACCTTTGGCGGCAAGCAGAGCACCCGCCGCCATCATGTCATTGCTGGCATAGACCATCTTGATATCCGGATGAGCCTGCAGCATGGCTGCGAACGCCGTTTGTGCTTTATCCGGCAGC
Organism: Rhizobium sp. BK456; assembly: GCF_014194045.1. Taxonomy (NCBI): domain Bacteria; kingdom Pseudomonadati; phylum Pseudomonadota; class Alphaproteobacteria; order Hyphomicrobiales; family Rhizobiaceae; genus Rhizobium; species Rhizobium sp. BK456. The sequence goes on from NZ_JACIAO010000004.1 coordinate 293,610, forward strand.
CAGTCTGCCGCCTGTTCTGCGACGATCTGGATTTTCGAATTGGCCTTCACGCCGTCTTTGAAGCCGTTGAGCCGCTCGACTGCGGGCGTCGAACTCGGCAGGCCCTCCAGCACGGCGGCCTCGCCGCCATCTGGAAGAAGTGTCTTGCTGGTATATTCGCCGGCTGCCAGCGCAATCTTGTAATTATCGCCTCCGATGAAAGCTGTGTAATCCTTGCCTGCTTCACCGTTCGTCTTGCGATCGAGTTCGATGACCGGGATACCCGCGTCCATTGCCCGCTTGACGGCGGGCGTCAGCGGAGCCGCCTCGAAAGGCGAGATCAACAGAAGATCGACCTTTTGGGTAATGAAATTGTCGACCTGTGACGTCTGAGTGTTGACGTTGCCCGCCCCGTCGGCGATCTGCAGTGTGAACTGCGGGACCGCCTTGGCGGCGGCTTCCAGTTCATCGTTGACGTGCTGGCGGTAGGGCTCCGCGTTGTTTGCCTGCGAGAAGCCGACAACGAATTCGCCGTCTTTGGCGCAAGCCTTCACAAGCGGATCGGCAGCCTGGGCCACGCCGGCAATACAAAGGCACGAACCGGCGAGAAGTGCCATGCGCCCGGCATTCGAAAATCGAAGTGCATTCTGTGTCATTACTTTCTCCTCCACATTGGTTCCGGATCCACCTTCCGGGAGATGCCGCCACACTATCTGCCCAATCCTTCGCGGCGACGAACGAGGGATTGAAGGACTGCCGCCAGAACGATGATTGCCGCTGTGGCGAGCAACTGCATGGCTGGGGTGATATTGTTGAGCTGAAGAATATTGGCGAGGGCGCCAAGCATGATCGTGCCGGCGATCGTTCCGACCATGGAACCCGACCCGCCAAACAGGCTGGTTCCGCCAATGACGACAGCCGCGATGGCCGTCAATTCATAACCGGTGCCATCATTGGCGCTTCCGAAATTGAATTGCCCGGCATGGACGATGCCGGCCAGCGCGGATGCAAAACCGGTGATGGCGTAAACGGCGATCTTGATTGCCGAGACCGGAACACCGGAGATGCGAGCGGCGCGCTCGTTGCCGCCAACGGCATAGACGTAACGGCCGAACCTCGTCGTGTTCAGCACCAGCGTTGCGATACAGGCAAAGATCAGGAAGACGATCGTGGCCACAGGAACGACGTTGCCGAACAATCGACCGCCGAGAACCGCAAAGATGGGAGGCGCCAGCCCGGGGCCATCGCCATAGGAAATATTGATGTACTGATTGCCCGAAACTACGAGCGCCAGCCCGCGAGCTGCCTGTAAACCGGCAAGAGTGACGATAAATGCTTCAAGCCGAAACTTGCTTGAGATCGCTCCCTGGATCAAGCCGAAACAGGTGCCCATCAGCAGCACCGCCAGCACCGTTGTAATCAGCCCAAAGCCGCCCGAGACCATCAATGTTGCCGTGACGACGCTCGCAAGACCAAGGGTCGCCCCAACCGAGAGATCGATCCCGGCGGTTATGATCACGAAGGTCATCCCGATCGCGATGATGCCGGTCTCGGACACCGCACGGACGATGTTGGCAATATTGTCGGGTTGAATGAACAGGATGACCCCATGCCGACGCGGCGAGAAGATGATGCCGCCGGCAAAGACCAGCACAAGGCCGATCAGGCTTTGGAAGCGGACGATGACCGCAAGCGGATCGATGCGCTTTGCGGGTTGAATCGGAGAACTCGACGTAATTTGTTGTTCGGACATCATCCCTCCCTCCCGTTGGCGGCGGCCAGAACGTCGTGTTCGCTCACCCCGCCGGAAAATTCGGCAACGCTGCAGCCATTGCGCAGAACCACTATTCGATCGCATAGGCCGATCAGCTCGGGCATCTCGCTTGAAGCGACAAGGATGCCCAATCCATCCGAGGCAAATTTGCGCAAGCGAGCGTAAATCTCCCCCTTGGCTCCGACGTCCACACCGCGGGTCGGCTCGTCGAGAAGCAACAGGCTCGGATTGCCCAGCACTTCCTTAGCAAGCACGACCTTCTGCTGGTTGCCACCGGACAGGGCACCCACTGCGATCTCCGGATTCTTGGGACGGATGTCGAAATTCCCGAACGAGCTCTTGATCGCATCATCCTGTCGACGTGCAGACAACAAGCCGTTTGGGGAAATTCGGCGAATGATCGACATGACGAGATTCAGGCCAACGGACATGCGCAGCATCAGTCCGGCGCCGCGCCGGTCGTCGGTGACGAATGCGAGACCAGCCCTGCGGGCGGCGGCGATGGATCGAAGCCTTGCCGGTTTGCCGCCAATGGTAACCTCACCCTGCCACCTGCCCGGCACGCCTGTCCCGTAAAGAGCGCTCAGAAGCTCGGTTCGCCCTGCACCCATCACGCCGGCCAAGCCGACAATTTCACCGCGGTGAACATCGAGGTCGATCTTTGATGGCGCCTGCCACCCGGGTGACGCACGGTGCGGCCGGAAGGAGGCCTGACGCATCCTCAGCAACACGTCTCCGACGCGATCCGATCGAGGCGGGTAAAGTTCGTTCAACGGACGACCGACAAGAAGCTGCACCAGTTGGGCTTGCGGCGCGTTCGGCTCGGTAACGCCGGCGACCTTGCCGTCGCGCATCACTGTCACGCGATGGGCAATCTGCGGCACTTCCTCGAGGCGATGCGAAATATAGACGATACCGACGCCTGACGATGCGAGCCCGCGCATAATATCGAACAATCGATCGACTTCGCCGACCGTCAATGCCGCTGTCGGCTCATCCATGATCAGAGCGCGGGATGCATAGGACAGCGCCTTGACAATGGCGACGACCTGGCGCTGGCCGATAGACAGCTCGCCGACAAGCTGGGAGGGATCGATCGATCGGTCGATTGCCTCCAGTCTTTTGCGCGCTTCGCGCAGCATCGCCTTCCCGTCGAGCATGCCATGTGGATGGACAAGCTCACGCCCAAGAAAGAGATTGGCCGCGACGCTCAAACTCGAGACGAGATCCAATTCCTGGAAAATCGTTGCAATTCCTGCCGCTTGTGCATCCCGCGGGCTGTGAAATCGGGCGGGTTTGCCATCGATGAAGATCTCTCCCTGGTCCGGCGTGTGCACGCCGGACATCAGGTTCATCAACGTCGATTTGCCCGCACCATTCTCTCCAAGTAGGGCATGGATTTCACCCACTTTAAGATCGAAGTCCACGCCACGCAGCGCTTGAACGCCGCCGAAATGCTTGGTGATACCTTTCGCCGAAAGAACAACCTGGTTCATGCTGCTTCTCCACACGATTCACGCACCCGCAAAACCGGCGACAGTCGAACGGTCTCGCGCGGGCGGTGCTTGCTGCCGATCCGCGCAATCAGCAAGTCCGCCGCCTTCCTGCCGATCTCATCGCAAGGCTGGGCCATTAGCGTCAGGCGCGGTTCGAAGTAATCTGCCCATTCGAAATCATCGATTCCGAGCACTGAAATATCCGCCGGAACGCGTAGCCCCCGTTCCCGAATGGCTCTCATCGCGCCTATCATCGCAAGATTGTTTGAGGCAAGGATTGCTGTCGGTGGCTCCGTCAACTCCAGCAAGCGGTGTGTCGAAGCGGTGGCGTCAGCCGTGCTGCGGTTGCCATTGCTGATGAAGGCATGCGGGACCTCTATTCCCTTCTCCGCCATAGCCGCGCGGAAAGCCTCAGTGCGCTCGACGGTCGTTGAAAATCCCGGCTGGCCGAGGATGATCCCAACCCGTTGGTGATGGAGCGTGACGAGATGATCGACCAGCATGCGGATTGCCGCCGTGTTGTCGGTTCCGACCTGATCGAAACGATCATCGGAGAGCCTGTCGACGAGCACACAGGGAACATCGCATTCAAATAGATAGTCCAGCGACTTTTTAGGAGCGCCTGAAGCGGCAAGGATAATGCCGTCGACACGACGCTGATGCAGATGCCGGATGAGCTCCAGTTCCCGATCTGGATCGTCCTGTGTATCACATAGGAAGACGATCAAGCCTCGCTTGGAACACTCGGCTTCAATCGCGCAAATGATGTCGCTGAAGTAAGGGTTCGAAATGGCGGAAATGACCAGGCCGACCGTGCCCGTCGACGATAATTTGAGAGAGCGCGCAACCGCGTTCGGGATATATCCGATCTCGTCCACCGCCTCCATGACGAGCTTCGCCTTCTCGGGCGAAACGTAGCGCGTCTTGTTGAGAACATGGGAAACCGTGGAGACCGAAACTCCGGCCGCCTTTGCAACTTCGGAAATCGTCGTCATGAGCGCGCTCCGGCGTTTGCCGGCAGCACAACAACAAAGCGTCTCAAATTTTCCTCCCAGGCGGATTTCCAACCTTTAAACAGGCTCTCCAAGGATCCGCGAATTTGATCACGCTAACGCCATCGAAACGTTTGCGCAATCGTTTTTTTGCGGATACGATCCAACTGGTGATCATCTCTTGGGAGGGAAATGACATGCTGAAAGGCGTCCCGCAGTTCGTCACGGCCGACTTGTTGTGGGTTATGGCCTCCATGGGTCATGGCGACGAACTGGCCATCGTCGATCGAAACTTCTCAGGCTTTCGGGTGGCGACCCAAACCACAAGCGGAAAGCTTCTCATCTTGGAGGGGGTCGATGCACCGACTGCAGTTCGCGGGATCCTTAAAATGATGCCCTTGGACACATTCGGCGACACGCCGCTGATGCATATGGAGGCCGTCGACGCGCCAGGCGAGTTGCTCGAAGTGCACAGGGAGGTCATCGCCGTTTGCAGTGAGGCAGAAGTGCGTTCGATCGCCAGCCAACCTGTCGAGAGGTTCGCTTACTATCCGATCGCCATGCGATCGTTTGCGATCATTCAGACGGCTGAATCGCGCCCCTATGGAAACTTCATCTTGAGGAAGGGCGTGCTCTGAGGCCGGATGGTGAGGCATTCCTCGGGCGGCATGAAGGAACAGATCAGGCCTTAACGTAGACCCATGCTTTGGTTCGCGACGCCAACACCGTTTCGATACGCTTGTAGTCGGAGACTTCGTAGCATCGGTTGCCGCCAGTTCTTCGGCAGTGATCCGGAAAACCGTGCCTGCGATCGAATCCGCCGGATAGTTGGACGGCACGACGAGAACATTATGAAAATCAGCGCCCGCAATCGCCTGAAAGGCAAGATTATCGAGGTGACCAAAGGCGCGACGACCGCCCATGTCCGCATTGACATCGGCAATGGCGTCATCGTTAACGAAGCCGTGGACGAACTCGGTATCACCGTCGGTGGAAATGCCTATGCCGTCGTCAAGGCTTCCGACGTGATGGTCGCAGTCGACTGATCCGTTGGAGCGGTCATCTAAAATCGCTCTAGAGAACGCTCGCGGCGACATAGATTGCGGCGAGCGCCTCGAACCCGGCCTGATCCTCGGCATTGAAACGATGAGGCGTGGGGCTGTCGAGATCGAGCACGCCGACAATTCCGCCGTCCTTGACCAGCGGGATCACCAGCTCCGATCGGGAAGCGGCGTCACAGGCGATGTGTCCGGGAAATTCGTGGACATCCGGAACCAGCACGGAACGCGCTTCCGCAACCGCTGTACCGCAGACTCCCTTGCCGACGGCAATGCGCACACAAGCGACCCTGCCCTGGAACGGGCCGAGGACCAGCTCGTTTTCGGATCTCAGGAAATAGAAGCCCACCCAGTTCAGATCGGCAACGAGCTCGAAGACAAGCGCCGAGAGGTTTGCGGCATTGGCAACGGCGTCGCGTTCGCCTTTAAGCAGCCCCTGAAGTTGGCCTGCGAGTTCGCGATAGAAGGTGCGCTTGTCGCCCTGCCCTATGTTCCTCGTGGCGTACATCACAATTACCTCACTGGCTGTTCGGGAGCTTCGGCGGCTATCCCTTTTTGCAAACACGCGCCGTTTCGCTTCCAACCTGAAAGTCTCCGGGCTGCGGCGGCGCGATCGGCTTGAACATGGTGCGATCGGGCTTGATGTCGAGGAGCGGCGTTCCAATACAGACCAGATTGATCCGGCCCTCTAAAGTGCATTCCTGATCGGAAACATGTCTTCGCCATAATGGTGCAGCCTCGTGTGGTGGCGTCGGCATAACCACCGCACCCTTAAGGGCTCGTCGTATTGATCATGATGGGCATCGACCGCTTCGACCCCGCAGACCTGGCAGGTTTGCTTTTCCAACTCGCCTGCCTTGATTGCTCGCTGCACGGCGAGGTGAGCATCATATTTGCCTGGATTGGCACGGCGCCAATTCGCTTGGCGGGTATCGGTTTTCAGCATCGCTGCCTCCTTACCTGTATCACGACCACGCGTGCCTGGCTCCGGGGCGAAAATCCCGACACCTGCGAATCGACCTTGGCTGGCGCAAGATTATCACAATGATGATCTGTTCGGACTGTAGCCGGCTGGACGAGTTGAAGCATGGCCTACGATCAGCGCAGTTTCGCCAAAGGCATAAGCGCAGCCTTCACTGTGGCAACGCCGGCTCAGCTTCCCACCACATGGGCGAGCTTTTCCGGATTCCGCACGAGATAGACCGCCGCAACCCGCCCCTCGGTATCGAGGTCGATGGCCATCACCGTGTCAAGGCCGACCTCGGAACTGATCAGCATACCGGCGCCGCCATTCACCTGGGCGGGTCCGAAACGCCATCCGCCATCCGGCTGCTTGCGGGCGATGTGCATGAGGAAGTTTGCGACTTCCATGGGGCCATGAAGAACCCTGAGCGCCGCGATCACCTTGCCGCCGCCGTCCGAGATCAACTCGATATCCTCGGCCAGTGCGGCGGCAAGAGCGTCGACGGAATCGCTTTGCACAGCAGCGCTGATCGCCATCAACAGCCGCTCCACGTCGGCAGGTCGCGCCGCAAAGCGTGGCCGCCCCTCCTTCACTGCCTGCCGGGCCCGCGAGGCGAGCTTACGGACAGCGGCGGGCGAGCGGTCGAGCGTCTCGCCCACCGTGTCGAAATCCATGCCGAACAGGTCATGCAGGAAGAAGGCCGCGCGTTCGAGCGGCGACAATGTCTCGAGCGTGCGCATGACGGCGAAGGAAATGTCGAGCTCGCGATCGCTCGGGCTCTCCGTCTCGACCACCGGTTCCGGCAGCCAGGGCCCGATATAGGTCTCCCGCCGCGCCTTAAGCTGCCTCAGCCGATCAAGCGCGGCATTGGTGACGACGCGGGCAAGCCACGCCTCGCGGTCGCGGACACCTTCGCTGGCAAGGAGCTTGATGGAGGCTTCCTGTACGACGTCCTCAGCGTCGCTCACCGAACCGAGATAGCGATAGGCGAGCCGGACCAGCCGGCGGCGCAGCGCCTCCGGCATCGGCCCGACATCCCTCCCCATAGGCGCTCTCATGCGACCTCCCGAAACTCAGCCGGCAGCAAGTCGCAGCTCAGCGCCGCGCCGACGCCCCGCTTTAAGGTGGGGTAGAATTGGCCGGCGGCGACGGCTGAAGCAAGGCCCCAGAGGCCTTTTTCCCCGAAGCGGTACCGCGCCGTCTCAATCATGTCAGCAAGGTCGAACGAGTTCGCGAGAACGGCTGTCGCATAGTCGGCGGCAAGCCGCATGTCGGCATCCGCCGAACCCGGCCGGGCGATCGAGGCGAGCTGCTGTGCGCTGACGCCGGCTTCCTCCGCCATGCGAACCACCAGCATGGTGCAGGGCCCACATCCGGCCGTGCGCGCCGCGATGAATTTCGCAGCATAATAAGGTGCAGCCGGTACGCCGAAACGCTCCTGCGTGAAGGGTGTGAGCAAGGCGAGCTTGGCGAATCCGCCCGGGCTCAACTCGGCGAGATCTTCCATATAGCCGACATCATAATCATAGCGCGCGCCGAATTTGCGCGCGGCATTCCGAAAGAGCCGCCTAAACATGGGAGGTCCTCCGCTTGAACACGGCAAGCGGCATCAAGGCCGGCACGACGATCAGCGTGATATCCCGCATCGCATGGGCTGGACCGGTTCCATGCAGCCCCATTTCGGCGAGATGCAGCAGCGCATGGCCGAGCAGGAAGACGCTGGCAACAGCCACCAGAGGCCGTGCAATCGCCGCATACCAGCTCGCCATGCCCAGCGCGCAGCCGGCGCTCAGAAAGCCAAGGCCGATATCTCGAAGGAAATGGGAATTGAACGGGCCAGTCTCCGTGACACCGGGTATGACGCTATACCAGAGCGGTGGTGCAGCCAGCATCAGCACCCCGTTGAAAAGCTGGAGGACGGAAAGGGCAAGAAGCAGCGGTCGCATTGAAATCTCCTTTCGCTCACAAGGACGAAGGGAGTGGAAAAATGTGACATGTCCGACGCCGGAAATTAGCCCTGCGCTCCTGCCGCAAGAGCGAGTTTTTACGGGTCACTCCACATCCAAGTGCCGACTTATAAACCACGTCAAACATTGAGCGCGTTGCGGTTCTCGGCTTGCTGCAACCGGCTCTTGTCTTGATCGAGGATAGTTCATATTGACTAGTGTGCCGGCCACTCAAAAAACGAGTTATCCATGGCTTTCATCTCTCGCCTGCGTTTGCTTGTTGCCCTCAGTGGTTGTCTTTTCCCAGCGGCCTCCCATGCGCAATCCTTTGATTGCGGCAAAGCGCAGTCCGCCATTGAAAAGGCGATTTGTGCCTCCCCTGCCTTGATTGCCCAGGACACCGCCTTGGCAGCCTCCTATCGGCAGGCATTGGCGGATCTCAACGGCGACCCGACAAGGCTGAACGATCTACGCCAGCAGCAGCGCCGCTGGTTGGCGGACCGCAACAAATCCTGCGTAGACACCGATCCGGGCCGGCTGACGGCATGCCTGGCAACAAGCTATCAGACGCGCCTTGAGGCGCTTGTGGCAGCGGGCGCTTCTCCCAGCCGCAAGCCGCCAGAATCTGCCGTCGAGCTTGCACCATCAACAGCACCGACGACACAGCCGGCGGCGGCACAAGATACATCGGCGCCGGCGGCCGTCGCAGCGCCTCAACCCGCGCCCTTAAAAGCGCCGCCCCGGCTCGTGTCGCAGCCGCATTTGGCCCCGGATCAACTGCCTGCGGATCAGGATGGCAGCACCTTGCTGACCGTCGACACTTCAGGCCATATCACCATCCGCACGCAGAGCACTTCCGGTGTGGCGCTGCAGCTTGTCGACATGATCGCCGGCCCCGGCGACCGCATGGGCGCAGCCGGAGTCAGCGACGGCCGGATCGATGCCCTGCTCGACAAAGGCACCTACAAGGTCCGTGTGTTCGGTGCCAAGGGAGCCGCCGGCGACGTCAAGCTCACCGCGCAAGCCTATCAGGAGCTTGAACAGCCCGACGCCGCCTTGACCTCGCTCACCCCCATCCATGCCGATCTCAGCGATCTGCAGCAAAGATCCTATTGGATCGACATTCCCGATTCCGGGCGCGTCGATATCGAGGCGGTCGGACGCTCGCTGCAGGATCTGCGCTTGTGGCGGAACGGCACCGATATTGCCGATCTCTCGCCGAAAATGTCGATCTTCGAATTGAAGCCGGGCCTCCCCATGAGCCGGGCGACGCTGACGGGAACGGTCGAGGCCGGCCGCTATCTCGTGACGGCCTATGGCGGTCAGAAGCTTGTCTGGACTAGCGCGGACGCCGCAGAGCCATTCCATATTCGCACCGGCGCGCAGCTTTCGCTGGCCGGAGGGATAGCCGAAAATGTCATCGGACCCTTCGGCTCGATCCGTTTCGAGGCGCCGGCAGATCTCGATACCTTCCGTCTGGAGCTGCCGCAATCGGCGCCGGCGGTGCTCCGGGCCGGTCGGACTTCTCAAACGGCGACGGCTTTTCAGAGTGCCGTGATCGATAAGGCCAGCCGCGAACCGACAGCCACGCTTTCGCTTTCAACAGACGGCCAGCCGAGCATTGTCGAAGTCTCGGGCTATGAAGGCCAGCCTTTCCAGCTTCGGGGGCTTCGGTTCGGCACCGAGACCCAATTTAAAGGCTCAGTGGCCAATCTCATCAGTCTCGACATTGCCGGCGAAGGCGGCGATGAAATTCCGGCCACGGCCCTGCTGTTGCGCCAGGACCGTGGGGGCAAAGCCACGATCGTCGCGTCCGACCTGCCTCATCTCGGCCTGGGCCAGGCTTGGCGGCGGCGCTTCAATTTACGCGGGCCGACGTCGCTGCTGTTCGAGATGACGCAAGCTGGCCAGATCGCGGTCCGCACCTCAGGCGTTGCCCTGCATGCCGACATCAGCCCGGTTCTTGTCGGCAATGCTCCGCGCGTCGACGGCCGCAATCCTGATCGTTTCGATCTGGACGCCGGCTATTATCTGCTGCGCCTGCTGCCCGACAACAATGCTGTCGGCATCGTCGACCTCACCTTCGGCACGCCGGGCCTCGTCCCACCGGTCCAACCCGCAGCTCCCGCCCGCACCACCATTTCCTTTGGCATCCGGGAAGCCGAAAAGGCCACGCGCTACCAGATCATCACCAATGCCGCGCCCGGTCTGCTGACGGGACCTCGTGCCGTGGCCTTGCCCGCCGATCTGCAGTTGCGGCCACTGGCGCTCTGGCAGCCCGCCGATGCGGCGGCACAGCCGCAACCTCTGCCGGATCAGCCAATGTCCAATATGCCGGCGCCCGTGCCGCAGGCCAAAGGTGCTGCGAATGACGATGCGAACGCCCTGTCGCGGCCGGCATCACCCGCGGATCTGCAGATCGACGTCCACGTACCTCCAGGCGGGACCATCGCCGCCATCGACATGCACAATACATCGGTCGCATTTGCGACCAGCAACGAGCGCGTCGACACAAAAGGCCGGACCTTGACCCTGCGCTTCCCGGTTCCCTCCGCTGCCCGGTCGATCGTCGTCAGTTGGCAGCCTGATGCTGTCGCAGCGCGCCAGATTGCACCCCCGCCCCCCGCATCCCCATTGATTGCCGGCCAATCCCAGTTTCTCGATCTCGCCGAGAACGCGGAGAAATCCTACCGGCTCGAGGTGGCGGAAGGGGGGCTTTACCGCATCGAAACCCTTGGCCGTTTGCAGACATCGCTGCGCCTTGGCACGTCATTCCTGCCGGGGCTGGGGGAAGCGTCGGACAATGGCGATGGCCACAATGCGCTGCTGCAAACCTATCTGCGCGCCGGAACCTATCAGGTCGGCCTCTCCGTGCAGAATTCCTCCGGCCATCTTGGCGTCGCCGTTACGCCGGCCTCGCTTCCGACGGCGGCAACCCTGGTCGCCGATGGCACCAGCCGAGGCATTCTCTCCGGCGGGCGCGGCGCCGTCGTGCCGATCGAGATAACACGTGCGGGATCTTATCAGCTTGATCTCTACTCCCTCGGCGAAGACCTTACTGCTCGCCTCGAGGATGCCGAGGGATGGCCGCTCACAGTGCCGGGGCCACTTTCCAGTCTCAGTCAGGATTTCACGCCGGGGCATTACCGCCTCGTGATCCTGCCGCGCGACGTCGACACGCGGTTTGTCGCACGGCTAAGACCCGTCATCGACGCGCCGCAGCTGCAGGGCCACGGACCGCATCCGCTGGCCTTCAATCAGAGCCAGGCATTTCAGTGGCGCGAGCCTCAGGGCAAGGGCGACGCGCGTGTTGCCGACGGCTGGACGTTTGATCTCTTGGCCGATGCGGATATCAGCATCGATCTGACCGAAGGCATGATCGGCACGCTGTTTCGTGACGACAAGGAGCAGATCGCCCGATTTGTCGCCGCGCCCCAATTCACCGGCAAATTGAAGGCCGGGCACTATCGCATCGACCTCACGAGCCTCGCCCATGATGACCGGCTGGATTACCAGGTTACCCTGAACACCAGGGATCTGCAGCCGGGCGAGGCGCGCTTCGTCAACCTGCCGGCCGAGCTTTCCTTCAATGTCGAGACGGACCGTGTCGTCAGCCTCGGCACTTTCGGCCGCACCGAAATCAAGGGCGTGCTGAAGGACGAACATGGCGCCGTCCTCGAACGCCTGACGGGGCGCAGCGATGATTGGAACATCGCGCTGTCCACCCGCCTGCCGGCCGGATCCTATACACTGGCGCTTGATCAGGCGGCAGCATCCGGCACGGCCGGCAGCCAAGCGGATGATAATCCCGACGATCAAGAAGGCGACGGCGATGATCAGGGGGAAGGCGACGACCAGGCCGATCTCGGGGATATCGAGGTTCAGTTCGCCCTGCCGCAGGAGCAAGCGCAGCCGGCGCTTGCAGAGAGCGGCAGTGCTTCCGTCAACGGCGCCTCCGTCTTTATTTTCCCTCTGCCGGGTCCCTTGCCGGCCAATGTAAAGGATCGGCTCACGCTGGTCGCGGCGCAGTCCACCAGCGACCTGGTTCTCTCCGTCGAAAAACGAGATGCCGATGGCGGCTGGAAGCCGCAAACCCTTGCCCGTGGCCGCACACCCTTTATCGCTTGGCCCGCTTCCGAGGGGGATGCACAGTGGCGCGCATCGGTCTGGACCCTCGACGGTGGGGCAGCACCCATCAAGATCGCCGCGCGCAGCATCGTCGGCGATATGCGGGAGCCCGGCGATATCGCCTTGGAGCCCGTGGCCATCGATGGCCTCGATCTCTCTCTCAACGTTGCTCTCGCGCATGCACCGTCGGCCGGCCTCATGGACCTCGGCGCCAGCGCCGATCTGCTTGCGGGCGCAAGTGCCGATCGTCCGCTCACGGCCGCCGCATCGGGACTTTTTGCTCCGCAATCGGATCGTTTATGGCTGGTCTCCCGTGGCGCCGGCCATGTGCGGGTGAGCCCCGCGCAACCCGATGCAGAGATCGCGCTGACGCTTTCGCCGGGAGATCAGGCGGTTATTCCAGCCATCCCTGCCTTGCCGGGTAAGGTTCGATTGTGGCGTGCGGATTCGGCCTTCGGCCAGCCGGGCCTCACGGCCGCACGCGGCATGGGTGCCGGCCTCAACAGCGCGGTCGCCCTCTCCGATAACCAGGATCTGCACATCTGGAACGCCGCAAGCGATGAAAGCCTGCAGATGCGGCTGAGGCCGATCGATGCGGCCGAACTCGAGGCGGTGCAGCTGAACGGCCCCTTGACGACGACCGTTCCAGCCTTCAGCGCGCAGCCGGTAAAGCTGGCGACTGGGGTGAAACGGCTGACGCTCGACCTGGCGCCCGGGATCGCCGTCGTCTCCGCCACCTCAGCCTCTCAGCTGTTGAACGTCTGGTCGGCCGCAGCTCCCCTGTCGCGCAGCATCGTGACGTCGACTGAGGAGATCTGGCTCGTCAATCTGACGGGTGATGCCGGCTCGGCGCGCGTCAGCCTGTCACCGGGACAAGCAATTGCGCTCGGCAACGATCAGATCAAGCGCCGGTTTTTCGGGACGGTCGGATCGGAAGAAATCGCGGTTGATGCCATGAAGGGAGATGTCCTGAACGTTTCCGGCGGCGCGGCGACGTTTATCGGGGCCGACGGTCGGGTCTTGCGCGGGGACAGTATTTCCGTCTCCGGACCCGGTCAGCTGATCGTCGATCACGGCGCCGGCCTCGTGGCGCTGTGGCTGGAACGTGGCGGCCAGTCGCCCTGGCCGAAGCCCGAACCAAAATCGATGACGCTGCCGCAGAGCGTAAAGCTCGAGGGTGAAGCCATGGCTTTCCGTCTTAACCCGGCCCAGCCGATGGTGCTCGACGTCAGCACCGACGCACCTGTCATTGTCGGCCTGGAGCAGGATGGTCACCGCGACATGCAACTCTTTCCGACGGGAGCGGAGTTCCACCGCTATCTTGCAGCAGGTGAGGCGGTCCTGACACTCTATTCCACGCATGAAGGCCCCTTGTCGGGCAGCCTGGACATGACGGCGACACCGGTCGTGCCGGTCAATGACGGCATCGGAGCCCCGGTCGTGCTTGCACCGGGCGCGACCGCCCTGTTCGGCTTCGAGGTTAGGAATAGCGGCAATATCGGCGTCGGCCTGCGTTCCGATCCTGACCTTGCCATCGGCCGGCTACTGGATGCCAAGGGCCAGGCGCTCGGCGAAGGCGTCAATCAGCTCAAGCAACTTGCGGCAGGCTATTACCTCCTGGAAGCACGCGCACCGGCCAACGCGCCGACACTCATCGTCAGGCCTTCGGTGGTTGGATTGTCGCCACCGCCGGCGGGCCCGCCGCCCGAAATTATCAATGATTATCTGCAGCGTGCCGGTCTGAAGCCCATGGGATCGAAGTGAAACCAATGAAAAAGATCGCATTTCTCATTGCCCTCGCCCTTGCGTCTTCAACGCTGATCTCAAGCGGTCACGCGCAGCAAGGCGCTCCCTCGCCGGCACTGGATGTTCTGCAGCGCGCCGACGGCGTCAAAATCGTGCCGGAGAGGTTTTTGCGCGCCTATGATCCCGTGACGATTTTCTTTGCCACGGATACCGGCCCCGCAACCGGCGGCGCGGAAGATTCGCCCGAGCGTTTCGTGACGATGGAACCGGCTGTTTCAGGTGCCTGGCAGTGGCTCGGCCCGCGCGCTCTGCAATTCAGGCCCGCCGACAAGTGGCAGCCCCTTGCCCGCGTCAAGGTCAAGATGCTGGATCATGACAAGGGCGCCGGCGGTGAGACGGAACTGATACCGCTGCTGCCGGTGCCGGTATCGACGGCTCCGGCTGCAACCGATGATCCCGTCAGCGAGCTTGACCAGATCACCTTGACCTTTGCCGAACCCGTCGATGTCGCGGCGCTGAGCCGGCTGCTGTCGATCGAGCTGCGTCCGGCGCCCGGCATTGGCGACGAAGGCGGTCTGATGTTGGGGGCGCAAGATTTCGATATCCAGCCGCTTGAACGCAACAGCCGCGGCGATCAGCAATCCTACGTGGTGAAGTTGCATCAGAGCGTACCCGATGGCCGCGTCGCCATCCTGCGGCTAAAGCTTGCCGACACGCCGGATTTCAGCGATCAGACCTTTGAATTGCGCGTGCGCACCGCCGTGCCCTTCACCATGACCAGTTCCGATTGCGGGCGGGGCTTCGACGCCACCACGAGCGATGGCATCATGCGCTGCACCTCCAACGCGACCGTCAGCGATTACAGCGCCGCGGTCGATGATGACGGCAACGCCGCCGACAATGCCGATGCAGCGCCGGCCACTCGCCAGGGTCGCGGCATGATCTTCCGGTTTTCGAGCAATCCGGTGGTTGGGGAACAGTTCTCGGTCCGGGACGCCTTGCGCATTTCTCCGCCGGTGGACGATCTGACGGCGGAAGCAAGCGATGGGCGTCTCTATGTCAATGGCCGCTTTCTCACCGACAAGGTCTACACGCTCGATGTCGCTGCCGGCGCCTTGACGGATGACCGCGGCAGACCGCTGGCTGACGGCTTCGGCCAGAAATTCGCCTTCGCGCCGGAACAGTCTTCGCTCATCTGGGATGCGTCGCAGGGTGTGGTCGAGCGTTTTGGCCCACAACTCGTGCCGTTGCGCGGGCGCGGTTATGACAGGGCCGATGTGCGCATCCACGCGATCGATCCGCTGTCGCGCGATTTTTGGCCTTTCCCGCAATCCGGCCTCGATACGGATGATGACGAAGCACCGCCTCTGCCCGGCAAGGAGCCGCAGAAATGGGCCGACAACGACGAGATTTCAGCCGATGCGATCCAGGCGCGCGTCAAGGCCCTGGGTTCGCCCGCCATATCCCAGTTCGTCGACCTGCCGATTCACAAGGGCGGCGTCGACACCAAATTCGGCCTGGACCTGAAATCGCTTTTTGCCCGGATTGCCGGTGCCGACCAGCCCGGCAGCTATCTCGTCGGCCTGCGCGCGGTGGACAGCCAAACCCGGCATTGGCTTCGCGTACAGGTCACCGACCTGACCTTGAGCGCGGTGGAGGAGCCGGACCGGGTCCGCTTTGCCGTCACCTCGCTTGCCAGCGGCAAGCCGATGGATGGGGCGCAGATTCGCCTCGACGGTTTGCGCGACGGCAAATTCGTCACGCTTGCGGCAGGAACGACAGACGCGCAGGGCTTCATTTCCTGGGAGCTGCAGAAGCGCGCCGACGCGAAGATCCGGCGCGTCATCGTGACGAAGGGGCTGGATACTCTGGTCGTCGATCCCGATCATGCCCCGGCCCAATATGCTGAAGACAAC
The DNA here is from genome assembly GCF_014194045.1 of Rhizobium sp. BK456. Taxonomy (NCBI): domain Bacteria; kingdom Pseudomonadati; phylum Pseudomonadota; class Alphaproteobacteria; order Hyphomicrobiales; family Rhizobiaceae; genus Rhizobium; species Rhizobium sp. BK456. The sequence goes on from NZ_JACIAO010000004.1 coordinate 309,609, forward strand.
TGGACCAAACCCTCCGCCGCCTGGCTGGATTGGACCACCAATCCCGCGGAAAGCCGCACCGAGCAGAGCCGCACCCTCTGCCACGTCTTCACCGAGCGGCCGATCTATCGCCCGGAGGAGCCGGTGCATATCAAGGGATATGTCCGAAGCTACCTCGGAGGCCACCTGACGCTGCCGGCGCAAGGCGGCCAGATCGTCATCACCGGCCCCGATCAGCAGGAGTGGCGCGTACCGGTGCGGCTGGACGCGTTCGGCGGCTTTTATCACAAATTCGACTCGGAGACGCCGGCGACCGGCGATTACGAAGTTCACTTCGAGCCGGGCGACACCGCGCAGGCTACGGACCAGACTCAACCGGCGCAGACCTCCGGTGAGGACGAGAACGCCGACGGTCCGAGCGACGGCAATACCGATGAGGCGCAGCCAGGCGACAGCCAGGCCGATACTGCCGAGACCGCCGAGAGCGACGGCAGTCAAAGCAGCGCGGCCGACAACAGGGTCCAATGCGGCAGCATCTCCTTCAAGAAGGAGGCTTATCGCCTGCCGACTTTCGAAGTGGTCCTCAACAATCCGCAGACCGTGCCTCTCGATTCCTCCTTCAACGTGGACCTGGTCGCGCGCTATTTCGCCGGCGGCCTGCTGGCGGATCGTCCCATTCGCTGGCGCGCCGTGCAGTATCCCTACAATTGGACGCCGCCTGGCAACGAAGGCTTCCTTTTTTCGACGGATTCCCGGTACTCCGGCGGCAACGAGTTCAAATCCTCGCCCGCGCTGGAACGAGACGGCAGCACCGACGCCGGCGGCGCCTCGCGCATCAGCTTCGACACGACGATCGAGCCGACGGCGCAACCCCGCCGCTACATGGTCGAGGCGACCGTTACCGGCGACGACGATCTGCAGGTGCGCAGCATTACTACCGTCTATGCCGTCCCGCCTTTCGTGCTTGGCCTGAAGGTGCCGCGCTACGTGCCGACGCCCGGCGCCATCGAGCCTGAGATCCTGGCTGTCGACGGCAATGGCGATCCCGTCGCCGGGCTGGAGATGACGGCGCGGCTGATCCATCGCAACTGGACGTCGACGCTGCAGGCGAGCGACTTCAGCCAGGGTTCGGCGAAGTACGTCACGCAGGTCATGGATGAGACCGTTCTGGAGCGCAAGATTACCAGCACCAGCGATATCCAGACCCTGGCGCTCGAGGCAAAGGATGCGGGCGTCTACGTCATTCAACTCGAGGCCAGCGACCGGATCGGCCGCCGACAGCAGGTGAGCGTCGACTTCTTCGTCGGCGGCACCACGCCGGTCACCTGGGCACAGCCGCCCGCCCGCACCGCGGTCGTGACCACGGACAAGGACAGCTACATCCCCGGAGAAACCGCCAATCTGCTGATCCAATCGCCCTTCCAGACAGCCCGTGCGCTGGCCGTCGTCGAAGAGCCCGAGGGAACGTTCCGTTATGATTGGGTCGATATCGCCGATGGATACGGCCATTATGCGGTGCCGGTCCGCAAGGAGTATACGCCTGAAATTCCCGTGCACTTCCTCATCATGCGCGGCCGGCTGGAGACCAGCATCCCCTCGCCGAACGCGCCCTTCGACCAGGGCAAGCCTGTCACGATCGCCGCGACGAAGACGGTGACGGTAAAACCGGTGAAGAACACCGTCGCCGTTGCCTTGGATTACCCGAAGAAGGCCCGCCCCGGCGATGAAGTGGAGGTCACGCTGCATCTCGCCGACGATACCGGTCAGCCGATCGCGGGCGAGGCCACCTTCTGGATGATCGACCAGGCCGTGCTGTCGCTCGCAACGGAACAGCCGCTGGATCCGCTGCCGAATTTTATCGTCAAGGGCCAATCCACCATGGCGCTGCGCGACACCCGCAACATGGCCTTCGGCAACATTCCTCTGGACGAGGTGCCGGGCGGCGACGAGCGGGAGGAATGGGGCACGGACAACAATATCTCCGTCCGCAAGAATTTCACGCCGGTGCCGATCTATCTTCCCGACGTGAAGGTCGGCCCGGATGGCATTGCCAAGATCAAGGTGAAGCTGCCGGACTCGCTGACCGTCTTCAAGCTGCGCGCCAAGGCCGTCAGCGGTCCCGACCGCTTCGGCTACGGCACCGGCGAAATGCTGATCCGGCAGGAAATCGTCGCTCAACCCGCCCTACCCCGCTTCCTGCGCTATGGAGATCAGTTCGAGGCCGGCATCATTGCCCGCGTCGTCGAGGGCGGTGGCGGCGCCGGCGTTGCATCCATTGCTTCCGACGGATTGATGTTGGGCGGCAGCAAGGATCTTTCCTTTGCCTGGGAAGAGAACAAGCCGGCTCATATCGGCATTCTCGCCGAGGTGCCCGAGCCAAAGCCCGGCAAGGACGACGTGCGGCTGCGTTTCGGGGTCGAGCGCCTGGCCGACCACGCCAGCGACGCCGTGGAAATCACGCTGCCGTTGAAACCAGACCGCATCCCGACCAAACATTACCAGATCGTCGAAATCCCGGCGGGCGGCTCGAAAACGCTGCCCGCAACTGAGGGAGATGTGCGCCCCGGATCGTTCCAGCGTGCGATGACGCTGACCTCCGATCCGACATTGGTGAAGCTCGTTGCCGGCCTTAACACTTTGGTGGAATCTCCCTACGGCTCCACCGAGCAGCGGATATCGCTGGCCTCCTCCGGCGTCGCGTTCAAGAGTTTCGCTCCCATCCTGGCAGCGGCGAAGTTTGAAAAGCGCATAGACGGCGATGTGCACAACACCGTGCTGGCAATCGGCCAGGCGGTCGATGCCGACGGCCTTGTCGGCTTCTGGCCGCATAGCAAGGGCAATGTCTCGCTGACGGCCTGGGCCTATTCTTTCCTGGTCGCGGCCGACAAAGCGGGCGAACCCACCGACAAGGCTTTGACGGATCGTCTTGCGAGCGTGCTGAAACTGTCGCTACGCTCGGATTATCCGCATCTGCTCAGTGGTGACGAGGTTCGCGAACGGGTCGAGGCTCTGACGGCGCTGGCTGAAGGCGGCGGGCTCGACCCCGCCTATATGGCCGAACTCGCCCGTTCGGCTGCCTTGATGCCGAATGTCAGCGTTGCCAGAATGACGGCGGCAGCAGCTGGTGCGCCCGATGCCGACCAACGTCTTGTCGGTGGTCTCGCCGACACGATGTGGTCGCGCGTGCGCATCCTCTCTCGCAATGGCCAGCTGGTTTATGACGGCCAGGCTGAGGATGGAGGCAGCCCGATCATCCTGCCTTCGGAAGCCCGCAGCCTTGCCGAAATGGTGCGCGCGGCGGCTCTGACCTCTGAAACGGATCCGCGTTATCCCGCCTTGACAAACGCCTTGCTGCAGCTCGGCGACAGCGATGGCTGGGGCTCGACCAATGCGACGTCGGCTGCGATCCGTGCGCTTGCGGCCGCCTGGCAGAAGCCGACGACGCCCTTGCCGCTGACGCTGACCCAGAGCGGCAATGTTCAAAATCTGGCGCTCGACGCCAATGACCCTGTTTTGCGACAGGTCACTCTGGATCCGAGCGCCGTTACCATCCAAAATACGGGAACGGCGCCCGCCCTCGCGCTAGTGGAGACCTCCTATCTCTCTGCTGAAGCCGGCTATAGCGCGCAAGCTGAGAGCCGGGGGTTTGCCCTGACCCGCACGCTCTACCGCGTCCCCGCCGGCAATGCGCCGCTGGAGAGGCTGATCCCCGATGCCAAAGGTGCGATCCAGCTCAAGGTGGGCGATGTGTCAGAGGAAAGGGTCGAACTAGTCGTGTCCGAAGATCGGACCCATGTGGCGCTTACCCTGCCGCTGGCCGCGGGGCTGGATCCTCTCAACCCCAACATCGCCACCGCCCCGGCCGAGGCTACACCGGCAATCGCGCCGAGCCTGCCGACCGATTGGGTGTCCTACGGGGACGATCAGGTGTTTTGCGCGTCCGAGAGGCTTCCGAAGGGCAACTACACCTTCGCCTACCGGACGCGCGCCTTGATCCCCGGTTCGTATACACAGCCGCAGGCCTTCGCCGAAACCATGTACCAGAAGGGCGTGCAGGGAACGAGCGCTGCCGTGCAAATCGTCGTGGCCAAGTAGTCCACGCAGCCAGGGAAGATATCAGGCGAGGAGCCAGCCAGCCGAGCAATGACACTCTTGGGACGCCGCCGATCGAAGCTCGTTCTTTTCTCCTCGCTGGTTCTTGCAGCGGGCGCCTTGGTCTATGCCTATCTCATCCATCAGCGTGCGCAGCTGATCGCGCCGGCACCGACGCCGATCCTCTATGATCGCAGCGGCGCTTTCCTCGCGCAGATCGGCCATGCCGACGGCGCCGGCGGGCGCATCGATTATGGCTATTGGCCGCTGGAGCAATTGCCGGATCGCGTTGTGAAGGCAACGCTTGCCCTCGAAGACAGGCGGTTCTACGACCATATCGGCGTCGATCCCTATGCCATCGGCCGCGCGGCCTGGCAAAATTTCGGTGCCGTCAAGCGCCGCTCGGGCGCCTCGACCATTGCGATGCAAGTGGCGCGGATGCAGCAGCCGGAATCGCGCACCTTCGTGCACAAGATGCTCGAGGCCGGCACCGGCGTCTTGCTGACCCTGCGTTACGGGCGCGACGCCACACTGGCGCAATATTTGCGGCTGGCGCCTTACGGCAATGGCAGCCACGGCATCGCCCATGCGGCGCGCCTCTATTTCGACAAGCCGGTGGCGGATTTGTCCTGGGCCGAGATCGCGCTGCTGTCAGCCATCCCGCAATCGCCGACCCGGATGAACCCGCTGCGGCCGGAGGGCTTGCGCCGGGCCGTTCAGCGCGGTCATCACATCCTCGACGCGCTGGCAAAACAGAAGATCATTCAAGCTGACGAGGCGGAGATCGCCCACCGCCAGCTCGATGACATGCGGATGCCCGCCCTGCCCCGCCGCCCGGACGCCCTGCACCTGATATTGCGCTATCACGATCTCATCGAGAACGGCGAGATAGCGCCTGCCTCCGCGGTTGCGCCGCTGATCCACACGACGATCGACCTTGGCCTGCAGGCCGACGTGACCGCTCTCGCGCGAGACTATCTCGATGGCTGGCGCTCTGCGGGCGCGCAGCAAGTCGGGGTCATGGTGGTGTCGCGGCAAACCGGCGAGGTTCTCGCCCAGGTCGGTTCGAGCAATTATTACGGCAGGCATGCCGGCGCCTTCGACTATACGCGGACGCAGCGTTCGCCGGGCTCGACACTCAAACCTTTCATTTATGCGCTGGGGTTCGAGCGCGGCGTGCTGGAGCCGACCGACATGCTGCTCGATCTGCCGGAAGGCGCCTCAGGCATCGGCGACGCGGACCGCGAATTCCTCGGGCCCATGTTGCCCCGCCAGGCGCTGGCGAATTCGCGCAATGTGCCCGCGACCAATCTGCTGCGTAGCATCGGTCTTGAGACGACGTTCCGCTTCTTGCGCGATCTCGGTCTGCACGACCTCGAAACCCCGGCCGACTATTTCGGTCTGTCGATGGCGATCGGCTCATTGCCTACACGCCTGGACAGGCTGATGCGGGCCTATGGGGCGCTCGCCAACGACGGCCAATTGCAGGATCTGCGCTGGGCGCGCGAACAGCCGCAGCCGCAGCCCGTGCGGGTCATTTCGCTCGATACGGCCCGGTTGATTACATCATTCCTGTCTGATCCGCAGGCGCGGCTGCCAAGCTTCCACCGCTACGGGACGCTGGAATATCCATTCCCGGTCGCCATCAAGACCGGCACCTCGCAAGGTTACCGGGATGCCTGGGCCGTGGCCTATTCGGAAAAGGTCATCGTCGGCGTCTGGATCGGGAGGGGCGATGACGGCACCATGAGCCGGATGACCGGCGCCGGCACTGCCGCCCGCCTTGTGCACGCCGTTATCGACCGGGTCCACGGCAACAAGCCTGGAGACATCGCCGATGCGCGTTTTCCGACGCCGCCGGACCGCAAACCGATGGAGGTATGCGTCGTCAACGGGCAGACGAATGACAATAGCTGCAGCCAGACGCTGGTGGAATGGCTGAAGCCCGATGAGATGCCGAAGGCGGCTGCGCTATCGCTTCGTTCGGACGCCAGCCTCAACCCTTTGCCGATCAGTGCAACAGCGGGGCGGAGCCAGAGCTATTCGCTCGCCAGTACCGAAGCGTCCGATCCCAAGATCCATCTTGCCATCTCGACGCCGGCGCGCAATAGCCAGATCTGGCGCAATCCGGAACAGCCGGCTTCATTAGACCGGCTGCCTCTGAAGGCCGATGTCCACCCGCATGTGCCGCAAATCGTCTGGTATGTCGACGGCCAGCCCTTCGCCGTCACCGACCCCGACCGACCCGTCTTTTGGCCGATCCAGAGCGGTGAGCACCGCTTCCAAATCCGCCTGCCCTACCGCGACGAAACCTCCGCGATGGTACCGGTCTATGTGCAATGACAGCTTTCGACAGCGGAAAGCCTAGCCCACCGCATCAACGTGCGAGCGTTAGCCAATCGCCGATCGTTGTCCCAGAACGCCGCATGAAACGTGTCGCCGGGATGGCCGGGCGCTCCGTTGCTATGGTCTTTCTGACTTCACGCGGGCTGAGCCCGAATTCATGGCTGAACGCGCGCGTAAAATTAGCTGCAACGTCGAAGCCGGCGGCCTCGGCAATCTCCGAGATCGGCCTGTTGTCGGACGGGTTGGTTAGATCCGCATAGGCCTGTAGCAATCGACGTTTGCGAATGTAGTTGAAGACGCCCCCGCTCGTTTCGAACAATTGGTAGAGCCGCGTCCGCGAGATGCCCAACGCTCGGCACATGACGTCAGGCGTCAAGCTGTCTGAATGAAGATTGAGGTGAATATAACGATGCGCCCGCTCCATCAGCCCCGTATTGGTCTGTTCCTGACCGCGGTCCAAACTTGCGGACGATGCAGCGCATGCAACGACCATATCGCCGATCGTCCTGATGATCCGCGGCGCCTCCTCCACCGTCAAATTGCTGAGGTTCGCTTCCAGGCCGTCGATATAGCTGACGAGCAATTCGGCGAGGCTACCGGAGAGGGCGATGTTGTGGGCGTTCTGCAGAAGAGGCGCATCACGGGTCAGTAGTTCATAGGGCAGGAAGACGAGCACGGCGGCTGAATCGGTCATCCGCCCGCGGTACGGGTAACCAAGAGACCTGAAAAATATCTCGCCCGGGCCGGTCTCCGTGACATGGCGATTTGCCTCGGTCCAGGCCCGGCCGCTGCGAAGTACGCCGACATTCCAGTGATCGATTGGGCTCGACCGCAGCATGGCCTGATCGCGAATATAGCTGCATGCCTGCACGCGCTGCTGGACGATGAGGATATCGCCGAGATGCCAGCCGGTCTGTTCCGCGAGAAAACCGTCGTCCTCAGATTGTCCGTTCTGCAGGTGAACATCCACAAGCGGCGCCATATGTGATCGCCAGGACTGGAATTGTTCTTTCGGCGGCAGGTCTCGCGTCGAAAACCGCAACGGCACCAATGCAGGCGGAACGTCCACCCGATGTTCTTTCTGCGGGGACGGTTCGCGCGGCCAGCGCCGCCGCTCCAGGTGGGCCGGCCATTCCTTCCCAGCAGCGGGGTCATCCCCAGACTCCGTAACCATCGAATTTCTCCAGCGCATAAGCCGGCTGAAACGTCCGCGCAGCCCATCCGACAAACCGAATCGACTGAAGTCCTACGTGCATAAGCTACTTATCATATTCCTATACGAGCAGAAATGGACGGACCGATAATTTTCGGGATGCGGCGATAACGACAATTGCGTCCTGTTCCGGTATTTAAATGAGCACGGGCTAGTTCCGAAGGACGGTTGGAAAGCCCAAATACTCACTTGCCAGTGCAATGCAGTTTCAAAGCACTCTCAACGTGATCGACACTAAATCACAACAAAATATGCAAGCAGAGGAGGATAGGTCGTGAACTATCGGGGCAATATTCGTGCGCGCTTTGCGCGAGCAATGGCTTACGACAGCAATTCCTATTCGCATAACTGTCAGGCGCCAGGACTCCTATCGCCAATCGTGCGGGTTTCCTCTGCTCACCTTCTTGCGAGACGCTCCTGAGGCCGGACATCGGCAAATAAGGAGGCGAAGGGGTTGCGCGCAGGCTGAGGCCGTCTGTGTCGATGCGTAATAAGGCCGAGGCTTGCACGCAACCCTTACCCTATCCACCCATTGGCGAATTTTGTGACGCTGCCCATTGGCAGAATGGAGGCTAAGATGACGACCGCATGTGATGAGAAACAAATCGAATTGAAGCCGATTTCGAGCTGCAGACGAGAGGTCGAAGTCGCAATGGTGGAAATGCTCGTCAGTTTGCAGAAACATGGATGGTCGGCTGCGGAATTGGCATTGGAGCTCGCAGATGCCTCCGAAGATCTCGTCATGCTGATCGCGACCAAAAAGCTTCGACCGAATTAGAAAAACGATCGCGTGGAATTATTCTGTTTTTGTCTTGATGAGGTGGCAGCATTGTCAGGCGCGGCGCAGTGATTTTTAATCACGTCAGTCGCCGCGCCTGAGATCGCTTGACCATTCCCTGCGCCAATCGACACGATGCCAGGCCTATGCCGGCGGCATTTGGTCCAGAGCCGAACTGTTTCTGCTGCAGGCTTGCGACCATCACTTGTCTAAAAATTTCAATGCGCTAAATTATGCAAGAATGGGTTGCATCCGGACCAGCTCGATTGGGACGGATGGCTGCAGAAGCGATACCTTCGGATGCCAACATGATCTGGAATCATCGCATCACACGCATCGTTGTCGGCCTGCTGCTGCTGACACTCGTGACCGTCGTTTCATTGCCGACGATTACCGGCTTTACGAGCCTTGATGGCACGGTCAATGCGCGGTTTGCTGTCGTTAATGCCCCAATCGACGGCACGATTGCGGAAGAACCCCTCAAGGTCGGCAGCCCGGTCAAAGCGGGACAAACCCTCGCAGAAATTAGAAATACGCGCGTCAATCGTGCAATCCTCGCCTCGCTCGAGGCAGATCGCAACACGGCGCTCGACCGCGTCGCGGCACTTAAAAAGGAACGCGAGGAGCTCTCCGCGCTTCGCGAGGAATTGTCTGGCAGATTGGAAGTCTACAAGCAGACCACCATTGCCAATCTCGAACGCGAGGTCGAAATCCTGCGGAAGAAAGTCGAGGTGTCGCAAGCTCAGGATCTGGTCGCCCAGGTCGATCTAAGCCGCCGGATGCAGCTCGAGTCAAAAGGCATTCTGACGCAGAAGCTGGTTGAGGCTGCGCGTGCGGCCGGTGCTGCGACCGGCGGCGAGGTCGAAATCAGCAATCTGACTGTCGATCAATTGCAACAAAGGCTCAATGCGGTCCGCCAGGGTATCTTTGTCTTCGGCGACGGACAGAATGACGTGCCTTATTCGCGACAGCGTGAAGACGAGGTTGTCGTTCGCATCAACGACTTGAACTCGCGCATTGCGGAAAACGAGACGCGAGCGACCGAAGTTCAAAAGCAGCTGGTTAAAGAGGCGAACCGCGTCAGCAGCCTTGAATCCGCAACCGCAATAGCGCCGTTCGACGGCGTTGTCTGGACCAGGAGTATCGTCAACGGTTCCAACGTCGTGCTGAACGACGAGTTGATGCGCCTCCTCGACTGTCGAGAGCTGTTTGTGGATATCCTTGTTCCCGAGGTCAACTATGACGAGATCTACCCGGAACTTGTTGCGCAGGTGCGCTTGTTCGGCCGCAGCGATGTCTTCAAGGGTACTGTCATTTCTGTCAGAGGCAGCTCGGCTTCGGTCGAGACCGATTCCTTTGCCGCCAGTTTGCCGCCGTCGACACAACGCAACGCCCGCATTCGGGTTCGCCTCGATCCATCCTTCATGAACGATGACTTTGCGAACTCCTGCCAGGTAGGGCGCACAGTGCAGGTACGGTTTTCCAAACACGGCATCGACGTGTCCAACTGGGTCAAAAGCCTGTGGTTCAGTATCTTCTAGCGCTGGTTCCGACCTTTCTCGTTATGGCCTTCTTTTTCCTGGGGCCGTTCAATTGGTCACGCCGTCACACCTGGACACGGGTGGTGACCTGCGCGTTTGTCGGTGCATTCGCATTGCGATACATGTTCTGGCGCTTGACGGAGACAGTGCTTCCCTATCCCGACGGCGGTCCGAGTTTCTACTGGGTCTGGATCCTCTTCATCGTCGAGATTCTGGCCTGCGTCGAAGTCATCCTCTTTCTGGTATTGATGAGCCGCTACGTCGACCGCAGCGCGGAAGCGGACAGGCTGGCACGCGTTTTCTTTGCGCGGGAGCAGCGTGAGCTGCCGACTGTCGATGTTTTCATTCCGACCTATAACGAGCCGCTCGACGTCCTCGAGCGAACCATCATCGGCGCCCGCTCGCTGGATTATCCTGCCGACAAATTGAATGTGTATGTGCTTGACGATCAACGCCGGGATTGGCTGAAGGCCTATTGCGAAGAAAAGAACGTCATCCACGTCACGCGCGGTGACAACAGCCATGCCAAAGCAGGCAACATGAACAACGGGCTGAAGGTCAGCTCGGGCGAGTTTATTGCGATCTTCGACGCCGATTTTGTGCCCTATCGGCATTTCCTTCGCCGGACGCTGCCCTTCTTTTCAGATGACAGCATCGGCATCGTCCAAACACCGCAACACTTCTTCAATGTCGATCCGGTGCAATCAAACCTTGGTCTGGAGAATATCTGGCCGGACGAGCAGCGCTTGTTCTTCGACGAGATCGCGCCCAGCCGAGACGCCTGGGATGTCAGTTTCTGCTGCGGGTCATGCTCGATTGCCCGCCGCGAGGCCGTCGACGCAATAGGCGGATTTCCGACGGAGTCGATCACCGAAGACCTGCTGACAACGCTTTCGATGCTCAACAAAGGCTACAAGACGCGCTATCTGAACGAGCGGCTATCGATGGGGCTGGCCGCCGAAAACCTGACCGGTTATTTCGTGCAGCGCGAACGGTGGTGTCAGGGGGGTATTCAAACCCTTTACCTCTATAATGGCCCGCTGCGCGGTCCGGGATTGACGCTCTTTCAACGGATCATGTTCCTGCCGGCGTCATGGCTGGTGCAGTATCTAGTCCGCTTCACGATATTGCTGGTCCCGATCGTCTATCTCTGGTTCGGCCTGCTCCCGCTCTATTTCACCGATATAGCCGATTATGTCTCTCATCAGGTGCCGCTGCTGGCGGCCTATTTTCTGCTGATGCTGTGGATCACGCCGACGCGCTATCTGCCTGTGATATCAAGCGCCGTCGGGACCTTTTCGACATTCCGCATGTTGCCGACCGTGGTCTCCAGCCTGGTGAGACCATTTGGCAAGCCGTTCAGGGTGACGCCAAAGGGCAGCGGCAACGAGGCGAACCAGTTTGACCGCTACAGCTTCGCCTGGATCGCAATCATGATCACGGTCACCGTCCTTGGACTTCTGGTCAACGTCGTACCGGAAACGTCGCATGTACAAGGCCAGTTTTCACCGGTCGCGGCGTGGTGGTCAGGCATCAATATCGTCGTCCTGCTCATCGCGTCGCTGATCTGCTTTGAGAAACCCCGGCGTTTGTTTCATGCGTTCAAGCTCGATGAACCCGCTGTCGTCGACGACGTCCCCGGCCAAATCGTCAGTCTGGCACTGGACAAAGCGGTCGTTGCGGTCCCCAGCATGGCCCGATTTCAATCCAAATCGGTCATGCTGAAACTCCCCGGCTTCGCCCCGTTCAAAGCGGAGCTCGGACAGGTCACTCAACGACGAAGCAGCATAAGTCGCGGCGGCGACAAGCAAGCCTATTACCTGCACCTGTATTTCGAACTCAGCGGCGCTGCGCGTGACAGCATGATTGTCAAACTCTATACCGGTCAATATTCCCGCGACATTCGCGACATCGACAAGGTTGCCGTCTCCCTTAATCTGTTGCTGCGGTCATTCGGGCGAACGCGCACTTTGTAGCCGGGCTCATGCGAGAGTTCGCCGCATCTCTGACGACGTTGGCCTCGCTTGACCGCCTTGTGGAGTCGAACCGAGGGCACCTAAAATTACATGATATTTATGGAATCCAGGGGTTGATCACTTTCAACCCAGCGGCCTCAAAAGGGCTTGTGTCGCGAGTTGCGACGGCAAGGCCGTTCGCTACTGCAGTGGCTGCAATATATCCATCCGCCTTGCTGATCGCCTTCCCGGCTACTCGAGCGCGCGCCATCAGTTCCGAGTAGAATTGACTGGCGGCAAAATCGAAAGGCAGGATGCGTTCGGCAAAATGCGGAAGCACTTCGTCCTCCAGGCGATCGCGAAGGATAGTTTGCCGTTTGCCTGAGGGCATAGCGGCGATCCCGAAACGAAGTTCGGCAATTGTTATTGCGGAAAGGAAGAGAGTCTCGATGGTTTGGGCGTCCAACCAAGCGACCACTGCTCCATCAGGAACCGGTTTCCATGGCTCCGATATCACGTTGGTGTCCAACAAGATCATTCGAAAGTCATGGGTTCAGCGGGCGCCTTATCGCGATTTTGCTGCAGGGCTTCAACGTCGCTATTGGAAAGCTCAGCGTCACGACCAATGGCCGCGAGTAAAGAGCCGAGCTTCACGCGTTCAGATGGGCGAACGGCGGCCTCGATAATGTCCCGGATTTCGGCCTCTGTGCTTCGGCCATGGTGAGCCGCTCGCACCCGCAGTGCGCGATGTGTTTCATCAGAAAGATTGCGAATGGTGACAGCCGGCATTGATATCAATCTAGCTAAAACGATGGCATTGATATCAATATATGCGCCCTGACGCCAGGTTTCAAGGAAATTGATGCGCGGACGAAATCGTATCTGCATAGTTCCCTCGCCTTGAAGGGATCCGAACCGGCGGCCTGTTGTTACGAAAGCCTTGTGTGCGCAAGAGCGCCGACAAGAGATATTGCGGTACAAATTTCGGCTGAACAGCAATCGACGAATGTCGGGAACTCTCGATCCCGATGCGTGGCCCGTTCCTCTTGATCCATTTCCCAACGCCGAGAAATCTGCCTCCAGGGAGTCAGCCGCGGCTGGCGGCGATCAGGGCGTGCGCCGCATCACGAAGCAAACCGGTGGCCTCGCCGGGCTCGAACACCTGCATGCTGACAAAGGCGCCGTTGATCAGCACCGCGAGTTGCCCGGCAAGCCGGTCGGGTGCCGCGACCGCCAGTCTCCCGGCGATGGTCCTCAGGCGCCGCCGCATCTCCCGCATGTGGGCTTCGGCGACTTTGCGCGCGGGGTGACCGGTCTCCGGAAACTCGGCCGCCGTGTTGATCTGCGGGCAGCCCCGGTAATTGTCCCGGCCGACCCGTTCGCCGATCCACTCGAAATGGGCGTCGAGTTCAGCCCCGGCGTCATCCGCGTGCTGTTCGGTTACCTGGTCCCAGGTGTTCCAGAAGTCCAGGTCCTCGCGTTTCAGGAAGGCCGCGATCAAATCGTCCTTCGTGCCGAAATGGCGGTAAAGGCTGGTTTTGGCGACACCGGATTTTTCAACCACCAGATCGACGCCGACGGCACGCACGCCGCGGCGGTAGAAGAGTTCCGATGCCATCTCGAGAATTCTGTCCCGCACGTCGTTCACGGCTGGGGCGGGTGCGTTCACTGTGCTTTTCGTCATTCGCGTATCTCCAATTCAGTCACCTTAGCAGAAAGTTGATTGACGCGCTACAGACCTGTATGTTTTATTAAGTACAGACAGGTCTGTAGCGATGGAGAGAGCAATGACCACGACCCAACAAGCCGACATCACCATAACACCATCCGAGGCCGTGACGGTCCTTGGCGCGAATGGCCATACCGGCCGTTTTGTCGTCGCCGAACTGTTGCGGCGCGGGCTCAAGCCGATCGCGATCGGACGGAGCGCCGAACGATTGGCGGAGGCGGGCTTTGCGGAACGCGGCGTCGAATGCCGCGAAGCAGCGATAGAGGATGACGCGGCGCTCGACCGGGCGCTTGCGGGAGCGGCGGCGGTCATCAACTGCGCCGGCCCGTTCATGGACACGGCCGACGCAGCCGTGCGTGCCGCGTTGCGGGCCGGCATCCATTATCTCGACGTCACGGCCGAACAGCCGAGCGTTCAGGCGACGTTCGACCGGCATGAGGCTGCGGCCCGGAAAGCCGGCGTAGTCGTCATCCCGGCGATGGGATTTTACGGCGGACTGGCCGACCTACTGGTGGCAGCCCTGATGGACGAATGGCAGCACGCCGACACCGTTGAAATCCGGGTTGCGCTCGACAGCTGGCTGCCCACGAAAGGCACGCGCGTGACAGGCGAGAAGAACAGGGCGCAGCGCCTGGCGGTCAGCGGTGGCCAGCTTGGCCCCGTGCACCAGCCGCCGGCGGAGAAGGTGGCCGTCTTGCCGGCCCCGTTCGGCCGCCAGACATTCGTCGAGCTTCCATTTTCGGAGGTACCGCTGATCGCTCGCCACATCAGGACCAACGAGCTGCATACCTTTCTCAGCACGACAGCCCTGCGCGATGTTCGCGACCCCTCGACGCCCTCGCCCCAGGCCATCGACGAAACCGGGCGTTCGGCGCAGCGCTTCGCCGTCGAGGTGATCGTCACGCAAGGCGAGCTGTGCCGCCGGAGTCTCGCCCAGGGACAGGACATCTATGCCGTCACGGCGCCGATCATTTGCGAAGCGGTCCAGCGTATCCTGTCCGGGGAGATCCGCGAGACCGGCGCAAAGCCGCCGGCTGCCATTTTCCATGCCGCGAGTTTCCTGAGCGCGCTCGGCTCCGATCTGTCGGTTGAGGCATTAGAAACCTCAGATGTTCAGAAGGTCCATCCATAAATGGCATGACCAAAGCAGTCCCTCGCAAAAACTGGGCATTTTGCGAGGGGACTCTACGACACTCACAATCGGCGTGCCGGTCAAAACGCCCCATCTTAATTCAGGCGATTGCCGCCTGTTCCAAACAAATGCACCTTCGACAGGTCAGGGGCGATCGAGATTTGTTGTCCCGGCTCAAAGTCGACCCGTTCGCGCAGAAGCAGCGTGATATCGGCATTTCCGAGCCTGGCGTTGATGAGAGTTTCCGATCCGGTCGGCTCGACGACGACGATGGTGGCCCGCACCCCGTCCTCGCGGATCGACAGATGCTCGGGGCGGATGCCATAGGTGACGGCGTCCGCCGGTTGCCGGCCGGGCGGCAGAGGCAGGCTGGTTCTGTCCAAAACGAACCTGCCGCCGCTGACCTTGCCTTCGAACAGGTTCATGGCGGGCGAGCCGATGAAAGAGGCGACGAAGGTGTTTGCCGGCCGGTCGAAGAGTTCGAGCGGCTTGCCGATCTGCTCCACGCGGCCGCTGCGCATCACGACGATTTTGTCGGCCATGGTCATGGCTTCGACCTGATCATGGGTGACATAGACGGTGGTGGTCTTCAGCCGCTGGTGAAGCTCCTTGATTTCCGCCCGCATCGTCACACGCAGCTTGGCGTCGAGGTTCGAGAGCGGCTCGTCGAAGAGAAACACCTGCGGGTGACGAACGATCGCCCGGCCCATGGCGACGCGCTGGCGCTGGCCGCCCGACAGCTGTTTGGGCAATCTGTCGAGGAGAGGCCCAAGCGCCAGAATGTCGGCCGCCTCCTTCACCTGCTTTTCGATCGTCGATTTGTTCCGCCCCTGAAGCTTCAGAGCGAAGCCCATATTCTCCGCGACGGTCATGTGCGGATAGAGCGCGTAACTCTGGAACACCATGGCGATATCCCGCTCTTTCGGCGCCACGTCGTTCACGATCCGGCCGCCGATGCGGATTTCGCCGTCGCTGATCTCCTCCAGCCCTGCGAGCATTCTGAGCAGGGTAGACTTGCCGCAGCCCGAGGGGCCGACGAGCGTGACGAATTCGCCGTCCTCAATATCGACGGAGACGCCGTGGATCACCGGAACGGCACCATAATGCTTGCGGGCTTCGTCTATTGTAACCGATGCCATGTCGTTTCATGCTCCAGCGATTAAAGACTGAGCTGCCAGATTTCGGCGGCGAACACATTGCCCTCGGGCGCGGTCAGACGCACCGAGCTTACGCCCTTGAAGCCGGGCAACCGCTTGGTTCCCGTCCAGCGGCCATCGTCGGCAAAGACCTCGAGCGAGCCCGCATCGAGGAAGATCCGGATGGTCGACGGGCGTGCGCCGGCGGCGATATAGCGCGGTGATGCCTTGGCATTCGTCACTGAAAAGGGAATGCTCAGCCCATCCTCGTTCAACTGAACCGCAACGGTTGCTTCGGAATGATCGAATTCCAAACGGAAGGCGTTGCCGGCTTCCTTCAAGGTGAGCAGGATTTCGACGGAGCCGTTGGCGAGAGCGACGGTTTGGCCTTCCAGAAGGCCTCCGACATCCAGTCGGTGCCGCCGCAGGCTTTCCACAGCGGCGACCGGCGGCGTAATCAGCGCCCCGCTCTGCAATGCCAGCCGGCGCGGCAGGGTCATCGCCGTCGGCATGTCGATCTCTCTTGATACATCTGTCCAGTTCGCAAGCCATGCGATGCCGATCGGGCCGGCATGGTCGACGAAGGCCTGGAACGCGTAGGCATCGGTGCCGAAATCCAGTTCCTGTTCAAATTCCATGGAGAACTTTTGGCCGTCGAAACGGCCGACGCTCGCAAGCGTGATGTTGCGCCGGCCCGTTGCCGGGTCGCGGCTGGTCAGCAGACCGAAGATCATGGCCCAGCGCGTCATCGGGTCGTTGGCGGGACCGTCGAGCGGCACCATGCAGGGGCACTCCGCCGCCGTCATCCCGAAGCGGTTCTCGCGGTGAAGCATGCCGAGGAAGGTCCATCCCGTCGCCGCAGCCGGATCATCCGTTTCGTAGAGCAGGATGACGCCGCCCTCGCGGTCCCGTGTGCCCACCAACATCTTCCATTTGCCGTCGGGCCCCGAAAAGACGTAAGGATCGCGGAAGTCGGTTGTCAGGCCGAGCCCGGCGGGACGTGCTGGCAGGATCAGGTTCGCCGGCTCGACATTGACAAGATCGCGGCTGGTGGCGGTGAACTGAACCTGTTCCTCCGGTTGCCGATCCTTCATGTGCTCGGTGAAGAAAATGCGAAGGCCGGCTTCATCGCCGGGAAGAGCGATCGCGGAGCCGGAAAATGCCCCGCCCCGCCCGTCGGCCTGCTGAGCGAGTTCATCGGAAGGGAAAAGAAAGATCGGGAGATGCTTCCAGTGAAGATAGTCCTCAGAAACCGCATGACCCCAATGCATGTTGTTCCATCGAGGGCTATGCGGATAATGCTGGTAGAACAGGTGCAGCTTGCCGCCGAACCTTCCGAATCCGTTTGGATCGTTCATCCAACCAGACAGCGGACGGAAGTGATAGCTGCCCGGGACCTCAGGTGTGGCGGCGCATTGTCGGACATGCAGCAGCCGGATGCCTTCTTCCAGGACGCGGGGTGGGAGAAAAGCATAGAGGACCGATATTTCGGTTGTAACCGGATTGTAGGAGAAAGCCGCCTCTCCGCCTCTTTCCAGCGTCAGCCGCCGAAACTCGAATTCATGCGGATTTGATGTTTCGACAGCACCGGCCGGGTCCCCGTCGACATATGCCGTCAGCCTGCCCGTGGCGCCGGCATGCGGCGCCCTGATCCAGGCGTGGATCGTGGCCCCCTCGGGCAGGACGGCGCTGATCGTCTCCGGCCCCACTTGATCGGACGGAGAAATCGCTTGGCTTGTCATCAATTCAACCTTTCACGGCGGAGCCAATAAAGGAGCTCACGAACCAGCGCTGGAACGCGAGGTAGAGCCCAAGGATCGGGATCATCATCAAAACGGAGGCAGCCATCGCACGATCCCAGTAGATGCTGTCCTGTCCGAAGAAGGTCGCGATGGCCACCGCGATCGGCCGGGCATAGTCGGTCTGCGTCACCAGGATCGGCCAGAGATACTGGTTCCAGGTCTCGATCCCCATGAGGATCGACACGGTGGCGAGTGCCGGCAGGCTGAGCGGCAGGAAGATGGAGCGATACGCCCGGAAAAAGGACGCGCCGTCGATCTCGGCGGCCTCCAGCAATTCCTTCGGCAGTTGCGCGAAGAACTGGTAGAACAGGAAGATATAAAGGGGGCTGGCGACCCAGGGAACGATCTGTACCGCGAAGGTGTCGGTCATTCCCGCCCGGGAAACCATGATCACGAGCGGCATGATGATGCTTTCCTGCGGGATCACATAGAGCGCGATCACGATCGACAGGATGACGGCGCGGCCCTTGAACGATCCCCAGGCCAGGACAAAGGCGGCCATCGAATTCACGATCAGGCCGGAACAGACCGTCGTGACCAGGATGATCAGCGAGTTGATGAGGTAGCGTCCGAAGGCGAGTTCACCCGAGAGGTGGCCGACCTCGGCATAGTTGGAAAGCGTCGGGTTCGAAACCCAGAAGGCGCGGAAGCTGCCCATATCGGCCAGAATCTGGAACCGGTCATCCTTGAGGCTTGCCACGACCAGGAGCAGCAATGGAGACACGATCACCAATGCGATGATGAAAATGCATGTCGTCTGGATGATGCGAAGAACCGTTGCGGGGGAACGGGGCCGCGCCGTGCGGGCCTGCGGGATCGAGAGTGCGATATCAGACATCGAAGCGCCTCAGGAGCTGGCGCTGGATCAGCGCGATGATGAGAACGATCACGAACAAGATGACCGAAACGGCAGAGGCGTAGCCCATCTTCTGCTCTTCGAAGCCGGAACGGACCATGTAGTGCACCACCGTTTCGGTGCTGCTCTTTGGACCGCCCTGCGTGAGGATGGCCACCTGGGTATACAGCTTGAACGCCTGGATGGTCGTGATCACCAGCACGAAGACATGGGTCGGCCGCAGGCCGGGCATGGTCACATGCCAGAAGCGCCGGAAAGCGTTCGCACCGTCGATCTTGGCGGCATCGTAGAGTTCGTCCGGAATTCCCTGAAGGCCGGCGAGGTAGACGATCATCTGGAAGCCGTAGGCCTGCCAGGCTGAGAGCAGGACGAGCGAGAACATCGCCCATTGCGGATCGCCGAGCCAATCGATCGGCTGGATCGCTCCGCCGGAGAGAAAGCCCAGGATCTGGTTGAACGGTCCCGTGGGATACTGGAACAGCGTGCCCCAGATGACGCAGACCACGACCATCGAGGTGATCGCCGGCAGGAAGAACATGCCGCGCAGCAGATTGCGGAACGGCAGCTTCTGATGCAGGAGCAGCGCCGTCGCGAAGGCGAGGCCGCACTGCGCCGGAATGATCCAGAAGGTGAAGCGCGAGACGTTCCAAAGGGCGGTCCAGAAAAGATCGTCCTGGAAGATACGGATGAAATTGTTGAACCAGACGAAGCGGACGGGCGTCGGCCGCGGAACCAGAGGCTGGTTGGTCATTGCCGTCCAGAAGGACAGGAGGAACGGCAGGATGAGAAAGAAGGTCAACAGGATCACCGCCGGCGCGAGCATGGCCGCTTCCTGCATCAGCCGTCCCCTGTCATGCCGGCGCGCCGGAGCCTTTCGGACGGATGTCGACGATATCGATTGTTGCATCACCATGTAGCTCCTCCTCTCCAACCCTTAATCCCGGTCCACCCTGCGATGCCTGCCGGAGACAACGCAGGGCTTCGACCTGTCGGCGGCGATGCTCTTATTGCCCGTCGCCGAACGGCGGATACCCGTCATTGTCCTCGATATCCTCGTCGATCTTCTTGGCGGCTGACGTCAGCGCCCCCTTGGGATCGCCGCCGTTGAACGCCTCATCGACGGCCTGCATGAAGGCCGAGGTGATTGTCGGATAGGCAGGATGCGGCGGGCGCGAGACGGCCGTCTTGGACGCCTGTTCGAAGGCGATCGCCATCGGGCCACCATTTGCATAGAGCGGAGATTCGGCCGCAAAACTCTTCAGGCCGGGATAACCCGACTGGCTTGCGACGTAGGCCCGATACTCCTTGTCCTTCAGCAGGAAGCTGGTGAACTTGGCGGCGATATCGGGATGTTTCGACGTCTTGGTGATCGCCCAGATCCAGGTGCCATTGGGGCTCGCACCCTTGGCGCCGAACTTCGGAAGCGGCAGGACGACGATGTTGTCCTTCATGGTCGCGGCGGCCTCGGCATAAACCCAGTGTCCGCCGAGCGCCAGCGCTGCCGGATTGCCTTCGGCGAAGAACTGGTTGGTTCCGGCCGATTGCGGCACGACCCAGCCGTTCTTGACCCACTTCTGCATCATGGCGAGAGCATCGACGCAGGCATCGCTGTCCAGCGTTCCCTCGGATTTCCAGGCCTTGCGGTCGATGAGATCGCAGCCGGCCGATTGCAGGATCGGACCATAGGCATAGGTGATCCATTCGGTCTTGATGCCGTAGCCGCGGAAAGTGTCGATCGGCCACTTCACCCCGTCGAGCTTAGACAGCTTCTCGAGATAGGTTTCGAACTCCTCCCTGGTCCAGGCATCGTCGACGGATTTCGGAATGCGGGCGCCGATTGCTTCCAGATATTTCTTGTTGCCGTAAAGAACCACCGACGAGTCGGTGAGGCCGATTGCATAGAGGTCCTTGTCGATCGGGTATGTGCCCTGGGCGACGTTGGACTCCGTCATGTCGTCGAGGAGGTCCTTGTCGATCAGCGGCTTGATCGGCTGAAGATAACCCGACCAGACGTAGTTGGCGAGGAACGGCGCATCGAGTTCCATGACGTCGGGCAGTTGCTTGGCCATGACGGCGGCGCTGAACTTCTCGTTATAGGCATCGTGCGGCGCATAGATGAACTGTATGTCGACATCGGGATTGGCGGCCTCGAACCGTTCGGCGACTTTGCCGTAGGCGGCGACAAAACCGGGATCGCCCTGATGCATGACCTGGATTGCGGTTTTCTCGGCTGCCTGCGCCCATGATGCTGATAGCACCGAGGACAGGACCAGAGACCAAAGTAATCGTTTACCCATTTGAATTCCTCCTCAATTGAATGGGACTTTCTCAATTTATACGGATGCCCGCTCCACCAGTTGGAACGGCAGTTTCTGCACTCCGACCGGAGCCCGGTCTTCGGCAAGCAGGATTTGTGCGGCCTGGCGGCCCATGGCGCGATGGGGCAGCGCCATGGTGGTCAGCGGCGGGTCGAGACGCGAGGCGATCTCGACCTGATTGTCGAAACTCGCAACGGCGACGTCATCGGGGATGCTTGCGCCTGTCCGGCGTAGCGCCGCATAGGCCTCCATCGCCACGCGGTCATTGCCGCATAGGATGGCATCGGGACGCCGTGGGCCGTTCATCAGCGCATGGACATGCGTGCCCACGAGGCTGTGCGCCCGGTCATTGTAGATCGCCTTGCTGACGGCAGGCAGGACGATGGCGCCGGCTCCGTCGATGCCGGCATGATCGAGCGCCTGCCGGAAACCGAGTTCGCGGAGGTCGCCAGCAAGCAGCCCCGGCAGATTGATGAAGGCAATGTTGCGCCGGCCGGCGTCGATCAGGTAGTTGGTAATCTCCAGCGCCGCCCCTGCTTCATCGGGCACCAGCGAGGTCACGCGGTCGTTGGCATCGCGGCAGTTGATCATGACGCCGACCGCATCGGCAAATTCGGGCGGCAGGTCGACGCTCTTGTGATACATGGCGGCATAGGCAATCGCCCGCGGGCGAAACCGCCGCATCTCGTCGAGGATCGACGCCACGCTGCGATGGCCGCCGAGTGTCATGGCGAAAACGGCCATGTCAGCGGCGCGCACAGCGCCGTCGAGCCCCCTGATAATCTCCGTCGCGAAAGGCGACGTGATCAAGTCGTCCGCGACCAGGCCGACGAGCGGCATCCACCCCTGCCGCATGCTGCGTGCGGCGAAGTTGGTGACATAGCCGAGCTCCTCGGCGATCTCCTTGATCCGCTGCCGGGTATCCTCCGACATGCGCGCCGAGCCGCCATGCAAGGCGCCTGACACGGTCTTGACGGAAACGCCTGCACGGGCAGCTATGTCGTTGAGTGAAGTGGTCACGGGCGATGCTTTGGGTTATCGATTACCCAACTTGATACCAATCGCCTGTCGATGAGTCAAGGCTGGCTCGGGGATGCCGCCGATAAGGGCTGTGAGATGAGGCAAAAACCCCGCCGAAGCGGGGTTTTTGCCTGGGGAAGCCGATCAGTTGTTATGGGCTGCGCAGGCTTCGTCCATCGGCGTGGCATTGCTGGTGCCGCCCTGGGTCTGGAGTTTGGCCGAGTTGTTGACCGGGTTCGGGCACTTGGTCTTGTCCATTTTCATCGTGCCGCTGGTCGTGGAATTGGTCGTGGTGGAATCGGTCGCCATCGGCTTTTTGGTCTTCATGTCGCTGGCCGCGCCGCCACCCTGATCGGCCTGGTTCTTGTCAATCGTGGCGCCGGCCGGCGCTGGGTTGGACTGCGCGAAGGCCGATGTGGCCATGCCGATTGCGAAAAGCGAAGCTGCTACGAGTTTCATACGCATTTTCATATCCTCCTTGGGATTTTTGCCTGACGGGCCTATCCAAAACCTCGCCGGCACATCATTGTTCCCAAGCAGTCGCTAAACAAAAGCTCCCTACTTCGCGTAAAGCGCTCGCGAGCGTTCGAGGTGTTTGAGCAGCGCGGTTTCCGAGCCGTCGATGTCGTTGGCTTCCAGGCGGTCGACGATTTCGTCGTGTTCGGCGAGCGTGAACTTTTCCTTGCCGGTCCAGATCAGCATCTCGGTATGATATTCCTTCAGCCAGGCAAGCATGGCTTCGCTGACGGCAACATAGATCGGATTGCCGGAGATCTGGGCGATGCGGGTGTGGAATTCCATGTCGGCGTCAATGAACGCTTCGGCGCGCCCGAGCGACATGCGCTGACGCTCGATGATATCCCTGAGATCGGCGATGTCGGTTGCCGAGGCGCGCTGGGCGGCCTCGCGGGCCATGCCGCGCTCGAAGAAGATGCGGGCGCTCTTCAGATGTTCGAGCGAATCCGCCGATTGCGACAGCATGATCTTGGCGGTGAGATCGACCTGGCGGAAGATCGACTTTGCCGTCAGCCTGAGCACCTTGGCTCGTTCGCCGTGTGAAATGCTGACGAGGCCCTTGTTGGCGAGCGACTGCATGGCTTCGCGGATTGCCGGGCGGCCGACGCCGAAGCGCTCCATCAGCACCCGTTCGGAGGGCATTTCATCGCCGGGCTGGAGCTCACCTGATGTGATCAATCGCTCAAGTCGATCAAACACTTCGTCGGATAGTTTGCGGCGGACGATCTGTTCGAGGGGCTGGGTCATGAGATCTCGCTGGCTCAAATGTCTCCTCCTAACAGTTTTCGGATCAAGGACAAAGCGCGCAACGAAAATTTGCGCGGCCGAAGATTCCGCTTTGCATCGATTGGAATACTCATTATACCAGATCACAAGTTGACGCCATGACAATCTGTGTTGGCCGAGAGGAGCAGCCGTCCATTCATGATGATTACCCTGACCTACCGCATCGAAACGCCCGGCAGCGTCGAGGCGATGGCGGAGAAGATCGCCAGCGACCAGTCGACCGGGACCTTCGTGCCGGTTCCGGGCGAGACCGAGGAGCTGAAGGCGCGTGTCGCCGCCCGGGTGTTGGCGATCCGCCTGCTCGAGGATGGGCGTCATCCGACCTGGCCGGAGGCGGCTCCCGGCACGCGGCTGCACCGCGCCGATGTCGACATCGGCTTTCCGCTTGAGGCGATCGGCACCGATCTCTCCGCTCTGATGACCATCGCGATCGGCGGCGTCTATTCGATCAAGGGCATGACCGGCATCCGCATCGTCGACATGAAGCTGCCCGAGGCTTTCAAGAGCGCCCATCCCGGGCCGCAATTCGGCATACCGGGAAGCCGCCGCCTCACCGGCGTCGAAGGCCGGCCGATTATCGGCACGATCGTCAAGCCGGCACTTGGGCTGAGACCGCACGAGACGGCCGAGCTCGTCGGCGAGTTGATCGCATCGGGCGTCGACTTCATCAAGGACGACGAGAAACTGATGAGCCCGGCCTATTCGCCGCTCAAGGACCGCGTCGCGGCGATCATGCCGCGCATTCTCGATCATGAGCAGAAGACCGGCAAGAAGGTGATGTATGCCTTCGGCATCTCGCATGCCGACCCCGACGAGATGATGCGCAACCACGACATCGTCGCTGCGGCCGGCGGCAATTGTGCTGTCGTCAACATCAACTCGATCGGTTTCGGCGGCATGAGCTTTCTGCGCAAGCGCTCCAGCCTGGTGCTGCACGCGCATCGAAACGGCTGGGACGTGCTGACGCGCGATCCGGGCGCCGGCATGGACTTCAAGGTCTACCAGCAGTTCTGGCGGCTCTTGGGCGTCGACCAGTTCCAGATCAACGGCATCAGGGTGAAATATTGGGAGCCCGATGACAGCTTCGTCTCGTCTTTCAAGGCCATCAGCGCGCCGCTGTTCGACGCCGCCGACCGGCCGCTTCCGGTCGCAGGTTCCGGCCAGTGGGGCGGACAGGCGCCGGAGACCTATCAGCGCACCGGCCGCACCGTCGACCTCCTCTATCTCTGCGGCGGCGGCATCGTCAGTCATCCCGGCGGCCCGGCCGCCGGCGTTCGCGCCGTGCAGCAGGCCTGGCAGGCGGCGGTCGCCGACATTCCGCTGGAGGTCTACGCGAGAGATTATCCGGAGCTTGCCGCCTCGATTGCGAAATTCAGCGATGGCAAAGGCGCGTGAGCGATATGGACGGACGTCTCGTCAGCTATTACGGCGATGATTTTACCGGCTCGACCGACGTCATGGAGGCGCTTGCCTCGAACGGTGTCGAGACCGTGCTCTTCCTCGACCTTCCCTCGCCGGAATTCTTCGCCCGCTTCAAACACTGCCGCGCGATCGGCTTGGCGGGAACGAGCCGCAGCGAAACGCCGGCGTGGATGGAGGAACACCTTGCGCCGGCCTTCGACTGGCTGAGTTCGCTCGGTGCTTCGATCTGCCATTACAAGGTCTGCTCGACCTTCGATTCCAGCCCGGGGGTCGGCAATATCGGCAAGGCGATCGAAATCGGCCGCAGGCGTTTCGGACAGTCCATCGTGGCGGTTATCGTGGGCGCGCCGCAATTGAAGCGCTATACGGCCTTCGGCAATCTCTTCGCCGCCTATCAGGGCCGCGTCTTCCGCATCGACCGCCACCCTGTCATGAGCCGCCATCCCGTCACGCCGATGGACGAGGCGGATCTTGCGCTCCATCTGTCGAAGCAGACCTCCCTCCCCGTCCTGCTTGCCGATCTCGTCGCGATCACCGCGGCGGACGCCGACCAACGGATCGACGCGCTGACATCGAATGGCGAAGGGATACTGCTCCTCGATGTCGACTCCGCAGCAACACAGGCGGCCGCCGGCCGGCAGATGCTGCGGGTCACAGGCCGTTCGGGAGGTTTCGTCGCCGGCTCCTCTGGTGTCGAATATGCCCTGCTCAGCGCCTGGCGGCAGGCCGGCCTGATCGGTGAGATCGGCGCCGAATTTGCCGATATCGGCCCGGTCGATCGCCTCGCCGTCGTCTCCGGCAGCGTCTCGCCGACCACCGAGCGCCAGATTCGCACGGCTGCCGAGAACGGTTTCGAGAGCATTGCGCTCGACCCGCTCGCGCTGGTTTCCAATGGCGAAGCCGCCGTGGAAGCGGCCGTGCAGGCGGGTGTCAGCAAGCTGAAAGACGGCAAGAGCGTCATCCTCTATACGGCGCTCGGCCCATCCGCGGACCGCGGCGCCGATATCGACCGGCTGCCGGGCGCCCGCCACCGGCTCGGCAGTACCCTCGGCACGATCCTGCGACGGCTGATCGAAGCGGAAGGGCTGTCGCGCGCCGTCGTTGCCGGCGGCGACACGTCGAGCCATGCGCTCCGGCAATTGAAGATCGACGCGCTGACGACGCTTCTGCCGCTGCCCCAGACGCCGGGTTCGCCGCTATGCCTCGCCCATGGCGATTACCCGCCGACCAATGGTCTGCATATCGCGCTGAAAGGCGGCCAGGTCGGAACGGACGGCTATTTCGCGCAGATCCGTCTGGGAAGGAAGAACTGATGGTCGTCTGGGTCGGCACCAGCTTCAAGATGAACAAGACGGTGGAGGACGCTCTGGCTTTCGCGCACCGCCTCGCAGCGACGGACGCGGAACGCGATACCCGCGTGCAGCGCTTCGTCATTCCCGCCTTTACCGCGGTGCGCGAGGTCAAGCGGCTGCTGGCCGAGACCTCGGTGAAGGTCGGCGCCCAGAACATGCACTGGGAGGATGCCGGCGCCTGGACCGGCGAGATTTCTCCTCTGATGCTGAAGGACTGCCAGCTCGACATCGTCGAGCTCGGCCATTCCGAGCGCCGCGAGCATTTCGGCGAGACCGACGAAACCGTCGGCCTCAAGGTTTCCGCCGCGATCCGCCATGGCTTGACGCCGCTGATCTGCATCGGCGAGACCCTGCAGGAGCGCCAGGAGGGCCGGGCCGATGCGGTTTTGCGGCGCCAGGTCGAGGCGGCGCTGCGCGGCGTCGACACGGAGGCCGACAAGGCTCCGATCCTGCTTGCCTATGAGCCTGTCTGGGCGATCGGCGCCAAGGGCATACCGGCGACCGCCGACTACGCGTCGGAGCGGCACGGCAAGATCGCCGAGGTGGCGAAATCCATTCTTGGCCGTGCGGTGCCGATTCTCTACGGCGGCAGCGTCAATCCGGAAAATTGTGAGGAACTGATCACCGAGGCGCATATCGACGGCCTGTTTATCGGCCGCTCCGCCTGGGGCGTCGACGGTTACCTCGACATTCTTCGTCGCGTCAGCGCGGCGATCGAAAGGTGATTTTCCATGCCTGAGGGCGATGAAAGGAAACTGCTATGAAGATTGCAATTGGCGCCGACAGCGCCGGCAAACCGCTCCTCGATGTCATTGCCGCCCATCTCGCCGGCAAGGCGGATCTCGAAGTTCACGATCTCAGCCAGTCCGGCTTCTACGCCGATCTCTCCCAGCGCCTGGCGCAGACGATCGTCGACGGCGAACATCAGCGCGGCATCCTGTTCTGCGGCACCGGCATCGGTGTGTGCATTTCCGCAAACAAGGTGCCTGGTATTCGCGCCGCACTCACCCACGACACCTATTCGGCGGAACGCGCGGCGAAATCGAACAACGCCCAGATCATCACGATGGGCGCGCGCGTGATCGGCCCGGAACTGGCGAAGTCGATCGTAGACGTCTGGCTCGCTTCCGAATTCGATCCCGATGGCCCGTCGGCCGGCAACGTCGAGGCGATCGACCGGCTCGACGCCGAAAAACATGGGTCTTAAACGACCAAAGTAATGATATGGTGATTGACTCATCATACCAGTGTATGATCCTATCCAGAACTGAAAAGGTGAGGAAAACATGACCAAGATTGCTCTCTTCGGCGCCGGCGGCAAAATGGGATACCGGCTTGCCAAAAATCTCAAAGGCTCGCGCTTTGAAGTGCACCATGTCGAGGTGAGCGACGCTGGCAAGGCGCGTTTGAAGAACGATCTCGGCCTCGATTGCGTGCCGGTCGATGCCGCGCTCGACGGCGCTGATGTGGTCATCCTCGCCGTGCCGGATACGGCGATCGGCAAGGTCGCGGCCGGCATCGTCGACAAGCTCACATCAGGCACGATGGTGGTGGCGCTGGATGCCGCCGCCCCATTCGCCGGCCATCTGCCGAAGCGCGACGACCTCACCTATTTCGTCACTCATCCCTGCCATCCGCCGATCTTCAACGACGAGACGGATATGCAGGCCAAGAAGGACCATTTCGGCGGTCTGTTTGCCAAACAGCATATCGTCTCGGCGCTGATGCAGGGGCCTGACAGCGCCTATACGCTCGGTGAGGAAATCGCCAAGCTCATCTGGGCGCCGGTCATGCGCTCGCACAGGGTTACGGTCGATCAGCTCGCCATGCTCGAACCCGGCCTTTCCGAAACGGTCTGCGCTTCGCTGCTCGTCGTCATGCGCCAGGCGATGGACGAATGCGTGGCGCGCGGCGTGCCGGCGGAGGCCGCCCGCGACTTTCTGCTCGGCCATATGAACGTGCTCGGCGCCGTCATCTTCAAGGAGGTCGACGGCGTGTTCTCGGA
Source organism: Rhizobium sp. BK456 (assembly GCF_014194045.1). Classification (NCBI taxonomy): domain Bacteria; kingdom Pseudomonadati; phylum Pseudomonadota; class Alphaproteobacteria; order Hyphomicrobiales; family Rhizobiaceae; genus Rhizobium; species Rhizobium sp. BK456. The sequence continues at coordinate 337,587 of NZ_JACIAO010000004.1, forward strand.
TGCCTGCAACAAGGCAATCGAGTTCGGCATTCCGGCGCTGATGCGCGACGACTGGAAGAAAGTCTTCGAACCGCAGGAGATCGCCGAAAGCATCCGGCGCATCACCTGAACCGGCCCGGGGAGGCATGCCCTCCCCCTTAACCGCTCCGGGGAGACGGAGTAACCGCTCCGGAGACGGGGCTTCATTCACAACGGGAGGAAAAAATGAAACTGACGCGCAGACTGACACTTGCAGCCTTTGCCAGCGCGATGGCGCTCGGAACGGCCATGCCGGCCTTTGCGGCCGATCTCATCGCCATCATCACGCCGGCGCATGACAACCCCTTCTTCAAGGCCGAAGCCGTCGGCGCCGAAGCCAAGGCGAAGGAACTCGGCTACGAGACCCTCGTCATGACCCATGACGACGACGCCAACAAGCAGTCGGAAATGATCGATACGGCGATCGGGCGGGGCGCCAAGGCGATCATCCTCGACAATGCGGGCGCCGACGCTTCCGTCGCCGCCGTCAAGAAGGCCAAGGATGCCGGCATCCCCTCCTTCCTGATCGACCGCGAAATCAACGCGACCGGCGTCGCGGTCGCCCAGATCGTCTCGAACAACTACCAGGGTGCGCAGCTGGGCGCGCAGGAATTCGTCAAGTTGATGGGCGAGAAGGGCAATTACGTCGAGCTGGTAGGCAAGGAGTCCGACACCAATGCCGGCATCCGCTCGCAGGGCTATCACGACGTCATCGACGATTATCCGGAGCTGAAGTCCGTCGCCAAGCAGTCGGCTAACTGGAGCCAGACGGAAGCCTATTCGAAGATGGAAACCATCCTCCAGGCCAATCCCGATATCAAGGGCGTCATCTCAGGCAACGACACCATGGCCATGGGTGCGATCGCAGCCCTTCAGGCCGCCGGCCGCAAGGACGTGATCGTCGTCGGCTTTGACGGTTCCAATGACGTGCGCGACTCGATCAAGTCGGGCGGCATCAAAGCGACCGTGCTGCAGCCGGCCTATGCGCAGGCCCAGTTGGCGGTGGAACAGGCCGACGCCTACATCAAAAACAAGACGACGCCGAAGGAAGAGAAGCAGTTGATGGATTGCGTTCTCATCAACGCCGACAATTCGGGCAAGCTCGAGACCTTCGCCCTGACGAATTGATCAGCACCAATTGCGGAGGGTGCAGCGTTGCGCCCTCCGCAATGCATTTTGCAAGACGTCGAGGTTTACCCGCATGTTGAGAATGAAGGGCGCCCTGTTTGCCGCCGTCGTGGCGGCGGCCTTGCCCGGTTGCAAGATCATCAAGACGCCGACTGCGGAGGAGAAGGCGGCTGAAGCGGCCAAGACCGCTTTCGACCCGAATGCCAAGGTCGAGGCGATCTGGCAGCCTGAGGTCGTGCCCTATTTCGAAAAGCGCGCCGGCGAGCTGAAGGACGTCATGCAACTTGCCACCTCCAATCCGGATGCTGCCGGCGAGAAATACGGCAATCCGCGCAAGCAGAGCAGTTCGCCCTGGACCTATGCGGTGAAGATCACCGGCACGGTCGTCGCAGCCGATACGGCCTCGCGCGCGGCAACGCTCGATGTCGACGCCGATGGCGACGGCAAGGCCGATGCCAAGGTGCAGATCGGGCCGGCGCTGCGCGGCACCGCACTGCGCGATACGCTGGAATTTGTCAATTTCAACGAGTTCAAGAACCAGATCGAATGGGCGCAGTTCGGCAAGGCGTTCAACGAGAAGGCCAATACCGCTTTTCTCTCCGCCGTTCCGCGCGATGGTCTGACCGGCAAGACGGTGACGGTGATCGGCGCCTTTCCGTTGCCGAAAAGCGGGGAGCTTCCGTTCGTCACACCCTCGGAACTGAAGGTCGGCTCATGACGGCGGCAGAGGCACGAGAGGACGACATCATCCTGCGCCTCGACGACGTGTCGAAGGTCTATTCCGGCATCGTCGCCGTTAAGCGCGCCAATCTGGAGCTGCGCTGCGGCGCAGTGAACGTTCTGGTCGGCGAGAACGGCGCCGGCAAATCGACGCTGATGAAGATCATCGCCGGCGTCGAGCGCCCAACGCTCGGCCGCATCATCCTGGACGGCAAACCTGTCTCCTTCGACAGTCCGGCCGACGCGCAGGCCAACGGCATCGGCATGATCTTCCAGGAGCTCAATCTCTTCGCCAACATGTCGGTCGCCGAAAACATTTTCGCGAGGCGCGAGATCACTCGCGGCCTGCTCGGCATCGATCACAAGGCGCAGGTCGAGAAAGCCAATGAATTTCTGCGGCGCCTCGATGCCGGCATCGAGGCCGATACGATGGTCGAGGATCTGCCGATCGGCCAGCAGCAGCTCGTCGAGATCGCCAAGGCGATGTCGCTTAATGCTCGCATCCTGATCATGGACGAGCCGACCTCCGCGCTGTCGGCGGCCGAAGTCGAGATCCTGTTCAAGGTGATCGCCGAGCTGAAGGCGCAGGGTGTGGCCATCGTCTATATCTCGCACCGGCTGGAAGAGCTGATGCGGATCGGCGACTACATCACGGTGCTGCGCGACGGCCAGATCACCGGGCATGCCATGGTCCGCGACATCGATACACGCTGGATAGTGCGCTCGATGATTGGCTCGGATGCCAAGGATTTTGCGAAATCCGTTACCCATTCCATCGGCAGCGAGATGTTCCGCGCCGAAAATATCAGCCTTCCCAGACCGACCGGCGGGCTTGCCGTCAACGATGTTTCCCTGTCGGTCAAGGCAGGCGAAATCCTCGGCATTTACGGCCTGATGGGTGCCGGGCGCAGCGAATTCTTCGAATGCGTGATCGGGCGCCATATGCATTCGAGTGGCAAGATCTTCATCGACGGCAAGGAAGTGCGGGCACGCGACACGACGCGGCGCATCCGCCGCGGCCTTGCGCTCATCCCGGAAGACCGGCAGCGGGAAGGACTGGTGCAGGTGCTTTCCATTGCCTCCAATCTGACGCTCGCAAGCCTTTCGCGTTTCACCCGGCTTTTCCATATCGACAGCGGCGCGGAGAAAAACGCCATTCAGGAGGCGATCCGCGATCTCTCGATCAAGGCGCCCAACCCGGATTTCGAGGTCACCTCCATGTCCGGCGGCAACCAGCAGAAGGTCGTCATCGGTAAGGCGCTGATGACCAATCCGAAGGTGCTGCTGATGGACGAGCCGAGCCGCGGCATCGATGTCGGCGCCAAGGCCGACGTCTTCCGCACCATGCGGCGGCTGGCGGCAAACGGGCTCGCCATTCTGTTTTCGACCTCCGACCTCGAAGAGGTCATGGCGCTATCCGATCGCATCGCGGTCTTGAGCAACGGCCAGTTGGTCGCTGTCTTCGACCGGGACGAGGCGACTGAGGAAGCGATCATCGCGGCTTCGGCCAAGGGACACGGACATCAAGGGAAACTCGCGTCATGATGGCGGCTACGTCTACCACTCTTGCGCCGAAAGGCGCCAACGGCTCCGCGCTTCTGACGCTGATGAAGCTCAGAACCTTCATCGCGCTTTTCGCCGTCATCATCTTCTTTGCGATCTTCGCGCCGAACTTCACCTCGACGGCGAACATGATCCTGATGTCGAAACATGTGGCGCTGAACGCCTTCCTGGCGATGGGCATGACCTTCGTCATCATCACTGGTGGTATCGACCTCTCCGTCGGTTCGATCGTCGGCCTGTGCGGCATGGTTGCCGGCGGGCTGATCCTCTACGGCATCGAACTGCCGATCGGCTACACCATCTATTTCAACCTCTTCGAGATCGTGCTGATCACGCTGTCGATCGGCCTTATCATCGGCCTCATCAACGGTCTGTTGATCACGAAGCTGAACGTCGCGCCGTTCATCGCCACGCTCGGCACGCTGTATGTCGCTCGTGGCCTGGCGCTGCTGTCGTCCGATGGCCAGACCTTTCCCAACCTCGTCGGCCGGCCGGAATATGCCACGACCGGCTTCGACTTCTTCGGCGCTGGCCGCATCCTCGGCCTGCCGGTGTCGATCTGGATCCTGATTGTGCTGGCGCTGGCGGCCGCTTATGTCGCCCGCTCGACGCCGATCGGACGCCACATCTTCGCCGTCGGCGGCAATGAACGGGCGGCGCGCATGTCCGGCATCCGCGTCGATGTCGTGAAGATCTTCGTCTACATGTTCTCCGGCCTTTGCGCAGCAATCGTCGGCGTCGTCATCTCCTCGGAACTGATGGCCGCCCATCCGGCCACCGGCGAAAGCTTCGAGCTCAATGCGATCGCGGCAGCCGTTCTCGGCGGCACCTCGATGTCGGGCGGCCGCGGCACGATCGGCGGCACGATCATCGGCGCCTTCGTCATCGGCATTCTCTCCGACGGGCTTGTCATGATGGGCGTCTCCTCCTTCTGGCAGATGGTCATCAAGGGCCTCGTCATCATCATCGCCGTGGTCGTCGACCAGGCGCAGCGCCGCCTGCAGCAGCGCGTCACCCTCATGCAGATGGCAAAGGCAGGTTGACATGACCGAATTGAGAGGTGCGTTGATCGGCTGCGGCTTCTTTGCGATCAACCAGATGCATGCCTGGAACGATGTCGAGGGCGCCAGGATCGTCGCGATCTGCGACCGCGACCCGGAGCGGCTTGACATCGTCGGCGGCCAGTTCGGCATCGAGCGTCGCTACAGCGATGCCGAGGCCTTGTTTGCCGATGGCGGCTTCGATTTCGTCGATATCGCCACCACCGTCCAGAGCCATCGCGCGCTGGTGGAAATGGCGGCTCGGAATAAGGTGCCGGCCATCTGCCAGAAGCCCTTCGCCAAGACGCTATCGGATGCGAAGGCGATGGTCGAGGCCTGTCGCGAGGCCGGCGTCGCCCTGATGGTGCACGAGAATTTTCGCTGGCAGACGCCGATCCAGGCGCTGCGCACCGCGCTCGATACCGGCGCCATCGGCACGCCCTTCTGGGGCCGCTTTTCCTTCCGCTCGGGCTACGACGTCTTCTCCGGCCAGCCCTATCTCGCCGAAGGCGAGCGCTTCATTATCGAAGATCTCGGCATCCATACGCTCGATATCGCCCGCTATATCCTCGGCGACGTCAGCTCGCTCACGGCCCGCACCAGGCGGGTCAATCCAAACATCAAGGGCGAGGATGTCGCGACCATTTTGCTCGATCACGAGAACGGCGCCACCTCGGTCGTCGACGTCAGCTACGCCACCAAGCTTTCCAAAGAGCCGTTCCCGGAGACCCTGATCGAGCTCGACGGCGCCGAAGGCACGATCCGCCTGAGGCAGGAGTATGGCCTCGAAATCACCAACGCCAAGGGCACTACGATAACGGATGTTTCGCCGAAGCTGCTGTCCTGGGCCTCGCGGCCCTGGCACAATATCCAGGAGAGCGTCTATGCGATCCAGCAGCATTGGGTCGATCAGCTCAAGCGCGGCGCGGAGCATTCGACCTCGGGCGCCGACAATCTGAAGACCTTCGCCCTCGTCGAAGCCGCCTATGACAGTGCTTCCAGGGGGCAGACGATCGATGTCGGGGCGATGCTGCGATGACGGCCGATGCCTTCCAGCTTTGCGGCACCCATGCTGTGGAAACGCCGCTGGTTCGCCTGACGGCCGGAAAGCTGACGGCCGATCTCGCCGATGGCAACCTTCGCTCCATCCGCTACCAGGGGATCGAGGTGCTGCGGGCGATTTCCTACCTCGTCCGCGACCGGGACTGGGGCACCTACAGTCCTGACATCGCCGATCTCAGGATCGAGCAGGGTGACGACCATTTCGGCATCGCTTATCGGGCGCGTTGCGAGGGGTCGGATGGAACGAAGCTCGTCATCGACGTCCGCATCCGGGGATATCCGGACCGGCTCGATTTCGAGGCCGAAGCCACGAGCGACACCGGCTTTGAGACCAATCGCTGCGGCTTCTGCATCCTGCATCCGATCGTCGGCGTGGCCGGCTCATCGGCAACGGTTGAACATGTCGACGGCCGGATCGTCCAGACACGATTTCCCGATATCATCGAGCCCTGGCAGCCGTTCAAGGATATACGCGCCATTTCCCATGAGGTCATGCCTGAGGTGACGGCGGAATGCCGGATGGAAGGCGACACCTTCGAAATGGAGGATCAGAGGAACTGGTCCGATGCCTCCTACAAGACCTATGTCAGGCCGCTTGCCCTGCCCTGGCCCTACAAAATTCCCGCCAACCAACCGGTTCGGCAGAAGACGTCGCTCACGATCAGGGACACCAGCCGCTCCGCAGCGCTTTCAGCCGCGACGTCGAGCGGTGTCATAAAGCTCGAACTCGGAACACGGGCCGGCACCATGCCCGATATCGGCGTGGTCGTTACGCCGGAGCAGGCCGATGCAACGCTCTCGGCCCGCTCTCTCCTATCGGAGATCGCGCCTCGCGAGCTTCTCTTCCATTTCGATCCGGACGCCGGACATGGCGCCGAAGCGCTGCAGAAATTTGCCGCGATCACCGCCGCTCATCGCGGCCGCACGACCCTGGAGATCGCGCTTGCCTGCAAGGTGTCGCCAGCAAGCGAGGCGGCCGAGATTGCCCGCCAGATGCGGAGCGCGGACTTCCGGCCGGATACAATCCTGATCTCACCTTCCGTCGATCGGCAGTCGACGCCGCCCGGCAGCAAATGGCCGGACTGCCCTCCCCTCGAAGAGATCTATGCCGCGGCCCGCGCTGCCTTCCCGGGCATTCGCATCGGCGGCGGCATGCTGAGCTATTTCACCGAGCTCAACCGCAAACGCGTGCCGGCTGGCGAGATCGACTTCGTCAGCCATTGCACCAACCCGATCGTGCATGCGGCCGACGATCTCAGCGTCATGCAGACATTGGAAGCGCTGCCCTTCATCACGCGATCCGTCCGCGCAATCTACGGCGACAAGCCCTATCGCATCGGCCCGTCGACGATCCCCATGCGACAGAACCCTTATGGCAGCCGGACCATGGAGAATCCGGCCGGCGGGCGCATTCCGATGGCCAATCGCGACCCGCGTCATAACGGGCGTTTCGCCGAGGCCTTTGCGCTCGGCTACGCGATCCGGGTGCTGGATGCCGGTCTCGAAGGCCTGACGCTTTCGGCACTGACCGGCCCGTTCGGCCTGATTGCCGGCCCTGATGAACCGACCGAACGAGGCGGGCGGCGGCCGCTCTTCAATACCGTGCAGACTTTGTCGGCACTCGCCGGCGCGTCCTGGCAGGAATGCGTTTCGTCTTCGCCCTCCCAGGTGTTGTCTTTCGTGGCGCGGGATGCTGGCGGCGCCAAGATCTACGTGGTCAATCTGACCGGCGAAGAGCGACGGGTCGACGGCGACGCATTGGGCAAAGAGGTGCGGCTCGCACCATTCGCCACTGCGGTCTTGCCACTCGCGGATTGACGTCCCGCGCGCCAGCCGCATCTATGCAGTCGGAGCTCGTTCTGGGAGGATCGGCGTGAAGACGAAAAAGCTTATCAATGCAGGCGCAGATGCCGTCGATGAAATGCTGCAAGGCGTGCTCGCGGTCCATCCCCGGCATCTCTATGCGGTGGAGGATATGCCGCGTGCGATCATTGCCAGAAACGGGCCACGCAAGGGCAAGGTCGCGCTGGTGATCGGCGGTGGATCCGGGCACGAACCGACATTTCTCGGTTATGTCGGCAAGGGGCTGGCGGATGCCGCGGCGATCGGCAATGTCTTCGCCTCGCCGCCGCCCGATCCGATCATCGCCTGCGCCAAAGCTGTCGACGGCGGCGCCGGCGTGCTCTTCATGTACGGCAATTACGCCGGCGACGTGATGAATTTCGACATGGCGGCGGAAATGCTGGCGCTCGACGAGATCGAGGTGCGCACCGTGCTGACCACCGACGATGTCGCCTCCGCCCCTGCCGATCAGAGGGAGAAGCGGCGCGGCGTTGCCGGCAACGTCTTCATCTTTAAGGCCGCCGGTGCTGCCTGCGATCTTCTCTATTCCTTCGACGAGGTCGAGCGCGTCGCGCGCCACGCCAATGCGCGCACCTATACGATGGGCGTGGCGCTTGCGCCCTGCTCGCTGCCGCAGACTTTGAAGCCGAACTTCCTGATCGGCGAGGAGGAGATGGAGATCGGCATGGGCATTCACGGCGAACCCGGTGTTGCCCGCGAGCCGTTGAAGACGGCCGACGCGGTGACCGACGAACTGATGGACAATATTTTCCGTGAGAGGAAGGCCGAGCGGGGCGATCGTGTCGCCGTGCTCGTCAACTCGCTAGGATCGACGCCGATGATGGAGCTCTACATCATGATGCGGCGGGTCAAGGCGCGGCTCGATCAAGCTGGGCTTGTCATTCATACGTCGCTCGTCGGCAATTATTGCACCTCGCTCGAAATGGCCGGCGCGTCGATCACCGTCATGCATCTCGACGACGAGCTGCAGCGGCTGATCGATCATCCCTGCGATTGCGCCATGTTTGCGAGGTGACCATGGCAATTGCGACGAAAGACCTGCAGCACCTCTTTGCCTTAATCGCTGAGGACATCGGGGCGCAGCGCGATCATCTCTGCGAGCTGGATGGCGCCATCGGCGACGGAGATCATGGCCTTGCCATGGATGCCGGCTGTGAGGCCGCGACCAAAGCCGTCGGTGCACTCGACCCCGCGCAGACTGCGCCGACGGCCGTCTTCAACGCGGCGGCAAAGGCATTTTTGAATGCGGTCGGTGCGTCATCGGGCCCGCTCTATGCGACGGCTTTCATGCGGGCCGGAGCCGCCGTCAAGGACAGACCGGAGCTGAGCGACGAGGAGTTCGTGCGCGTTTTCGCGGCGATGGCGCAGGGCATTCAGGAACGCGGAAAGGCCGAGCCCGGCGAAAAGACTATGGTCGATGCCTGGAAGCCAGCGGCCGATGCGGCGCTCAAGGCCAGGGCGTCGGGAGCGGCCCTTGCTGAATGCTTCGACATAGCGGAGCGGGCAGCGCGCCAAGGCTGCGAAGCGACCCGGGATATGACGGCGGCCAGGGGGCGGGCATCACGGCTCGGGGATCGGGTGATCGGCCATATCGACCCCGGCGCGGCATCGGCCGCTATCATCATAGCCTCCATCGCAAAATTCACACAGCATCGTGATGGTTAGCTCATCATACCAGTTGACATGTAAATGATCATCTGCGACAAGGGGCCGGCTTATCAAGAGGAGGACGGTAATGCTGACCCTATCCGCGAAATTGAAGACTGCGAGCATCGTCGCGATCGCCATGGCGTCTTTCGCCGCGACGCCAGTTCTTGCCGAAGACATCACGCTCTGGACGCTCAACTTCGACAACAACGCCGCCAACGGCGCGCTGAAGAAGGTCGCGACGGATTTCGAAGCGGCGAACCCGGGAACGCATGTCGAGATCGTTCAGCGCGCCGTCGACGAGCACAAGACGGCGCTGCGCGTCGCAGCCGGCTCAGACAAGGGCCCAGACATTTATTTCAGCTGGGCGGGCCTTGGCCTCGGCGGCGAATATGTGAAGGCCGGCCTCTCCCTGCCGCTCGACAAATATTACACCGAATATAAATGGACCGACGAACTGCTGCCCTCGGCTGCGGCTTTTGCCGACCTCTATCCCGGCGGCAAGCACGGTGTTCCCTTCACCTTCAAGGGCGAGGCCGTCTATTACAACAAGAAGCTTTTCGAACAGGCCGGCATCAAGGAAGAGCCGAAGACCTATGAGGAACTTCTGGCCGCGGCCGACAAGCTGAAAGCCGCCGGCATCCCCGCCTTCACCTTCGGCGGCACGGTCAACTGGCACGTCATGCGCCTGATGGATGTCATCCTCGAGACCAAGTGCGGCGCCGAAAAGCACGACGCGTTGAAGGCGATGACGCTGGATTGGACCAAGGAGCCTTGCGCGACGGACGCTTTCGCGGAATTCGCCAAGTGGACGAAGGACTATACGCTGCAGCCCTTCATGGGCATCGACAACAAGCAGTCCTACAGCCTCTTCACCGCAGGCCGCGCGGCGATGATGCTCGAAGGCGACTGGCTGGTCAGCCAGCTCAACGGCTCGGGCGCCAATCTCGACGATTACGGCATCTTCCCCTTCCCGACCAATACCGAGCGTCTCTATGGTTTCGCCGAGTACAATTACATCAGCACCAAGAGCAAGAATCCCGACACAGCCGCGAAATTCCTCGACTATTTCCTGTCGACCAAGGTGCAGCAGGATCTGCTCGGCCAGCTGAGCTCGACCTCTGTCAATAAGAATGTCCAATACGCCAACCAGAAGCCGCTTGAGGCGGAATGGCTGGGGATCTTCCAGAAATACGGCAAGGTCTACATGAACGGCGACCAGGCCTTCCCGCTCGATGTGACGACGGAATATTTCCGCGTCATCAACGACGTCGCCTCCGGCAACACAGAGCCGGCCGAGGCGGCCAAGCAGCTGCAAACCTTCATCGCAAGCAGAACCTGATTCCTCCCAAGCGCCGGTCGATCGACCTCCGCGTTGATCGGCTGGCACATTCTTTCGTGAGCTGCGCAAGCGCCCCGCCAGGAGGAAAGCATGTCACTTCGACAATCGACACATGACCCGCGTATGCAAGCCGCAATCCTGCTGGTGCCGGCGCTGGCGATCTATGCGGTCTTCGCGCTCTACCCGATGCTCAATGTCGTCATCCTGAGCTTCCAGAAGTGGAACGGGCTGGATGCCAACCGGCAGTTCGTGGGCATGGCCAATTATTCGGCGATCTTCACCCGCGATCCTGTCTTCTGGGTTGCCTTCCGCAACACGGTGATCTGGACCCTGATGAGCCTGATCTTCCCGCCGCTGGTCGGGCTGTTGCTGGCGCTCAGTCTCAACCAGAAGATCTTCGGCCGCAACGGGCTGCGGGCGATCTTCTACCTGCCCGTCATCATCGCCCCGATCGCCGTCGCAACCATGTGGAAGTGGATGTACGATCCCTTCTTCGGCCTGTTCGCCCAGCTGCTGACCTCCTGGGGCATGCAGGGCTGGATCAAGGACTGGCTGGGAAACAAGGATATCGCGCTTTACTCCGTCTTCGTCGCCTATCTCTGGCAGACGGTCGGCTTCTCCATGGTGCTGTTCCTGGCCGGCCTGCAGAATGTCTCGCAGACGCTGGTCGAGGCCGCGCGGATCGATGGCGCCGGCCGCTGGGCGGTGTTCAAACATGTAACGCTGCCGGCATTGCGCCCGACGATCACCATTGTTCTCGTTCTCTCCGTCATCTCGTCGCTGAAGGCCTTCGATATCGTCTACGGCCTGACCGGCGGCGGGCCTGCACAGTCCACCCAGATGCTGGCGCTCTGGGCCTTCACCCAGGCCATGCAGATCTTCGATTTCGGTCGGGGTGCGGCGATCTCCGTCGTGCTGCTGTTGATCACCATGGCCGTCGTCATTCCCTATTTGAGATGGACCCAGAAGCACGAGGAGGTCGAATCGTGACAGCAGTGCCGAGCGAAACCGCCGCCGTGCATCTCGACGTCCAGCCATCGTCGATGAAGCGTGATCCCATCCTGATCGGCCTCTGGATCACGCTTGTCATCGTCGCCCTCGTCTGGGTCGCGCCGTTTGTGTTCATCGTCTTCACCTCGCTGAAGACGCCGGCGGCGGTGACGAGCACCGGCGCCTTCATGCCGCCGACCGAGCTCGCCTATGACAATTACAGCGCTGCCTGGAGCCGCGGCAATTTCGCCAACTCCTTCTTCAACAGCGTCATCATCACGGTCATCAAGGTGCCGCTCGGCCTGTTTCTGTCGGCGATGGCCGCCTATGCGCTTGCCAAGATCAAGCTGAAGATCAGCAAGGCGCTGCTGCTCATCGTCGTCTTCGGCACGATGATCCCCTTCCAGGTGATGCTGGCGCCGCTCTTCACCCTGGTCAATTCCTTCGGTCTGATCGACACCTATCCCGGCGTCATCCTTCCTTATATCGCCTTCGGCGTTCCCTATCAGGTCTTCATCCTGCATGGCTTCTTCAAGGGCATTCCCAAGGAGTTGTCGGAAGCCGCGCTGATCGACGGCGCAACCCACTTCACTATCTTCCGGCGGATCTTCCTGCCGGTCTGCCTGCCCGTGCTTGCCGCGCTGCTCATCCTCGATTTCGTTTCTACCTGGAACGAATTCGCCATGGCGCTGGTGCTGCTGCAGGACCAGCACATGTGGACGCTGCCGCTCGGTCTGATGTCGTTCCAGGGGCAGTTCTCCAGCAATTACGGCCAGCTTAACGCCGCGATCGTCATGACCGTCCTGCCGGCGACGATTGTCTATCTCATGTTCCAGCGCTACTTCGTCTCCGGCCTCACCTCCGGCGCCGTCAAGGGCTGATCGCGAAATCTTTCTACGAGGAGAGACAGAATGTCCGATGCAACAGTCGAAAAATGGGGTGTGTTCGAGGCCGCCTTCGAGGGGCCAGCGGCCGGAAATCCCTATCTCGACGTGGCATTCGATGCCGTGTTCACCCAGAAGAGCCGCGACGTGCGCGTGCCGGGCTTCTATGACGGCAACGGCACCTACCGCATCCGTTTCATGCCCGACAGCGAGGGTGAGTGGTCGTTCAAGACGCGCTCCAAGACCGCGGCGCTTGACGGCAGGACCGGCGTTTTGACCGCGGTGGCACCTTCGGCCGGCAATCACGGCCCGGTGCGCGTGCGCAACAAATTCCACTTCGCGTATGCCGACGGCACGCCGTTCCTCTCCTTCGGAACGACCTGCTACGCCTGGACGCATCAGCCGCTCGACATGCAGAAGCAGACGTTGGAGACGCTGAAGACCGCGCGTTTCAACAAGATGCGTATGGGCGTATTCCCGAAGGACTATCCCTATAATGTCAACGAGCCGCTGCATGCCTGCTTCGAAAGCGGCGCGGAAGGCAGGCAGGATTTCGACCGGCCCAACCCCGCGGCCTTCCAGCATTTCGAAAAACAGGTCTCGGCTCTCTGCGAGCTCGGCATCGAAGCCGATATCATCATCTTCCATCCCTATGACCGCTGGGGTTATGCCGACATGTCGGCGGCGCAGGATTTCCGCTATGTCGAATATCTGGCCGCCCGTCTTTCTGCCTACCGGAACGTCTGGTGGTCGCTCGCCAACGAATATGACTTCCTCATCGACACCAAGCCCATGGCGCAGTGGGATCGCTACTTCCACATTCTGGAGGAAAACGATCCCTACCAGCACCTGCGCTCCATTCATAATGGCGACGTGACCGCGAATTTCGATCATCGCAAGCCGTGGGTCACCCACACCTGCATTCAGAACCCCGACGTCAAGCGGACCCAGGAATGGCGCGATGCCTATGGCAAGCCTGTCGTCAATGACGAGCCGGAATATGAGGGCGACATCCTGCAGTCCTGGGGCAATCTTCATGCGGGAGAACTCGTGCATCGCTTCTGGATCACCATGGCGCGCGGCGGCTATGCCGGCCATGGCGAGACCTATTCCCATCCCGAAGATCTGATCTGGTGGGCCAAGGGCGGCGAACTGCGGGGCGAGGCCTGGAAGCGCATCGGCTTCCTTCGCGATCTCCTGGAAGCCGACGTCAAACATGGACTTGAGCCGCTCGGCATCATCGGCGAATGGCCTTGGTCGCGCGTGTCGGGCGCGCGTGACGGCGACGGCGATTTCCGGCTGATCTATTTCGGCGAGCATCAGCCGGTCGTCTGGTCCACCGGCCTGCCGGTAGATGGCGACGATTACGATGTCGATATCATCGACACCTGGGAGATGACGATCACGCCGGCCGAGAAGGTGGCGGCACCCGTTCCGCATCCGACCCGTCATGGCTCGGTCGTGCGCGGCGGCAAGCCGGACGCCTCCTTCGGCGTCAAAATCCCGCGCAAGCCGTTCCAGGCGCTGCGCGTGCGCAGGAAGCGATAGAGGATAGGTCCTACATGTCTGGCTTGAGCATCAGAAACGTCAAGAAATCCTTCGGCCCGGTCGATATCATCCACGGTGTCGACGTCGAGATCGCCGATGGCGAATTCACCATTCTCGTGGGCCCATCCGGTTGCGGCAAGTCGACCTTGCTGCGGATGATCGCCGGGCTCGAGGATATCACCGGCGGCCAGATCAGCATCGACGGCCGGGTGGTGAACAATCTGCAGCCGAAGGATCGCGATATCGCGATGGTCTTCCAGAACTACGCGCTGTACCCGCAGATGACCGTCTCCCAGAATATGGGCTTCGCGCTGGAACTTGCCGGCGCCAAGCGGCCGGAGATCGAGAAGAAGGTCGGCGAGGCCGCCGCCATTCTCGGCCTGCAGCCGCTTCTCCACCGCAAGCCGGCCCAGCTTTCCGGCGGGCAGCGCCAGCGCGTCGCCATGGGCCGCGCCATCGTTCGCGATCCCAAAGTCTTCCTCTTCGATGAGCCGCTTTCCAATCTCGATGCGAAACTGCGGGTGAAGATGCGCGCCGAGATCAAGGCGCTGCACCAGCGGCTGAAGACCACCATCGTCTACGTCACTCATGACCAGATCGAAGCCATGACCATGGCCGACAAGATCGTCGTGCTGCATGGCGGCCGCGTCGAGCAGATCGGCAGTCCGCTCGAACTCTACGACAGGCCGCGCAACATCTTCGTCGCCGGTTTCCTCGGCTCCCCCGCAATGAACTTTCTCGAAGGGACGATCGATGAGGCGGGAAAGCCGGCATTGGCGCTCTCCAGCGGGTCGCGCGTGGCGCTCTCGCGGGCGCCGGCCAATTCCGCCAACCGGCCGCTGACGCTCGGCATCCGCCCCGAAGACATCGCCTTCGGCGGCGAGAACGGGGTCGATGCCGTGGTCAAGGTGGTCGAACCGACGGGATCGGAAACCCATGTCGCCGTGGAAGTCGATGGCCGCGAGCTGACATGGGTGGTGCGCGAACGTGTCGAACTCGCCCCGGAACAGCCGGTGAAGCTTTCCTTCGAGACCTCCAAGGTTCATTTCTTCGACCGGCAGACGCAGCAGCGTTTGAACGCCTGAAGACAGTTTACGCGCAATCGGGGCTGCGAAAATCGCTGTCGGATGGGCTGGATGATGCGTCATTTCGGCAGACAAATGGTGACTTTTCATCTCAAAATCTCGCCGATAGGTTGTCGGGATAACGAGGTAGCCAAGACATGCACATCCGAAAAGCCGTCTCCTCCGACGCCGAGGAACTGAGCGCTCTCCTGAACGAGATTATCCGGGCCGGCGGAACGACAGCGCTCGAGACCCCGCTTTCGGCTGCCGAATTCGCCGACTGGTTCATCGATGGCGAGTTTCCGCTTGCCTGCCATGTAGCCGAGCACAATCAGTCGCTGGTCGGTTTTCAATCGCTGAGCTTATACGGCGATCCACCGAAAGGCGTCGCCGACATTGCAACCTTTGCCCGTCGGCAGCGCGCTTTTTCCCGCGACCCTTGCGGCAGCGGAAGCGTTCGGACTCGAATTCATCAATGCGACCATCCGCGCCGACAATATCAGCGGCCTTGGCTATTACGCCAAGATGGGCTTTGAGACCTATGACAGGGTGGCCCAGGTTCCCCTTCAGGACGGGATGCCCGTCGACAGGATCACGAAGCGGTACAGCGTAAACGCCATGGGTGGCACGACGCCGCGCGCCTGATTGGTTGGCGACGCGGCCTGCTTAAGGCCTGAAAGTCTCTGGCCATTGCCATGTGCATCATCCCTTTACCGTGATTAGTGGTCTGATCCTCGCAATTTTTTTTATCATGTCCGCTTCGACCATCGGCGCCACAACGCTGTCGATTGGTTTGTATGCCGCCGGCGCTTCTTCCTTGAGGCGAGCCTGGATCTCGGCCACAACGTCCTGCCGGCCCCGCAAAGTCGGGCTTCGGGGGTCAACGGGACCGACTACACGCAGTCCCCCGTCGATATTCGTTTTCGAGCGCGCTTCCTGCCTCGACAGCTTGCGTCCCGCTCCATGAGCGGCCGACTCCAGAAAGCTGCTCGAGCCGCATCCAGCAAGTAGCCATGCGCCGTCGCCCATTGAGCCGGGAAGGATGACCGGTTCGCCGAGCCATTCATATGGACTGAGGCCATGACACCGACGCCCCTAGCTGGGCACGCACCCTTTCTATGGCGTACGATATTTCCGTTTTGCCAAACAGTGTTGTGTGGGGCGTCATAGACGAGACGATGGTCGACTTCTCGTCCCAAAGCGCGCGCTACGGCCTCCACCGCCGCCAGTTCGATAAAGAAGCGGTTGGCGAAGGCGGCATTCACCGCATTCGCATGGCCATCCAAGTATCGTCTGTAGAGGTGCGGCTGCATCTCCATAGAGAGCACCCGCCAATCCTCGCCAGATCTTGAAGCAATCCTCGCTCTCTCTTTTGTTGCCGTGCCCACTCGCTGTCCAAAGTCGAGAGAGCCGGAGTGGACGACAAGGACGACTGAGCCGGACTTCAGTCCGGCGGCTCGGGCAAATGCGCCATCCGCAACGTGATCGACATAACCGAGTTCCACGAAGTGGTTCCCACCACCGATCGTGCCGAGGATAGCATCGCGGCGGTGGTCGTCATCGATCTGCGCATAGTCTGCGAAGTCAGGATCGATGTCTTCACATGAGAAAACCCCGTTGTCCGAATGTCGCTCGAGATCGACCCATGCCCGCGAAAGGTCAAGTTTGGACAGCAGGCCAGTACTCGCCCGTTGTAGGTTATCAAGGAGCCCAGGTAGACCCTCGCGCAGAATTGCGTGCCGGTCCGATCCCGTTAGGGCGATATCACGCCCACCTTGAAAGAAGAGATGACGAAGATGATGGTCGAGAAGTGGTGTCGATAATTGATCGGCCGTAACGTCTTCGAGGACCACCATGCGCATCCCGCATCCGATGTCCGAGCCGATCATGTGCGGGAGAACCGCACCTTCAAGGTCCGCAACGACACCGACGGGGACGGGTTTGCCGGGATGAAAGTCGGGGGTCGTGACGACGGCACGAAGCGATGCCCTCTTTTGAGTCAACGCCTCCGGCGATGGCAGAGCCCTTGCAAGGTCCGCAAGTGAATGTAAAAAACTCGGCTCCGGTTCGTCGTGTGCAACGACCGACCTGATGACATGCCCAGCAATGTTGCTGGTGCGGCAGATGGATGATGGCGCGTTCATGTTGTTCTCCGTGAGTTGCCTGGGTTCAGCAGCCGCGGCAATACGGAGTGTCCGGGCATATGGCATGGCCCGATGAAAAACTCAATCCTTTTCAACGTTGGCACCAGGGGGACGTGGCGGGTGACAGACATACCAGGCCATCCAACGCGCCCGGCTCAGCTGCGATCAATGGAGTTTTGTAAAGCGGCTAGAGTAAGCCTCTGACGTAAAAGCGTAGTTTTCCACAAAGGAAGAAAACCGACAATTAACTTCCGTCATGGCTGCCCGGGGTCTTGAGAAGGCTGTCGGCCGTCGATCGTGAGATCTTAAGACGCAGACGTAAAACGGAACAGATCTCAAACACAAGCCGGAGATGAGCCATGCCCATTGCGATGTTCACGGCCGACGAACTTGCGGTGGTCCGTCGGGCCTACGCCCATCAGGTGGCGGCAGCCGCCGGAACGACGAACCCGCGGATCGAGGCCGCCTTTGCTGTAGTGCCGCGCGAAAAATTCCTCGGTGCGCCGCCATGGCAGGTCGCCAATCTGGGTGGCGGATATCGCCCGCTGCTTTCCTCCGATTTGGTTCTGGCCTATCAGGATGCGTTGTTCGCCTTGCAACCTGACAAGGGGACAACAATGGCAGCCCTTCGCTGCATGCGCGGCTGCTGGACGAACTGGACGTCCAGATCGGCGATCGCATCGCCCATATCGGAGCCGGCACCGGTTATTATAGCGCTATTCTGGCGGAGTTGGTGGGTGCTGCGGGTCATGTCCATGCCGTCGAGATGGATCGAGATCTGGCTGGTCACGCTCAAACAGCGCTCGCCGATCGGCCCAATGTCAGCGTCATCGCTGCCGACGGAAATCAATGGCCGCGGCAAGAGATGGATGCGGTCTACGTCAATTTCGCCGTCGGACGTCCGGCGGCGCCCTGGATCGAAAGGCTGCGGCCCGGTGGACGCCTGGTGTTGCCGCTTGGCGTGCCGCGCCAGGGGCGGCCGTCGAGTGGCGGCCGTCATGCATCGCATGGCGCAGCACTTCGAATCGAGCGCGGCGCCAGTGGACTTGCGGCGCGCTGGATCAGTACAGCCTATTTCGTCTGTGCCGATGGTGGATTGACGATCGACGACAGCGAGATCGAGGCGCTGACGGTTGCCTTCAAGCGGGGGGCATCGAGTTCATCAAAAGCCTGCTCTGGAAGACCGAGCCGCGGATCGGACGCTGCTGGTATATCGGCGATCAATGGGCGCTCTGCTACGACGATCCCTGAAAGATTCCGGCAGTGGGCAAATGTGCGGACATCCTCGTCGGCGACGACGGCGGTTTGGCGAGATAACGAAAGCCCGGCGCGGGAGAGGGCGCCGGGCTTCGATAGTGACTGACAGCCCGGGAGGAGGGATGCTGTCCGTCGAACCGAAGCGGCTCGGAGGGGTGAGCGCTCGGTCCAACACGAGGTAGTGCTGCAAAGCGGCAAATTCAAGCTTGACGGTTGGGCGGCATGGCGAGTGACGTCGGACGAAGGTCGGAAATGATTGCGGCGTCCGATGGGTGCTCGCGGGGTCTGCATTGCGTTGTCCGCGGACAACTTGCGCTGTCGCTCTGGAGTTGGCCTCTGTTGTCCGCGGACAACGGCAATTAATTCCGGGTTCTCGCGGCCACCTTTGCATGTCGGATCCTCGCTTGCTTCTAGCGCTGTGCGGCATCTTCTATCATTCTGGAGCGCGCCGGCCGAAGGCCGGAGTCTCGAATGGTATACTCCAGCGCTGCCCTTTGCATTTTCATCTGAGCGTCGGTGCGCCCGCCTCGTCCTTAGAGGCCTGCGGGGCGCCTTAGGATAAGGCTTCTCTGGCGTGGCGGTGCGGTATCATTTAAGGGGGCGTCATCCTGAGTTCGCCGGGTCGGGTGGCGGCGCGGCATCCTCTGAGGGTCCATATCCTGAGGTGCGTAGGCCGAAGGTCGGAGCCTCGAAGGGCGTGCTCCAGCGCTGCTCCTTTCTTTGCTCCATTTGCAGCGCGCCCGCCTTGTCCTTCGAGGTCCCTTCGGGGCGCATCGGGATGAGGCTCCCTTGGGTATCGGCGCTTGCCGCCCGGAAGATCATCGGTGCACCAACGAAGGCAACCGAGGCGGAAGCCATTCGATGCACCCCTTCGACGGGCCTGATCCTGAAGCGCGGAAGCCGAAGGCTGGAGCCTCGAAGGGCACGCCGCAACGCTGCTCCTTGCAATTCACCAGGAGCCGGCGCCCCCGCATCGCCCTTGGAGGCCCCTTCGGGACGCCTCGGGATGAGGTCCCCGGGGATATCGGCACTTGCTACTCGGAGGGTCATCGGCGGCCAACGACGCCAACCGAGGCGAAAGCCGCGTGGCGCCCCCCCACGGTCCTCGTCCTTGAGATGCGGAAGGCGAAGGCCTTATCGTCGAAGGACACGCTCCCGCGTTACTTCCAGCATTCATCTGAGCGCCGCGGACAACGGATGTTGCGGGCAGCCGTTCAGGTATGCGATTTCGGGTTTCGAGTCGCGCCAACTATCCCGTTGGCCTCAAGATGAGCCTATGCCTTGATGGTGGGGTATTTGACGGTTACCATATGAGTCTGGAGGCCTATCCAAACCTGCTGCCGGGTTGAAGGGCGTGTGAGACCTCTCGACGACCGTGTTCCCCAAGGTCGAAGTGTAATCGGCAGACTTCGACCAGAGCACTGGATCGTCCTATGTTAAACCCATCCATCAGGTTCTCGCCTTCGAACGTCGTCGCCTTAAAGCACGCTCTGCGTGGCCAATATCCTTACATCAAATCGTCGCACTGCGATGAGGCAATCGCCGCGTCATTCGGCTTCAACTCCTATGCTGCCATGCGCCCTGCGTTGCATCAGCTTAGCGCTTACGCCCGGCTGATAGTCGTTACCGACCATTTGCTGCTTCTGCTCCGGCTGGAGAAACTTGGTTATCGAAACATCGCTCCGGAATCGTTGCGTCGCCTCATCTGGACCATAAACTTCCCCGATGAGCGATATGACAACGATGTCGGCGAGATTGTCCGGGCGCGCAGGAGGCCCGCGGCCGCCAATGCCGAATAGCTCATGGCTGCGTGTCTAAAGCTCGATCGGATCGGCCTAAGCGCCGGCGCCGTTCTTTGTGGGGATCAGGAGAAGCCCTCGCGTGGACTGGGCAGGGCGCACCTGTCTCGTCCTTCGAGGCCCTGCGGGGAACTTCAGGGTGAGGCTTCTGGGGGGGGCGGTGGGCGCGGCATCCTCCAACGGACCTCACCCTGGAGGCACGGAAGCCGAAGGCTGGAGCCTCGAAGGGCGCGTTCCAGCGTTGCTCCTTGTATTCGTTCGGCGTCGGCGCGCTTCCGCCTCGTGCTTCCAGGCTCCTGCGGGGCGCCTTCGGATGTGGCTTCTCGGGGGGGCGGCATTTTCGACCCTAGGGGCGATGTTTGCCGTGAGCAACGCGAGCGGCTGTTGCCGGTTATGTTCGGCGGCGCTATTGATGAGGGGAGGCATCGTTTATCGCGTTTGATATCCAACGTTCGAGCTGATGGCGGTGGACGGAATTCGGGTCCAAGCCGCGCTTTCCAAGATGCGTGGCGGCGAATTTCCCGTTCCAGGGGCCCCTAAATCGCGGCGACGGCGGCCGGGTGCAGATATAGTCTAAACCGCAGTGATGAAACTAAACTCCTGTTTCATTTCCGTATCGAATAACTTATTGAGTAAAATCAGTATATTATGATAATGGGTTTCTGCCCTAAACGGCCCTTGTTGCCGCGGCCTCCCCTCCCCTGCGCTTCGAATCTCCACAAGAAAGCAACGGCTTGCATCCTTTTGCGGCACGCGGCGTTATCCACGCAGCAAATCAGAGGATTAGGGTAATGGCAGATGCGCTCCCGCTCAAGAGGTTGTCCATCGCCGCTGCGATGATGGCAGCGGCGATCGGGGCGTTTGTGTTGTTGCAGGCAAAGCAGGGTGGTGCGCCGGCTCCGTCGGCGGAGCCCGGCCGCGCGGTGGACGATCATGGCCGCAGCGCCGCCACGCCCGAGGCTATTCCGCTCAGCGGTCTTCGCGATGTGTTCTGGCGGGTTTACCGTGAAGTCCTGAACGACCGGGTGACACTCATTGCCGCGGGTGTGACCTTCTATCTGCTGCTGGCGCTGTTTCCCGCCATGGCGGCTCTGGTGTCTCTTTACGGGCTGGTCGCCGATCCGGTCACCATATCGGAGCATCTACGCGAACTGGCCGGTCTGTTGCCGCCGGGGGCCTTCGACCTTCTGGCCGATCAGATCAAGGAGCTCGTCAGCAAGCGCGACAGTGCGCTCGGCATCACCTTTTTCGTCGGTCTCGGCATTGCGCTGTGGAGCACGCATAGCGGCACGCTGGCGATCTTCGATGCGATGAATGTGGCCTATGAGGAGAATGAAAAGCGCGGTCTTATCCGTCTGAACCTCGTCGGCCTCTGCTTCACCTTGAGCGCAATGCTTCTGACGGTGGTCATGGTGGTGCTTGTCGGCGTCATGCCGGTCGTGCTTTCCTATCTCTGGCTCGATCAGTTCAAGGAGCACATGGCGCTTCTCCTGCGGTGGCCGCTGCTTCTGCTTGTTGTGGCGGTGGCGGTGACCTCGGTCTACCGCTTCGGCCCCAGCCGGGAGCCTGCCAAGCTTCGGTGGATGACGTGGGGGGCGGCTCTGACGACGGTTGCCTGGGCGGCGATGTCGCTCGGCTTCTCCTTCTATCTCGATCATTTCGCCAATTATAACGCGACCTACGGCACGCTCGGTGCGCTGATCGGCTTCCTCATCTGGATCTGGCTTTCCGTCGTCATTCTCGTCATCGGCGCAGAACTCAACGCCGAACTGGAGCATCAGACCGCGAGAGACACGACGACGGGCCCGCCGCTGCCGATGGGCGCGCGCGGCGCCTATGTTGCAGACACTTTGGGCGAGGCCATCAACTGATCGTTGAGGAGCATCATCGATGACTGCGCCTCAGACGCGGTTTTGATGTAATTTGTTCTTGGGCAATCCCGACAGAGGAGACGATCATGACGGCCCCGCATCCTTCCAAAACCCATATCGGCAATCATGCACTGCATCCCGAAACGCAGATGCTGAACTACGGCTACGATCCCGAACTCTCGGAAGGGGCGGTCAAGCCGCCGGTATTCCTCACCTCCACCTTCGTCTTCAATTCGGCCGAGGATGGCCGCGACTTCTTCGATTACGTCTCGGGCCGCCGCGAGCCGCCGGCGGGCAAAGGCGCCGGTCTCGTCTATTCGCGCTTCAACCATCCCAATAGCGAGATCGTCGAGGACAGGCTTGCCGTCTACGAGCGGACGGAAAGCGGCGCGCTGTTTTCCTCCGGCATGTCGGCGATCGCCACGACCTTGTTCGCCTTCGTCCGGCCGGGCGATGCAATCCTGCATTCGCAGCCGCTTTATGGCGGCACGGAAACCCTGCTGGCAAAGACCTTCCTCAATTTCGGCGTCGCCGCGGTCGGCTTTGCCGATGGCGTCAGCGAGGGATCGGTGCAGAAGGCGGCTGAGGAGGCGATGGCCAAGGGCCGCGTTTCCGTCATCCTGATCGAAACGCCGGCCAATCCGACCAACAGCCTGGTCGATGTCGCGATGATCCGGCGCGTCGCCGACGCGATCGGCGCAAAGCAGGGGCATGTGCCGATCATCGTCTGCGACAACACCCTGCTCGGCCCGGTTTTCCAGCGGCCGATCGAACACGGCGCCGATATCTCGCTCTATTCGCTGACCAAATATGTCGGCGGCCATTCCGACCTGATCGCCGGCGCCGTTCTCGGCCGCAAGGCAGTCATCAAGCAGGTCAAGGCGTTGCGCGGCGCGATCGGCACCCAGCTCGATCCGCATTCCTGCTGGATGCTCGGCCGCTCGCTGGAAACGCTGCAGCTGCGCATGGAGCGGGCAAACAGCAATGCGCGCGCCGTCGCCGATTTTCTGCGCGATCACCCGAAGGTCGAGAAGGTTCACTACCTGCCTTACCACAATCCGGATTCACCGGCTGGCCGGACCTTCGCCGCGCAATGCACCGGCGCCGGTTCCACCTTTTCCTTCGACATTCGCGGCGGCCAGCCGGCCTCCTTCAAATTCCTGAACGCGCTGCAGGTGTTCAAGCTTGCGGTCAGTCTCGGGGGAACGGAATCGCTGGCGAGCCACCCGGCGACCATGACGCATTCCGGCGTGCCGGCCGATGTCCGCCAGCGCATCGGCGTGCTGGAATCGACCATCCGCCTGTCGATCGGCATCGAACATCCGGACGATCTGATCGCCGACCTGGAGATGGCGCTGCAATCTGCTTGACCGAGAGCAAGGAACGATGCCCGGCGGGGCCGGGCATCGAGGGCAGCTTACTTGTCGTCGGTCGTCAGTTCCGTCTCGTCCGAGTTCACCACGAAGACCGCAAGCAGTTTCGCGGGCGCGGTCTTGCTGCCGTTGGCGCTGACGCTGTGGTGATCGCCGGGGAATTCGGGAAAGCTTTCGCCGGCCTTGTAAATCTTCACCGGGCCGTCATTGACCTGGCTTTTTATCGAGCCCTCCAGAACGGTGGCATAGATGAAGGCGGATTTCGGGTGGGTGTGGCCTGGCGATGTGCCGCCGGGCCTATATTCGACGAGCACGGCCTTGATGCTCTTGCCGGGAACGTTGGGAAGCGCGTGGTCGTAGACGAGGGTTACCTTCGCCTTGTCGCCTGCGGCATGCGCGGCGGTGCCGGTGACAATGGCAACGGCGAATGCCCCTGCCGAGATCATTTTTCCTAACATGTCTGGTCTCCTTGCGTTGATGGAAACGGTTGCGGCAAGGGCCGCGAAGAGCGGCCCCGGCCGTCAGGCGCTCTTCTTCTGCTGTGGCTGCCGGCTGAGCCAATCGTCGAAGCGAATGCGGCCGAGCCGCGCCTTGGCGCCGGTTACCAGCGAATTATCCTCGAGCTCGACGCCGAAGTAACGGGCGTGAGGATCGGTAATCACCTGGCGCGGATCGTTCGTCGCTTTCAGCAGGCGCGTCACGATATCGGTGAGGCGAATTTTCTCCGGTCCGCCGATCTCGATCGTGCCGTTGACGGGCGCGCCCAGCGCCACCTCGGCCATGACGTCGGCGACATCGTCCGATGCGATCGGCTGCACATAGGCCGGCGACAGATGAACCATCTGGCCTGATGTGCCCGACTGGGCGATACCGGCCATGAATTCGTGGAATTGTGTGGAATGGACGATGGTGTAGGGGATGCCGGAAGCCTTGATCAGCTGTTCCTGGGCCATCTTGGCGCGCATATAGCCGCTGCCCTGCAGCCGCTCCATGCCGACGATGGACAGGGCGATATGATGCTTCACGCCGGCGGCGGCTGCTGCCTTCAGCAGATTGCGGCCCGATGTCTGGAAGAATTCCAGGACGGCCTTGTCCTCGAAGGAGGGCGAGTTGGCAAGATCGAGCACCACCTCGGCGCCGGCCAGCGCTTCCGCGAGCCCCTTGCCGGTGATCGTGTCGACGCCCGAATTCGGCGATGCCGCCAGCACCTCGTGCCCCTTGCTGCGCAATCTTTCCACGGTCTTCGAGCCGATAAGCCCGGTGCCGCCGATAATGACGATCTTCATGGGTAGTCTCCTTGTCCTAGCGAGGATTTCCTCTGTTGACCTGAGATGGCTGCCGAAATCGCCGCCTCGGCGAGGCAGGCGACTTCATCGGTATGGGGACGCCACGCGAAATTTCCGGCGCGGCCGGCCGCAGCCGATGGACGGGAGAATGCGCCGGATCGTCAGGCCGAACCATTCTCCCTCGGTCGCTGTCGTCCTATGCCAAGGCAGTAGGGCGGCTCGCCCTAGGATCGGGCCGTTCGGCCGGGATGGAAGGAGACCTGCGTCGTCAGGTGTTGCAAGGGACGGAGGTGGGGCGGCTGGATGGTTCCGGCGGAGTTTGGCGAGAAGCCAACCCCACTCTCCGTCATCCCAGGCCTTGCGCCGAGGACCCATGCCACGGCTGCCGGTGGATGCGGTGTGGATGCTCGGCTCAAGGCCGAGCAGGACGGAGGGTGGGGCTAACGTCGCCCATCCCTCTCTCCGTCTTTTACTGCCAGCCGATGCAGGCGGTCCTTCTCAGGAAAGCGCGACAGACTCGAACAGTGCCGTCAGTCCGATGCCGCCGCCGATGCCGATCATGGCGAGGCCGGTGGCGCCGGGAACGCCGGCGCGGACCAACTGACTGTACAGTCTCGTAACCAGGATCGCGCCGGATGCGCCGAAGGGGTGGCCCAAAGCAATGGCGCCGCCCTCCCTGTTGACCGTGTCGGCAGGGATGTCGAGCTGATCCAGCGATGCCAGAACCTGGGCGGCGAAGGCCTCGTTGAATTCGATGGCATCGATGCTGGCGAGCGAGAGCCCGGGCTGACGCCGCAGCAGCTTTTTGGTCGAGGCGACGGGGCCGATGCCGAGCAGATTGGGATCGACGCCGGCCGCAGCACTGTCGATGAGGGCGAGGCCCTTGCCGATGCCGAGGCTTTTGGCCATTCCACGGCTCATGACCAGCACCAGGCAGGCGCCGTCATTCAGCGGGCAGGCATTGCCTGCTGTCACCGAACCGTCGCGGAGAAAGACCGGCCGGAGATTTGCGAGCGCCTCAAGCGATGTGGAGGGGCGCAGGCATTCGTCGCGTTCCACCAGTCCGTGGGTGGTGGAGATGTCGACGATCTCCGGCTGAAAGAGGCCTGCCTCGGCGGCCGCGACAGCGAGCCAGTGGCTGCGGAGCGCGAATTCGTCCTGCCTCTGGCGTGCGATTGCGAATTGGCGGGCGACGTTTTCAGCGGCAATGCCCATCTCGGGGTCGCCGACCGTTTCGGGGGAAAAGCGGGCGCGGCCATAAAAGCGCGGCAGCGCCCCATTGGCTTTCGGCCGTTCGACGCGCCACGGCGCGGTGCTGACGCTCTCAACGCCGCCGGCGAGAAAACAGGCGCCGGCTTTCGCCTGGATCAGGCGGGCGGCCATGATGATCGCTTCCAGGCCCGAGCCGCATTGCCGGTCGACGGCGACACCGGGAACGGACAACGGCAGGCCGGCGGTGAGGGCGGCCAGCCGGCCGATATTGCCGCCGCCGCCGGCGGCATTGCCGACCAGCATGTCGTCTATATCGTCCGGCGCGATGCCGGTTTCGGCAACGATCCGGCGGATGATCGCCGCAAGCAGGTCTTCGGCGGCGACCGTCGCAAGCGAACCGAAGGCCCGGCCGATCGGCGTGCGGTAGGCGGCAACCACGACCGGCTGCCAATCCTCGTCAGGCTGATAGGCGTAGGACAAGGCCGTCTCCCGAAATGACCGCTGCTTCCACCTGGCCCCTGGAAATCTTCCCGCTGCTCGTCATCGGCCAGGAGGCGATATGGTAGAATTGCCTGGGGATCTTGAACCTGGCAAGCTTGCTGGCGCAATCCTCGGCCAGCATTTTCGCATCGATCGCCTCGCCGGAGACGACGGCGACGATCCGTTGGCCGTAATAGTCATCCGGCAGGCCGAAGACGACGGCTTCTTCGACGCCGGGGCAGGTTTTCAGCGCGCTCTCGACTTCGGCGGGATAGACGTTGTTGCCGCCTGAAATCATCATGCCGCCTGCCCGGCCGATCACCCGCAGCATGCCATTGGCGTCGATTTCACCGAGATCGCCGACGGTGGCGCCAACCGGTGTGACCCGGAACGCCTGACCGTCGTCGCCCCAGAGATAGCCGTCGGCGATCAGGTCGCTCCTGACGAAGATGGTGCCCGGCACATCGGTGCCGACGTCGTTTTCATCAGGGTCGCGAATGGAAATCTCGACGCCGGGATAGGCCTGGCCCACGCGGTCGATCGGAAAATCGACCGCGCCGCCGACAAGGGTGGAGACGGTCATGAAACCAATCTCGGATGCGCCGTAATATTCGCGGATGCGCGCCTTCGGGAAAAGGCGACGCATGGCTTCGACGCCGTTCACGTCCAGTTTCGCGCCGGCAGTCAGAACGTCGCGCAGGGAGGTCAGAGGCTGTTCGCCAGCCCAGGCTCTCGCAATGCCCGCTATATGGGTGGGCACGGCGACCAGCCGTTCGATCGCTTCGGCAGAGAGAATGCGCGCAACGGCAGCGGCATCCCATTTCCTCACTGAATGGAAGGTGCCGCCGGCATCCAAGGCTTCGACCATGGCGTAAAGCGCGAGGCCATGCGCCAAGGCGCCGGGGCACATTGTGGACGGCGCGCCTTCGAGTTCGAAAACCATGCGGCCACGATCGAGGCTCCGGCGCCACTGCTCGCGCGAGCGATAATAGGCTTTCGGCTCGGCGGTGGTGCCCGAAGTAAAGCCGATCAGGAAAATCCCCTCGGCCTCTCCAGGCAGCTCGCCTTCCGTCGCGGCGAGATCGAAGGGCTCGGCTCCGGCGGTGATGACTGAGATACCGAGCCTGCGGCCGATCTCGGCGCTTGGGCCGCTATCGTCGTCGACGACAAGCACGTCAGGCGCCAGCCGCTCGATGATGCGCTCGATTCTCTCAGGCGGCATCATCGGGTCGATCACCGCGCAGGTATGCGGCGAGGCGGTGGCGGCGATGAAATATTCGGCGAAGCCGATGTGGTTGCCGAGGCTGAGGGCCGCAAGTCTCTCCACGCCGGGCAGATCGAGCGTGCGACGGGGCGAGCGCGGCACTTCCTGGAGAAAGCGGTAAATCGCGTTGGCGCGTAAATGGAGTTCGCCGTAGCTCAGGGAGCGGCCGTCGATCGCCAGGGCCGGCTGATCCGGCCTTTCCGTTGCATGTCGAAGAAGCTCTGCATGGATCGGCATGGACACCCGCTGGTTTGAAGATCGGCCGTCAGCCCAAAGCTGCCCTGGTGGCGTCGGGGATCGGCGTCGGGCGGCTGTCGGAGAGGCCGACGCAGACCCAGACGAATCCGGCCGAGGCGCAATGGGCGCCATCGCGCTGGCGAAAAAGTTCGATCGCGAAAGAGAGGCTCGTGCGCCCGATTTTCTCGACCGTCACCTTGGCTTCGACGACGTCGTCGACGTCGATGGGATTGTGAAAAGTGATCTCGGCCTTCTTCACGTGATAGGCAACGCCCGAGGAGGTGTGGCGGAAGTGGCTGAGAATTTCCCGGTGCCGCAGGAACTCGACGACCGCATCCTCGCAATAATCGAGGTAAACCGAGTTATGGACATGACCATAGATGTCGATGTCTCGCATCGAGACCCGGAAGGATGCTAAAGGCCTGTCGTCAACACTCATGCGATCACCGAAAATTGGTGGGCTGTTCTAACCGCTGTTGTCCGGGGGATGCAATGCAATATCAGGCGGTCGTGCGAAAATTCGGACCGGCTCAGGATGTCGTCGGGATCGAGCGGGCCGCATTGCCGGTGCTACGCCGCGATCAGGTCCGGGTGCGGCTCTTGGCGCGGTCGATCAATCCCTCCGATATCATCACCATTTCAGGCGCCTATGCCGGACGCACGACCCTGCCCTTCATCCCCGGCTTTGAAGCCTTCGGGGTGGTCGACGCCTGCGGTGAGGACGTTTACGGGCTTGCGCCCGGCACCCGCGTGCTGCCGGTGCGCAGCGCCGGGGGATGGCAGGAATTCAAGGATATCGATCCCAACTGGTGCCTTCGTGTTCCGGATGGGCTATCCGATTTCGAAGCGGCGACGAGCTACGTCAACCCGATGACGGCCTGGCTGATGCTGCACAAGAAGATCCGGCTGAAACCGGGCACGCGCATCGCCGTCAACGCCGCCGCCTCTTCGATCGGATCGATCCTGATCGGTCTGGCGAATGCCGTCGGCGTCGAGCCGGTGGCGATCGTCCGCAGCGAGGAATCGCGCGCGCGACTCAGCGGCAGGCTCGAGACCGTCATCGTCGACAGCGCGGACGGCGATCTGGCCGCCGGGCTTGCCGGTCGGCATGGGCTGGACGCCGTGCTCGACTGCGTCGGCGGCCCGCGCGCCTCAATCCTCGCTGCTGCGCTCAAACCTGGCGGACACTTCGTCCATTACGGCCTGCTCTCGGGCCAAAGCATCCCGAATTCCTTCTGGGCTGCCCATCCCGATATCATCTTTTCCTTTTTCCATCTCCGGGAATGGGTTCATTCCGAAGACATGGGCGAGGTCCAGCGCGCCTATTCCGAAGTGGCGGCGCAGATCGTTGCGAAGGTGATCGCGACCGAGGTGCGGGAAGTCTTTCCTCTTGAAAATATCGGCGATGCGCTGCAATGCGCGCTTCCCTTCCGGGCGGGCGGCAAGGTGCTGCTCGCCTGACGGGCGGGTGTCGGTCTCTTCGGCCTTTGGCCTGCGCGCTCAAGATCAGGAGCGATGGAGGATGGCGCTTTGCGCTATCTCACTGCCGAGGATGCGTTCATCGCCGGAAAGTTCCGCACGGTGGCGAGGGGACTTGGGCGCTGTTTCCATTTGAAGCTATTCAAAAAAACGCCCGGGCGCGGTCGAAACGGCGCCCGGGCGAATGCTTCCGATCAGACGAGGTCGAAGCGGTCGGCGTTCATGACCTTGTTCCAGGCGGCGACGAAGTCCTTGACGAACTTCTCCTTGGCGTCGGCCTGGCCGTAGACTTCGGCAAAGGCGCGAAGCTGCGAGTGCGAGCCGAAGATCAGGTCGACGCGGGTGCCGGTCCACTTGGCGGCACCCGTCTTGCGGTCACGGCCTTCATAGACGCCTTCTTGGCCGGCGGCAGGAACCCACTGGGTACCCATGTCGAGCAGGTTGACGAAGAAGTCGTTCGTCAGCGTTTCCGGACGCGAGGTGAAGACGCCATGTTCCGGCTGGCCGACCTTCAGGACGCGCAGGCCGCCGACGAGAACGGTCATTTCGGGGCCGGTCAGCGTCAGCAGCTGGGCGCGATCGACGAGCGCTTCCTCAGGTTTCATGAACTGCAGGCGCTTGCCGTTCACATAGTTACGGAAGCCATCGATCCGCGGCTCGAGCGCTGCGAAGGAATGCGCATCGGTCTGCGCCTCGGAGGCGTCCGTGCGGCCAGGCGTAAACGGCACGCTGACGGACTGACCGCCGGCCGTTGCCGCCTTTTCGACGCCGGCTGCACCGGCAAGGACGATCAGGTCGGCGAGCGAGATCTTCTTACCGCCGGTCTGAGCGGCGTTGAAGTCCGTCCGGATGCCTTCGAGAACACCAAGCACCTTGGCGAGCTGGGCCGGCTGGTTTGCTTCCCAGTCCTTCTGCGGGGCGAGGCGGATGCGCGCGCCGTTGGCGCCGCCGCGCTTGTCGGAGCCGCGGAAGGTCGAGGCGGAAGCCCAGGCGGTGGAGACCAGTTCCTGCACGCCAAGGCCGGTTGCCAGTACCTTTGCCTTCAACTCGGCGATGTCCTTGTCGTCGACGAGCGGATGATCGACGGCCGGGATTACGTCTTGCCAGATCAGATCTTCCGCCGGAACTTCCGGGCCGAGATAGCGCACCTTCGGTCCCATGTCGCGGTGGGTCAGCTTGAACCAGGCGCGGGCGAAAGCGTCGGCGAACTCAGCCGGATTTTCGAGGAACCGGCGCGAGATCTTCTCGTAGACCGGATCGAAACGCAGCGCCAGGTCGCTGGTCAGCATGGTCGGCAGATGCTTCTTGCCGGCCTCGTAAGCATCCGGAATCGAGGCTTCGGCGTTCTTGGCCTGCCACTGCTTCGCGCCGGCCGGGCTCGTCGTCAGCTCCCACTCGAAGGCGAAGAGGTTTTCGAAGAAGTAGTTGCTCCACTTGGTCGGCGTCTGCGACCAGGTGACTTCGAGGCCAGCGGTGATGGCATCCTTGCCGACGCCGGAGCCGAACGAGCTCTTCCAGCCCAGGCCCTGATCCTCGATCGCGCCGCCTTCCGGCTCGGCGCCGATCAGGGACGGGTCGCCGGCGCCGTGCGTCTTGCCGAAGGTGTGGCCGCCGGCGATCAGCGCCACGGTCTCTTCGTCGTTCATCGCCATGCGGGCAAAGGTTTCGCGGATGTCGCGCGCCGAAGCGATCGGATCGGGATTGCCGCCCGGGCCTTCCGGATTGACGTAGATGAGGCCCATCTGCACGGCCCCGAGCGGTTCTGCCAGCTGGCGTTCACCGCTGTAGCGCTCGTCGCCGAGCCAGGTGCCCTCGGGACCCCAGTAGAGCTCTTCCGGCTCCCAGACATCGGCGCGGCCGCCGGCGAAGCCGAAGGTCTTGAAGCCCATGGATTCCAGGGCGACATTGCCGGTGAGGATCAGCAGATCGGCCCAGGAGATGCGGTTGCCGTATTTCTGCTTGATCGGCCACAGCAGGCGGCGGGCCTTGTCGAGGTTGGCATTGTCAGGCCAGCTGTTGAGCGGCGCAAAACGCTGCTGGCCCTGGCCGGCGCCGCCGCGCCCGTCGGTGATACGGTAGGTGCCGGCGCTATGCCAGGCCATGCGGATGAAGAGGCCGCCGTAGTGACCGAAGTCGGCCGGCCACCAATCCTGCGAATCGGTCATCAGCGCGTGAAGATCCTGCTTCAGCGCCTGGAGATCGAGCTTTTTGAATTCCTCGGCATAGTCGAAGGCCTGGCCGAGCGGGTCGGCGCGGCCGGAGTTGTGGTGAAGCATCTGCACGTTCAGCTGGTTTGGCCACCAGTCGCGGTTCGACCGGCCGGCTGGAGCCTTGTGATGTGCAACAGGACATTTGCCTGTGCTGTCCGTGGGGTTGTCCATGATTGTCTCCTTCATTGCTTGATCTGTCTGCCATTCAAACGTTGCCGAGTGGGCGCCCCCGCTCTCCTTGCTGTCTTCATATCGGAAGCATATGATAATTTTAAGTTGGATTTACTGATTGCTGCGATAAGCTGAGCTTATGAAGAACCTGACCCTGAAACAGCTGCGTTATTTTGAAGCCCTGGCAAGGGATGGCCGCTTCCGGCGCGCTGCCGACGCCTGCGCCATCTCCCAGCCGGCACTCTCAATGCAGATCAAAGAACTTGAGCAGGAGTTGGGCAGCGAGCTTTTCGAGCGCAGCGCGCGTGAAGTAAAGCTGACGGCCTTCGGCCAGACCTTCGCTCTCAAGGTCCGCGAGATCCTGCGCGGCGTGGACGAACTGGGGGAGCTGGCGCGCGCCTCTCGCCACTCCATCCTGTCGCGGCTGCGCATCGGCATCATACCGACCATTGCGCCTTATCTGCTGCCGATTATCATAAACGATCTGAACGAAACTTTCGCCGGAATTCAGATCGAAGTGCGCGAGACGCAGACGGCAAAGCTTGTTCAGGAGCTTACCCAAGGCCAGCTGGATACGGCAATCGTTGCCTTGCCCGTGTCGGAACCGTCGCTGATCGAACTCGAACTCTTCAAGGAGGAATTCGTGCTGGTGCGGCGGCCCGAAGACGAGGGCAAGCCGGTGCCTGAACGCGAGGCGCTGCGCGAAATGCGGTTGCTGCTGCTCGAGGAGGGCCATTGCTTCCGCGATCAGGCCTTGTCGTTTTGCAAGATCGGTTCGGCCCGCCCGCGCGAAGTGATGGAAGGCAGCTCGCTCTCCACCCTGGTCCAAATGGTCAGCGCCGGCATCGGCATCACCTTGATCCCGGAGATGGCCGTTCCCGTGGAAACGCGCTCGGCGCAGGTTTCGATCTCCCGCTTCCAGTCTCCGCAGCCATCGCGAACGATCGGCATGGTCTGGCGCAATTCGACCCCGATGGCCAAACAGCTGCTGCAGGTCTCCGAGGCCGTTCGCCGATCAGCCGATATCATGCGCGAACGACAGCTCGCGCGGTGATGGACCTGATGATGTCCCTGCTCAGGACCGGCGCTTGAACGTATGCTCCGCGGCCGGAAACTTTCGCGACCGGACTTCGTCGGCATAGGCGGAGACGGCCGCTGCGATCCTCTTGCCGAGTTCGTCGTAGCGTTTGACGAAACGCGGCGTGAAATCGTTGAACAGCCCCAGAATATCGTCGGATACCAGAACCTGGCCGTCGCAGGCGGAGGATGCGCCGATGCCAATGGTCGGTATGTGGATGGCTGACGTGACCTCCCGGGCGAGCGGTTCTACAGTGCCTTCGACGACGACGGCAAAGGCACCCGAGCCGCCAATGGCATGCGCGTCGCGCCGGATCTTCGAAGTCTCGTGTTCGGAATGGCCGACGGAGCGATAGCCTCCCGCGGTTTGGACCTGCTGCGGCATCAGGCCGATATGCCCCATGACCGGGATGCCCCGCTTCGTCAGAAAGGCAATGGTCTCGGCCATCTCTTCGCCGCCTTCCAGCTTGACGGCATCGCAGCCGGTTTCCTGCAGGATGCGGACGGCATTGCGGAAGGCCACTTCCTTCGATTCCTGATAACTGCCGAACGGCATGTCGACGACGACGCAAGCCTTGTTAACGCCGCGCATCACGGCCTTGCCGTGGGCAATCATCATGTCGAGCGTGACGCCGAGGGTGGTCTCCATGCCGTAGAGCACCATGCCGAGCGAATCCCCGACCAGCAGCAGGTCGCAATGCTCATCGAGCAGGCGCGCCATCGGCGTCGTATAGGCGGTGAGGCAGACGATCGGCTTGCCGCCCTTCATGGCTGAGATGCGGGTCGGCGTCAGACGCTTTTGAGATCCGATGGCGCTCATTTCGTCACTCCCTTTCCCGGCTTGCCCTTCCCGCCGATAACCCCGGCAACCCGGTTGTTGCGGACCACTCGATTGTCAAGAAGCCGCGTCGAGCCGAACCGAACGAAAAGCGCCACGACGACAGGCTCTTCGATCGTGCTGACCGGCTCAAGCGTCGAGGCGTCTCTGACGGCGACGACTTCGGGTTTTGCCAGAGGCTCGCGACCGAGAAATTTCGTGAGCTTTGCTTCCAACTCCCTGGCATCCGTGAGGCCGTCGGCAATCAGGCGCTCGGCCTCGTCGAGGGTCTGCGGGACGATTGCCGCGGCACGACGCTCCTCAGGACTGAGATAGACATTGCGCGACGACAATGCGAGGCCGTCGGCATCCCTGACGGTCGGCACCGATATCACCCGCACCGGCACCGCCAGATCATCCACCATGCGCTTGATGATGACGACCTGCTGGTAATCCTTCTCCCCGAAATAGGCGGTTTGCGGCTGCACGATATTGAAGAGCTTGGAGACGACGGTGGCGACGCCGGCGAAATGCCCTGGCCTGACCGCGCCTTCGAGTTCCCGCCCTAGCTCGGGGACGTCGACCACGGTTTTCATCGGGCGCGCATACATGTCCGCGACGCCGGGAGCGAACAGGAAATTGACGCCGGCCTGCTTGAGCATGGCCGAATCGCGCTCCAGATCGCGTGGATATTTGCTGAGATCTTCGGCCGGACCGAACTGCAGCGGATTGACGAAGATCGAGACGACGACGAGATCGTTCTCGGCCCGTGCGCGCGATACGAGCTCCATATGACCGGCATGGAGATAGCCCATCGTCGGCACCAGACCGACGGTGCGTCCCTGGCGCTTCAGCGCATCGAGCGTGTGGCGCAGCTCGTCTATGCTCGAGAAAACCCGCATATATCCTCCCCGCGGCCGGTCACTCATCTTGGGCGCGGATAAGAAGTGTAATCGATGCTGGAGGTCAATGGATATTCCGCGATAAAAACGATTAGATGCAATGGCAGGCCGATAAGGCCGGCCTATATCCGCCCGGAAATGGCAGCTTGCAGCGGGGCTGGCAATATGCGAGCCGCAACGCTATTGCCCCCGTCCGTCAAGATACCATTACAGTCGGTCGCTATGGAGGATACATGGAACCTTGGAAGATCAGCCGCGGGCCGATTGCGGCAACCGAGCTCGACGTCGAGAAGGCAAACGCGATCAACACGCTGTTGATCCGGCCGGTCGGCGTGCTTCCGGCGAAGCCCGGAGATCCGATCCTCCCCTTTGCCGTCGGCCTCTTCAACGAATTGCGCCCGCTCCTGAAGGCCGACGCGGGCGTGACGACGCTGAGACGCGCGACCGCCGCCTATGTCCATTGCCGGCGCTACTATTTCGCCAGCGCCCAGCCTGATTCCATGCGCCATGGCGTGGACGGCGAGCCCGTCGAAGCGCTGTCTTCGGAAGACCGGCTGGTCGCGCAAAAACGCTTCCTCAGCCTCAAGCAGAATAACCGCAAGGCCGAGGCGCCGGAGCAGCCTGCACCGGTTCCCCCTCCCCTGTTGAGCAAGAACGAACAGATTCGCGCAGCCCTTCTCAATAGGAAAAGTTCGTCAGCCAGAGCGGGGTGAGGCTAAAACGCGTCGTCTTTCATCTGCAATGGAGGAATAGTAACCTGCTATTGTATTTCGCAGGGATAAATATCTGCGATACAACTTCAGCCAGCAAAACCTTCACGTCGGCCTCAAGTATATTTTGCTTTAGATACCATTAATGCAATTGCGCTAATTTTAGCATCAGTCAGAAACTTCTCCGGACTTGCTAGAACGATGCGTCTCCTGATTGCAGCTTCCCTCTTCGCATTGGCCCCAATCCAACCCGGCGCGGCTGCCGATCTTTCCGCCTATAAACGGCCGCTGACCGTGCCTTTCGAAGGGGTGACGGCCTATTCCCCTCAACTGGCGACGCTCGGCAAGATGCTGTTCTTCGATCCCAGGCTATCCGGCAATAAGAATATGACCTGCGCCAGCTGTCACAACCCGTCCTTCGGCTTCGAGACGCCTGTGAAGACGCCGATCGGCGCGGCTAATACCGCGCTCGGGCGCCAGGCGCCGACGGTTCTGAACGTTGCCTGGGTCTCGCCTTTCTTCTGGGACGGTCGCGCGCCGAACCTGGAGCAGCAGGCGGCGGGCCCGATCACCGCTGCCGCCGAAATGAATGGCAAGCTCGACGATGCCGTGAGTGAAATGCATGACATACCCGACTACAAGAAGTGGTTCGGCGAGGTCTTCCCGGACAAGGGCATCAGCAAGGAGACGCTGCTGACGGCCATCGCCACCTATGAGCGGACGGTGGTTTCCAACTGGTCGCCCTTCGACCGCTGGGTTGATGGCGACGAGAAGGCGGTCTCCGACAGCGCCAAGCGGGGCTTCGAGTTGTTCACCGGCACAGCCGGCTGTTCCGCCTGCCATTCCGGCTGGAATTTCACCGACAACAAGTTCCATGACATCGGCCTGCCGAGCGACGATATCGGCCGCTACAAGATCGATCCGAGCAGCCCCGGCAATAAATATGCCTTCAAGACGCCCGGCCTGCGCAATACGCTCTACCGTGGTCCCTATATGCATGACGGCAGCCTGAAGAGCATGGACGAGGTGATCACCCACTATGAAAGCGGCGGCGTCAGCCGTCCGTCACTCGATCCGGCGATGTCGCCCTTCCTGCTGACGGAAAAGGAGAGCAAGGATCTGGTCGCCTTTCTGGGAACTTTGACCGCGGAAAAGCAAGACATCCCCTTGCCGACGCTGCCGAACTGAGGTGCAGGCAATGAAACTCTCCATACGCATGCAGATTCTCGTGCCCATGGTGGCAACGATCGTCGTCGGCTTCGGCAGCGCATTCCTGATCGGCTACCAATCGGTCACCGGCCAGACCCGGGTCGCCGCGGTGGTGGAGGAGGCGGTGAACGCCAAGCTGGCCTCCGCCCATATCGAACAGCAGTTCAGGCAAGCGACATCGGTCGTCGACCGGGTTCTGTCGATGACCAATTTCGTCTCGGCGGCCGAGGTCAAGACGGAATTCGACGAAAGCAACGGCGCGCTGACGCAATCGCTCGACGAGCTCGGCGGTATCGATCTTGCAGCGTCCTTGACCGAGGGCGCGCGCTCGCTGCGCCAGGCGCATGATGTCTGGGAAAAAGACGTCAAGGTCAGCCTCGGCCTGCAGCCGGCGGATGAAGTGCCGACTACCGAAAAGCTGGCGCGCTCACAGCAGGCGATCCTGACCGGCATTGCCGCCGTCAACGCCATCGTCGACAAGATCGCCACCGAGAGTGTCGCCGAAGCGGGCAGTGCGCTCGAGACGAAAATCGAAATCGAACTGGCATTGGCGGGCCTCGCCGCCATTATCGGCCTCGGCATTCTGATTGCGATCGCCCGGCATGTGTCGCGCCCGATCCAGCGCATTACCCACTCCATGCAGGCGCTCGCGAGTGGCGAAACCGACAAGGCAATCCCCTATGCCGGGCGCCGTGACGAGATCGGCCTGATGGCCGGGTCGGTGGAAGTCTTCCGTCAGAATGCCATCGCCCGCACCCGGCTCGAAAGCGAGGCCGAGGAGAACCGGCGACTGGCTGAAGCAAACCGGCTGGTCGACCAGGAGCAGGCCGAACGGAGCGCGGCCGAGCGGCTGACGGTCGCCACATCGGGGCTGGCAGCCGGGCTGAAGCGGCTCGCGGCGGGCGATCTCGCCTTCAAGCTTTCGGAGCGGTTCGCGCCGGAATTCGAACCGCTGAGACATGATTTTAACGCTTCCGTCGAGCAGCTCGGCGGGACGCTGCTCTCCGTCTCCGAAAGTGTGTCGATCATCAATTCCGGCACCCGCGAGATCAGCAACGGCTCCAACGAACTCTCCGGCCGCACCGAACGGCAGGCGGCCACGCTGGAACAGACCGCTGCGGCGCTGAACGCCGTCACAGCCAAGGTCACCGAAGCCTTCGAGATTGCCAAAGAGGCCCGAGGGGTCGCCGAAGACGCCAATCGCAGCGCCCTCGCATCGGGCAAAGTGGTGGCCCAGACGGTGGATGCCATGGGCCAGATCGAGGAATCGTCCAGGCAGATCAACAATATCATCGCCGTCATCGACCAGATCGCCTTCCAGACCAACCTGCTGGCGCTCAATGCCGGCGTCGAGGCTGCCCGCGCCGGCGAGGCCGGCAAGGGTTTTGCCGTCGTCGCCCAGGAGGTGCGCGAACTGGCACAGCGTTCGGCCCAAGCCGCCAAGGAGATCAAGGAACTGATCGGTCGGGCATCCGCCAAGGTCGCCGGCGGCGTCGAGCTGGTCAACCAGACCGGCGCAGCACTTGGCGACATCGGGCGCTTCATCGTCGATATCAACCAGCGCATGGAAGCGCTGGCGGGCTCGGCGCGCGAACAGGCCACCAGCCTGTCGGAAGTCAATTCCGCCATGCATCAACTCGACCAGGTGACCCAGCAGAACGCCGCGATGGTGGAGGAAACCACCGCCGCCAGCGTCACGCTCGCTGGCGAGGCGGAGCGCCTGCGCGACCTGGTCACCCAGTTCGAACTGGGCGGGACCGAGCCCGGCGCACGACCCTATCGCGACGCTGCCTGAACAAGATCTGTTCCTATCTCTGGCCCATGCGACGGCCCGTCTGAAAACCGCTCCTTTGCCCGCAACAGCGCCATCAACATCGGGCCGAGCGTGAACTCGCTCCGTTCGGCGCGCTGGGCGAGATCCCTGAGGTAGCCGCCGGCGGAGTTGATGTGCCCTCCCCTCTGGAGAATGCAGGCCATGACGGTGGCGGCGCTCTCCGGCCCCATCACCGAGGCTGCTTCCTCATAGGCCGAAGGGCTGACGCCCAGCATCGAGCGCACGACGGCCGCCGCCATCATCAGATCCCGCCAGCTGGCGATCGTGCCGCCCGGCCCGTAGTCGATGATATCAGGGCAGGCCTGGAGGACCATGCCAAGCGGGAAGGATTTCAATTTCCCGGCATGCGTCCGGACAATGGCCCGCCATCCCTCCCCATCCTCGCCGGCCATTCCCGGTTCGCGCCTTTCCAGCCCTGGCCTCGGTTCGCAACGCCGGTTCGCCTCCTGCCCGGTTTCCAAGCCCGGTTCAGATTCAGATGGGGATTCGGGATTCGAATTCTGTATGTGGTGCTCAATCTGGGATTCATTGGTGCTCGCTATCTGAATTTTATCTTGCAATTCCAATGTGTTGATAATGCCTAGGCGGATCGTCTCAAGCTCATCGAGGATTGGCCCGAAGTATTCGAGCTTTGCCGCTCTCGGAATGCGCTGCAACAGCGCCTGGAACGTCGAAGCGATGCGCTCCCAGTCGCCGGGAACCGCTTCCTCAATGGCCGCGGAAATGAGCTTGGCGATGTCGCGACGGCAGATGGTCAGCCGCTCCTTCATCCTCCGCAGCATCTGCCGGTCGGCGGCAATGCGTGCGGCGATCGTTTCGATCTCGGTGGCGCGGGCAAGGAGCGGCGCCAGGCTGAAGCCGTAGGCCTCGCCGATGTCGCCTTCCCTGTTGCGCCTGATATAGCGCTTGCCGTTGGGGCTGTCTTTGCGGGAGATGAGGCCGGCCTCGACAAGCACGGCGAGGTGCCGGCGCAACGTGGCGGCGGCCATGCCGCGTGCTCTCAGCGAAAGCTGCATGTTCGAGGGAAAGACCACGAGCCCGCGTTCGCTGGAGAGTTCGTCCTGCGGATAAAAACTCAGCAGCGCATCGAGCACTGTCAGCGCCCGGTCGGTTACGTCGAGCCCTGCCCGGGCTTCGCAGACAGATCGGAACAGTTTCCATTTGTTGCGCGTCGTCCCGGCCGCGATCGCTTCGCCGCGCCGCTGTTTCAGCAGCATGGCAAGCGACATCGGCCGCCGCCCGAAGGGCGTCGTTACAGATTCACTCTCCATTTCCTTCACCTCGCATCAGGCAAAAGAAATCCGCTCACCGAAACGATGCGAGGATAAGAGCGCTGGAGCGTCTTTTACGCGTCTGAAAAGACACGCGCAGCGCTGCAGGACTCTTGACTGGGATTCGTGAAAATGCGATTCTCTGTCTTGCTTAAGGATAGGAGAAGGGCTTCCACGACTCAGGTCGTTTGGGGGCCTTTTTCTTTTGCGGTTTAGTCTCCTTGTTTGCTCTCCTCGGCGAGGAATTGCTCATAGAGCGCATCCAGCCTGCTGGAGAGAAATTCCCCGAAGCGGCCGGCATTCCTCGCTTTCATCGAGAGCGAGAACGCCTTGCCGTCATTCTTCATTTCCGCCTGGACCGCCTTGTCTCGCGGCTGCCATTTCACCTTCCTTGCCGCTGCCGTCTTCTTCACCGGTCGCGCGCTTTTGTTGAGCGCCGCATAGAGCGTTTCGAAACGTTTGTCGGAAGGCAACTGGTGAAAGCTGTCGTCCTGCAGGACCTGCGCGACGCTTGCTGCATTGGCCGATTTGCCGGCGAGCAGCGACAACTCCACCCAGCGTTCGCGGCCGATGCCAGGTGCGGGGCCGATCGCCTGGACGACCTCCGGCGAGATGCGATCCATCACCGATATCATTTTCGAGATCGACGCCGCATTGGCGGCAAGGGCTGTCGAAATGACCTCCCTGTCGTATCCCAGTTCTTCCAGCCGCCCGGCGAAGAGCGCCCGTTCGATGAAGGTAAGATCGGCGCGGGCCGAATTCTCCTGCCCCTGGGCGATGACATGGGTGCGGTCGTCGATCGCTTTGACAACGGCCCTGACATTACGGCCGAGCTCGCGGGCGGCACGCAGCCGCCGGTGGCCGAAGACCACTTGATAGTGTCCGTCGATCTTGGCGTGGGGGCGCACCAGAATGGGCGTGTCCTGCCCGCGCGCACGGATCGCTTCGACCAGCGCGCGGAATTCCTCGTCATCCTCGGACAGGCGATCCTTGACGAAGGAGACCTCGACGACATCGGGGTCGAGATCGACGACCGCCTCGCCCTCCAGGAATTTTTCCGCCTGCTTGGCGAGTTCGTCCAGCGAGCGGACGAGCGACCGGCCCGCCCCGCGCATCGGATAGTTCGGCGCGCCTGCATTCTCGTCAGCCATGTCGGCCAGCCCCTCCAGCAGATTCTTTCGTGCCATCACGTCCTCCGATTGCGGTCAATCAATTGATTCGGTTCAAGGAAACCGTGAATTTGTCAGCCGACAAATTCACCGCCCCCATGCCCGATGAATAAGCTCGGCGATCTCGACGTTGACGGCATCCATCGCCTCCAGCGCCCGGTCGTAGGTTCCCCGGTTCATCGACGACCGTTCGACCTCATACAGCGTCTGCTTGGTAATCCCGGCATCCGAGATCGCCGTCGACTTGACCATTTGCTGCTTCAGCATGAATTCGTGGAACATCGTCGACATGAAGCCGACCATCTGTGCCTGCGGCGCATCGGTCGGCTCGTAGCGGGTGATGAGATAGCGGTACCAGGAGAGGTTCACTTCGGCTCCGGCCGCTCGGATCGGCTTCAGGATGCCGCCGAGCATCAGCAGGAACTGGCCCATCGACATGACGTCGAGCATCTGCGGATGGATGGTGATCAAAACGCTGGTCGCCGCCGTAAGCGCCGTCAGCGTGAGGTAGCCGAGCTGCGGCGGGCAATCGAGAACGACGACATCATAGCGGTCATCGACCTCGGCGAGCGCCCGCGAAATGCGGGTGAAGAAGGTCTTGCCGTCATTGCTCGACTTATCGGCCATCGCCAGCGGCGTGTCGTATTCGTATTCCTGCAGGTCGAGATTGGCCGGCACGATATCGAGGCCGGGAAAGTTCGTCTTATGGATGATGTCAGAGAGCGGCTTCTTCTCGCCGTCGTAGCGGATCGCTTCATAAAGGGACGAGGCCTGGTCGAACTCCGGCTGGAAACCGTGCAGCGAGGACAGCGATGCCTGCGGATCGAGATCGACGGCAAGCACGCGGTGGCCGGTCAGCGCCAGATGCTGGGCAAGATGGGCCGCCGTCGTCGTCTTGCCCGAGCCGCCCTTGAAATTGACGACCGCGATGACCTGCAGCTTCTCGTGGCCGCGGCGCTGGGGGACATACATGCGGCTCTCGGACCGGCCGTGGGCATCGAGATAGCGCCTCAGCTCAAGCATCTGCTCGGCGCTATACGAGCGCCGACCGGAAGGCGAGGTCTGCGGGCAGGGCCCTTTGCCTTCGAGATGCAGCTTCTTCAGCGTGCTTTGCGAGGCACCGACATAATTGGCGACCTCCGCCAGGGAGAAGTTGCGCAGCGTCTTCTTCGCATTCGGCGGAAAGCGCTGCACACTGAGCAGATGCAGCTTCTTTGAAATCACGTCGCCCTGTTCGAGGATCTGATCCTCGAAATGCAACGGCGCCTTGTTCAAGGCGGTCAAATTAGCGTTCATCGGCAGCAATCTTTCGGATAACGATTTTCGGGATCAAAGGCCCTTCTAACCGTTATTATCCGCGATTCTCCGATGCCGGCCAAGAATTTTAAGGTTAACGCATATTAACCTTTTCAGCGGTGGTTCAAGCACTTGGCGGATGCTGCTCGGATGTCGGAGCAGGAAGAAATTTCACGGCCGGGGCGCGGAAAACGCGCTCCCGGCCGCCGCCCGGCCGAAGGGGAGGGGGCAATCGGCCGGCTCAGTTCAGCGGGGTTTCACCAGAGGTGATCCGCTGTTCGTCCGCCCCGAACAGGTGGATGGTATCGTGGATGGGCGCGATCCTCAGCACGTCGCCGGGGGCGGCCCTGATCCGTTCCCGAAAGACGCAGGTGAGCGTCTGTGTGCCCAACCGAACGATAACAAGCGTTTCCGAACCCGTCGGCTCCACCACGACAGTCGTTACCTCGATGCCGTCGGGGTCGAGCCTGATATGCTCGGGCCGGATGCCATAGGTCACGGCATCGCTCGGGCGGCGCTCGCTCGGCAGCAGCAGGCCGTCGGCGGTTTTGAAGCCGCCTTCTCCCATGCTGCCCTGGATGAAATTCATCGCCGGCGAGCCGATGAAACCGGCGACGAAAAGATTGTTCGGCCGATCGTAGAGTTCCAGCGGCGAGCCCGACTGCTCGATCAGCCCGTCCTTCATGACGACGATCTTGTCGGCCATGGTCATGGCTTCGATCTGGTCGTGGGTGACGTAGATGGTGGTCGTCTGCAGCCGCTGATGCAGTTCCTTGATCTCCGAGCGCATCTGCACCCGAAGTTTGGCGTCGAGGTTCGACAGCGGCTCGTCGAACAGGAAGACCGCCGGGTCGCGTACGATCGCCCGGCCCATGGCGACGCGCTGCCTCTGGCCGCCGGACAATTGCTTTGGATATCTTTCGAGAAGATTTTCGAGGCCGAGTATCTTGGCGGCATTACCGACCCGCTGGTCGATCTCCGTCCTCGGCATGCGTTTCAGCCGCAGGGAAAAGCCCATATTCTTGGCGACCGTCATATGCGGATAGAGCGCGTAGTTCTGGAACACCATGGCGATGTCGCGATCCTTGGGCGCAAGCTCGTTGACGATATGCTTGCCGATCTGGATCTTGCCCGAGGTGATGCCTTCGAGGCCGGCAATCATCCGCAAAAGGGTGGATTTTCCGCAGCCGGATGGGCCGACCAGAACGACGAACTCGCCGTCGCCGATGTCGACCGATACGCCTTTGATGGCTTTGAACGCGCCGTAATCCTTGCGTGCATTGTTGACCGAAACATGGGCCATGACAGTCCTCCCGAATTCGCCGTCAAAGTCCGCTCAGGACCGTTTTGAGATAAGTGAGGCCGAGACGCTCGCCCTCCTTGCGCGCAGCAAGATCCTTGCCGGGCCAGCCATAGGCGGCGTCCTCGTGCTCGATCGACAGCGTGCCGTCAAAGCCATGCCCGCGCGTCTGGCTGAGGAAACGCGGCCAGTCGAGAAGGCCTTGACCCGGCAGCTTGTATTGCCACCAGCCCTTGCCGTGATAGCCGACAGCTTGCAGCACCTCATGATCGATCGCCGTATCCTTGGCGTGCAGGATGGCGATGCGGTCTTTCACCGCCTCCATCGCCTGATAGGGATCGACGCCGATCCGGATGAGGTGTGAGGGATCGAATTCCAGGCCGAAGCGGCGATCTTCGATCCTGCGGAAAAGCTCCTGCCATCCTCTCGGCGTTGTACCGATGAAA
Organism: Rhizobium sp. BK456; assembly: GCF_014194045.1. Taxonomy (NCBI): domain Bacteria; kingdom Pseudomonadati; phylum Pseudomonadota; class Alphaproteobacteria; order Hyphomicrobiales; family Rhizobiaceae; genus Rhizobium; species Rhizobium sp. BK456. Next base: position 381,270 of record NZ_JACIAO010000004.1, read on the forward strand.
TGGTCCTTCGGTCCCGGCCAATTCTCGATCGCGAAGGTGAGGCCGGAGGACTGCGTCTTTCCGATCAACTCGTTTGCGAAATCGGCGAAGTCGTCATAATTGGCCTCCTCGCTGGCGCTGTCGTCGCGGCCGGGGAAGATCACGAAGATCGGGACGCCGGCATCGCCGATCGCCTCGGCAAAATCGGCGGTCCTTGCCCGAAGCTCCCGGCGTTTTTCGCGGTCGGCATCGAGCTGATTGCCGAAATAGGTGATCGAAGAGACGAAGAGATTGCGGCTGCGGGCAAGCGTGACGGCTGCCTCCACCCGATCCGGCGTTTTGATATGGCCGCCGACATCGATTTCGATCGCGTCGAACCCCGCCGATGCGGCGAAATCCAACACTTCTTCAAGCGGGCGATCATTGAATGTCGAAGTGTAAAAGCCGATCTTCATCAAAATCCTCCCATCTTCACCAAATTCCCGGCGCCTTGCCGGCCGTTTCAACTGTTCAGGCGATCCATGTTTTTCAGCGGCGAACGCGCGCGTTGAGCCACATCCGCCGATGCGAGCATCAGGGCCGCCGCCATCGGCATGGCTGCCGCCCCCATTGCGGAGGCATCCTCGCCGAGCGAGGCGCGATGGAGCGAGGGCAGGCTCGTGTCCTCGGCGTCGAGATGTTCGTGCACATAGCGCAGCAACTCGTCGACGATGCGGATCGGCAGCCGGCCGCCGACGAGGACGGCGTCGGGATCGACGATCAAGCCGATATGCTTGACCGCGACGGCCAGATGCGCGCTCATTTCCTTCAGCCACTGCGAAACCAGGCGCCTGCCATGCGCATCGAGCGTCAGCAGATCGTGCGGAACACTCACCTCGACGTCGTGGCGGGCAAGAAAATCATAAAGTGAAAACAGCGAGAATATTTCGCCGAGAAGCTGGACCTTGTGGGCTTTCTCGTCCCGGCCGTCGGCAATGGGAAGCCAGCCGATTTCGCCGCTGAGGCCCATGGCGCCGCGGTGACCGTTGCCGTCGAGCACGAGGCCGCCGCCCGGGCAGGCATTGATGGCGATGTAGAAGAAGCTGCTGCTCTCGGCGCCGAGGCCGTAATCGAGCTCGGCAAGGGCTGCGGCATTGGCTTCGTTTTCGATGAAGACAGGATGCTGCGTCAGATTTTCGAGTGCTGCACGCACATCGAACGCCGTCCACTCCTGATAGGCCTCGGGCTTACCGAGCAGCGAAATCTCCCCGAGCCAATCCGGCATCGCCAGGCCGATGCCGGCGAGCCGCGCATCGTCGATCAGCCGGCTGCGTTGGAAATGCGAAATCGCATCTGATGTCAGCTGCAGGAATTCCGCCGGCAGGATGAAACGCTTCTCATGATGCACGCGGGCGCGGACATTGCCGACGGCATCGACCGCCAAGATCGTCAGATGGTCGCGGTCGATGTTGATGCCGATCGCAAAACAGGCATCCGGATTGATCTCGAGTTCGATCGCCGGCTGACCCCGCAGCCCATGCCGGCGGCGGGCTTCCATGATCAGACCCTCGTCCAACAGCCGGTCGACGATGCGGGCGATCGCCGGTTTGGTGAACCCGGTGCGCCTCGCGATTTCGGCGCGTGAAATCGGCGCCTGGCGGTGAATGCAGCGCAGGACGACCGCCCTGTTGTGCTCACCGGCATCCTCGACATTGGCGCCGGTCAGATCGGGGGACGGCCTGGCGCCGAGTATCTGGTTCATAGAGTCGAATCCTTCATCAATCATCGAGACTGAACCGATGCTCATCCCTTCACCGCGCCGCTGGTCATCGCGCCGAGGATCAGCCTCTGGAGCGACAGGAAGGCCACGATCGCCGGAACGACCGAGATCAGGCAGGCGGCGGCAAGCAGCTGGATGGACGAGTCGGTCTGCATGCCGCGGAAGTTAAAGATTCCGACGCCGATCGGCATCAGGTCATTTTTGGTGAGCAGCAGGAAAGGCACCAGGAATTGCGACCAGCCGGCAATTACCGTGATGATGAAGACCGAGGCGATACCCGGCGCCGACAAGGGCAGGATGATGCGCCAGAACACCGAAAACCGGTTGCAGCCGTCGATCATGGCGGCTTCGTCGAGGCTGCGCGGAATGCCGTCGACCGTGCTCTTCAACAGCCAGGTCGCCAGCGGAACGCCGAGCGCGATATAGACCATGACGACGGCAAAATGGGTGTCCAGCATGCCGAGCCGGTTCATGTAGCGGTAGAGCGGCACCATGATGACAAGCGGCGAGATCATCTGGAAGAGCAGCAGTCCCATCATCGACAGGCCCTTGCCGCGGAACTGAAAGCGGGAAAAGGCGTAAGCGGCGGGCAGCGCCACGATCAGCACGCCGATCCCGCTCAAGGCCGCAAGCTTGAGGCCGTTCCAGAGATAGATTGGAAAATAGCTGTTGTTCAGCACGGTGATGAAATTGTCGATGGTTGGGTTCTGAGGAATATAGCGCGCCGCGCCGCGATAGATCTCGCGCTTGTCACGCATCGCCATCGACAGGAGATAGGTGAGGGGGCCGGCGAAGAAGACGAACATCACCAGCATGAAGAGATAGCTCAAGGCATCGCCGAGCCGCGTTCCCGTCCGCCCGCTCATTGCTCTTCCTCCTTCGGCAGGAACGAGGCATAGACGAAGGCAAGGCCGAGGCTGATGATCAGCATGAGCACGGAGAGCACGCTGCCGCCGGAGAGATCGTAGTTTCTGAAAACGATGTTGAAGACGTAGAGCGAGATCACTTCGGTCGCGCGGCCAGGGCCGCCGCCCGTCAATGTGATGATCGCGTCGAAGGTATTCACCGTCTGGATGGTGATCAGGATCATGTTGACGAGGATGGCGGCGCGCAGCTGCGGCAGGGTGACGAAGAAGAACTGCTGCGAGGCCGTTGCGCCATCGACTTCGGCGGCTTCATAGAGCGAGGGATCGATCGCCTTCAGCGCCGCATACATCACCACCATCGAAAAGGCCGTGCCGCGCCAGATGTTGGAAATCAGCGTCGACCAGGGCGCCATGGCGGGATCGGAAAGCCAGGCGACGGTTGGCATATGCATCAATCTCAGAATGCTGTTCAGCGCGCCGTAAGGCGCTTCGGAAAATAGCATCTGCCAGATGATGCCGCCGGCAATGCCCGGCACGACCCAGGCGATGAGCGCCGTCGTTCTGAGGATGGTGGTGCCGAACAGGCCGCGCTTTTCGCCGCGGATGACGGTGACGGCGACCGCAAGGCCGAGGATCTGCTGGCCGATGACACTGCCGCCGACGAAGATCAGCGTCGCCCATAAAATGTCGGGCAGCTGCGGCGAACTCAGCGCATTGACGATCGAGCCCAGCGTGTAGTCCTGAGTGTCGCCGATCAGCGTCGCATTGGTGAAGGAAAGCCGGAAAACGTCGATGACGGGGTAGAGGTAGAATATGCCGATGACGACGATCACCGGCATGATCCAGGGCAGGGGCGCCCCGGCGAAACGGCGCATGAACGTTCTGCTTTGAGGCGGGCTGTCGACCTCGATGGCAATAGGGCTCATTGGCTTCCCTGTCCGGGTTTGGCAATGTCGACGGGGCCTGCGGACAGGCGCCGTCGTTGTCTGAAGCGTTGAAGAGTGCTGCTGCCCCTCACCCTAACCCTCTCCCCGCTTGCGGGGAGAGGGGACGCGCCGGACGAGGCGCTTGTGAGGGACGGAGAGGTTGCGGCTTGTCCCCTTATCCCCATCACAACGGGGAGAAGGTGGCGGCAGCCGGATGAGGGGCTGGCCACGGACGCCACCGCATCACAGCCGCTTGTAGGCCTCCATCGCCGCGCTGAATGCGGCATCCAGGGCTTCCTCCGGCTTTTTGGTGCCCGAGAGCACGTCACCCATCATGATCTGGATCTGGTTTGATATTTCCGGATAGATCGGCACGCCGGGGCGCGCCTGTCCGTCGACCAGAGCCTTGGCGAAGGTCTTGTTGGCTTCGGTCGAGAAGACTTCATACTTGTCGAACAGCGATTTGCGGGTCGGCAGCTGCTGCTGCAGTGCGTTTGCCGGCCCCATATAGACCTCGCGTGCGAGGTTGGCGCACATCTCGACCTTGTCCTTGTCCTTGCTGAACGAGGCGATCGTCCAGCCGCCGGTGCCTGTCGAGCGCTGATCGGCCGTCGGGCCGGGGATCGGCGAGAAGGTCCAGTTTTTGAACTCGGCTTCGTCGAGCGTGGACTTCAGCTGGGCATATTGCCAATTGCCGCCGATGAAGAGGGCTGTGGTCGCCGCCGCCGCAGCAGCATTCATGTCGTCGTAGTTGGCGATCGTGCTGACGCGCTTGGGGGCCGCGCCGGAATCGACGAGATCCTTGAAATAGTTCAGCGCCTTCAGGAATTTCTCCTTGTTCTCGCCTTCGCCGAAGACCGGCTTGCCGGTATCGTCGACGAGTTTGCCGCCGAGCGCCCAATAGTTCGCCAGCCAGTCGAAGGTCGTGCCTTCCCAGCGCCCGCCGTTGAACAGGACACCTTCCATACCCTCCTTGGTGGAGGCGAGGGCGGCTGTCTTCAGATCGTCCCAGGTCGCAGGCGCCTCGGCGACGATCGATTTGTTGCGATAGAGCACGCGCAAATCCGTATCCCACCACCATGCCCGCACCGTCTGGTCTTTGTCGGTGATGCCGCTGCGGATGAAGGGGAAGAGGTCGTCCACTTCTTCCTTCGAGAAGTAAGGCGTGAAGTCAGCCAGCACATGATTGACCATGAACTGCGAGAGGACGAAGGAGTCGACGGCGGCGCAATCGGGCGCATTGCCGGCCTTGGCCTGCTCCAGCATCTTGGCCTGTTCGGTGCCGATGTCTGAGGACATGAACTGCATCTGCAGTTTCCAATCGGGATGCTTCTTGATGAAGTCGACGAAGAGCTTCTGGTAGCCTTCGGCGATGGCGGGATCGGAATTGTTCGGGCTGTCGTTGGTCAGGCGGACGACGAGGGATTTTGGCGCATCGGCAAGGCCGATCCGGTCCTTGGTTGCAAGTTCCTGGGCAAATGAAACGGATGCTGAAAATAATATTGTGCTCAGCGCAAATGCGCTGACGGTGGCGCTCTTCATGATGGGTCTCCTCCCCATTTTGAACGAATACAGCCTGGCGGTCAGTTGACCTCTCCTCATTTCCGTGCTGCATTAATTAGATTAAGTTACTTTGATTTGATGTCAAGCCACAGCTTGGGGGGCCAGAGCCGGGAGGTTGAGATGCTGGCGACAATCAACAGCAGCTAGCGCAGAATTCCGGAAAATCGAGATCGATTTTTCGAAAAGGATCTGCGCCATCGCCGTGACGGAGCGCCCTTTCGGACGCGTGGCGCAGCCACCGCAATTTTCCTGAAGAAGCATGAGGCGATCGCGGACGGCCGCGATGGCAAGTGCGGTTTTTGCCCGGCTGCGCGGTAGCCGGAAGCGAACTCATGGAGGACAAGATGCGTTTACTCATTCTCGGCACCGGCGGCATGGCCAACCAGCATGCAGCGAGATTCAAGGCGATCGAAGGCGTCAGCGTCGTGGGCGGCGTCGATGTCGTTCCGGAAAGGCTTGCCGCCTTCTGCAGCGAACATGGCATCGCCAACCATTTCACCTCGCTGGAAGAGGCCCTTGCCTGGGGCGAATTCGACGCGGTTGCCAATGTCACGCCCGACAGCATCCACCACCCGACGACGCTTCAGGCGATCGCTGCCGGCAAACACGTCTTCTGTGAAAAGCCGCTCGCCACCGATGCGGTCAAGGCGATGGAGATGACCGAGGCGATCGAACGCTCGGGCAAGGTCGGCATGGTCAATTTCACCTATCGCAATTCGCCCGCCCTGCAGAAAGGCCGGCAGATGGTGCTCGCCGGTGAAATTGGTGCGGTGCGCCATGTCGAGGCGTCGCACCTGCAGAGCTGGCTGGTCGGCCGCCACTGGGGCGACTGGAAGAGCGAAAGCAAATGGCTGTGGCGGCTGAGCAAAAAACATGGATCGAACGGCGCGCTCGGCGACATCGGCATCCACATTGTCGATTTCGCCTCCTATGGTTCCGGGCTCGACGTCGCCCATGTCTTTGCGCGGCTGAAGACCTTCGACAAGGCACCTGATCATAAGATTGGCGAATATGACCTCGATGCCAATGACAGCTTCACGATGAACGTCGATTTCACCAATGGCGCGATCGGCACCATCCAGGCGACGCGCACGGCCGCTGGCCAGATGGATCAGCTGCGCCTCAGGGTCTATGGCGAAACCGGCTCGATCGAGATGATCTACGACACTGGACAATCGACGCTGCGCGCCTGTCTTGGCGAAGACGTGCACACCGCGACCTGGCGTGACGTGTCTTTCGATCCCGTCGAAACCAACTACCAGCGTTTCGTCCAGGCCGTACGGGCCGGCAAGACGCAGGAACCGTCCTTCCGCCGCGCCGCCAATATCCAAAAGGTCCTGGACAAGGCGCTGGCTTCCGATCTCAGCCATGCCGATGAAGCGCTGACCTGAGCATCAGGCCGAAGCCGGCGGCAGCAGCAACGTGTTGAGGAAGGGCAAGAGGGCGGCACCGAGTGCCACGCCGCCGCCGCTGAAGCTCGCCGGTTTCATCGGCGAAATCCAGGGCGTCAGCAGCGGTCTCGTCGAGGTGTCGCGTCGCTCGATGGAAAGCTGATGGATCAGTGCTTCGATCATGCCTTGCGGCAGATCGCCGCCGATCATGACGACGCTCGGGGCAAGAAAGCCGGCCATGGCGATGATCGGATCGAGCAGGTGGCCGGCGGCTTCGCGTATCCATTGTGACAGCAAGGGGCAGGAGAACTCCTCGCCCTTGAGCAGGCGGGCGAAGTCCTCGTCGCCGATGCGTGAGCGCAGGGAATGGAACCCGACGACGGTGTTGAGCTGGACATTGTCTGGCCCGGTCAGCATTTCGCCGATGCTGCCCGCCCGGCCATGCACGCCGGAATAGGGAACGCCGCGAACGAGAAAACCGGCCTGCACGTCGTCGTCGATGATGATCATCGCCAGACAGCCCTCCGGCATGGCGCTGCCGATGGTGCGCTCGGCAAGCAGGCTTGCCGTGCATTCGTTCTCGACATAGGGCCTCGCGACCGTCGACATCGCGGCGATCGCGTCGCTTTCCTCCTCCGTCCAGTCTTTGGCGGCGATGCCGAGGCCGATGACCGGCAAGGCCGCGTGGCGATCGACCATATCCCTGGCGACGGCATGCACCGCGCCGACCCTGTGCGCAGGATCCACGTCGAAATAGACCCGGTCGTGCACCTGGCCGCTGAGATCGATGAGGACGATTTCGCCGCGCGTCTGGCGAAGCTTGACCCCGACCGAGAAGGCGCCCTCCGGCCGCAGCGCGAATTCCGTTGCAGTTGCGCCGCCGCCAAGCCCGTTGCGGCGGTTTGATGTGACCAGTTTTTCTTCCGCCAGCCGCCGCAGAATATTGGTAATGCCGGGGCCGGTCAGCCCGCTATGTCGGCCAAGCTCGGTGCGCGTCAGCGGCCCATGCCGGCGGATCGCTTCCAGGATGACGCGAATATTCCGGTCGGCGATTTCGCCCGACCTCAAACCCACCGCTTTGGCGCGCGGAACGCCCATCTCCTGGGTGTGAAGCCGACGCGGCCCTGACCGAAGATACCGCATGACCGCCTTTCCTAGAGCAACATCTCGGTGTGTATCACGCTTGCTGCGGTTCGTAACGGTTTTCCAACAGCCGGGTCACCAACTAATTCCGTCGCTTCAGGGGATTGGGTCGGTGACGGGCGGCGGTGTCTAGGGCGCGCTGCCGGGCGACATGCATTAGGCAGGCCTGCTCATTGTGTGTTGACAGTCACACTGACTGCAGCCAGTGGAAGCTACCTCAAAATTTCCGACCGGTGTCCCATGCTGCCTTTGCACGCCCTTGGCGAACGCATCGTCGTCCTTGGCCCTTCTAATACGGGCAAGTCAACCTTGGCGGTCGCCCTTTCGAACAAGCTCGGTTTCCAAAGCGTGCATCTCGACCAGCTGCATCATTTGCCCAATACCGATTGGCAGACACGCCCGGAAGCAGAATTTGCCAAACTTCACGACGCGGCAATTCTTGAAGAGCGGTGGATTATGGAAGGTAATTACTCGCGGCTGATGCCGCAGCGTTTGAAACGTGCGACAGGCGCTATTCTGATCACCTCAAATCATTGGCTGCGGTTTGCCCGTTATCTCAAGCGCACGCTGATCAACCGTTCCGATCGTGCCGGACATCTCGAAGGCGCAAGAGACAGCATCAAATGGGAGATGGTTCGCTGGATTCTGCTGAAGACGCGACATAACGACGTCAAATATGCGAAAGCGCTTCTGGATTCCGGCTTGCCAACCATAGAATGCCGCACGGCGGATGCGCTCAACGCACTCTACCGCGTTTGGGATTTGCCTATCCGCCGCTAGGCAACTTCAACCCGGAAGCACGACAATGTGCCAAGGCGATTCCAAGCGGAAGAGCATTGCCCCTCGAGCCGCCGTTGCATCTAATAGCTGCAAGGGCGATCGTTGCCGAAGCCGTCGCGGCAGGCGGGTCTCAGTCCGTAGTCGACGCTACTATATCCAACCGAGCCGGTTTGCACCGAGTCGGTCGAACTCGTCGTGCAGGACGACGACACGGCAACCGCGGCGACGGCTGCCATTGCAGCCAGCAATTTGCGAATTTGGAGCATCCCCCAACCTCCCATCGCTGGCCTGTGGGGCCAGCATTTTTGATGTGATTGCCAGTCAGATAGGTCGATACCGTGTTCGGTAAACTGCTGCCGCCGATCAAGATTGCGTTATTCCTTGGACGTCTTGCGGCCGGTCGGATGCTGAAATAGCGGGTTCGCTTCACAATGACCGCGTCCACACTTGACGGCAAATCAAAGTTACTTAATCTAAGGTCCAGCAGGACCCGCTGGGAGGAGGGCCGGCAATTTGCGATCTTTGTCGCATAATCTTCACCTCCCCAAAGCCATGATTCCGGATCGTTCGCCGCTGATTTCTGACAGGATAAACCATGCCTCTAACCATTGCCCAACGCCTCGACCGCCTGAAAGTCCGTATCGCCGAGCTGGCGCATTGGCGGGATCGGCAGAGTAGCCCGATCGACGGCTGGACATTCGAGGGTGAGCCGATCGGCCATCAGCAGGATTGGCCGCATCGCCAGGGTGTCGTGCATTTTGCCGTAAGCGCCGAGGCGCCGGAAAGCTGGCCGCTCGAAGATATCCGTCTGCAGCTCGATCTCGGCGGCGAGAGTCTGATCACGCTGAGCTATCCTGATGGCGAGGCGGAAACGTTCGGTCTCGACCCCTATCATCAGGAATTCCCGGTGAAAGGCCGCCGTTTCTCGATTGCGACGGAAAGCGTCGCGCGCTTTCCGTTCGGCGAGCCGAACCGGGCGCCGCGGCTGAACAAGGCCCGGTTCATCTGGCTCGACGGCCCGGCTCATCGCCTGCATCTTCTGTTGAAGCAGGTTTCCGAGGCGATCGATGTGCTCGGCGAGCATGAAGTCGTGCCGCATCTGATGGATGCCGCCGAACAGGCCCTGCGCAGCCTCGACTGGCCGTCGGATACGTCGGCTTATATCTCCCGCACCGCCGATGCCGTGATGCAGCAGAAGATCTGGGAGCTGCCGGAGCTTGCGGTAAATCCGGCAGGTCTGAGCGATGAGCAGAGCGCCTCGGCAGCCTCTGCCTTCGAAGCGCTGACGGCGCGGTTGAAGGACCTGCAGAAGCGCTTTCCGCCAAATGGCGAGCTGCTGCTGACCGGTCATGCGCATATCGATCTCGCCTGGCTCTGGCCCTATCGCGAGACGCGGCGGAAGATGCGGCGCACCTTCAACACGGCACTGTCGCTGATGGAGCGTTCGGCCGATTTCCGATTCAACCAGTCGACCGCCCACTACTATGCGCAGATGGAAGAGGAAGACCCGGAGCTTCTCGAACGCATCAAGGAGAAGGTCGCGGAAGGTAAATGGGAAACAGTCGGCGGCATGTGGGTCGAGCCTGATACCAATATGCCCACCGGCGAAAGCCTTGTCCGCCAGGTGCTCTACGGCCAGCGCTATTTCGAAAAGACCTTCGGCACGCGCCATACGGTGTGCTGGCTGCCGGATTGCTTCGGTTTCTCCGGCGCGCTGCCGCAGATCCTGAGACAGGGCGGCATCGACAGCTTCTTCACCATCAAGGTCAATTGGAGCGAGACCAACCATATCCCTTCCGATCTCTTCTGGTGGAAGGGCCTCGACGGCAGCCAGGTGCTGACTCACACTTTCGACAATCCGATGCAGGGATATAACGGCTTCGTGCAGGCCGATTGCTATCTGCCGACGTGGAAGAATTTCCGCGGCAAGGCGCAACACGATACCTCGCTTCTGGCTGTCGGCTATGGCGATGGCGGCGGCGGCGTGACGCCTGAAATGGTGGAGCGCGAAGTGCAATTGCGTGGTTTCCCGGCCATCCCGCAGGCGCGTTGGGGCACCGTCAAAAGCTTCTATGAAAAGGCGCATCGCACCGCGGGCGAAAAGAACCTTCCGGTCTGGGACGGCGAAATCTATCTCGAACTGCACCGCGCGACGCTGACGAGCCAAAGCGGCGTCAAACGCAAACACCGCCAGGCAGAACGGGCGCTGATCACCGCCGAAACGCTCGCTTCACTTGCCCATATGCTGGGGGGCGAAAAGCCGAAAAGTCTCGAAGCGGATTGGCGCGTGGTGCTGAAGAACGAATTCCACGACATCCTGCCGGGATCGAGCATCCGCGAGGTTTATCAGGATGCGGAGCAGGAACTGGGTGGCGTCATCGACCACGCCAAGTCCGAGCAGGCAAAGGCCTTGCAGGCGCTGTCGGCCCATCTGCCGAAGGGCGGGCTCGGCAATGCGCTCGTCGTCGTCAATCCGTCGCTTGCGCCACGGCCGGTGAGCGCCACGCTTGCCGACGGCACGGTCATCTCGGCCGGCGATATCGTCGCTCCTCTATCCGTCGCGGTCTTCGATCGGCAGGTGCTTCGGCCGGTCGGCCGGCTGACGGCCAGCCCGGATCGCCTCGAAAACGACTATCTCGCTGTGACCATCGGCAAGGACGGGGCGGTTGCGAGCCTCATCCACAAGGCGAGCGGCCGCGAAGCGGTCGATGGTTCGGCCAACCAGCTCTGGGTCTATCCGGCCGACAAGCCGCGCAATTGGGACGCCTGGGATATCGACGCCGATTATGCCGAAAAGGCCATCCGTCTCGAGGCGCCGGAAAGCATTTCGCTTGTCGAAAGCGGCCCGCACCGCGCGGCAATCCGCGTCGTTCATCGCTACCGGAATTCCAGCGTCACCCAGACCTATGTGCTCAGTGCCAATGCGAAGCGGCTCGATATCGAAACGACGATCGACTGGCATGACCGCCGCACCCTGCTGCGCACCCTGAACCCGGTCGATGTCCGGTCGCGGAAGGCAACGTTCGAATGCGCCTTCGGCGTCGTCGAGCGGGCGACGCACACCAACACCTCCTGGCAACAGGCAATGTTCGAGGCAGTCGCCCATCGCTTCGTCGATATCAGCGAGCCGGGTTTCGGTGTCGCCCTGCTTAACAATGCCAAATACGGCCATAGCGCACGCGGCAATGTGATCGGCATGAGCCTGGTGCGCGGGCCGATCTATCCGGATCCGCTGGCCGATGAAGGCGAGCAGAGCTTCACCTATGCGCTGATGCCGCACGAGGGCGCCTGGCATGACGGTGGTGTGCTCGACGAGGCGATCGATCTCAACCAGCCGCTTGTCGCAGTTGAAGCCAGCGGCCTCTCCGCCGGCACTTTTGCGCCGCTAGCGGTCACCGGAATCCCCGTCGCGTTCTCAGGCCTGAAGCCGGCAGAAGAGGGCGACGGTCTCATCCTGCGCCTCTACGAACCGGCCGGCCGGCGCGGCACGCTCGCCCTCGACCCGCCTTCAGGATGGACGGCATCGCAGCCGCTGAACATTCTCGAAGAGCCGATGGAGCGGAAGGGAGCTGCCGACATCATGCCGTTCGAAATCCGGACCTGGAAGCTGCAAAATGGCTGACGCCTGACCGCCATGCGTGCCGGGAATTAAATGGCCGATGGCAAACGCACCATGATTTGAAGAACTGGCGGGCGCTCCTGAAAGCAGCTGCTATCCCCTAGAATTGGATGAGACGCCAGCCGCATCCGGCGGTCGAAAAGCGTCGGGTCGGGCGGCAAAGTTCGCAACTACAAAATCCACGAAAGCGCGGACTTTTGGTGAAAGCTGACGATTGGACGGCCAGACGAGCGAGAGCGAACCGTACGGCACCATGAAGGAAGTCAGGACGGGGACCAAACTTCCGGCCCGCATATGGGACTCTGCGACGTAGACGGGCAGATGCGCAAGGCCCAAGCCGTCCCGTGCTGCCCGCAGACCTGCATCCGTGTTGTTGAACGTAAGGGTCCTTGGGAAAATTACCCGATCGTATGGTGAGCGGAATGCCCACGGCGCAAGCCGGCCGCTGGATGGGTATTTGAAGTGAATGCAGGCATGTTGGGAGAGGTCATCCGGCGTCTGCGGTCGTCCATGGCGCTTGAAATAATCGGGACTTCCGCAAACGACGAAATGCTGGTCGCCGAGATGGCGGGCAATCAATCGTGCATCGGCAAGCTCACCGCTGCGCACGACGACATCCAGGCCCTCTGCGACCAGGTCGATGACCTTGTCTTCGAAATCGATGTCCAGTTCGATCTCCGGAAACTGCTCGGCAAAAAAGGGCAGGATCGGCATGAGAAGGTGATGCCCGACGATATGCGGCACGCTGACGCGCAGGCGCCCCCTTGGACGTTCCCGGCTTCGTGAGATCGTGGCCTCCGCGTCATGCATGTCGTCGATGATGCGTTTGTAGCGCTCGTAGAGCAGGGTTCCTTGCTCGGTCAGGCTGATGCTGCGCGTCGTGCGGTTGAAGAGCCGCACGCCCAATCGGCTTTCGAGCCGCGCGACCGCTTTCCCAATCGCGGAGGGTGAAACGCCGGCGACGCGCGCGGCTCCGACATAGCTCTGCTGTTCGGCAGCATAGACAAGGGCGAAAACGCTCGCGAGGCTTTCCATTTGGCACCCATTAGAGAGATTTTGTCCTTTATGTACGCCCGTGAGCTGCCATTGATCAATATTGCGCAGGAAATATCCTTTGTCGCCAAGCGGTATCAGCCCCGCACCAGAGGAGTGGAAGCATGCAGGACTATGCAAAAGAATTGCCTGAGCACGTCAGCAAATACATTGGAGAGAACGAGCTGTTTCTGGAGATATTTCGGGGGAACAACAGTTCGTCGCAGCGCGCACGACCGCCTTTGCTTTTCGTTCACGGCGCCTTCACCGGCAGCTGGATGTGGAGCAAGCACCTTCCTCACTTCATATCGGCCGGATGGAATTCTTACTGCATCAATTTGCGCGGCCACTACAAAAGCAGATCGGTCGATTTGACCAAGGTCGAATTTGAGGACTACCTGGACGACATCCGCCAGGCGATCTCCGAAATCGCTGAGGAATGCGCAGCTCCACCTGTTGTGATCGGCTTCAGCATGGGAGGGATACTGAGCCAGAAACTGGCGGAAAGCGTCGGGATTGCCGGGCTGGTGCTGATCGATTCCAGCATTTGCAGGCAAGTGCATGACGAGGTGCCCTATCGTCATCTTGCACCCAGAATGCCGGGTCTGGGTGCCGGCGCCGGCGCGCGACGAGCAAAGCAGCGCCGATGAAACGCTCGACGATATCACGTTCCAGCGGAAGTACCTGTCGATGGAATCGGCGAAGGCATTCGCCGCATTTTCCTTTCATTTCGGGGCGGAGGGGATTTCCGTCGATGGCGGGAAAATCACCTGTCCCAGCCTGGTCATCTCAGCCGTCAAGGATGAAGAGGATGATCGCCGAGGCCGGGCGACGGCGCGGCATATTGGCGGCGAGTATCTGGGGCTTCAGGGGACGACACATACGGGTCTGCTGGTCGGGCAAAGATACTATGAGGCCGTAAGCTGGATGATGGTTTGGCTGGCGCGCTTTGCAGATAGCTCCAGTCAGCCTTCCAAGCTGAGGCTTGTCAGCAGCCGGCCGACATAGGCTTCCAAGCCGCCGACCATGTCGAAGCGGTCGGGATCGCGCAGCCAGAGCATCTGCAGGCCGTCCATCACCGCGATCAGTTCGGCGGCCATTGCCCTGCTGTCGATCCTGGCGTCAATCGCGCCGTCGGCAATCGCCCGTTCGAAGGTCGCGGCGATGTCGTTGTGCATCTGGGTGGCGCGCGCGAGAAACCATGCCTTGGCGGGGTGGTCCTTCATAAGGCTCTCGGCATTCAGGATGGCGAAGGCCCTGACGACCTCGATCATGTCGGCGTTGCGGCGGAAGATGGCGACCATGCCCTTGAGCAGGCCGCTGAGATCGGAGCGATAATGCTCGATGAAATCAGCACTTTCGAGATCGCGTTGTGCGAGGATTGCCAGCAGCAGATCGACCTTTGTGGGAAAGTGGTGCAGCAAGCCGGGCAGCGACAGGCCGACATCCCGGGCGATATCGCCGGTCGCGGCATTCTGATAGCCGTCCTCGGCAAAGCGCCGCATCGCCGCCGTCAGGATTTCCGCGCGGCGTGTCTCTCCCTTGCGGGATCGGCGCCGTCGTTTTTCCTCTCCGGTCTGCTGTTCCGACAATTCTGCCATCGTCTCTTGTCTGCCTCTTGGAGCGGCGATCAGCCGGTCCTCGGCCGATTTCTCCCATGCTCTCCATCCTTACATCAGGCTTGCGCGATTGACATCTTAAAAATACCGAGTAATCGGTAGGTTTAAGAATTTCCTTGGGAGGTTTGCATGATCGATTCCATTCTCGACCAGATGACGCTCGAGGAGCAGGTCTCCCTGTTATCCGGCGCCGATTTTTGGACGACCGTTCCGGTCGAGCGCCTCGGCGTGCCGAAGATCAAGGTGACGGACGGGCCGAACGGCGCGCGCGGCGCCGGCTCGCTGGTCGCAGGCGTCAAGGCGACGTGCTTTCCCGTCGGCATCGCGCTTGGCGCCAGCTGGAATCCCGAACTCGTCTCGCAGATGGGCGCAGCCCTTGCGCGCCAGGCAAAGAGCAAGGGTGCCGCGGTGTTGCTCGCGCCCACGGTGAATATCCATCGTTCCGGCCTCAACGGCCGCAATTTCGAATGTTATGCCGAAGATCCGATGCTGACCGCCGAATTGGCCGTCGCCTATATCGCCGGCGTGCAGGGCGAGGGGATCGCGGCGACGATCAAGCATTTCGCCGGCAACGAATCCGAGATCGAGCGGCAGACCATGTCTTCCGATATCGATGAGCGGTCGCTGCGCGAAATTTACCTGCCGCCCTTCGAACAGGCCGTGCGCCGCGCCGGCGTGATGGCGGTCATGTCCTCCTATAACCGCCTCAACGGCACCTATACGAGCGAGCATCACTGGCTGCTGACGAAGGTGCTGCGCCAGGAGTGGGATTTCCAAGGTATCGTCATGTCCGACTGGTTCGGCTCGCATTCGACCGCCGAGACGATCATTGCCGGTCTCGATCTCGAAATGCCGGGTCCGGCGCGCGACCGCGGCGAGAAATTGGTTGCCGCCGTGCGCGAGGGCAAGGTCGAAGCCGAAAACGTGCGGGCGGCGGCGCGGCGCGTGCTGCTTCTGCTCGAGCGGGTCGGCGCTTTCAAGAGCAAGCCAGATCTGACGGAGCGAGCAATCGACCTGCCCGAGGATCGGGCGCTCATCCGGCGCCTCGGCGCCGAGGGCGCAGTTCTCCTCAAGAACGACGGCATCCTGCCGCTTGCCAAGACCTCGCTCGACCGCATCGCCGTGATCGGCCCCAATGCGGCAAGCGCACGCGTCATGGGCGGCGGCAGCGCACAGATCGCGGCGCATTATACGGTCAGCCCGCTCGAAGGTATTCGCGCCGCCCTTTCCAATGCCAACAGCATCAGCCACGCGGTCGGCTGCCGCCACAATCGCCTGATAGACGTGTTCAAGGGCAAGATCACCGTCGAATATTTCAAGGGCCGCGGCTGCAAGGGCGAGCCGCTGCATGTCGAGATCGTCGACAAGGGCGAATTCTTCTGGTTCGAGCTGCCGTCGGGCGAACTCGACCCTGCCGATTTCTCGACCCGGATGACCATGCAATTCGTGCCGGAGGAAAGTGGCGATCATGTCTTCGGCATGACCAATGCCGGCCTGGCGCGGCTCTTCGTCGATGGTGCACTGATGGTCGACGGCCATGAGGGCTGGACGCGCGGCGAAAACTATTTCGGCACAGCCAATGACGAGCAGCGCGGCAGCGTGGCGCTCGAAGCCGGCCGGGCCTATGCTGTCACCGTCGAATATGAGCCGTCCATCGCGAGCGGGGAGGGCATCAATCTTATCGCCGTCCGTTTCGGTGTGGAAAAACCGCTCGGCGAGGCCGATATCGAGGCAGCCGTCGAGACGGCCCGCAATGCCGATTTGGCGCTTCTCTTCGTCGGCCGCGACGGCGAATGGGATACGGAAGGTCTTGATCTGCCCGATATGCGGCTTCCGGGCCGGCAGGAGGAACTGATCGAGCGGGTGGCCGCCGCCAATGCCAACACCGTCGTCGTGCTGCAGACCGGCGGCCCGGTGGAAATGCCCTGGCTCGGCAAGGTCCGCGCCGTGCTGCAGATCTGGTATCCGGGGCAGGAGTTGGGCAATGCCGTCGCCGACGTGTTGTTCGGCGATGTCGAGCCCGGCGGGCGCCTGCCGCAGACCTTCCCGAAGGCGCTAATCGACAATTCCGCCATTACAGGCGATCCCGCCGTCTATCCCGGCAAGGATGGGCATGTGCGTTATGCCGAAGGCGTTTTCGTCGGCTACCGTCATCACGATACACATGCCGTCGAGCCGCTCTTCCCCTTCGGTTTCGGCCTTGGCTATACCCGCTTCAGCTGGGGTGCACCGCGGCTGTCGGCCGCCGAAATGGGCGCCGAAGGCGTGACCGTCAGTCTCGACCTGATCAATACCGGCGACCGGGCGGGATCCGAACTGGTGCAGCTCTATGTGCGTTCGCCGAAGACCAAGGTGAAGCGGCCGGACAAGGAGCTGCGCGCCTTCGCAAAACTTTCGCTGCAGCCTGGCGAGACTGGCACGGCGTTGCTGAAGATCCTGCCGCGCGATCTCGCCTATTTCGACGTCGAGGCTGGCGCCTTCCGCGCCGAACCCGGTGACTATCAGCTGATCGTGGCGGCGAATGCTGCGGATATCAGGTTCGTCGTCGAGCTGTCGTCCCCATCCAGCTACGTGCTGCTGCCGTCTCACTGACGGCGGGCGACGAGGCCGCTGCTGACCTGCAATCAGACCGCGTCGGGCTGGCTGCGGAGATTGGTGACAACGCGTCGGTTCTGTACCTTGCAGGAGCGCTCCGTGCAGTCGCGGACTTCGCGATCGTTGCCGTAGCCCTTGGCCCACATGCGCTTCGGATCGACGCCCTTCGAGGCAAGATAGGCCATCGCCGCGTCGGCGCGCTTCTGCGACAGCGTCTCCATCTTCGAAGCGGAACCGGAATCGTCGGCAAATCCCTGCAGCTTGAGCAGCCAGGTCGGGTTCCTGTTGAGCCAGGCGGCCTGGTTGTCCAAGGTTGCCATAGCGACGGAATCGAGCACGGCCGAGTCCTGCTTGAAGTAGATCCGCCGGCCGACAGTGAGGATAAAATCCTCTTCGCTGCCGGCTGCGACGTTTTCGAAACCGGGCGCCGGATCGTTGGTCTGGCCGGTCATCGGCGCTGCAGTGGGTTCTTCCAGGGAGGCGATCTTCGTGGTGGAGCAGGCGGCAAGTGCGAGGAGCATGGCCGCGGCGAGAAGGCGGCTCGTATATCCGGTCGTAGCAGACATCAGGTGATATTCCTTATTCGACCGGGGTTGTTTGGCTGACCTGCGTGGTGCTTTCGGCCTGGTCGGCAATATGCGGCAGAACTTGGACGGCCGTGCCGATCGGGCAACGCTGGTAAAGGTCGATGGCGTCTTCGTTGAACATGCGGATACAGCCGCTGGAGGCATCCTTGCCGATGCTCCAGGGCTCGAGCGTGCCATGGAAGCGATAGCCGGTGTCGACGCCATCGCGATGCAGATACATGGCGCGGGGGCCGAGCGGGTTCTTCGGTGAACCACCTGCGACGAATTCGGGCAGTTCGGGATGGCGCTTGCGCATCTCCGGCGGCGGCGTCCAGCGCGGCCAAAGCGACTTGGCGTCGATCGTGGCGCGGCCGAACCATTTAAAACCCTCGCGGCCGACGCCGACTCCGTAGCGAATGGCGGTTTTGTTCTCCATGATCACGTAGAGAAAATGGTGCCTTGTATCGACGACGACGGTGCCGATCGGCTCGCTGCTGAAATATTTGACGACCTGACGGTGCCATTTCTTGTCGATCTTGGCGAAGTTGGTCCCTCGGAACGTCACGCCATTGTCGACGATGGTGCCATCAAAATAGGACGAGGCTGCGGCGAATGCCGGTCTGCCGACCGCACCGGCGCCAAGTAACGCCAAACCACCAAGCAAAATTTCCCTGCGGGTCCCCGGCATCGGCAATATCCCCCTTAAAGCCAAGCAGCGGAGTATCAGTAAATCAGATTTTTCATTTGCGACAACAGAAAATTGTTCTCCTTCTTAAAGACCCGGATCGAGTTGCGGTCTTCTGGATATATTTGCTTCAACGGTTACTTGGGAGGAGAACGCTACACCCTGCAAACTCGCGACCACTTGAACGGATGGATCCTTGTCAGCAGTCCTGATGCCATGCGGTCGACCACGCGCGCGGCTCCAGGAGCGAGTCCCGTTGGTTGGGGGTTATGCATCGTTGAGATGGCAAGCCGACAGGTGCCGCGGTGCAATTTCCTTTTTCACCGGCACTTCCAGACGGCAGCGATCCATCGCAAACGGGCATCTCGGATGGAAGTGACAGCCTTCCGGCGGGTTTATCGGGCTGGGGAGTTCGCCATCGACGGGCTTGAACTGTCGCTTGCCGGGTTCGATGCGCGGCACCTCGGCCAAGAGCGCTTTCGTGTAAGGATGATTGGGCCGCCTGAAAACCTCCTCGACGGGCGCCTCTTCGACGATGCGGCCGAGATACATGATCGCAACCCGGTCGGAAATATGTTCCACAACGCCGAGATCATGACTGACGAACAAATAGGTCAGGTCAAGCTTGTCACGAAGTTCCATGAACAGGTTGATGACCTGAGCCTGGATGGAAACGTCGAGCGCTGCAACGCTTTCGTCACAGACGAGGAATTTCGGCTGCACGGCGAGCGCGCGCGCAATATTGACGCGCTGCCGCTGGCCACCGGAAAACTGGTGCGGGTATCGCTTTTTCATGGCCGGGTCGAAACCGGCCAGCATCAAATATCTGTCGACATAGGCGTCGCGCTCCGCCGAGCGGGCAAGCCCATGCGTTCGAGGCGCCTCCCAGATAAGCTCCTCGACGGTCATGCGCGGATTGAGAGCCGCCATCGGGTTCTGGAAAATCATCTGGCTGGCGAGACCGAACTGATGCTGCTCGCCTTTCGACATGGCGCTTCGATCCATCCCCTTCCAGAGAATGTGACCCTGGCTCGGCGAGGTGATCCCTCCAATGGTGCGGCCGAGCGTCGACTTCCCGCAGCCGCTTTCACCGACAAGGCCGACAACCTCTCCGGGCCGAACGCTGAGGCTGACGTTGTCAAGCGCGTGAACGACAGGCGCGGGTTTGGCCAGCTTGAGCTTGAGCGCGATCTTGGCGGCGAGGTCCGGTTTGGCTCCGAAGCGCTGCGACACGTTCCTCGCTTCGATCAGGGGCGTGGCGATCGCCGTCATCATGCTATCTCTTTCGTAACGGGATGAATGCAGCGGAAAGAGCGGTCGCCTTCCGGCATGAGCGCCGGCATGACCAGACAGCCGTCGGTTGCTCGATCACAGCGCGTACGAAAACTGCATCCCTGCGGGAGGCGGTTGATGGCAGGTGTCATGCCGCGGATCTGGTGAAGGGGCTCTCCGCGTCTGTTTTGCGAAGGCACCGACGCGATCAGACCGGCAGTGTAGGGATGGTGAGGATCAGTCAGAACCTTGCCCACCGGTCCGGTCTCGACGAGGCGGCCGGCATACATGACGGCGATCTCGTCGGCCAATCTTGAAACGATCGCCAGATCGTGGGTGATCCAGATCACCGCCGTATTTCCCTCTTCGGTGAGTTTCTGGAATTCGGAAATGATCTGGCTCTGGATCGTCACATCAAGCGCCGTTGTCGGTTCATCGGCGATGATAAGGTCCGGCTTGTGAAGAAGCGCGATGGCAATCGCCACGCGCTGGCGCATTCCGCCGGAAAATTGATGCGGATAGGCGGCAAGCCTCTCTTCAGGGCTTGGTATTCCGACCTGCGCCAAAGCATCCCGCGCCCGCTGCCGGGCGGCATCCTTCGGGACTCGCTCGTGTGCCTGAACGGCTTCCACCATCTGCGTCCCGACCGTCAGGACCGGGTTGAGCGTCATCGTCGGATCCTGGAATACCATGGCGATCCGCTTGCCGCGCAGCTGCCGCATCTCTTCGTCCGAATATTTCGCGATGTCGGCGCCATCGAAGATGATCCGGCCGCCGGCAACCCGGCCGGGTTTATCGAGGAGCCGCATGATCGAGAAGCCGGTCACCGACTTTCCGGATCCGGATTCTCCCACGAGACCCAGGACCTTGCCGCGTTCAACCGTGAACGACACATCATTGACGGCGCAAAGGCTGGGGCGTCCCCTGCCGCCGCCGAATTCGGTGACAAGATTACTCACTTGCAGCAATGGGATCATGACATGTTCCTCGGGTTGAGCACATCGCGCAGCCGGTCACCGACGAGATTGATCGCCGCGATCGTGACCAGAAGGGCAATGCCGGGAAAGAAGCTGATCCAGTAGAGGCCCGTCAGAAGATACTGGTAGCCCGTCGAGATCAGCATGCCGAGCGAGGGTTCGGTCACAGATGCACCGAGACCGAGGAAGGACAAGGTTGCTTCGAGACCGATTGCCCGGGCGATCTGCATCGTGGCGATGACGATGACCGGCGCAAGACAGTTCGGTAGTAGGTGCCTGAAGAGGATGCGCCATCCGGGCAGGCGCAGCATCCGGGCCGCCTCGATATATTCCTTCTCGCGCTCGACCAGAGCGGTGCCGCGGACGGTTCGGGCATAGGTCGCCCACTCGGCAATGATGAGTGCGATCACGACATTCGGCACGCCCTTGCCAAGCACGGCAAGCATCATGAGCGCCATCAATATTGTGGGAAACGACAGTTGCAGGTCGACGAGCCGCATCATCGCGGTTTCCGTGCGCCCTCCCATGTAAGCAGCGAACAGGCCGGCTGAGGTTCCGATGATGGCAGCGGCGAACGCCGACAGAACGCCCACCAGCAAAGAGGTGCGCAGCCCATAGAGGATGCCGGACAGGATATCGCGGCCCTGGCTGTCGGTACCGAGGTGATAGACGAGCCCGGTCATGGATTCGGACCCCGGCGGCAGTCGTCCATCCATGATGTCGAGCTGCATCAAATCATAGGGATTTTGCGGAGAGATCCATGGCGCAAACAGCGCCAGGCAACAGATGATCAGCAGCGTGAGGAAGGCGATCGCGGCTGCCGGAGAGCTGAAGAAATCCGCGATCCCCTTCGACAGACGACTGGGTTCGGGCGTTGGAGCGCTTGTGTCTTGCGTA
Source organism: Rhizobium sp. BK456 (assembly GCF_014194045.1). Taxonomy (NCBI): domain Bacteria; kingdom Pseudomonadati; phylum Pseudomonadota; class Alphaproteobacteria; order Hyphomicrobiales; family Rhizobiaceae; genus Rhizobium; species Rhizobium sp. BK456. Next base: position 402,939 of record NZ_JACIAO010000004.1, read on the forward strand.
TGTGGTTCGGCCATGGGGTCAAGCCTTTCCTTCCAGCCGGACCCGCGGATCCAGAAGGGTATAACAGATGTCGATGATGAAATTGAGGACGACGAAGAGCAGCACCATCATCATCAGGTAGGCAACGATGACGGGGCGATCGAGAAGGTTGATCGAGTCGATGATCAACTTGCCCATGCCCGGCCACGCAAAGATGCTTTCGGTGACGACCGAAAAGGCGATGAGTGACCCGAACTCGAGACCGATAATCGTCACCACCGGGATCATCAGGTTCTTCAGAACGTGCACGGAAATGATCCGCCGCTCTCGCAATCCCTTGGCGCGGGCAAACTTCACATAGTCCTGGGGGAGGACCTCCTGCACGCCGGCACGGGTCAGCCGAAGAATGAGCGACGTCTTGAACAGAGCCAGGTTGAAGGCCGGCAATAAAAGGTGCCGGATGCCGTCTGCCGTCAGAAACGACCATTGTGCGCCGAGCAGTTCCTGCGTCGGGCCGCGGCCATTCGTCGGCAACCAGCCGAGCTCGACGGAAAACACCATGATCAGCATCAGACCGACCCAGAAGGTCGGAAGCGAGAAGCCCAGAATCGAGCCGCTCATGATCAGCTTGGAGGAGATCCGATTGGGGTAGAGCCCTGCATACAGCCCAAGCGGCAAGCCGAACAGCAGTGCAATGACAAGAGCCGTGATCGCCAGTTCGAGCGTCGCCGGGAGACGTTCGAGGATCAGACCCAGCGCCGGCCGCCCATAAACGAAGCTGTTGCCGAAGTCCCCGTGCAGAAGCCCTTGGAGAAACAGCAGATACTGTTTCCACAGCGGCTGATCCAGACCGTAATGCGCAATGACGAGTGCCCGCTCCGCCTGATTGGCGTCCGGGTTGATGAGGATGTCGACCGGGTTGCCGATCACATTGACGCCGATAAAGACAATGATCGTCATCGCGACAATGACGAACAGCGCCTGTATCAACCGCCTGATAATGGATGTGACCATTGAACCTCTCCCTACAGCGCAGCGCGTCTTTTCGAGAGCCGCAAAGGACGCTGTAACATTTTTGAATTTAGGCGACAGAGATCGCCATCCCGTCGCGCTGCGGATCGGCCGCGCCTTTCGAGATGCCGCCGTCAATCTTGATCGCGTGGACTGCGGCGAACGCATATGTCTGCGGCGACCGCGCCACCTGATAGCCTTGCGCCCGCAGTTCGTCTTCGACAGAGTGTCGAATGCGATTGCAGATGTCGATCGTGTTTGACACCCCTACGATCCTCGGCGCCGAGACGGCTTCGAGCACCGACATGTCGAAATCGATCATGTTCATCAGGCATTGCGCAACGGCGGGCGCGATATAGCTGCCGCCTGGCGCTCCGATGACGATGCTGGGCTCATCGCCCTTGAAGACGATCGTCGGTGCCGCCGAGCTGGGACGCCGCTTGCCGGGCGCGATGGAGCCGGGCTTGCCCGGAAGCGGATTAAAGCGGCTCATCGTGCCATTGTACATGAAGCCGAGGCCGTCAGTGATCGCGCCCGAGGGACTGCCGAGGGTGTGGGTCATCGCGACGGCATTGCCGTCCTTGTCGATCACCGAGATATGCGTGGTGTCGCGCTGCGACCTATCAAGACGCGAAACACTGGCGATCTCGCGGGCCTTGATCGCGCTGGCATGCGCCTTTGCATGTTCTTTCGACAGCAGCTTCTCATAGGGCACGTCGACATAGACTGGATCGCCCATATGCGCGTCCTTGTCGATCGTCATCCGCTTCATGGCTTCGAACAGGATGCGGACATGATCGGCGCTGCCATGCTGCAGCGAGCCGACGTCGAACTGCTCCATGATATGCAGGAGTTCCAGCATCGGGAAGCCTGAGCCTGGCGGAGGTGAGGTGGCGATGCGGTTGTCGCGGTAGTCGCCCCAAACCGGCTCTACCTTCGACAATTCGTAACGCGCCAGATCCTCCCGATCGATCAAGCCGCCATTTGCCTTGAAATCGTTGGCGATCTGCTCGGCCAGTTCGCCATGATAGAAGATGTCCGAGCCGCCGCTTCGCGCGATGCGTTCGAGGGTCTCTGCCATGTCCTTGTTGACGAGCAGGTCGCCGACATTCTTGAGCGTGCCGTCGTCGTGGAAATAGACTTTCCGGCCGGTTGCAGAAAAGCGCAGCTTGTCGAGCGTGTTGGCAAAACCGTCGTTCGACTGGTCCTTGGCCCAATACCAGTGCATGTGGTTTCGGATCATGAAACCGTCACGGGCAAGTCGGATAGCCGGCTTGATGAGATCGGCCCAATCGAAGGTGCCGTAGTCGCGCAGCGCGGTCTCATAGCCCTTGAGCGAGCCGGGGGTGCAGACGGCAAGATAGCCGATATCGGAAATATTGCCTTCAAGCACATAGCCGAAACCGTCGCGGCTCTGGTGCTTGATCTTGTCGAGCCACATGTCCGGCGCGGCCTTCAACGGCGCGCGCGCATAAAATTCGAGGACCTCGTGCACGCCCTTTTTCGGCATGTAGACATGCATGGAGCCGAAGCCGCCGATGCCAGCCATCTGCGGGTCGACCACACCTTGGACGAAGGCACAGGCGAGTGCTGCGTCGATGGCATTGCCGCCGCGTTCGAGAACTTCCGCACCGGCTTCGACTGCCTCCGGCTGAGGCGCTACGATCGTTGCATTTCTCATTTCGCGCGACGCTCCTCGAGCACCTTTGCCAGGAAGGCTTTGACGTGGCCGAGAACTTTCATCCGGTCGTGAGAGACGCCTGGAACACGATCGAACGTCACATCGACACCCGCTTCGCGGAATGAACTCGCCAGGGCGGCGAGGCGCTCCGGCCGCGTCTTGCCGGCGTCGTTGGCGCCATCCATGTAGTATTTGCCGCCCGGCTTGTGGGTGATTTCCCAGGTCTCCAGATCGGCATCGCCGACGATCATATGCACCGGAACCTTGGCGAGATCTTCGAGCCGGAAGGACTTGCCGAAGCGCGCCTCCAGATCCCGAATGCCGACCCACCAGTCACGCGTCGGATCCAGAAGGGTGACGGAACCAGGTGCGCCGATGGATGCCGCCCAGAGCTTTTCCGGATGCAGGATTGCGAAACGGTGCACGAAATGCCCGCCGCCGGAGAAGCCGAACATGGCGAATTTTGACCAGTCCTGGCGGTATTTGTCGGCCATCTCCTCAACCATGGCGAGGACGACTTGATCGTAGCGGATGTCACCTTCCTCAAGGAACTTGTAGCCGGAACGCGCACCGTCACCGAGAACGCCGACCGGGAATATCGGGCAAAGGATGGCACAGTCGTTGTAGAGCCCGAATTCGGCAAAACCGTCGCGGAAGTCGATGGCCGACGTGCGCCCGGTGCCATGGACCGCGACCAGGAGGTCGAGCTTGCGGCCGTCTGCCGCCGTCGGTGGCACATAAAGCACCATATGGAGGCGGGGATCGGCCTGAGAGGCGAAGATGGCCGTCTGGCCATAGTCATAGATGGCCTTCGCCCGGGCGACGGCTTCGCCCGTTCCAAGTTCCTGCATGAATGACTCCTGGGAGATGAAGAAAGGGACGGCCTTGGTGCGACCCCATGCTGCTGTTTTAAACCGCGTCGCATCGAATGGATCGACGCGACGCACTTCAAATCTTTATTTGTCCCAAAACTGCGGCACGCTTTTGGACGGCATGCATTAGTCCGCCGGCTTCACGTCGTAAGCAAGCGTATATTTGTCGCCGCGCGGGGTGTAGGACACGGTCTTCTTTGCGCCCAGCACGACGTTTTCGTAGTGCATCGGCAGGAGCCAGAGGTTGTTGAAGGTCTCGGTCGACAGTTCCTCGAGAAGGGGCGCGCGTTGGGCTTCATCGAGCGTCGAACTGGCCTTGGCCAGCACCTCGTCGATCTTCGGATCGGACACGCCGCCGCCATTATATCTGCCGGTCCCTTTTTTCTCGTCGCGCGTGGCGACCAGCGCAACAGTCGGATTGGTGGTTTCGCCGGTGTTCACACCCCAGGAGCCGAAATAGGTGCTGTAGGTACCTTTTGAATAGGCTTCCGAATACATCGACCAGGGCAGCACCTCGACTTTCGATTTGATGCCGATGCGCGTGAACATCTGGCCGACCGCCTGCAGAACTTCGGCGTCCTTGACGTAACGGCCAGAGGGGCCATGCAGGGTCAGGCTGAAGCCATCGGGATAACCGGCCTCGGCCAGAAGCGCCTTGGCGGCGGCGGGATCATAACCCACCTTCTCGACTTTTTCGGAATAGCCCGCATAGCCTTGGGCGACGAACTGGTCGGCCACCGTGCCGTTCTTCTGCATGACGCGGTCGACGATTGCCGGCCGGTTGATCGACATCAGCATTGCGCGACGCACCCGTTCATCCTTGAGCGGGTTCTTGTCGAGATCGGAGCCATCCGCAGCCTTCACGAAAGGCGAAACATCGCGGCTGACATCGAGGCCAAGATAAACGAAGCGGGAAGACAGGCCGTTGATGACTTGCAGATTATCGCTCGCTTCCACGCGTGCCATTCCATCGGCAGGAAGGGTTTCGACAATGTCGATCTCGTTGGAAAGAAGCGATGCCAGACGGGCGCCGTCATCGGGCAGGAAGCGCAGCGTGACGTTCGACCAGTGCGAGGGGCCAGCGAAATAGCTGTCATTGCGCTTCAAGGTCAGGTTGCTGCCTGGCGAATAGGAGACGAAGGAATAGGCCCCGGTTCCGATTGCACACTTGCCGTTGTCGAAATCCTGGACTGGCGCCTCCTTGCAATCGGCGCTGATAATGCGAATTCGGCTGACGGAATTCAGCAGGATCGGATCCGGAACCTTTGTCTCGACGACGATGGTATAGGGATCCGTTGCCGTGACATTGACAATATTGCGGGTGTAGGAAGCAAAGCTCTGGCTGGGCTTGTCGCGGGCACGCAGAAGCGAAGCAATGACGTCATCGGCGTTGAACTCGCTGCCGTCATGGAATTTCACGCCCTTCCGCAGCTTGAATTCCCAGTGGGTGGGGTCGACGACCTTCCATTCGGTGGCGAGTTCCGGCGCATTTGCCGACGTTCCCGTGAGGTTTATCAGGCTGTCCCAGATATGGCGCGAGGTCGCATTGTTGGGAGCCGAACTGTCTTCATGGGGATCCAGCGTCGTCGGCGTCGTCGACATCCCGATCGTCAGCGGGGTTTCCTGTGCGACGACCATTGCAGGAATAGCAATCGTTCCAAGCAGCCCGATCGCTGCCCGCGTTAATGTTTTTGCGGCCATTTCTTCCATCCCGGTTTAGCGTTTTTAGGCCGACCCTGCTTGGTCGGTACGAGCAGGTTCCCGTCCACTCTTGACACAAATTGGTAAGGGGCGCTCAAGGGGGCTGTCAAACGGAAAACAAGTGCGTTACGATAAGCGTAACCCGAATCTATGCCAATCCTTCGGCTCTGGTCGCGGAGAAAATTCTGGTCCCATGGACAAAAGACAACCATCAAAAAGCAATATCGTGCAATCTGTTGATGTCTGCATCGAGGTATTGCTGAATGTCGCCAAAAACCCAGATATCAGACTGACCGAGGTGGCGCAGAACCTCGGGGAAACCAAGCCGAGAATTTTGCGCATGTTACGCACACTGGAACGGCGCGGCCTGGTGCGGAAGAGCGAGACGGGCACTTACCGGCTGGGGACGACTGCGATCATTCTCGGGACCGCTGCATCGACACAGGTTGATCTGGTGCGAATAGCCAATCCTATCCTTGAAGAAGTCGGCCAGAAGGCGAACGAAACGACCCAGCTCAGGATCATCGACAATGGGGAATCCCTGTGCATCGCAAAGTTCGAACCGATGCGCGACTTGCGGGTGCAGGCGATGATCGGTCGAAGACGGCCGCTCACGGCGGGCTCGTACAAGGTGCTTCTCGCCTATCTTCAGCCCCAGGTGCAGTTGCAAATGATCCCCGAGACTTTACCGCGGCTGACCAAGCGCACGATCACGGATCGTGGCAAGCTGGTTGCTGAATTGGATAAAATCCGCCGCCAGGGATTTTGTGTGAGTTATGGTGAAGTCAGCGAGCAACTCGTCTCCGTCTCGGTGCCGGTTCTGGCATTCGATGGATCCGTGATCGCCGCGGTGAATGTCGGCGCCCCGGCCTTTCGCACGCAAAAAAGCGATGTCGACCGCTTCATCGTTCTGCTGAAGGAGGCCTCCAGCAAGATATCGGCCCGCCTGGGATGGTAGAGCTTTTCGTTCCGCGCCATATCGGAAAGCCCCTTCTTTAAGCAAACTCAGAGGAAAAGGTCGGGAAGTTCGGAGCGGGCGATGTGTCGCAACCTGACCGCTTCTTCCGTGTCTATCGAACGGTAAGGAAAACGCAGACGGGTGCCTACGGGTCCCCAATTGCCGATGCAGCTCAAAAGCTTGTCGAGAGCGGCGTTCGAATAGCCGAATTGCTGGCGAAAGGGGACGATATGGGCGTCCATGAACATGCAGATGCGTCGTTCCAGATCGAGGGCGGCGTCGAGTTCGTTTCGCATCGACACCGTCCAGGCCTGAGCACCGTGAGGACTAAGGCAGGCCACATTGGAAAAGGAGCCGGCAGCGATCGCTTCCTTGATGCCGGTGGCGAGATGATGGCCGGGGACGAAGAGCGAAATCCCGGATAGATGCCGGCGTGCTTCGGCATACCAGGAAGCGTCTCCATCGGCGAGCTTGATGCCGATAAGCTCAGGCACTGCCGCGCAGAGCATGCTCAGCTCTTTTGGCGCCAGCACCCGTTTTGCATGCGGCGGATTGTAGAGGATGAGCGCAATTCCGCCGGCCGCCTCGGCGGCTCGTTTCAGGAAGTCGACCGCCTCGGCATCGGTGAGCGGCCACCAGTCAGGCAATATGACCTGAATGGCGCGGGGATCGAGTACCGCGGCGCGACGGAGGCGATCGAGCATGATCCGTGGGTCGGGCTGGCAGGCGCCGATCACGAATGGCGTGGAGGAAGCCTTGCAGCGTTCGGCCAGCATCGCCTGGATCCTGTCGAATTCCTCCTCCGTCTGATTGTGGAATTCGCCGGCGGTGCCGTTCGAATAGATGCCGTCGACGCCGGCATCGATGAGTATGTCGATCTCTTCGCCGAGCTTATCGAATTCGATGCTGTCGTCGGCTGCGATCGGCAGAAGCAGGCTCGCCCAGTTTCCGCCGATGGCCGGATGCGGCGTCTTCGCATTCATCTGTTTTCCCCCAGAACAGGATGGTTTTAGGCCCGGTTGGTCTAGGATCTGAATCCTGTTCTAAATTAGAGAGTTAGAGCATGATTTCGCCCGAAAACCGCTCACACTTTTCGGCATCATGCTCTAGATGACGGATCAGTTGAGGTCGTCGCGGATGCAGGCCTTGAAATGGCCGGGCGCGATTTCCCGCAATGGCGGAACGGCGGCGGCACAGGCATCGAGCGCACTCGGACAGCGCGTGCGAAAGACGCATCCGCTCGGCGGATCGGCCGGGCTTGGAATATCGCCTTTCAGGATCTGCCTGTCACGGCGGGCATCCGGATCGGGTGAAGGGATCGCCGAGAGAAGCGCGCGCGTATAGGGATGCTGCGGTCTCGCATAGAGATCGGCACTTGCGGCGATCTCCATGATGCGGCCGAGATAGAGCACGATCACCCGGTCGCAAATATATTCGACGACGGCGAGGTCATGCGAGATGAACAGCATGGTAAGCCCAAGCCGCTGCTGCAGCTCGCGCAAGAGGTTGATCACCTGCGCCTGGATCGAGACGTCGAGGGCCGAGACCGGCTCGTCGGCGACGATGAATTCCGGCGACAAGGTCAATGCCCGGGCGATGCCGATGCGCTGGCGCTGGCCGCCGGAAAATTCATGCGCGTAGCGATGGATCGCATCGGCAGGCAGATCGACCTGGGCCAACGCGGCTTGCGCTCGTTCAAGCCTGTCGCGTGTCGATCCGATCCCCTGGATCTTCAGGCCCTCCGTCAGGATCTCGCCGATCGTCATGCGCGGCGACAAACTGGCGAAAGGGTCCTGGAAAACATACTGCATGCGCGGCCGTTGCCGCCTCAACGCCGAGGCGGAAAGTCCGGTGAGCTCCTGCCCGTCGAAGCGGACACTGCCTGAGGAAGGTTCGACCAGCCGAAGGACGGAACGCCCGATCGTGGTCTTTCCGCTGCCGGATTCGCCGACAAGCCCGACGACCTCCCCCTTGCCGATGTCGAAGGAGATGCCCTCAAGAATGTTCAGCCGCGTGCCGCGGGACGTATAATGTTTCGAGAGGTCGCGGACGGAGAGCAGCGGTGCGCTCATCTAGATCTCCTGCCATCTGATGCAGCGGCTGCGGTGTTGCGGATTGACCTGTTCGAGTACCGGAATCGCGGCGCGACAGGCATCGATGGCGAATTTGCAGCGCGGGGAAAAGGCGCAGCCGCTCGGCATGCTCATCAGGCTCGGGACCATGCCGGGAATGGCAGAGAGTTTTTCGCCCGCCTGTTTCATCCGCGATGCGTCGCCGAGGCGCGGCATGGAGGCAAGAAGGCCCATCGTGTAGGGGTGCTTCGGATTGCGGAAAACCTCGCCGACTGGCCCTTCTTCGACAATCCTTCCGGCATACATCACCGCGACGCGATGGGCGATTTCGGCGACCACGCCGAGATTGTGGGTGACGAAGAGCATGGCCATGCCGCGCTCGCGTTGCAGCTTGAGCAGCAGATCGAGGATCTGGGCCTGGATCGTCACGTCGAGCGCCGTGGTCGGCTCATCGGCGATCAGCAGCGCCGGATCGCAGGCAAGTGCCATGGCGATGGTGGCGCGCTGGCGCATGCCGCCCGACAATTCGTGCGGATATTGGCCGGCGCGGCGCCGGGCGTCCGGTATGCCGACGCTTTCAAGCAGCGTAACGGCTGCGTTCAATGCCGCCTTCCGGTTCGCGCCGCGATGGATGCGGATCGGCTCGGCGATCTGGTCGCCGATCGTGAAAACGGGATTGAGGCTCGACATCGGCTCCTGGAACACCATGCCGATCTCGTCGCCCCTGATCCTGCGCATGCTCTCTTCATCAAGCGAAACAAGATCCCGGACCGTGCCGCTTCTCGTCGTCAGGCGGATGCTGCCGGCGGCGATCACACCGATGTTGCGCGTCAGCAGCCGCATGACCGACAGGCTGGTGACGGACTTGCCGGAGCCGGATTCGCCGACGAGCGCCAGCGTCTCGCCGGCGGCGACGGTCAGGTCTATATCATTGACCGCCGCGATCTCGCCGCCGCGGATGCGGAAGATCGTTCGCAATCCCCTGATGTCGAGCAGCGGTTCGGTCGCCTGTTCCATCGGCCGGCTCAGTTCAACAGGCCGGTTGCGCGCAGTATCTCGTCGATCCGTGCGGTTTCCGCATCGTTGAGGGAGGCGCGCGGTCGCGGCATGACGGCGCTGTCGATGATGCCGAGGCTTTGCATGGCGGTCTTGAACGCGCCGATGCCCGCTGCGCCGCCGCTGACGCGGCCCTGGGCGACCCAGACGATTTCGAACAGGCGGCAGAGCCGCTCCTGCTCTTTCCTGGCTGCGACCCAGTCGCCGCGCTGCGCGGCTTCCCAGAGCCTGACATAGCCGTGCGGATCGACATTGGCGATGCCGGGAACGACGCCGTGGGCGCCCATCAGCAGGGCGGTGTCGACGACGATCTCGGAGCCGGTCATTAGGAAGACGTCCTTGTGCTCGGCGAGATCGAGGAGCGCATAACGAAAGTTGCCGTCGTCGCCGCTGGAATCCTTGAGGCCGATGATGGCGCCTTCCCTGGCGAGCGTGACCACGGTCTGGCGCTGCAGCTTGATATGAACGCAGACCGGAATGTCGTAGGCGATTAGCGGAATGTCCACCGCGTCGCGGATATAGCGGAAGTGGTCGAGGATCTCGGACTGGTTGGTGACCGTATAGAATGGAGCCGTCACCACGACCGCGTCGGCACCGGCGGCCTTTGCGACCTTCGCATGAGCGATGACGCGATCCGTGGTCGGGTCAATGACGCCGACGATCAGCGGCACGCGCCCATTCACCACCTTGGCCGAATGTTCGATGATTTCGCGCCGGGTCTTTTCGTCATGGAAAATCACCTCGCTCGTCGAGCCGAGCACGAATACGCCATGGCAGCCGGCATCGATCAGATGCTCGAGCACGCGTGTATAGGATGGGTAGTCGATGGTGAGATCTGGATTGAGCGGTGTTACGACGGGAGGGACGACACCCTTGAATTTGGTCATTTTCGCTTCTTTCGATTGTCAGTTCAGTTCGGCACGCGGATCGAAGGCATCTCTGAGGCCATCGCCAATGAAGTTGATTGCCAGGACGGCAAGGATCAGCGCGGCGCCGGGGAAGAGCCATTGCCACGGATATTGTTCGAGCACCGCGGTCGAGCGGGCCGCGTTCAGCATGTTGCCCCAGCTTGCCGCCGGCGGGGCGATGCCGAGACCGAGAAAGGATAGGCCCGCCTCGAGCAGGATGGCATTGGCGATTTGCAGCGTCGCGTAGACCACGAGGATATCGATCGAGTTCGGCAGGCCGTGGCGGAAGAGCAGATGTCCGATGCCGGCGCCCATGCCGCGAGCGGCCAGGACGAAGTCGCGCTCGCGCAATTCCAGCAGCCGGGAGCGGATCATCCGGGCCAGCAGCGGCCAGGAGAGCAGTGAGATGACCAGCACCGTCGGCCAGATTCCGGTGCCGGCGATCGAAGCGAGCACGAGCAGGAAGATGACGGGCGGCAGGGTCATCACCAGATCGATGAAGCGCATCGAGACGGCGTCCGCCCACCGGCCCGCAAGTGCCGAGATCGCTCCAAACAGAAAACCGATGACCGCCGAAAGCGCGGTCGATGCGATGGCGACCAGCAGCGAGATCCGGCCGCCTTCGAGCACGCGCGCGAAGACATCGCGGCCGACGCCGTCGGTTCCGAACCAGTGCGTTGTGCTCGGGCCGCTGTTCATCGCCAGAAGATCGATGTCATTCGGCTGGAAAGTCCACCAGAGCGGATAGGAAAGGATCAGCAGCAGCATCGGAACGGCCATGCAGATGCCGGCAACCGCTGCGCGGTTGATCAGGAAACGGCTGGAGGCGCGGGCAAGCGGCCCCGGGCTGCGGCGTTGGGGGGCGCGTGCCAGCATGATCAGCCCACCTTGATGCGCGGGTCGACGACCGCATAGGTGATGTCGGTCAGAAGGTTGACTGTGATAACGCAGGCGCCGATGATCAGCGTCGCGCCCATGATGACGGGGTAGTCGCGCGTCTGTACGGCATCGACGAGCAAAAGACCCATGCCGGGCCAATTGAAAACGCTCTCGATGAAGATGGCGCCGCCGATCGCAAGCCCGATGGTGGAGCCGATCAGGGTGACGATGGGAAGAAGCGCATTGCGCAAGGCATGCTTGGTGATGACCCAGAACTCGCGAACGCCCTTGGCGCGGGCTGTGCGCACGTAATCCTGGTTCAGGACTTCGAGCAGCGAAGCGCGCATGTAACGCATGATCAATGCGGCTTGCGCGACAGACAGAAGTGCCGCCGGCAGGATCAGATGGTGGAGGAGATCGCCCACCGAGAACTCCTCGCCCGGCGTCAGCATGCCGCCTGACGGCATCCAGTGCAGACGGACGGAGAAGATATAGAGGCCGATCAGCGCGCTGAGGAATGCAGGGCTCGAAATGCCGGCAAGCGCTGTCACCGACAAGGAGAGATCGGCAAGCGAATTGCGGCGGACGGCGCCGATCACCCCGCAGGCGATGCCGGCTATGATGGCGAAGGCAAGTGCGGTGCCCATCAACAGCACCGTCGGCCCGATCCGCGACAGTACCAGACCAAGAACTGGCTGGTCGAGACGCTTGATCGAATAACCGAGATTGCCCGCCAGTGCCTGCTGCAGCCAGCCCAGATACTGGACGGGCAAGGGCTGGTCGAGCCCGAGGCGTCGGCGCAGATCGGCAAGATCCGACGGCGACATCGGCAGGTTCGGATCGATATAGGCATCGATCGGATCGCCGGGTGTCAGGCGCAGCAGCAGGAAGATCGGCATGCTCAGGGCGACGAGCATGCCTGTTCCTATGATCAGGCGTCTAAGACTGTATCGGAGCATCGTCAATCCGTCTGTCGGGCCGTCTTGTTGGGCCGTCCTGTCAGGGTGGCCGAAGCCACCCTTGAGCCTTTGCGGAAACCGTTATTCGGCCATCGACCATTTCTGCGGGTCGGCCTGGTAGGGGCCGCCGCCCGGCGCCGGCGTCCAGACAAAATCCTTCGCCTTGGTCGAGACGATGCCGTAACGGTTTGCCACCCAGAGCGTCGCCCAGGGCAGGTTGGTGTTCATCACCCTGCAGACGTCCTGGTAGGCCGCATCTCGCTTGGCGCTGTCGGGCTCGGCAAGCGCGCTATCCAGCGCCTTGGTGAGATCGGGCATACGCACTCTGGCGACATTCGGTCCTGCCGGAGGGATTTGTTTCTCGTTGAGGCCGACATTGATGCTTCCGGCATCAGGCCCGTTCTGCAGCCCGGCGTAAACCATTTGGAACTGGGCAATATCCGGCGTCGCATTGAGCACGATGCTATTATAGGTCGGCGCATCGACGGCGCGCGGCACGATGTTGATACCGACCTGGGCAAGCATCGCCTGGACTGCGGCAAGGACGTTGGTGGCAAGCGGCGTGGTGTAATAGGTCAGAAGCGTGATCGGCTTGCCGCCGTTGATCTGATCCCAGCCGGCTTCCTTAAGCAGTTTCTTGGCCTTCTCGGGATCGTAGGCGTAGCTGTCGATGCCTTGGGGTATCAGCTGTTCGGCGACATAAGCGCAGTTGGCCGGTTTGGCCGCGCCGCCATAGAGGCTCTGGATGATGGCATCGCGATTGATCGCATACATCACCGCCTGGCGGATGCGCAGATCCTTCCAGATCGGGGAATCGTGGTTGAAGCCCAGATAGTTGACCACGAAAGAGTTGCCTTCGATGACCTTGAAGTCCTTGTTGTCCTTGAAGGTCGGCACGTCGTTGGAATCGACATAGGTGAACTGGATTTCGCCGGATCTCAGCGCCGCGATCGCTGCGGCCGGGTTGGCGAAATAGCGATTGATGACGCGCTCCAGTGCCGGTTTGCCACCGCGATAATCGGTGTTTGCGGCAAGCTCGACATACTGATCCGAGACGTATTTGGTGAATTTGAAGGGACCGGTGCCGATCGGCGCGGTGGACCACCAGGTGTTCTTTGCCAACTGGTCGGCCGGTATGGCGGCGAGCGCATGCTCGGGCAGCATCATCACCTTGGTCATCGTGTCGAGAAAACTGCTGCTGGGTGCGCTAAGCTTGATGACGACGGTGTGATCGTCCGGCGTCTCGACGGACGATATGCCCTTCAGCCGGGCCGCGAGCACCGAGCCGGTTTTCGCATCCGTCGCAAGGCCCAGGGTGAATTTCGCATCCTTGGCGGTAAAGGGCTTGCCATCATGCCATTTGGCGTCGGCGAGCTTGAACGTGTAGGTCAGCTGGTCTGGGCTGACCTCGTAGGCGTTCGCCAGCGCGCCGACGACTTTCTGCAACTTCTCGTCATAGGTGATCAGCGGTTCGTAATAGATGCTGAGCCAGGTGAAGCCGGCGGTCGCCGCCAGCGGATTGAAGTTGCCCTGGAAGCCTCCCGGACCGACATCGAAGCCGCCGGACAGGGTGGCGGCCTCAGCCTGAATCGCGGCGCCCGAAACGACAAGAGCCGGAATGGCTGTTGTCGACAGCAGGGCGCCAAGCGCGACAGCGGATAATCTAGACAGTCTTTTCATGCGTTCCTCCCATGTTTGCACTTGTCTTGTTATTGGCGATCACCCGGGCAATTCCCTCGTAATGGCGATCCAGGCGCCGGCGCGCCTCCTCCAGATCCTTTGCCTCGATCGCATCGACGATCGCGGCGTGATCGCGCCACGTCGCCATCGGATCGGTATTTTCGAGGTTGACGAAATCCGACGCCTTGTAGAAGGCGAGCCAGAAGACATCGATCAGCCGTACGAGCGTCTCGTTGTCCTGGCAGCGAAACAGCAGCCGGTGGAACAGCTGGTCGTCTGCCGCAAAGGTTTCGCCGCGCTCGGCATGGGCGCGCATTCGATCGACGGTGGCGCGCAGTTCGCCGATGTCCTCCTCGCCGATCACATCGATCGTCTTGCCGATCAGTCCCACCTCCAGCGTGCGCCGGATTTCGAGCACCTCCTCGATCTGCCGCAGGGCGCCGCCGAGGCCGTAGGCGAGGTTGTCGAGAAGCGGCTCGAAGGAAAACGCCTTCACGAAAATGCCGACGCCGCGCCGTGTCTCCAGCACGCCGAGCGATTCCAGCGCCTTGATGCCCTCCCTCAGCGAATTGCGGCTGACGCCGAGCTGGGTGGCAAGCTCGCCTTCCGCCGGAAGCAGGGTTCCGGGCGCCAGCCCATTGTCGTCGATATAGGCGCGCAGACTTTCCTGCACCGAGACATGCAGCAGGGGTGCGCGCGTCAGCGGCTTCATCGATTTCAATGTCATGCCGGGTCGCTTTCTCGCTTCGTCGATAAGATGCGCACTACATATATACTTGTAGGATATCTGTCAATTGGTCAGGCTGATCGAGGTGAGACGGATGCCGGCGTTGCAGCGGGCGAGGCTTCTGAAAACATTGTCCCGGGAAAGTAACTTCCGCTTCGATGTCTCGATTGGGCGGTTGAAACACAAGCCAGGGTGCGGTCTGCGCCCAGTGATCTGCACAACCTCTTCGGGAATGGCGAAAGCCGTAATTTCGTCGATTAAAAGGTGACGAAAATAATCATCTTATGTTGACAAGAGGCCCCCCGCTCCATAGGTTCCGCCCGCATCCGTGAGGTAGGGACCAAGAATGGCGCGTGTTTTTTTGAACGTTTCTAATATTGTATCGCAAGTTTACAGAAATAGCCTGTTTGCCACGACAGCTTTGGTTGCGATCAGTATTGCAGCCTCGCCGGCTGCCGCCCAGAGCGCGGCGACAGGTGACACCGCGACGGCACTGGAGCCGATCGTCATTCAAGGTGCAGCCTCTGATAGCAAGACGGACCGGACGTCGGTTACGGCCAAGAACAGCTCGGGCGCGACCAAGATCAGCACGCCGCTCGTCGAGACGCCGCGTTCCATCTCGGTCACCACCGAGAAGGAAATCGAGCAGCGCGGCGCCCAAAGCATCATCGAGGCTGTGCGCTATACGGCCGGCGTGACGACCGGGCCGAACGGCTTCGATCCGCGCTTCGATCAGATCTACATTCGCGGCTTCAACATCACGACAGTCGGGGACTTTCGTGACAGCCTGCGCCAGCCCTATATCAATTATGGCATGTTCCGCACCGATCCCTATCAGCTCCAGCGCGTCGAGGTGATCAAGGGACCGGTTTCCGTTCTCTACGGTGCGGGATCGCCGGGCGGCCTCGTCAACAAGATATCGAAGCTCCCGACCGAGGAGCCGATCCGCGAGGTTGGCATTACCTACGGCACCAAGGATCGGGTGCAGGGGATGTTCGATTTCGGCGGGCCGATCAGCGAAGGCAACGACGATTTCCTCTATCGCATCGTCGGCCTCGCTCGTCGTGGCGATACCAATTTCGACATTGCCGACGACCGCTATTTCCTGGCGCCGTCGTTTACCTGGAAGCCTGACGAGGGCACGACTTTCACGGTGTACGGCCTGGCGCAATCGGACGAGACCGACTCCAACGTCGGTGCGATCACGACCTTGGACGGCAAGATCCACGAGCTCAGGGCGAGCGATCCCGACTACGACTACCAGAAGGTCAAGCAGCAGCAGATCGGCTATCAGTTCGAACACGAATTCGACAATGGCCTGACCTTCCGGCAGAACCTGCGTTATTCGCATCTCGACCTGGAGGCCCGCTATCTCGGCGTGACCAGCTGGACCGGGACTGTCGCGCATCGCGGCACGAATGCGATCCGCGACGAAATGAACGTTTTCCAGGTCGACAACCAGCTTGAAGCGAAGTTCGACACGGGCCCGTTGGCTCATACGATGCTGTTCGGGCTCGACTACACCAATCTCCAGTCGAGCTTTGGCTACGGGGCCGGTGCTGCTGATCCGGCGTTCGACTTCGATATCACCAATCCGACCTACGGTGTCTCGGGCGCCACGCCGGACTATAGCATCTTGGCTTCCGATGCCGACCTGCGGCAGCTCGGCATTTACGCCATGGATCAGATCGAGGTCGGGAATTGGCGCTTCAACCTCGGCGGCCGGCAGACCTGGGTGAACCAGACGCGCGATGCGACCTTGCCCGCGGTCAGCTCGGAGGAGGTCGACAAGAACGCCTTCTCCTGGCAAGCCGGTGCCCTCTACCTCTTCGATAACGGCATTGCTCCCTTCGTCTCCTACGCCACATCGTTCGATCCGGTGACCAACCGTTCGACCTCAGGCAAGATCCTGGCGCCGACAGAGGGTGAACAGTACGAGCTCGGCGTGAAATATCAGCCGCCGGGCTCCGACATCCTCCTGTCGGCCGTTGCCTATCACATCGTCGAAAAGAACAAGCCGGTGCTGGTCGATCCGCTGTTGTTTGCCTATGGATCGATCGGTGAAGTGACCGGGAAGGGCATCGAACTCGAAGCCCGCGCGGCGGTAGCCGATGGCTGGGACCTTATTGCGGCCTACACTTATAACCAGTCAGAAGTGACGGGAGGCGGTGAAAACGAGGGCAATACGCCAGCCTTGACACCCTCGCACGTCGCGAGCCTCTGGGCCAATTATACGTTCCAGGAAACCAACCCGTTCCATGGCCTGTCTGTCGGCGCGGGCGTTCGTTATGTCAGCGAGAACTGGACGGATACAGCCAATACGTCGAAGAACCCCTCGAGCTTCTACATCGACGCATCCACCTCATATGATTTCGGCGCGGTCGACAAGAAATACGAAGGCCTGACGGCGGCCTTCAATATCCGCAACATCGCCGACGAACGGGACACCGTCTGCAACGAGGGCTTCTGCTATCTTGGCCAGGGCCGCAACATGACGGGGACGCTTAAGTATCGGTGGTAAGGTAGGGCTGCAGAGCCGAATAGGGCGTCTCGGCGCGCCTTCGATTGTCGATCATCTTGTCGCCCACCAGGCCGTCGACCTTGACGGCCTGGTGGGTGATCAGGCTCTCGAAAGAGTCAAGCAGCGATTTTGAGCGGCCGTAGCACTGCAAAAATCGACAAACAATCGGCGGTCAACCGAGCTATACGGCGGCGTTCGCGAGGGTCCGTGCCTGCTCGGCATATCTCGAGGGCGGCAATCCGACGAAGCGGGTAAAGGCCGTGCTGAACGCACTTGCGGAGCCATAGCCGATGCGCAGCGCTATCTCCTGAATTCCGATCTGGTCCTGCCTCAGCAGATTTTTGGCGAGCGCCATGCGCCACGATATGAGATATTCCATTGGCGCCAGGCCCATAGCGTGCCGAAAGCGAGTGAAAAACGCCGACCGCGACAGGGCCGCCTCATCGGCAAGCTGTTCCACCGTCCATTCCCTGGCTGGGTCTTCATGCAGTCGACGGATGGCCAGGGCCAGACGTGCATCCTTGAGGCCTCGCAGAATTCCGCGAGGCGTCTCCTCCCCGACATCCGACCGCAACGCCTCGACAAGCAGGACTTCCAACAGCCGGGCAAGGATCATGTTCTTTCCCGGCCGCTCAGCACGGGCTTCGTCGGTAACGAGATGAACGATCGCCGACAGCCTGTTATCGCCGCTGATATGGATGATTTGCGGCAGCAGGGAGATCAGCAACGCCGCATCAGGCGAGCCGAAAGAGAAATGGCCGACGAGCAATCGTGCATTCGCTGCACCCTGGGGGTCACCGTGGCGGGTTTCGTCCGGGAGCATTGTCACGGTCAGGGGATCGATCCCGGGCGACAACTCAGCGCCCAGACTCGACATCGTGAAGCAATGAGCCGCCGGGATCAGTACGAAGTCGCCTTCCCGCAGAATAATCCGATCGTCCTCTGCGCTGAGCTGTGAGGCACCCTCCAGGACCACGCAGTAGAATGGCTGGCCAGTCTCCTGGCGATCCACGCGCCACATCCCTGCGCCGCTGACCACCTTCGAATACCGCGCAGCTGGCTGCAGCAGCGTGACGATGTCCGCCAAAGGGTCGCTCATCGATACTCCGGATAATGTAATATGGACGATCCATGATATACAGTATCGATACCGCCGTCTACATCTACGGCCGTCAGCATAGACAGGAGACACATATGAAGACCGTTCTCATCACCGGCTGCTCATCAGGTTTCGGGCTGGAAATTGCCAGCTTCTTTCTCGCGCAGGGCTGGAAAGTGGTTGCCACCATGCGAACGCCGCACCAAGACCTTCTGCCGCCGTCGCAAAATCTCAAGATCCTCGCGCTGGATGTTACGAGCCCTGAAAGCATACATGCTGCGCTTGACGCCGCCGGTCCTGTGGGCGTGCTGGTAAACAACGCCGGCATCGGCTGGCTCAACGCGGTTGAAGGGACGTCGATGGAGACTGCCCGCGATCTTTTCGAGACGAATACGCTCGGAACCATTGCGATGACGCAGGCGGTTTTGCCGCAGATGCGGGAGCGGCAGGAAGGGGTCATCGTCAACGTCACCTCAAGCGTAACCCTTAAGCCGCTTCCGCTCCTCTCGGTCTATACGGCCAGCAAAGCCGCGGTGAATGCTTTTACCGAGTCCGCCGCGCTCGAGCTTGAGGCCTTCAACGTGCGTGTGAGGATCGTCCTTCCCGGACGCGCGCCGCAGACGCGGTTCGGCGATACGGCGCGCTCGCGGCTTCAGAAACAGGGCGGTTTCCCCGAAGCCTATTCATCGGTCGTTGCCGGCGTATTCGCGTCGTGGGAGAAGCAGTCTGAATCGGCCCTGACACAACCCGGCGACGTCGCCGAGGCGGTATGGCGCGCTGCGACCGATCCTTCCTCTCCATTGCGCATTCCCGCAGGCGCCGATGCCGAGGCATTGGCGAGCTAATACCGTCAGGCCATCCTGCTGGAGCCTTATCG
This sequence comes from Rhizobium sp. BK456, assembly GCF_014194045.1. NCBI lineage: Bacteria > Pseudomonadati > Pseudomonadota > Alphaproteobacteria > Hyphomicrobiales > Rhizobiaceae > Rhizobium > Rhizobium sp. BK456. The sequence goes on from NZ_JACIAO010000004.1 coordinate 421,919, forward strand.
GTGCAGGCTGGTGCTGCGGACGGCGGTCAGTTTCTCACGACCGCCGGCGCAGAACGATCAGCAGCATCGGGGCTCCCACAAGGGCCGAGATCAATCCGGCGGGGATCTGATAGGGAAAAGCGATCATGCGCCCCGTCCAGTCGGCGAGGACGAGAAGGGCCGCCCCAATGAGGGCGGCGGCCAGGAGCTGGGCGGCGGGCCGGCGAAGGCCGAGCCCGTGGGCAAGGTGCGGCGCCATCAGGCCGACGAAACTCAATGGGCCGACGACGAGCGTCGCCGCCGCAGTCATGATCCCCGAGAGACCGAATAGCACCGCATGTGCGGGAACGATCCTGAGGCCGAGTTCGCTTGCCGTCTCGGTTCCAAGCTGCAGCAGGGCGAGCCAGCGGCTGGTGAGAAAGGCTACGGCCAGGCAGCCGAGCGCAATGAGAAGGGCGCTTGACGCCACCGCATTGTCGACGAAATAGGTCGAGCCCGCCATCCAGCGGATGAGCGCCAGGCCGCGCGGATCGCCGCTTGCGGCAAGGACGCCGATCCCGGCATCGAGTATCGCGCCGAGGGCGATTCCCGCCAGCAGCACACGGTTCGGGCCGAAGCCGGAATGCGCACTCAGGAGGAAGATCAGGGTCAGCACAACAAGGGCGCCGCCGCCGGCAAAGGCTAGCTGGATCGTTAGGCCAGGTGCCGCAAAGGCGAACATGGCCGCCGCAACGCCGAGCGTCGCCCCCGCCGATACGCCGAGCACCTCGGGGCTTGCCATTTCGTTTCCGGTCAGCCGCTGCAGAATGAGGCCCGTCACGCCGAGCACGGTTCCGGCGCCGAACGCGGCGGCGACCCGCGGCAGCCGAAGGGGAAGGATTCCGTCCCACGCGGCGGTTGGCAGCCATGTCCAGGCGCCGTCGGGTGCGCGGCCGAAGAAGATCGCGGCAGTCGCCAATGCGATGACCAGGACGAGCAGAGCAGCGAAGGATGCCGTTTGGTTGTTGATTGCATGTTGTGGTGACGCCACGCCGGGCAGCGCGCGTGAGGCTGTGGCAAGGCGTGGGAGAAGAGCGATCAGGATCGGGCCGCCAAGCAATGCCGTCACCGCCCCCGTCGGCACGAAGTCGCCTGGAGCAACAAGCTTGATCGCCTGATCCGTCAGGAGCAGAAGGCCGGCGCCTGTAATGGGAGACCAGATCAGCTGGCTGAGGATGCGCCTGGCGCCGGCAAGCCGCACGATCTGCGGAGCGACCAGCCCGATGAAGCCGATGACGCCGACGGCGCTGGTGACGAGGGCGCTGAGCGCAATGGCAATCGCCAGCATGAAACCGCGGGCCCATTTGATCGGCAGACCGAGGCTCGTTGCGCCGGCATCGCCGATCTGGCTCAGCGTCAACGGTCTTGTGGCCAGAAGGGCAAGCGCGGTGAGCAGCGCCACCTTCGGCAGCAACGATGTCGGAATCACCCAGCTTTGCTGCGACAGCGATCCGGCGCCCCAGATGAAGATCCCGGAAAGATACTGATCGTTCATCAGCACCAGGATGGCCGCCGCCGCCCCGCACCAGAGGCCGACGATCATGCCGGACAGGATGAGGGAAAAGGGCGAGAAGCCATGCCGGGCGCTGATCGAAAAGATGGCGAAGGCAGCTGCGGCACTTCCGGCAAGCGCGACCGCGTCCCGGCCCCATCCCGCCAGTGAGGGAACTGCGAGCATGACGGACACCAACGCCAGATTGGCGCCGGTGGAAATACCGAGCGTCGTCGGCGAGGCCAGCGGATTGCGCAGCACCTGTTGCAGGATCGCGCCGGAGAGTGCGAGTGCTGCGCCGGCGATCAGGGCTGTCGCCATGCGCGGCAGTGTCGAATAGAGGAGAAGAAGACGCTCGGCATCATAGCCGTCGGTCGCCGCCTTGAGATGAGGCAGCGCCGTCCAAACCTCCAGCACGGCAAGGGCCAATCCGGAAAAGAGCAGGAGGCCCGCAAGTGCGGGCGCCCCGAAGGGAGAAAATCTGGCCTTCATCTGGCTGAGATCTCCAGCGTATCGACGACCAGGGTCGAAAACCGCAGCGCCTCCTGCACCATTCCGAACATCAGAACGCCTGGAATGACCGAGATCCGCTGCCGCCTGACGAAGGGAAGGCTGGTCCAGAGCGGGCTGTCGGAAAGCTGCATCAGGACGTCGGGTGGAAGCAGCGGCGAAACGATCATGAGATGCGCTTCCCGGTCGAGTTCGGCGAGCTGTTCCAGGCCGATCGTTTGAAATCCCCAGTAACTGGCCTCGCCTTTCCAGGCATTCTCAAGGCCGATGCGCTTCATGGCGCCACTGAAAAGCCCGGGGCCGCCGTAGATGCGCGCATGCCTGTTGTCGATGAAATTGATGACGGCAACGGGGGGCGCAGACAGGTTTTTCGTCTGGTCGCGTAACCGATCGAAGGTGGCATCGGCATGGGATAGAAATGCCTTTGCTTCCTGTGCCCGTCCGATCATCGTGCCGAGCCGTAGCGTTTCGGCGTAGGAACAGTCGAGTGCCTCGTTGTGCTCGGCATAAATGGTGAACCTCTCCATCGGCGCGATCCGCGACAGTTTATCGTCCAGTGCCGCAAGGAAAGGGGTGCTCAGAATGAGCGACGGCCGGATGCTGGTGAGGACTTCGAGATTGATCTCCGACGTGGTGCCGAGATCGACGACGCCGGCCGGCATCGTCGGCGTGACCACCCATTCCCCCCAGTTTCTCAAGGAAACGACGGCACGCGGCGCCTCGCCGAGCGCAAGCATTGTCGATGCCAGCCCGTAGTCGAGCGAAACGACGCCGCCGCCTCCGGCACGCACGCTTGCGGGTGCGCCGGTCATTGCCAGCGCACCAAGCAGAAAGTCTCGTCGTCTCAAAGCGTCGTCTCACCTGCCTGGACGCCGGCAAGCGGCTTGACCATGAACAGGCACGGGTGATCTTCGTGCCATAGCTTTGCAAAGACCTCCGCCCTGATAAAGCCGTTGCGGTCGTAGAAGCGCCGCGTCGCCTCGAATTGCGGTTCCTCGCGGTCGCGCGGGGCGAGCGTCTTGACCGTCAGCAACCGGGCACCCGCTTCATGGCTGAAACGTTCGGCTTCGACGATGAGATGACGTCCGGCGCCGCGGCCGTGATGTTCGGGGCGTGTCGCGATCAGTGCGATTTCGACGGCATCAGGCAGGTGCGGCTTCAGGGCGATCAGCGCGGTGACGACATCCGCTTCGATATAGCCGAAGACCGGCAGCTCCTCGATCGCCTGGGCGCTCGCTTCGATGACTTCGGGTTCCGAAAACCAGTCGGGCAAAGCCCTCATGATCGATCGGCAGAGCTCCGCCTTGCCCGTCAGGATCTCAACTGTCCTTCCCATTTTTCTCGCTTTCACTCCGTCGATTTAAACTTGACTCCTGTTATCACCTTAAAATAAACACTGCAATCAAATCGTGTACTTTCCTGCAAAAAAGAGCGCCACGACTACGTCGACCAGTAACGACAAAGCCTGTTTTCCATTTGTAAAAAGGGTACGGGACAATGCAAGCATTGCATCGCGATGTGAATGGAAATGCCGTTGTCAACGCTATGATCGAAAACAAGGATAAGCTCCTCAAGACGATTGAAAGCGTTGTTAAATCAAGGTCATATTCTGAGGATATCTTTCAGGATGGTGTTATTAAAGCTTACGGGGTCAAAGCCGATGGTATTCGTTGCCCGATCGGTTACGCCTTTCGGATGGTTTATAATCTCGCACTCGACGAAAGCCGCCGCCGCCGTCAGCAGATGAACAACTATAGGTCGATAGATCAGGTTCAGGAGATCACGGCTCCCATCCCAACTGTGCTCGACCAGCTTGTCGCCGCCGAGACGCTGCGCGATGTGCTTGCCTCGCTCGAGGCCTTGCCGAAGCGCACCAACGATGCCTTCATACGGCACCGCCTCAACGGCGTGTCGCAGAAGGATATTGCCGCCGAACTCGGCGTCTCAAGGACCCTCGTCAACTTCATGATCAAGGCGGCGGAGGAGCATTGCCATCTCGCGATGGCCGAACCCCTCCTGCGCCCCGATCATGCGCACCGGCAAGTTGTTAACGTCTCGCAGCGTGCAGCGCCTGCTGCAAATCGTTCCACAGCAGTTCCGGCTCTTCCAGGCCAACGGCGAAACGAACCGTCTGCTCGCTCACGCCGAACCGGATGAAGGAAGTCATCCGGTCGGGGATCTGCAGCGCCACCTTGGCGGGGACCACCAGTGTTTCGGGTCCCCCCCAGCTAACGCCGAGGCGGATGTCGCGGAGACTATTCACAAAACGGGCGACGTCGATATCGGGATTGAGGTCGAAGGCGAACAGCCCGGCATAACCCGACAGCGTCGCCCGACCGGGATGATCCTGAAAGGCCGGGTGACGGACGCGCGCGATCGCCGAATGCTGTTTCAGCCGATCGGCCAGCAGAAGCCCGCTGCGCTCATGTTCCTTCAGCCGGACACGTAGGGTCCGCATGCCGCGCAACAGCAGCCAGGCCTCGAACGGCGAGAGCTTGGCGCCGACATAAGGATAGGAGGTCGCGTTGATCCGCGCGATCGCCTCCTTCGAGCCGACGACGACGCCGGCGACCGTATCGCTGTGGCCGCCGAGATATTTCGAGGCGGCGTGGATGACGATATCGACGCCGTGCTGGATCGGCTTCTGAAACAGCGGCGTTGCCCAGGAATTGTCGATGATGGTGGTAACGCCCGCCTCCTTCGCCATGGCCGACAGCGCCGCAATATCCTGCAGCTCGAAGACGAAGGATGTCGGGTTTTCGAGATAGAGCAGCTTGGCGCCGGAGAGCGCTTTGCGGACCTCGTCGTGGTCGGCGGGATCGACGAAATCGACGGCGACGCCGAGCCGGTCGAGCAGTTTAACCAGAAGACGGTAGACATCATTATAGAGGTGGCGGACGGCGACGACCCGGTCGCCGGCCTGCACCAGGCTCAGAATTGTCGAGGTGATGGCGGCCGTTCCGCTCGAAAAGGCGCGCCCATCCTCGGCGCCCTCGAGGCGGGCGACCAGGAGTTCGAATTCGCGGACGGTCGGATTGTCGCCGCGCGAATAGATGTAGTTGCGGGTGCGGCCGGCGAAAACATCCTCCATCGCCTCGTAACTGTCATAGGTGAAAAGCGAGGTCTGGAAGATCGGCGGCGACACGGCGTTGAATGCCGCCGGATCGACGGGCGTGAAGAGATCGTCGGCGACTGCATGGGCGCCAAGGTCGTGCGGATTGATCGATTGGTTCATGGTCATCCTCTCATGGACAAAAGCTGGATAGGGACGGATGGAGGTCAGACGGCTGGTGGAGCGCTGCCGGAGTGCGCTGAGCGATCTCACCAGGCAGACCGCGGACAGCAGGCCGGTCAGGGCCGAGGCCAGGAACATCGCGGCCAGCAGGCCTGAAAAGCCGAGGAAGGGCGGCAGGAACGCAAGCAGCGGAAAAAGCAAATAGCCGTTCTGCGCCAGGCCGATGGCAACCGCCGCCTTGGGTCTGCCCTGCGCCTGGAAAAGGATCAGCACCGTTTGCCGCAGGCCGAACAGCAGAAGCGGAAGATGGGTTGCGACGATCGCCTGCCCGGCTATCCCGATCGCTGTCGCATCGTTGGTGAAGAAGGAGGCAAGCTCTTTGGAGAAGGCAAGCGCGGTCAGCCCACAGGTGCCACTCACCGCACTCGTGACCGCTGTCAGGATGCGGGTTGCCGACAGCACCCTGGCCATATCGCCTCGACCCCAGGCAAAGCTTAGGATGGACTGGGCCCCAAGCGAGATGCCGATAACGGGAAGTGTTCCGACCGCAAGCAGCCGCAAGGCAATCCCGATGCCGGCAATGCCGGCTTCTCCGTGATAGGTGGCGGCGAGCGACACCATGATCGCAATCGCGCCTGCCGTCGTAAGGCTGGTCAGCGTCGTCGGCGCCCCGACTGCAAGGACGGGCCTGAGAGTGCGGATGTCGGCCAACCGCCAGTCGAGGCTCAGCCGGACCGCCCCAAGCCGCCTGATGTGGTAGGCGCCATAGATGGAAAGCGCGACGAGCTGGGACAGGATGGTGGCGATGGCAACGCCTTCTAGCCCGAGGCCGAATCCGAAAATCATGATCGGGTCGAGGATCATGTTCAAGGCAAAGCAGGCGACCAGCGTCCACATGCTGAAGCGGGCGTTACCCTCGGCGATCGCCAGGAAATCGAGAATGATCTGCGCCATCGTCAGCGGGACCGAGATCGCGATGATCATCAGGTAATGTTGCGCAAGCGGCTCGATCGCGGGCGTGGCGCCGAACAGCAGCAGATCCGGAAAGGCGACGAGTGTGAGCGCACTTGCCGCGCCGAAGGCGACGCCGGCAGCAAGGCTGATCGACGCAATGGCGCCGGCCCGCGAGCGGTTGCCGGCGCCGAGCATCCGCCCGACCTCGGTTGCGACGCCGACGCCGATGCCTTCGCCGAAGGCGGCGATCAGCATCAGGATCGGCAGGACGATCATGATCGCGGCGATCTGGTCTTCGCCGATCATGCCCACGAAGACCATGTTGATCGTGTGATGCGCGGCATTGATCGACAGGCCGAACATGGCCGGCAGTCCTAGCCGCAGCAGCAGCCTGAGAAGTTGAGGATTGGCAAGATCTTCCGGGGCGAGGCGCCGTTTGCGAAGACTGCCGCTCATCTCGCTCATATCGTTCATGATGCGGGCACCCAGAGATGGTCGCCGAAAAAACGCTCGCGGGTCAGCATGACGAGCAGCGCCCGCTTGTGCGGAAAATTGAAATGCTTGACCTTGGCGAAACCCGAGCGATCGAGGTTGCGGATCTGCTGCTCGTGACTGGCGCGCGGCTCGCCGACGATGCGCTTCGTGCGCGGATCGTCTAGGAAGATGAAATGCATCAGCGAGGGAAGCCAGGCGCTGATCCATTTCTTGCCGCGATAATCGGGTTCGCCGATCGCGACATGCCAGCCGCGGTCATAGTCGTCGGCATCGTAGAAGGGGCCGAGCCGGTTTTCCTTGGCCCAGTAGACCTCGAAATAACCGAAGGGGATGTCCGCGAAACTGCCGATCAGCGGCAGGACATGCGGATCGGCGATCCGCTCCTCCAGGATCTCCCGGTGCCTGTCGAGCGAGCCCGCATCCTCCCAGATCGTATTGACCTGCTCGTCGTTCATCCAGCGATGGAAGGCGGCAAGATCGGTCTCGGGATCGGCCACCCGGAAGCTGATGTCGCGTTCCAGCCAGGGAATGAATCGCCGGTAGACCGTGCCCTTCGGCTTTGCCGGCCGGCGCGGATGATAACGGCCGGCGGTCATTTCCTGCACCGGCGGCAGCGGGTAGCTGAGCTGCGGCAGCCAGAGCGACGGCCATTGCCAGAGGATCTCCGAATCCAGCGTGCCGCCGGCGCCGGAAATATGCGGCGGGAGGCTCGCCTGATGCCCGTCGAAGACGACTGATCTGATCGAGCGATCTTCCGCCGTCACGGCTTCGGCGGCCGCCATCAGAAGCTCGGCCGATCGCACGGGATCGCCGTGGTAGAAGGTGAGCGTCGCGGTGTCGGCCTCGACCTCGAATGCGGCCTCGTGGTGACCGTGCGCGGTCTTCAGATGGATAAGATTGGGTGCGAGGCTGATGTAGCTGCGCGACTGCAGAACGCGCCTTTGTTTGGCGGCGTCGAAATCCATGATGTTCTCCTTGATCGACCGGGCTTTTGATGTGGCGAGCATGAAGCCCGCTCTTCTGCCGATCTGGTAGAATGACGATCCATCTCTGGGCGAATTTAGGGGTGAACGAAGAAAAAAATTCTCAGCAATTTTCTAAACCGCAGCCATCGGGATTCGTCATTTGCGCATGACATCAATCACCGCAGGAGCTTTCGATGGACAGTTTTGAGCCTCGCGACGATCTCTGGATCGCCGTCATCGACACCGAGCACCACTACTCGGTCTGGCCGCAGGACAAGCGGATTCCCACGGGCTGGGAGCCGGCCGGCTTTGCCGGTTCACGTCAGGAATGCCTGGCCCATATCCGCGACGTCTGGACGGACCCGCGTCCCCTCTCGCTGCGCTCGGCAATATAAGGCGATGCGCGTCTCTGAATAGCGTCCGGATCCCCAAGATGAACAAGCAAATCACAAATTTCGCCGATGCTTCCCCGACCGATGCTGCAATGGATGCGGTCTTCGAGAGCTTTCCGCTGACGATCGCGCAGAAGCGCATCTGGTCACTGGAGCAGATCGGCAATTACACCGTCTTTCCCGACCAGATCATCGGGCTGCGATTGAGCCCGCCAACCGACCTCGAGATGATTGCCGGCGCCTGCCGGGCGCTCATGGCGCAAAATGCGTCGCTTGCTAGCCGCTTCCGCCGGCTGGCGGGCGGCCGGATCGAGCAATATCGCGGCGCATCGAGCGCGGTGCCGATCGAGATCCTCGGCAGAGACGGCGCGGCCCTTTCCGAGCCGGATGCGTCGGCGGCAAGGAAAGCCTTCCGCGACAAGCGCTTCGATCTGCTAGAGGAGCCCGGTGCACGCATCCAGATCATCCGGCTTGCCCACGGGCAGTCGCTGCTGACGATCGTGCTGCATCCGATTGTCTGCGACGACCACGAAAAATCCGTTCTTGCCAGGTCGCTGGCGCGAATTCTCGATGGCGAGCCCATTGGCGACATGCATCCGCTGGAAATCTCGGCCGGGACGCGGGAGGCCGATTGGCTGGAGACGGACGAAGCGCGGGAAGCCCTTGCCTATTGGCGCGACACCATCGGTCTCGACTATGCGGCCTCGACTTTTCCCACCCGCTTCAACAGCGGCGGGCTGGCAGGCGTGGCGCGCGCGCTGCACCGATTTTCGATCGAGGCCGACCTCTGGAGCAAACTCGAACGGGATGCGGCGGGGAAGGGCGTTCCGGTCGAGCGCGTGCTTCACGCCGCCTTCTGCGCCCTGCTGGCCCGCTACAGCGGCAACTACGCTTTGCTGACCGGCCTTCTCGTTGCACGGTCACATAAGGAGCATTTTGCCAGCCGCGGCCGTGCCGAGCAGGTGCTCCCGCTCATCCTGTCGCTGACCTCGAGACATTCTCTCGACGATATCATCGCGGCGATCTCGTCGGCGAGCGAAGAGGGGCAACGCCGGCTCCTGCCGCTGGAACGCATCACCCAGGAACTGGTCGTCGACGAAGCCGCCGCCCAGGAAGCCGTGGTCAAGGCGCTGTTCGAATTCCGCGGACGCTATGCGGTGCCCAGCCACGCCACAAATCTGGAGCCGCCGGGCGCCCGCGCCGACAGCGAGCTTTCCCTGGTGGTCGAGGCGCATTCGGGCGGCGCATCCGCGCTGATCGACTACGCGCAGGATCTTTATGACGGCGCCCTGGTTGCCCGCATCGCCAGGCATTTCGGCCTCCTACTCGAACAGATGGTCGCCCAGCCGAATGTGAGGATCAAGGATATCGAACTGGTGGGGAGCGAAGAGCTGGACTGGCTGTCGGCGCCTTACGAGGATGATGCCGTCAACGACGACAGGCCGGTGCATGAGCTGATCGCAGCCCATTCGCGCCGCACGCCTGAGAAGACCGCGATCGTCTACGGTGACGAGGAATGGAGCCATGGCTGGCTGGAAGCAAACACCAACCGCCTCGGGCATCGGCTGCGGCAGCTCGGCGTTCGCGCCGAGGTGACGGTCGCCATCTTCATCAAGCGCTCGCCGGAGGCGATCGTCGGCATTCTCGCAACGCTGAAGGCCGGCGGCGCCTATATTCCCGTCGAGCCGGACCACCCGCCGGTACGCAACCACCACATCCTGCGCGACGGGGGCGTCAAGATCGTCCTGACCCATAGCTGGCTGCGCCATCGGCTGCCGGAAGAACTCGACGCCATTATTCTCGAACTCGACAAGATCGACCTCGACGGCGAGCCGGATACGCCGCTCTATAGTCCCACGCACAAGGATCAGCTCGCCTATGTCATGTACACGTCGGGCTCGACCGGATTGCCAAAGGGCGTCGCCGTCGAACACGGGCCGCTGACGCACCATCTGCAAAACACCTCGCGAGTCTACGGCATGAGCTCGGAATCTCGTGAGCTGCCGTTCCTGCCCTTCAGCTCGGATGGCGGCCATGAGCGGTGGATGAACCCGTTGATGGAGGGCGGCAGCATCATCCTTCCCGATCAGCCGCTCTGGACGCCGGAAGAGACATTGACGGCGATGCGCAAGCATGGCGCCAACAATGCCAGCATTCCCACAACCTATCTGCAGCAGCTGGCGGAGTGGGCTGACATCACCGACGGGGCGCCGCCGATGCGGCTTTACTCGTTCGGCGGCGAGGGGCTTGCACAACCGACCTTCGATCTTCTGTCGCGGGCACTGAAGGCGGAATGGCTGATCAACGGTTACGGTCCCACAGAAACCATCATGACGCCGATGGTCTGGAAGGTGAGGGCCGGTACGAAGTTCCAGGGCGTCTATGCGCCGCTCGGCCGCGCCGTCGGGCTGCGGCGCGTCTATGTGCTCGATCCCGATCTCAATCTTTGCCCGATCGGCGTCACCGGCGAACTCTACATCGGCGGCGAGGGCATTGCGCGCGGCTATCTCGGCAAGCCGGATACGACGGCCGATCGCTTCATTCCCGACCCATTCTCCAAGGAGGGCGGCCGGCTCTATCGCTCCGGCGACCTGACGCGTTGGCGTGAGGACGGAACCGTCGAATTCGTCGGCCGCGTCGACCATCAGGTGAAACTGCGGGGATACCGCATCGAGCTCGGCGAGATCGAAGCGGCCCTCCTCCAGCAGCCCGGCGTCGGTGAAGCGCTGGTCGTGCTGCGCGATGACGATGCCGGCGAGAAGGCGCTGGTCGCCTATGTCGTTCCGAAGAAGGACGAGACGTTGAACGTCGAGACCGTCCGCGCCGGCCTCGAACGCAGCCTGCCTTCCTACATGGTGCCGGCGGCGGTGGTCGAACTGGAAAAGATGCCGACCAATCCGAACAGCAAACTCGACCGCTTCGCGCTGCCCGCACCCCAGCCGGTCCGGCGCGAAATCGTCGAGCCGGCGACCACACTCGAAGAGGAGGTACTGGATGTCTGGCGCCAGGTTCTGAAGCTGGAAGCGATCAGTGTCGAGGATAATTTCTTCACGATCGGCGGCAATTCGCTGGGCGCGATCCGCATTCTTTCGCAGCTCAGGCAGCGCCGGCCGAAAACGCCGCTCACCGTCGCCGATATCTTCAATAATCCGACCATCCGCGCCTTTGCCGGCGTGATGGAGCAGGGGACCGAACGGGATCTGTCGCAGGTGATCGTGCTGCGCGCTTCCGGCGCCAAGCCGCGGCTCTATTGCTTCCCGGGGCTTCTCGTCAGCACCCGCGAATATGTGAAGCTGGTCGATTATCTCGGCGCCGACCAGCCGGCGACCGGCTTCATTTGCCATTCGCTGTCCGAAAAGAAGGAAGTCGGCGCGCCGATCGAAGAGATCATCGAGAGCTATGTCGATCATATCAGGACCCACAGCAAAGGCGCGCCTTGCACCTTCCTCGGCTGGTCCTGGGGCGGGCTTCTGGCCTACGAGGCGGCCCGGACGCTCGGCAACGAGGTCGACGTCAGGATGATGGCGATGGTCGATGTTTGCGACCTCGGCTCTGAATTCGCGATCGGCGCCAAGCCGAGGTTCCGGCCGGGCGAGCGCGACGCGCTGCATCGGGACGTGCAGGCATGGCTGCAGAAAACGGCGATGCGCCCCGAATGGGACCGGCTGTTGTCGACGATGGACGCGGATACTTACGAACAGTTCCTGCGTTTCGTCGGCGACGAGAAGGATCCGCTTCCGACCGACGGGCCTGACATCAGCAGCCGCGAGCATACGTTCTGGGTGCTGATCGACAATGCCCTGATCTTCCGCAAGCATCGGCTCGTCCCTCACGATGTGCCGATCTATCCCTGGGCAGCCGACGACAGCCTCAATCGCGGCCTTAACCTGATTGACTGGCGCCGCCTGTCGCCGCGGGCGCATGCGGCCGAAATCATCACCGGCACCAACCATCTGCACATGATCGGGTCTCCCGCCTTCCATTCAAGGCTTGCCCTGCGTCTCAAGGAAACAGAGAAGGATTTCGCATGACCGTCGCTTTTACCCGCAGGGATGCCGTCAACGAGCCGCTCGATCTTGCCGGCATCGGCATCGGACCCTCCAATCTGAGCCTTGCCTGCCTGCTGGAATCGGTGCCCGAAGTTCGCAGCCGCTTCTTCGAGCGGCGGGACGCATTCGACTGGCATCCCGGCATGATGATGCCCGGCGTCGAGTTGCAATCGTCCTTCCTGAAGGACCTCGTCACGCCGGTCCTGCCGACCAGCCGCTGGTCGTTCGTTTCCTATCTGGTGGCGCATAAGAGGCTCTATGCCTTCCTCAACGCCAATTATGACGCCGTTCCGCGGCAGGAATTCGCACGTTATCTCGCCTGGGTCGCCAAGGGCGTGGAGGGACTGCGCTTCGCGACGGAAATCCGCGACGTCGAGCACCGCGACGACCGCTTCGTCCTGCGCTTCGACAACGGCCAGGAGGAGGCGCGAAACCTGGTGATCGGCACGGGTTCCTCGCCCTTCGTACCCGACTGGGCAAAACCCTTCCTGGGCGCCGATTGCTTCCATAACAGCGAGGCGAAATCGCGTATCACCGATCTTCGTGCTGGCCGCATCGTCGTCGTTGGCGGCGGCCAGAGTGGCGGCGAGGTCGTCGAAGCCTTGCTTGCGGACCCCAGTTCGATGAAAGAGCTGACATGGATCAGCCGACGACACAATTTCGAGCCGATCAACGACACGCCGTTTTCAAACCAGGTCTTTTCGCCTGAGTATGTGCAGGCCTATCTGAAGCTCGGCGACGAGCAGAAGCAGGCAGCCTTGAAGAACTCGATCCTGACCAGTGATGGCCTGTCGATTTCGACGATTCATTCGATCTACCGCCGTCTCTATGCATTGCGTTATCTCGAGCCGAGCACGCTGAACGCATCTCTGTCGCCGAGCCGCGACGTGATCCAGATGGAACGGAACGGTAATGCCTATCGGCTCATTGTCAGAAATCAATTCGACGGCGGGATCGAGGTGATGCATGCGGATGCGGTGGTACTGGCAACCGGCTACCGGTTCCGATTGCCGGATGCGCTCGCGTCGCTGGGTGAACGGATAACGCTCGACAGAAACGGCTATCCCATGCTCAACGACGATTACACGATGCAATGGACAGGCCCGCGGGCAAACCGGCTGCTGGCGCAGAATGCAGGTCGATACTCGCACGGTATCGCCGACTCTCAGCTCAGCCTCATGGCCTGGCGCAGCGCGACGATCGTCAACACGCTGCTCGGCCGGCAGCATTTCGACGCGGAACCGGACAATGCGCAATTGGCCTGGGCAACGGAGACGGCGTCCGCAATGCCGCACCACGTCCGGGCCGGCTATTCGGACGGCATGCTGTCGTCCTGAAATAGCCGGGTCGAAACGTGGGGGAGCCCGGATTGGCAGCAGGCAGCCAGCGCGACGACGTGCTGGCTGCCGCTTTCGATGAGACGGTGGTGCCATCGCCGATCGCGGCCGACCATGACGGGGACGCCATCCTTCCAGGCAAAAGCGATGTTACGAGGATCCTCGCGCAGCCCGACGCCCAGCGCCTTCAGATGGCTCTCCTTGAGCGTCCAGAGCGCGACAGCCACTTGCGCGCGTTCGCAAGCAGGCAATTCCGCGAGCCAGCGCCGTTCTTCCCCGCTGCAATAGCTCGCCACTGCCGCCTCTTCGATCTCGGCGTCGATGCGTTCGCAGTCTATTCCGACGTGATCACATCCTGAAGCGACAGCGACCGTCACCAGCCCGTCAGCATTGGCGAGGCTGAATTGCGGCGCATCACGACCATCGAGCCTCAGCTTGCCGTCCTTGTCCGCAGACAAGACCAGCTCGCCTGGCGCTGTCCCGATAGACAAGCTCAACAGCCGTCGCAGGAGGTAGCGGCCGGCCATGAACGAGGCGCGATCGCCTTCGAACCGGTAGGTCGCCGCCCGATCCCGTTCCTCCTGTGAAAGCGACTCCATCCAGCGATTCCAGTGGCGTTCGTTGCTGGAATATTGCCAGAGCGCGATTTCAATTCCGGCAGGGTGATTGTCCGATTGCTGCATGGGTCCATTATCTCTGCGCAACACCGCGTCGCAAGCACCCGATCGTATCGAGAGGATTCAGCGTGGGCAATTTTTTGCTCGCGATGGCTGTTTTTCTTCGGGATTCCAGTAACTTGAGGTCGTGACATCGTGAATTGAACGCGGAAGTAACTGTCCGCGCAAAAGATTTCCGCAAACCAAACAGGGTTCATTGTTTAGTTAATACTAAATTATTGAATCTGGTGCGAGATTTTGCATCAACCGGCAAGCCGGTCGTCCCAGCTCTTCGAGGAGACACGCATGAAGCGCCCGAGCATCAAGCAAGCCCTGATCGTGAAGCTGTCGATCATCAGCCTTTTCATGGTTTGTCTGTCCTATATCTCACTGAGCACGATTTCTACGCTTCGTGCCAATACCGAGCAGATCGGGACCTTCTGGATGCACCGGCTTGTGACCGCGCGGGAGATTAAGGACAACTTCCTCGATCTGAAACTGGTCTACGCTCAGTATCTCCTGGAAGATACGGCGGAGGAACTGAAGGCCGGACAACAGAAAATCGATACCGCTCGGGCCGCGGTTGAGAAAGTTGTTGCGGAATACGAAAAGGGAGTCCGCACCGAGCGCGGGCGCGAACTGATCAATCAGATCAAGCCTGAACTGGACAAGTATAGCGGGCTGGCAGAGCAGATGATTGCGCTGCAAAATAGTGACAAGGCATCCGACGCGGCTCGCTTCTTCAAGGAGAATATGGAACCGCAATCCGTGCTGGTGGATAAGGGCGTCAGCGATCTGGTTGCTTTCATTCTCGGCCAGGCCGAAGGCTTCGTTGCCGCGAGCGACGGTTCCGCGACGTCCGCTTTCATGTTGACGGCCGCAATCGCAGCGCTGGCAGTGCTCATCGCCATGGCTGGTATCGCCTTTGCAGTATTCGGCATCGCCAATCCGATCCGAAGCATCGCATCGGCCATGAGGCGTTTGTCGAACGGTGACCTTGATAGCGCCATACCCGGTGCCGGCCGCGCCGACGAAGTTGGGGAAATGGCCGGTGCTGTCGAAGTCTTCCGCCAGAATGCTCTCAATGTCGTCAGGCTTGAAAAGGAAGCTGCTCTCTCCCGCAGCGAAAGTGAGGCAGTGCGCGCGGCAGCCCAGCAGCGCGCCGAACGCGAGGCCGAACAATTGCGCTTCGCAACCACGACGTTGGGTGGAGGCCTTCGACGGCTTGCGGCAGGCGACATATCTTTCCAGCTTTCGGATCAATTTGCCGCCGAATACGAGACCTTGCGCGAAGACTTCAACGCGTCGCTCCGGCAATTGGGCACGACGATCGGGGCGGTGCTCCAGACGGTACACAGCATAGATAGCGGTAGCGGCGAGATCGCATCCGCTGCGCAGGACCTTTCCAAACGTACCGAACAGCAAGCAGCCTCTCTCGAGGAGACGGCCGCAGCCCTGGACGAAATCACCTCGAATGTGACGATGGCGTCCAAACGCACCGACGAGGCACGCAATGTGGCGCTGGAGGCCGATATCAGCGCTCAGCGGTCGGCAACTGTCGTAGCGGAGGCGGAACAGGCCATGCGACGCATCGAGGATAGTTCGGAGCAGATATCGAACATTATTGGTGCGATCGATGAGATTGCCTTCCAGACCAACCTCCTGGCGCTGAACGCCGGCGTTGAAGCTGCCCGTGCGGGTGAGGCCGGCAAAGGTTTTGCCGTGGTCGCACAGGAAGTCCGTGAGCTTGCTCAACGCGCTGCTCAAGCAGCCAAGGAGATCAAAGGCTTCATTCAGAAGTCCTCGACGGACGTCAAAAATGGCGTCAAACTAGTTCTCGAAACCGGTACGTCGCTGAAAGCGATTGGTGAGCACGTCATACAGATCAACCAGCTCATGGATGCGATTGCCACCTCGGCGCGCGAGCAATCGACCGGGCTTGCCGAGATCAACACCGCCGTCAATCATATGGACCAGGCGACCCAGCAAAATGCGGCAATGGTCGAGCAGTCGACGGCCGCCGCCGCCTCTCTGTCCTCCGAGGCGGGCCGCCTGCGGCATCTGGTCAATCAATTTCAGTTGGACGGCGACAGAAGCACGGTGGGCGTGGAGAACGGCAGCCGGGGCTCCGACAGCGACATGCCGATCCGGCTGGTCGCTCAGCGGCGCGCCATGCAAAGATGAAGCGTGATGTCGGTACGCCGGACGATCTATTGGCCGCTGGCGGCGCAATGACGCGCTAACGCGCGACAACAATGCCCCCGATCGACGCAAGAGGACCCGTTCTATGCAAGGCTTTTCAGGCCCGGCGGCACCGAAGGATCTACCAGCGGAGGAGGCGAGGGCCGGTGACGGCGCCGAGCGCGCCGGTGAGCAGGATGCCCAGCGAATACCAGATCAACACGAAGGGCATGCCGTTCTCGGTGCAGAACCACGAATAGACCCAGGCGCCCGCGGCCCCCGCGGCAATGCCGGCGACGAAGCCCGTCAGCCGCAGATCGGTTGGCGCCGCCTGGCGCAGCGCCCAGACGGCGCCGGCATAGACGGGTAGGGCAAAGCCGAGGATCAGCAGCGGGCAATGGAGCGCCGAAGAGCCGAAGATCAGCACCGGATAAGCCTCGGTTGGAGCCATCATCAGCTGGATGGCAGCGACTGCCGCCATGGCGGCGAAGATTAAGGCAAGCAAGTCGAAAAAACGGCCCTCGGAACCGTCAGGGCGGGAAAGCCGATAGACGGCGAGGAGCGCCACGACTGCAATCAGCGCATTATAGGCCGATTTGATCCAGAAGACCGGCAGCATCAGCACGTCTGATATATCGACCCGCGGACCGAGAATGGTCAGCATCAGCAGCAGGGAGAGCCCGAGCGCCGGCACGATGCCGAGCGCGAAGCGGCGGCGCAGCGCATCGCTCGGCACCGGCTTCAAGTCACCTGCCAGGCGTTCGATGAGGTCGTCCGTTTTTGTCACGATGTGCCTCGCATTCTCTCTGCCAGCGCCTTCAGCGCCCGGTGGATGCCGACCTTCACCGCCGATTCGGACTGGCCCGTGCGGCTTGCGGTGTCGGCGACCGACTGGCCCTCCAATTTCACCTGCCGGATCAGCTCACGTTGTCTCGGTGACAGCCCGTGGAGCAACCGCTCGACATCCATGCTGGCCGTCAGCGCATCCTCGCTGAAGTCGCTTTCGATCTCCTCGCCAAGCTCGGTCTCGGCGAGCCTGCGTCCGCCGCGGCCGCGATGATGGTCGATCAGCTTGTAGCGGGCGATCGAGAAGAACCAGGCCGTGAATGGCCTTTTCCGGTCATAGGTGGATCGGCGCGAATGCAGTGCCAGCAATGTCTCCTGAACCAGGTCTTCCATATCCGCTTTCGCCGCCGCAGCCATTCTGCGGCTGTAGTAACCGACAAGCAGCAGGCGCAAAGCCGCCAGCAAACGCCGATAGGCCGCCTCGTCCCCGTCAAGGGACAGAAGCATCAATGCTTTCAGGGCTTCTTCCGAATGGGCGGTTGTCATGCTGTCAGAGACTTCATTCGATGGAAGCTGCCGATCGGTTACAGGGAAGATGAAAACAATGTTGGTATCACAGCTCTATCACAAGCGCGTGAGGCTGTAACGCATCCCGACGCTCCCCCGAATAGCCAAATGTGAGCCATCGGCAGGCCGCCGGCGGACACGAAAATCCATTTCGGGAGAGTTCCATGACCAAGCTTTTTTCCAGCCTTGCAGCCTGCACCTTCATCGTCGGTCTTTCGCTCGCCGGCGCCGCTTCGGCTGAAGACGCCATGAAGTCCGATACGATGAAAAAGGACACGATGAAGAAGGACACGATGCAGAGCAGCGCCATGTCGAAGGATGCCATGAAGATGTCGGGCACCAAGACGGACTGCATGCACAAGGCCGGCATGGAAAAGGATGCGATGAAAAAGACCGATATGATGAAGGCCTGCGACGCGATGAAGTAGCGTTCGCGTCTGCGCGGCCGCTGAAACTTTCCTACAGCGCCGCGCGTCTTTTTAGACGCGCAAAGGACGCTGTAGCACTTTTGATTGCTGCGGCCGCGTCCCCTCTTTTCGAAACGTCTGACTTTCGGAGAACCATCATGGCGACGATCGATGCCGGCACGAAAACCGGCCGCACGCTTATCTACCGCCACAGCCTTGCCGTGCGCCTGTCGCATTGGGTGAATGTGTTCTGCCTCACCGTGCTGCTGTTCAGCGGTCTGCAGATATTCAATGCGCATCCAGCGCTCTATTGGGGCCAGTACGGTGCCGACAACGACCCGTCCTTCATCGCCATGGAAGCCGTCGAGGGCGGCGACCAGGCGAAGGGGCTGACGCATGTCGGTTCGCTCACCTTCGATACGACAGGCGTGCTCGGTCTTTCGGATGTCGATGGCGAGGCGACAGCAAGGGGTTTTCCAAGCTGGCTCACGCTTCCAAGCTACCAGGATCTATCGGCTGGCCGGCGCTGGCATTTCTTCTTCGCCTGGCTCTTCGTTCTCAACGGCTCCGTCTATCTTCTCTATGGGCTGATCAGCCGGCATTTCCGCCGGGATCTCGCCCCTGAAGGCAAGGAACTGACGCTCGCCCATCTCGGGCATGAGGTCGCCAGCCATGCCCGGCTGCGTTTTCCGAAAGGAGCCGAGGCACGCCACTACAACACTTTGCAGAAGCTGACCTATCTTGCGGTGATCTTTTTGCTGCTGCCGCTGATGGTTGCGACGGGTCTCACCATGTCGCCGGGCTTCAACGCGGTGGCGCCCTGGCTGCTCGATGTCTTCGGCGGCCGGCAATCGGCCCGCACCCTGCATTTCCTCACCGCCTTCTCGCTCGTCGCCTTCGTTGTGGTGCATGTCGCCATGGTGATCCTGTCGGGTGTCTTCAACAATCTGCGCTCGATGATCACCGGCTTTTACGCCATCGAACAGGGAGACGAATGATGAGCCGCCTGATCACCCGCCGCCGCTTCCTGATCGGCTCGACCCTCACCGCCTCCGCATTGGGATTGAGCGGCTGCGACGCAGTGGTCGAGAGCGAGCGGACGAAGACGGTGTTGAAGATCGCCGAAGGCTTCAGCATGAAGACGCAGCGCTTGCTGCTTGGCGACAACGCGCTGGCCCGCGAATTCAGCGAGACGGACCTCTCCCCGGTCTTTCGCTCCAACGGCACCAGCATGCCCGATAACCCGCAATATCTCGACTGGATGAGCCGGCAGTTCTCGACCTGGAGACTGGATGTCGGCGGTCTCGTCGAAAAGCCGTCGCAGTTCTCGCTGGCGCAGCTGAAGGCGATGCCGTCGCGTACCCAGATCACCCGCCACGACTGCGTCGAAGGCTGGAGCGCTATCGGCAAATGGATCGGCCTGCCGCTCGGCGCCTTGCTACAATCGGTCGGGCTGAAGCCCGAGGCGCGCTATATCGTGTTTCATTGCGCCGACGAATACGAAAAGACGCTGGATGGCAGCGGCCGGTATTATGAGAGCATCGATCTGGTCGATGCGCTTCATCCGCAGACGATCCTTGCCTATTCGATGAATGGCCGCGACCTGGAAGTGGCGCATGGAGCGCCGCTGAGGCTCAGGGTCGAGCGGCAGCTCGGCTACAAGCAGGCGAAATATTTGACGCGCATTGAGGCGGTGGCCGATCTCGGTCGGCTTTATGGCGGCAATGGCGGCTTCTGGGAAGATCGCGGCTACGAATGGTATGCCGGCATATGAGTTGCGGGCAGGCTCCGATCTGCCTGTTCGCAAAGCTCATCAACTGAGTTTGCCGGCGTCACGGAAATTCTTGGCGGGCAGAAGCCGCCAAGTACCTCTGTACGCTCAATGATTCTAGATGGTTAGGTTCGCCCACAACGAGGATTGCATTATCATCGATGCGCGGACTGACATGGACGACGAGCAATTGAATTTCCGGAATGAACTCTTATGCGCGATGGGGCCGCAAGAGCGCGAGCTTCTGTTGCTTCACCTGGAGCCTGTCGCTCTGGACGTCCTTTGGTCCTGGAACGGAGAATACCCCGGTTAGCGACGTTTACCTGCTTGAGGCAGGTCTTGCCTCGATCGTGGCAAGATTTCCGGGCGGCCGCGACATTGAAGTGGGGATCGTCGGTCGCGAGTGCATGACCGGCGCCGCCGTTGTGCTCGGCGGTTTCCAATCGGCGAACCGGCGGCAGATCGCCATTCTCAACCGGCGGGGACTGATCGAAGAGGCGCACGGATCCGGTCTGCCGAGGAGGAATACCGGCGTCTGATCGGCAGGCATCTGGCGCGTTAAGTGGTTCGCCGGCCCTGATCCGGCCGCGTGGGTTCCACCATCTCGGCGGAAGGATCGAACGGAAGCCGGCATTGGTACGCTTCCGTACTCGTAGTTGAAATCGAAAATCCGAAGATTAGGATCTCCTTACATACTGGGGAGGAATGCGGATGACCCAGCATTCGGGAATTACGAAGCCGGCGCTGCAGCCTGAAGACATAACCATGTTGCGTGCAGTGCTGAGGCAGTGGTGCCGGGAAAAATCATGCGGGATCGGCAGTCCGGCAGCGCAACATGTTGCGCGGGAACTTGTCTCCTGGTTCGAATGCGGCATTCGCAATCCGCATAAACTCGCTGGCCTGATGCGCCACATGCACGTGGATGGGCCAACGGTCTCGCGCCCAGCCGCGAAAGCGGGCCAGTCAGAGCGTCAGGATGGATAGAATTCTCCGAGCCTCCCTCTCGGTCTGTTCCTCCGGTCTGAGCTTTCCGGAACGGCAGATCGCTCTCAGACAGATCGTCGATGAACTTCAGGAACTCTGCGACGGCGCCCCCGATCCGCGCCCGATCCTCCTTCGTCTGCTTCATACGATCCGCGCTTCGATGACATCGATCGCCGGAGCCGATGACGACTGTTGGGAAGATATTATCCGGGAACCCTTCCAACTGCGGGCGACGATGGTGCGTCTGCGAGCCGAAACGGTTATTGCCATTGATCGGTTTCCCGGATGGGAAGGACGCTGATAGTGTTGCTGTCCGAGTAACAGGCGGGCTCTTTTCTGAGGAAGCGCGCCACGCGTTATGGCATTGATTCTGCGACGGTGAGGCAGCGCATCCCGAGGTTTTATTTCAACGTCGTGTCGGACGCCCCGGTGGTAGTCGATTTGGAAGGTTCGGAACTGGCGACGCTCGCCGATGCCAGACGAGAAGCCGTGCAGGATGCAAGGGCGCTGATGAGCCAGGCGGTGCTTGCAGGAAAAGACATCTCGGCGCGACGGATCCATATCTGCGATGAACTGGGAGGCGTCCTTCTGATCGTGCACTTTGTGGAGACGGTCCGGCGCTCGGATTAGAGCAATACGCCACGCGGTCTTGAGACGACTTGCGCTATTTCATTGTTTGGGATGCGGATGTTCGCAGGCCGGTTAATTTCACATCATCCGGATTTGGCCGGCCGGCGGATCGGTAGGCCGATCAGACGTTCATATTCGCGTTCCGGCACACCATAGCTTCCGGCGGCAATCTCCTCCAGCCGTTCCCGGTCGAGAATCCTGACATTGGCACGGGTCGACTTGATGGCTCTCAGGCCTTCGATGACATGCAGCTCGTTGGTTACGCCGGAGCGTCGAACGCCGAGCATGAGCGCCAGAAATTCATGGGTGAGCGGCAGGTCGCTTCCGGCCAGCCGGTCATGACACATCAGCAGCCAGCGGGCGAGCCGCTCATGCATGTTGTAGCGGCCGTTGGCGAGGGCCGACTGGGCCAGCTGGATGTCGCAGCAATGCACATAGTTGAGGAACAGGGCGTTGATTTCGGGAAAGGCTTTCAGCACCTGTTCGAAGTCCTCGACAGAGACCTGCAGCCCGGTTCCGGCGACCTGCATGAAGGTCCGGTTGGGCGTCGTATCTGTCTTCAGGAGGATATGCGCCCCCGCCATGCCCTCGTAGCCGATATGCCCGACCTCGACCGCCTCGTCTTCGGCATTCGAAGCGACCATCGATGCGAGACCGTCCTCGATGAAGCACACATGGTCGATCGGCTGATCGGCCTCGACCAGCACATGTTTCACCGGCAGCTGGATTGCCTGCGCAGCGGCGAGCAGCATGTCAAAGGCATCGGCAGGCAAGGCCTTCAACAGCAGATTGTGATTGTTGCGCTGATCCGCTGCGGCCATGGACGGTCTCCTGCGGGGAGGAGCCCGTGCTCATACCAGCAGCCTTCATGATCGCGGTATTGAACAGCTTATGCGTCAAAACAGCCGGCATAGCCATATTGATGGGCGGTTCTGTGCGGTTTTGACAATACCGGTGGAGAGGGAAGAATAAGATTATTCGTTAAAAATCATAGCATTAAGAGTAAATTGCAACAGAGCAATGTGTCAGGCGGGTACTTATGCATCTCTCGGCAATCGATGACAAAACCCCTGCCCGGTCGACGACTTTCGATCTGAAGCTCCGCCCTCCAGCTGCTGCACAAGCGCGCGCACCACCTTCATCCCCAGGCTTTTTCCGGCGTTCTCGTCTGATGAAAATTCCGGCGGCAGGCCCCTGCCACTGTCCGATACGCGAGGGGATGTCACCGCAGTCGTTGCGCGCGATGACGGAGACAGCGCCGCCGATATCGGAATAGCCGTGCTTGAAGGCATTCGTCACCAGTTCGTTGACCAGAAGCCGGACGGACACGGTCCGGCCGTCGACGCGAGGCCGGGTCATACGCCTTGCAATCAGGCGGCCCGGGGTCCATAATTCCCATCATCGTTGGCAGACTTCACGGCGCTGGCGGCTGGGAGACGGTGTGCTCTTGCCAAACCAAAGGGCAGGGCCATGCGACGTCTCCACACCCAGAATCTCATCCTAGCGCATCTGTCGGCTCCGGAGCTTCTGGCTCTGGAGACGGTTCTCGAACCGCTCATCCTCCCGCGCGATCTCGATCTCGTCCATACCGGCATGCTGGTCAGTCACTATTACTTTCTGGAAAGCGGTATCGCCTCGATGGTGGCGACGAGTCCGGAGGGCAGAAGGGCGGAGGTCGGCCTGGTCGGCAGGGACGGGGTGTCGCCGCCGACCCTGCTCATGGAGGGGAAACGATCGCCGTTCCAGGTGACGATGCAGGTCGCCGGTCATGGACGCCGTGTCGAAGCCGCTGCCTTGGCGGGGTTCCTGCGCGAGCAACCCGCAGTCCTGTCGCTGCTTTCGCACTTCGTCCATATCTTCTTCACGCAGGTCGCCCACACTGCGCTCTCCAATGCCGTTCACAAGATCGACGTGCGATTGGCGAAGTGGATTCTGATGTGCCACGATCGCCTGGACGGCGAAGAGATCGCGATCACCCACGAATATCTGGCGATCATGCTCGGCGTGAGACGATCGAGCGTCACCGATGCCTTACATATTCTGGAAGGCGAGCGCCTCATTCATTCCAGCCGCGGCCTGGTGATCGTTCGCAATCGCATAGCCCTCGAAAGCTTCGCGGCCGACGCCTACAATCTTCCGGGCATATCCGGGCCCGACCTTCCCGGTATCCGCTATCAATCATCTCGCGCACCGATCGCCGCGCATTGAAGCCTGTCGTCGATACGAAAGCGCGTCGCGGTTAACTTGATTCATGCGGCGCGCTTAGCTTTTTGTTTTTATGCATCTCGTTATCCGGGAACCGCTGCACACTTTCCGGCGACATGCATTAGACGCCGCTGCAATGGCCGAACCCCGGAACTCTTCTCAGTCTGTGGACGCTCGTGTTTTGCGTTTATGCGGCGGATTGACGCGCAACGCCTACGGTGATACCTATGTCTCAATTGGTCAGGCCAGTTGACCAGATGCGCGCTTGAGGAGGCGCCGCCGGGGAGGCCAAAATGTTTTCACCTGTGGAATCGCGCCGCCTCTATCGGCAGGTGGCGGACCAGATTCGTTTGATGATATCACGCGGCGAACTTGCCGTCGGCCAGCGGCTGCCGGCCGAGCGCGACCTGGCCGAGCAACTGTCGGTGTCGCGCCCAACAGTGCGCGAGGCGCTGATCGTCCTGGAGGTCGAGGGCCTCGTCAATATCCGCATGGGATCCGGCATCTACGTGGTGCGCCAGCATGCCGCGACTGCGACGGGAAACGAGCGCGAGCCGGTGGAAGGGCCCTTCGAGCTGCTGCAGGCGCGCGCCATCATCGAGTGCGCCATTGCCGAAGAAGCGGCAGGCTGCGCCGGGCCGGAAGGCATCGCACTGCTCGATGAAGCGCTGACGCGCATGAGCGGCGGCGTCAACGATGCGAGCACGGTGCTTGCCGCCGATCGCTCCTTTCACACCGGCATTGCCGCCATCGTCGGCAATGCGACACTGATCCGTGTGACCGGCGAGATGTTCGACATGCGCATGACCCCTTATTTTGCCAAGCTCGCCAGCCACTTCGAGGGGCCGGGAACATGGCGCAGCGCCGTCGACGAACATCGGGTCATTCGCGATGCGATCGCCGCCGGCGATGGGGCAGGCGCCAAGGCGGCCATGCGCGCCCATCTCACCTTATCGCAGAAGAGGTTTTCCGAGAGCTTCGGGGAGGAGTTTTCGGGAGAGGAGGCGCGTGGCCGCAAGAAGGCGCCCGCGAAAGGAACCGACAAGATTTAACCCAAGCTCGGGAGGAGAGAGCGATGAAGAGCAGACTAGCAACGATACTTTGCACCGCAGCCGCGATCATGGCGACGACGGCGGTCGCACATGCCCAAACGGTACTGAAATGGGCGCATGTCTATGAAACCTCCGAGCCCTTCCACACGGATTCCGTTTGGGCTGCAGAAGAGATCGCCAAGCGCACCGACGGGCGTTACAAGATCGAGGTCTATCCGGCCTCGCAGCTCGGCAAGGAAGCCGACATCAATCAGGGTCTCAAGCTCGGCACGGTCGACATCATCATCTCGGGATCGAGCTTTGCCGCACGCGACTACAAGCCGATCGGCGTGACTTACTTCCCCTATATTTTCCGCGGCCCCGATCACCTGATCGCCTACACCAAGAGCGATGTCTTCAAGCGCCTCGCCAAAGGCTATGAAGACAAGACCGGCAATCACATCGCTGCCGTCAGCTATTACGGCACGCGTCATACGACATCGAACAAGCCGATTGCCAAATGCGCCGACATGCAGGGCCTGAAGATCCGCGTGCCCGACGTTCCGGCCTATCTCGCCATGCCGCGCGCCTGCGGCGCCAACACGACGCCGATCGCCTTTGCCGAAGTCTATCTCGCTCTGCAGAACGGCACGGTCGAAGCGCAGGAAAATCCGCTGACGACGATCGAGGCGAAGAAGTTCTACGAAGTCCAGAAGAACATCATCCTGACGGGCCATATCGTCGATCACCTCAACACCGTGATCTCGAAACAGCTGTGGGCTAAGCTTTCCGACGAGGACAAGAAGATCTTCGGCGAGGTGATGCAGGAGGCCGCCGAGCGTACGACCAAGACGATTGCCGGCAAGGAAAACAGCCTCGTCGCGACCTTCAAGGAAAAGGGTCTCAACGTTGCCGAGGTCGACAAATCAGACTTCGAAAAGAACGTCATGGAAAAGGTGAAGTTCGAGGACTTCGGCTACGAGAAGGCCGATTGGGAAGCCATCCGCGCGATCCAGTAAGGGTCTGGTCCGTTCTCGCCTGCGGCCGCCCCTCACCCTAACCCTCTCCCCGTTTTGACGGGGAGAGGGGACGTGCCCTGCGCGACGTTGGCGAGGGACGGAGACGTTGCCGCATACCCCCTTCGCCCCGTTTACGGGGGTCCGAAGGACGGGTCGAGACCCGTGGCTCGACCCCGGTCGGTGCCGGCAGGCGGATGAGGGGCCACGCCTCCAGCAAGGAACAAGGCTTATCGACAAACCGAAGGTCGCGCCTACACGCCGCGCCCCATCCTCCGCAACCGGAACAAGGCCGATCATGTCGCAAGAAATTCATACGCCAATCACGGCCGAGGAGATCGGTCACGAGTTCGAGGGCCACGCGCCGACAGCGAACATGTCGGACTACGCCATTGAAGACTGGATCACGCTGATCGTCTTCTGGCTGATGGCGGGCTGCGTCTTCCTCCAGTTCTTCACGCGCTATGTGCTGAACGACAGCTATGCATGGACCGAGGAGATCGCGATCAACTGCCTGATCGGGGTCGTCTTCTTAGGCGCCGTCATGTGCGTGCGCACCTCGCGGCATATCCAGGTGGACGTGTTCTATCACTATATGCCGGCAGGGCTGGCGCGCGTGCTCGCCACTTTCGTCGACATCGTCCGCATCGGCTTCTTCGCCTATGGCTGCCACCTGATGTGGCGCTATGTCGATATCGTCGCCGACGAGCAGATGGTTACCGTCGAGCTGCCGCGCAACATCGTCTTCTACTCCGTGCTCGTCGCCTTCGTGCTGATGCTGATCCGCGCGGTCATCGTCTTCATCGCCAATATGCGCCGCGGCTACTCCGTTCTGGAGCGCCCCGAAGAATTCCAGACTGTCGAGGGTTGATCCGATGCTGCTGCTGCTTGGTTCATTTCTGGTGCTGATGCTGATCGGCGTGCCGGTCGCCATTTCGATGGCCGTCGCATCCGTGCTGTATATCGTCCTTTACGGCGTGGCGCCCGACATTATCGTCGCCCAGCGCATGATCGCCGGCGTCGAAAGCTTCCCGCTGCTCGCCGTTCCCTTCTTCATCCTGGCGGGCAATCTGATGAACTCGGCGGGTGTGACTGGCCGCATCTATTCCTTCGCGGTCGCCCTCGTCGGCTGGATGAAGGGCGGGCTGGCGCAGGTCAATATCATTGGCTCCGTGATCTTCTCCGGCATGTCCGGCACCGCACTTGCCGATGCGGCCGGCATCGGCACGATCGAGATCAAGGCGATGAAGGATCACGGCTATCCCGTCGAGGCTGCCGTCGGCGTGACGGCGGCCTCTGCCACGCTCGGGCCGATCTTCCCGCCGTCGCTGCCCTTCGTCATCTATGGCATGATGGCGAACGTCTCGATCGGCGCGCTTTTCATGGCCGGTATCCTGCCCGGCGTCGTCATGACGCTGTTGATGATGATCACCGTTGCCGCCTTCGCCTACAAGAAGCGCTGGGGCTCCGACGCGCCCTTCGATATCAGGCAACTGCTGTCGGCCGGCATGGAAATCGTCGTTGTCCTGATGGTGCCTGTGGCGATCTATCTGATGATGCGGGCCGGCCTATCGATGAATGCCGCGGCCGGCATCGCCCTTCTCTTGCTTCTGGCGCTCGACTGGTATTTCGGCTTTTCCGCCGTCATGGCGCTGATGACTCCGGTCATCCTGATCGGCGGCATGACGATGGGCTGGTTCACGCCGACGGAGGCCGCGGTTGCCGCCGTGCTCTGGTCGCTGTTCCTCGGCCTGGTACGCTACCGCACCATGACGTTTTCGACGCTCGCCAAGGCAAGCTTCGATACGATCGAGACGACGGCATCGGTTCTCTTCATCGTCACCGCCGCCTCGGTCTTCGCATGGCTGCTGACGGTCAGCCAGGCCGCCCAGCTGCTGTCGGATGCGATCCTGTCGATCACCGACAATAAATGGGTATTCCTGATCCTCGTGAACTTGCTGATGCTCTTCGTCGGCTGCTTCCTGGATACGATCGCGGCGATCACCATCCTCGTGCCGATCCTGCTGCCGATCGTCGCCAAATTCGGCATCGATCCGGTTCAGTTCGGCCTGATCATGACCCTGAACCTGATGATCGGGCTGTTGCATCCACCGCTCGGCATGGTGCTTTTCGTGCTGTCCAGGGTCGCGAAACTGTCGGTCGAACGCACCACCATGGCGATCCTGCCCTGGCTGGTGCCGCTCTTCCTGGCGCTGATTATGATTACCTTCATCCCCGCCGTGTCGCTCTGGCTGCCGCAGCAGCTCGGGCTGCTGCGATAGGAGCATATGATGCAGACACGTCTGGCACGGCTTTACCAGAAGGGCGATCTCAGGATCGAGACCGACACCGTTTCGGCCCCCGGTCCAGGCGAGGTGCTGCTCAAAATGGCAGCCGCAGGCATCTGCGGCTCCGACCTGCATTATTACCAGGACGGTGGTTTTGGGCCGGTCAGGGTGCGTGAGCCGATCATCCCAGGCCACGAGGCCTCGGGAACGGTAAGCCAGGCGGGCGAGGGCGTCGACCTTAAAGCCGGCGTGCTGGTGGCGGTCAATCCCAGCCAGCCCTGCGGACATTGCGAATATTGTGAGAAGGGCTTGCCGATCCACTGCCTTGAGATGCGCTTCATGGGCAGCGCCATGCGCCTGCCGCATGAGCAGGGCATGTTCCGGGAATGGCTGGTCGTGCCGGCCAAACAATGCTTCGAAGTGGGTGCCGCGACGACGGCCGCGGAAGCCGCGTGCAGCGAGCCCTTGTCCGTCTGCCTGCACGCTGCATCACGCGCCGGCGATATCATGGGCAAACGCGTCCTAATCACTGGTGCCGGCCCGATCGGCGCGCTGATGGTTGCCGCCGCTCGCTATCACGGTGCCGCCGAGATCGTGGTGACCGATCTTGCGGACGCGGCGCTGGAGAGGGCGAAGGCGATGGGCGCCAGCCGCGCGATCAATGTTTCCCGGGATGCGGCAGCACTTGCCGAATTCGAGACGGGCAAGGGCTATTTCGACCTCGTCTTCGAATGCTCGGCCGCCGCTCCGGCCATCCGCAGTGCGATCGCGGCCATCCGGCCGCGCGGCACGATCGTGCAGGTCGGGGTCGCGGGAGAGATCCCGATCCCGCTCAACGCCATCGTCGGCAAGGAGTTGCATATCCACGGCACGCAGCGCTTCCACGAGGAGTTCGCCACCGCTGTCGCGCTGATCTCAACCCGCAAGATCGATGTGCGGCCGATCATCAGCCACAGCCTGCCGCTGGAAGAGGCCACCGCAGCCTTCGCGCTTGCCGGCGATCGCACGGCCGCCTGTAAGGTGCAGCTTACGTTTTAGCGTAGGGCTCGGCTCCGCCTCACTCCGTCCCGGCCTGCCATTCGCGATAGGCGAGATGGATCTTCGCGCCGATTGTCGTCAGCGGCCGTGGCGGCAGTAAAACCGGTGCCGCCAGGCGGCTGTAGACACGGCCGAGTTCGGAATCGTGCCCGAGCACGCGTTCGGCCGCGGCCATGCCGGCGGCGGTGGAGTTCGATGCGCCGAGGCCGTTGCAGCCGCAGGCGGCGAAAACGCCGCGTTCGATTTCTCCGAAGGCCGGCACATGGTTGCGCGTCAGCGCCATCGCGCCTCCCCAGCGATACTGCATGTCGACACCGGCGAGACCAGGAAAACGACGGGCGAATTTGCTGTCATGCAGACGGCCGGCGCTGCGAATGGCGGCATCGCTGATCTCGATGCCCGGATTGTAGCTGTAGCGCGATCGCACCAGGATCCGGTCGCCGCCGCCGGTGTTGATGCGCCGCACCGTCGTTCCCATCGGCAGCGCCGGGGTCGCCGCCCACTTCCTTTCGCCGCCAAGCCTTGCCGGATCGAACTCCTCCGTCAGGGAGGCATAGGTAAAGACATGCAGAAGACGCCCGCGAAAGAAACCGAAGCTTTCCGCATGGCCGTTATTGGCGAGGATGATCTTGCCCGCCAGCACCGATCCCTTCGGCGTCTTCACCAGCCAGCTATCGCCGGAGCGCTCGAAGGACAGGGCCGGCGTCCGCTCGAACAGCCGCACCGGTTCCTTCAGACAGTCGGCCACCCCTCTGACATAGGCGGCCGGCTGGATGATGATGGTGCCCGGCGAGAACAGAGCGGAGGTGAAGACCCCCGATCCGGTCACTGCCTCGATCTCTTGCCCCTTGAGCAGGCGATGCGCTTCCCCCATTTTCCCAAGCTGCAGCGAATAGGCTTCGAGATGCTTGTCGCCTTCCGTGCTCATCGCGATGCTGTAGCGGCCGCATGGGTCGAACAGTTCCTTCCCCCAGCCGTTTTCGGCAGCGAGTTCGGTCGCGAGCGCAATGGCCGAACGCTGCAGGAGCACGGAGTCGCGGAACTTGCCTTCCGACTCGCCGCTGAAATCGTCGGAGGAAACCTCGTGGGGCAGGTCGATGATGAAGCCGGAATTGGCGCCGGCCGGACCTTCACTGATAATGCCCGCTTCGAGAACAGCGACCCGGACGGTCGGGTCGAGACGCGAAAGGCGGTGGGCCGCCGACAGGCCGGCAAAGCCGCCGCCGATGATCGCGACATCGACGCTGACCGCTTCGGAAAGTGCCGGGCGCGGCGCGCGCGGCGCAAGCGTCGCCACCCATCCCGACACGCCCGCCCGTTTGGGAAGCCTCGATGCGACGAAGACGTTCTTTGCGGCCTCTCTCACGTCAGATCGCTTCCCGCTCCATGAGCGTTTCGAGGGAGTGCCGGAGAGCGGGAAGCTTTTCCGGGGCAAGGGCGCGCAGCGGCTTTCTCGGGGCGCCCGCGCCATAGCCGATCAGCTCGGCGGCTGCGTAGACGGACTGCACGTAATCGCCCTCCCAGATCAGGCCCATGGCCGGCTCCAGGATTTTCCAGAGCGCGCGGACCTCGTCCCATTTGCGCTGAGCGGCCGCCGCAACGAGCGCAACGCAGGTTTTCGGCGCGAAGTTCGCGCCGCCCCAGATCAGGCCGTCGCATCCGGCATAGAGCGCATAGGGGACGAGTGGGTCGGCGCCGTTCATGACGAAGCGGCCGGTGCGTATGAGGGCTGCCTGTTTTCCCAGATCCCCGCTGCTGTCCTTGACGGCTGAAAAGCCTGGAATGTCGTTCAGCTTATCCAAGAGCTCCGGCGTGATGGCGACGCCGACCGCCTGGGGCACGTTATAGCCGATGACCGGAAGGCCAGCCTTGGCGACCTCGGCGTAGAAATCGAGAATGCCCTGGTCGTCGGTCGGCCCTTCGAAGAAGGGCGGAAGCACCATGACGCCTTCGGCGCCGGCGTCGCGGGCGCGGGCGGTCCGCTCGACGACATCTTCCACCAGCAGCGCCGAGGTCTGGGCGATCACCTTGGCGCGGCCATTAACGATCTTCGCGCCGCGACGGACCAGTTCCTCGGATTCTTGTTTGGAGAGATAGACATGCATGCCGGTTCCCGAGCTGAACAGGAAGCTGTCGATGCCTGCGGCGAGATAGTGTTCGACATTGACTTCAAGCCGTCCGTAATCGATGCGGCCGGCATCGTCGAACGGGGTGGTGATTGCGAGATTGAGTCCTGGAAAGGGAAAGGCGGTCATTGATGGAAATCCCGTTGCGTTAGGCCGAAGGTCGATCTGGATTGTCTTGAGCTGCGTGTCTGATTGCCTGACCTAGAGGGTCGGCGCCTGCAGTCCCTCAGGGGCGGCGTACATCGCCATGTTCCGCCTGGAGAGTTCGATATGGAGCCGCGCTAGCTCGCCGGAGGCCTCGGCGTCACGCCGCTCGATGACCTCGATCATCTCGTCGTGCTGAGCCGACGCCAACTCCAGTTCCTCCTGCATGCGCGGCGTGTTCGGGTGCTGGTAGAAGATCTTGCCGATCCTTGCGTGGTCGATCTGCAGGCGGCGCAGGCTCGGAACGACGTAGACATTGTGAGCCATCTCGCCGATCTGGCGGTGGAACTGATCATTGTAGAATACCCGGCCCTCGACATCGCAATCATCGACCGCCTTCCGGAAGGCGCGCTGGATCTCTCTGAGAACCTCCAGTTCCGCAGTCGTCCGGTTCTCGGCCGCGAGCTTGTTGGCGGTAATGTAGATCATCGGCGCGAGCAGGAAAAAGTCGCGCAGCGAGTTGTAGCTCATGGAGCTGACACGGGCGGCGCGGTTCGCCTCAAGCTCGATATAGCCCTCGCCAGCCATCTGCCGCATCAGCTCGCGCACCGGCGGACGTGAAAGCCCGAATTCCTCGCTCAAGGCCACTTCATCAAGCACCGCACCCGGAGGCAGCTGCATCGTCAGGATACGCCTGCGCAGTGCGAGTTCGAGGCTGGACTTGCGGTCCGGAATGGCGACTTCGGCATTCATATCTCAGCTTGCCTCATAATTTCTTTAGAAGACATTATGTAGACATACGGTTGCCGTCAAGTCTTGATAGCTCTGGGGGGTTGTCGGAGCCTGCAAATCGAGGGTTGCTCACGTGAAAGTGCGACACGCACGGAAACAAAAGCGGACCCGGCCTGTTACCGCTTAACCCGCGCAGGCATTCCTGGCCGGGCGTGCACCCGCATGGGAGCAGGATATGGATACAGCAACGCAGTGGGCTCTTCTTCTCGGCGCTCTGACGCTGGCGAGCTGGATCGCGGGCGGGCTGACGGCCGTCTTCGGAAACGTGGAACCCGGTCATCGGCAAAAGGCAGCGGGATATCTGAGCTTCGGGCTCAACGCCGCCGGCCTCATCTCCGCGGCTGCCATGGTTGCGATCCTGGTCATCCGATGAATGTCGATCAGCCGGGTGGCAGGTCGGAATTCGGGCCACACCCTATTCTATATTCTAGCGCCGGGCGGCGATCTGCTCGGTGGCGGAAGGTGCAGCCTGGTGCGGCCGGCGAAAGACGCAGACCTGGTTGCGGCCGGCTTCCTTGGCGCGGTAGAGAGCCATGTCGGCCTCGTGCTGGAGATTGGACAGTGAGATGTCGGTGTCGAGCGCCGATTTCAGGGCGACCCCGACGCTCAGCGTGACCGAGGGGCCAACACCGGAGGACGGATTCGGAAGGGCAGCGGCTTCTACGCTCTCGCGTATTCGCGTGGCCACCGCGATGGCTTCGTCTTCGTCGACATCCGGAAGCACTATCAGGAATTCCTCGCCGCCATGGCGCGAAACCAGGTCGCGATCGGCGCGCACGCAGCTCTGGATGATGCCGGCAACCTTGACGAGGCAGCGGTCGCCCTCGCCATGGCCGAGCTTATCGTTCAGTGCCTTGAAGTGATCGATATCGCACATGAGCATGGCTGCGACGACGCCGGTTTCACCGTCGTTGCGCCACAGGCCCTCGAGCGTTTCTATCATCCAGCGGCGGTTGGCGATCCCCGTCAGTGGATCGGTTCTGGCCAGCCGCTCCAGTCGGGCGTTTGCATCGGCCAGTTCTGCAACCCGGCGCTGGTCCCTGCAATCTAGCAGAAATGTCTTCTGCGCCAGGATGTTCATCGTGCGCCGAGCAACCACGGTGGCGATGATCCCGCAGGAAAAGAACAGGGTCGCGGCGACGACGCTGCCGGCGTCCAGGATCGGGTTGTGCCATTGAAGGATGAAATAGAGACAAAGGGCATAACAGGCGATGGCAACCGTCCACGCCAGCGGCACGCTGAAGATGGTGATTGCGCTCGTCGCGACGAACAGCATGATGCTCAAATGCCGCTCGTAAAATTCACCGCCGGCAAAAACGCCGACAAGTGCCACCGATAGAAGAATAAGGCACATTCCCACAAGCAGCGATGCGCGCTGAACCGCCGCCGCGCGCGGCTTGCTCCAGACGAGCGCTGTCAAAATCGCCGCCGGCGGCAAAAGGCAGGCGGGAGCAACCATCGACAGCACGACCTGTGGGGGAAGTAGAATAGCGTTCAGCGCCAGCGTCAGGATATCGACGAATGCCACCCATATCATCCAGGACCGGATGACCTTCGCGGTCTGCCGCCATGACTTTTCGTCATATCGGCGGCGCAGATCCCCCGTCAGGCGGATATCGCGGGTTCTGCCCGATAAAAGACGTTCGACCTCATCGGCCATCGCACCATTCAGTGGCCGCAACGAGAAGGATCCGGCGGCAGAACCTTCGGAGGACGTGCTTTTGGCATCATTCATCCTTGGATTATGTAGCCGCGATCGGAGGCTCGGCAAGGCGCACGCCCGGATGTCCTGATTCGTATGTTGATATTTTGTAAACAAGATTCCCTGCGTGATCTGGGCCAGATCGTCCCGATCATGCTACGAACCCTCGTCCGAGAGGGAACAGGATGAGACTCAAGCTGGTTGCAGTTGCGGTCGCGGCGCTGGCGCCCGTGGTCGCGATGCTCGCATACAACGAAGTCGCGCTCCGCCATCAGCGCAACGAAGAGGTGCGCGCGTCCGCAGCACAGGCTGCAAGGCAGGCGTCGTCGGAAGTCGAACGGATCGTGGAGGGCCTGCATGCCCTTCTGGTGTCGGTGTCCGCCATGCCTTCCGTCCGGCATCTCGACATCCAGGCGTGCAACGAGGCTCTCAAATCGGTTGCCGAAAGCATTCCGAACATCCGGACCATCTTCGTCGTCAGGCTCGACGGGCGGCCGGTCTGCGGGAGCATGGCTTTTCCGGCCGGCGTGGTGTTCTCCGATCGCGATTACTTCAAGCAGACGCTCGAGACCAAAGACTTTTCCGTCGGCACCTATACGCAGAGCCGCCTTTCCGACCGCCCCGTCCTGCCGCTCGCAATGCCTTTGATCGAAGGCGAGAGCGTCAAGGCCCTCATCGTCAGCGGTATCAGGCTGGACTGGCTGCAAAACCGCATCACCGAGCGCGGCGTCGCTCCCGGTAACGCGGTGACGATCGCCGACGGCAAGGGAACCATCGTCGCGCGCGTTCCCCTTCCGGAACAGTTCGTCGGCACGGTCATACCCGACGAATACCAGCACCTGATCCACGCTGAACAGCCCGATGTGATCGAGGTGACGAGCCAGGACGGAACCGTGCGCATCCTCGGCTATCGCCCGATAGCGCTGCCGTCCAGCCCCCTCTATGTCAGCGCCGGCTTCTCGAAACCGGAAGCTTTCGCGCCGATCAACCGGGCGACGCTGATGAATACGCTCGCCATCATCGGCGGGGCACTTTTCGCCTTTCTGGCCGCGATCTTCATCGGCAACCGCTTCATTCTCGCGCCGATCTCCAGGATCGCGGAGGTGATGGAGAAGTGGCGCAATGGCCAGACGACGGCGCGCACCGGCATGACGGGGCCGGACGAACTGGACATCGTCGGCGCGACCTTCGACCGGTTGCTCGACGAACTCGATGAGCGGAGACGCCGGAACGAACAGGCGGAGGAGGAGCGAACCCTGCTCGTCCGCGAGATGGCGCACCGGGTCAAGAATGGCTTCGCTCTCGTTCAGGCGATCGCCCGGCAGACCTTTTCGCGCTCCAATCCGGAAAGCTACAACGCCTTTGCAGAAAGGCTCGCCGCACTTGCCGGCACATACGATCTCATCCTGTCACGGGAGGGGTCGGCCGCCCCCATCCGGGAAATCATCTCCGCCGCCTTGCGGGCGCACATCGCCTCGCAGGAACGCATTCGTCTCGATGGCCCCGACGTGATTCTTCCGGCCGATATCGCCCTGCCGCTTTCCCTCGTGCTCCACGAGTTGGCGACCAATGCAACGAAGTACGGAAGCCTTGGAAGCGAGCAGGGAACCGTCGCCGTCGAATGGAAGCACGATGACGGCCGCGTCCTCCTTGTATGGACGGAAACCGGCGGGCCGCCGGTTTTGACGCCGACAAAAAGAGGCTTCGGCTCCGTCCTCATAGAGCGGGCCTTTTCCTCCAAGGCGCAGGCGCAATCCAGATCGGATTACAGGTCCGAAGGGCTCGTCTTCGAAGTTGTCTTCTTAACCGGGGAACCCGCAGCGAAGACGGAAGTCGAAGTCCCGATAGGGACATAGTGCCTTCGAGCAGATATGCCGGAAGCATGGCCGGTTTGAAACCAGCCAGGATGCCCATGCGCCCGCCGACACTCCGGCTGGACATTCCTATCTTCCCGCTGCAGGGGGGCGTTGCAAATCGATGCGGCTCGTCACCACGGATTTGCCCGACGTCGGGTCCTGATCGACCGTTTGAAGCCGAAGCCTGTCCTGTCCGACTTTCTCGATCATCAACGTCGCGTTTCGGTCGCCATTGACCACGCGAGCCCAGGTCACTCGAAGATTGAGCGCGTCGCCCTGCCTGCTGCCGACCAGTTTGGAAGGCTGTCCCGATGGCCCGATGTAGTTGCCGGTGTATCGTTGTCCCAATGCCTTGACGTTGGCCGAGAACGCTCTTGTGAAAACCGCAAGGCCGCGGCATTTCCCGTTCATCGAGACTGCGGATTCACTCGCGTCTGATTTGAGCGTGCAGGAAACATTGAAGTTCGTGCCGCCGATCTTGGTGAGAACCATACCGGTCCCGCGCCAATCGCCCGCCAGGGATCGCAAGAATCCCGACTCCGACGCCTTTGCTGTGTGAGGCAGGCAGGACAGCGAGAATATAGCAGCGATCAGAACAGCACGCATGATAGCCTCCCCGTTTAAGCTACCAAACCGCTGAACGCTGCCGATTGTTCCGTAGAGATTCAGGCTCTAGCCGGCACCGCAGCCCAACAATCCGCCGCTGACGAGCGATCCGCAAGGCTGCGGCGTTGAGAATTGATAGAGGCCCGCTGATGGTGCTCGGTCGCGCAATCAAAAACTCCCCGCCTCGAACCTTCGCGCAAGACGGAGAGAGGGATCGTTTTCGAGCCGGAATTCGGCTTTCATTGGCAGGCAGTCAGACCACCCGGATTTCGAATGGCGGCAAAACCGACGCCGTGTTTGGTGATCGCGTTTTAATGCCTGCCTCTGGTGCGCGTCGCCAGAACATTGCGGATCGAGAAGCTGGAATGAATCCGGAGGACGCCCGGTAGGGTCGACAGTATTTCCTTGTGGATGCGCTCGAATTCGCCCGGACTGGCGACCTCCACGCGCAGGAGATAGTCGGAACCGCCCGTCATCAGAAAACATTCCCGGATCTCGGGATGCCGGCGGACCGCCGCCTCGAAGCGATCGAGATGGTCCTCCGTCTGTCGCTCGAGCGTGATGTTGATGATCACGGCGATCATCTCGTCCGCATTGCCGGGGTCCACCAGCGCCGTATAGCCGCGGATCACCCCTGACTTTTCCATGATCTTTATGCGCCTGAGGCAGGCGGACGGCGACAGGCCGATCTCGGCGGCGAGCTTGGCATTGCTCATGCGCGCGTCGAGGCGCAGCAGTCTCAGGATATTGCGATCGATCGAGTCGAGAGCGGTCATGATAGATTATACCAAAAGTTCGCCGATTATGCGGATAATAAGCAAATAATGCGATAAGCAGCTGCTGAATGCTAGGCAATTTCGCGCATTGTTTCATAAACTTTCCTGAGATCGAGAGGGATGGACATGGATAGCGATATTTTGGTTTCCCGCACACGCACCACGACCGCAAAGGGAGCCACGGGCTATCTGACGATCGATCTTGCCGCGCTCGGCCGCAACTACCGCAAGCTCGTATCGATGCTGGCGCCGGTCCGCGCCGGAGCCGTCGTCAAGGCCGACGCCTACGGCCTCGGCGCCGAGCGGGTCGCGGCAACGCTCTACGGCGAAGGCTGCCGGCATTTCTTCGTCGCCCAGTTCGTCGAGGCGGTCAGGCTGCGGCCGACCCTTGCGCATGACGCCCAGATTTTTGTGCTGAACGGCTTGCAGCCGGGCAACGAGATCGCCTGCGCCGAGAGGGGCATCGTGCCGGTTCTCAACTCGCTGGCCCAGTGGCGGCAATGGTCGGCGACGGCGCGGATGCTGAAGCGATGCCTGCCTGCCGTGCTGCAATTCGACACCGGCATGTCGCGGCTCGGCTTTCCCCGGGAAGAACGAGCCGAACTGGCGGCAGCGCTTGGCGACGGCAGCAATGTCGAAATCCTGTTCATCATGAGCCATCTCGCTTCGGCCGACGATATGGAGAGCGACCAGAACGGCGAACAGTTGGCCGAGATGTCCCGCATTGCCGACGAATTTCCCGGCCTCGACATGTCCTTCGCCAATTCCGGCGGAGTCTTCCTCGGTGATGCCTATCATGGTGTGCTCGCCCGCCCCGGCATCGCGCTTTACGGCGGCGCGCCCAACAATGGTGAGGCGAACCCGATGGAGCCGGTCGTCAGCCTCGATGTCGCCGTGGTGCAGACCCGCACCGTGCCGGCAGGCACCAAGGTCGGCTATGGCGGCGCGCATGTCACCCAGCGGGAGATGCGTCTCGCCACCATCGCCGCCGGCTATGCCGACGGTCTGCCCCGGACGCTCAGCGACCGCGGCGCCGTCTATGTCAACGGCATCCGCCTGCCGATCGTCGGCCGGGTCTCGATGGACAGCGTGACCGTCGACGTGTCGGCACTGCCCGAAGGCACGCTGACGCTGGGCAGTCTGGTCGAAGTGCTTGGCCCGAACCAGACGCTCGAGGACATCGCCGGCGATGCCGGCACCATATCTTACGAAATCCTAACCGCTCTGGGCGATCGTTACGACAGGCAATATCGCTGAGAGCCCGGCGGCTCCATCATTTGGGAAGATCATGAAAGTCATTGTTCTGGGTGCCGGTATCGTCGGCGTCACATCCGCTTATCAGCTAGCCAAATCAGGCCATGAGGTCACGGTCGTCGATCGGCAGACAGGCCCGGCGCTGGAAACGAGCTTTGCCAATGCCGGCGAAGTTTCCTTCGGTTATTGCTCGCCATGGGCAGCGCCCGGCATTCCGGCGAAAGCGATGAAGTGGCTGTTCATGAAACATGCGCCCCTCATCCTGCGCCCGAAGCTCGACATGGCCATGCTCTCCTGGATGGCGAGGATGCTGTCGAACTGCACCTCCGAGCGCTACGCGATCAATAAGAGCCGCATGCTGCGCCTTGCCGATTACAGCCGCATCGCGTTGGCCGACCTTCGCGCCGAGACCGGCATCGCCTATGACGAACGCATGCAGGGAACGCTGCAGCTCTTCCGCACGCAGCAGCAGCTCGAGGCCTCGGCCAAGGACGTCAAGGCGCTGGCGGCGGACGGCATTCCCTATGAGGTGCTGAACCGGGACGGCTGCATCCGCTTCGAGCCGGCATTGAAGCACGTGCGCGACAAGATCGTCGGCGGCCTGCTGACGCCGAAGGACGAAACCGGCGACTGCTTCAAATTCACCAATGCGCTGGCCGCCAAAGCCGAGGTGCTCGGCGTCCGCTTTGCCTATGACACGACGATCAAGGCGCTGGATGTCGAGGCCGGCCGCGTACGCGGCGTCATCACCGATCGCGAACGGATGAGTGCGGATGCGGTGGTGGTTGCGCTCGGCAGCTATTCGCCGCTGCTGCTCAAGCCCTTCGGCATCAAATTGCCGGTCTATCCGGTGAAGGGCTATTCGCTCACCATCCCGATCACCGACGCGACGCGCGCTCCGGAATCGACCGTTATGGATGAAACCTTCAAGATCGCAATCACCCGGCTCGGTGACCGCATCCGCGTCGGCGGCATGGCTGAAATCTCGGGCTATACCAACGATCTCGGGTTCGCCCGCCGCAGCACGCTGGAACATTCGGTCACCGATCTGTTCCCCGGCGGCGATGTTTCCAAGGCGTCCTTCTGGTCCGGCCTGCGCCCGATGACGCCGGATGGCACGCCGGTCATCGGCCCGACGAAGGTCAGCGGTCTCTTTCTCAACACCGGCCACGGCACGCTCGGCTGGACGATGAGCACCGGTTCGGCGCGGCTGATCAGCGATCTGGTCGGCGGTCGCACGCCTGAGATCGACGCGCGGGATCTCGCCATCAATCGATATGGCTGAAACCCGTCAAACGGCGCAAAATGCAAAGAAATGATTGCGGCCATCGCTTATTATCGATGGACTTTGTCTTCGAGGTCATGAATGTCCGGTCGTTCCCTTATGCCCGCCAATGGCAGCTCCCTCCACGATCCGACGAGGCAGAGCCCGCCGTTTTGGGAGACGGCGTTCAGCGGCACGGATCCGGACGCACTCTCGGAAATATTGTCGACGCCGAACTCTCCGATCAAGGCTGAGGCGAAAGCCCACGCACCCATCGCCTATCGCTGCAATTTCGTCGCGACGGAAGAGCTGGCCATTGCCGACTGCGCCTACGAAGGCACAATCTCGATCCGGCGGGAGGCGCCCAGTGGCAAGGTGATCATATTCCTGCCGATGGAGGGGGACGCCCTCTTCGATGCGGGCAAGGAGCATATCCATTCCATTCCCGGCCGCGGCGCCATTCTCGGGGCGGGCCGCGTCTCGGGTGCCCGCCTGCTCGGCCCGCGCCGTCATCTCGGCCTGTTCATCGATCAAGCGAGGATCAACAGGCACCTGACACAGATGTTCGAGCGAACGATTATTGGCGACACGGATTTTCGTCCCTCTATCGATCTGACGACCGGTCCAGGGCTCGTGTTGCAGCAACTCGCCGCGAACCTCCATTATGGGCTCAGCGGCGACGGGCCGCTGCAGCAGTCGCCGCTGGCTCTGAACGCGCTCTGCGACGCGACGATCTATCTGCTTCTGGAGACCTGTCCCCATCGCTATTCGGAGGCGCTTGCGCTTCCCGCTCCGGCCCCGGCTCCTCGCCATGTGAAATGGGCGATCGAATTCATGCAGGAATATATCGCCGAGCCGATCTCGCTCAACGATATCGCGACCGCAGCCAAGGTCAGCGTCCGCACTTTGCAACAGGGTTTCCGGCAGTTCAGAGATACCACGCCGATGGCCTACCTGCATGAAATCCGGATGCTTGCCGCCCATCGCGATCTGCTCGAATCCGGCACGCGACAGGCCGTCGCCGACATCGCGCTCCGATGGGGATTTACCCATCTCGGGCGATTTTCAGCAGAATACCGGAAGCGTTTCGGTCAACTGCCGTCACAGGCCCCCAAGCGCTGATCGCCATACTTGCAGCCGGGCGGTTCCGTCGGCGATTCAAATCGCCGACGAGGGACGCCGGACGCAGGTCTATACCACGCGCTTCAGTGCATCGCCGATCGTCGAGACGATCGTGTCGATTTGGCTCTTCTCGATGATGAGCGGCGGCGAGAGCGCGATGATGTCGCCGGTCACGCGGATCAGCAGGCCCTTGTTGAAGCAGTCGACGAAGACGTCGTAGGCCCGGGTTCCCGGCGCGCCGTTGCGAGGCGCCAATTCGACCGCGCCGACCAGGCCGAGATTACGGATGTCGACGACATTGGGGAGGCCTTTCAGCGAATGCAGGGCCTCCTGCCAGTGCTCGGCCAGATCGGCCGCGCGCGTCAGCAGTCCTTCTTCCTCGTAGATGTCGAGGGTTGCAAGCCCGGCGGCGCAGGCGACCGGGTGACCGGAATAGGTATAGCCGTGGAAGAGTTCGATCGCATTTTCCGGGCCGACCATCAGGCCGTCATAGACCTTGCGGCTGGCAAAGACCGCGCCCATCGGGATCGCGCCGTTGGTCAGCCCCTTTGCCGTGGTGACGAGATCCGGCACGACGCCGAAATAATCGACCGCGAAAGGCGTGCCGAGACGGCCGAAGCCGGTGATGACCTCGTCGAAGATCAGCAGGATGCCGTGCTTGTCGGCGGTTGCACGCAGCTTTTCCAGATAGCCTTTCGCCGGCAGGACGACGCCCGCCGATCCCGACATCGGTTCGACGATGACGGCGGCAATGGTTTCGGCGCCGTGCAACTGCACCAGGCGCTCCAGATCGTCGGCCAGTTCCACGCCGTGGGCGGGAAGGCCCTTCGAAAAGGCATTGCGCTCGACGTCGAGCGTATGGCGCATATGGTCGGCCGGTATCTGCGGAAAGACCCGCCGGTTGTTGACGAGGCCGCCGACGGAAATGCCGCCGAAGCCGACGCCGTGATAACCTTTCTCGCGTCCGATGATGCGCGTGCGGGTGCCCTGGCCGATGGCACGCTGATAGGCGATGGCGATTTTCAGCGCCGTATCGACCGATTCCGAACCTGAGCCCGTGAAAAATACCCGGTCGAGCTTGCCGTCCGGGCCGCCCGGCGCGTTCGCGGCCAGCTTGGCGGCGAAGTCGAAGGCGATCGGATGG
This sequence comes from Rhizobium sp. BK456, assembly GCF_014194045.1. NCBI lineage: Bacteria > Pseudomonadati > Pseudomonadota > Alphaproteobacteria > Hyphomicrobiales > Rhizobiaceae > Rhizobium > Rhizobium sp. BK456. The sequence goes on from NZ_JACIAO010000004.1 coordinate 463,712, forward strand.
CCCATCTGGAAGGTCGGAGCATAGTCCATGGTAGAAAGCTGCCGTTCGACTGCCTGGGCGATCTTCTTGCGGCCATGGCCGGCATTGCAGCACCAGAGGCCGGCAGTGCCGTCCAGCACCTGGTTCCCGTCGACGTCGGTGTAATACATGCCCTCTGCTGCGGCCAGGAGGCGCGGCGTAGCCTTGAACTGCCGGTTCGCGGTGAACGGCATCCAAAAATTGTCGAGTACGGGCGCGTTCGGTTTGCTGATCTGGTCCATGCTGGCCTCCTATGGTTGGCGGTGAGAATGGCAATTTCTCCCAGTCAAACAAGTCCTTTTCTTCTGCGGTACAAGTCATTGAAACTGAACGGATGAGCGGATATGTTTTTCGATATTCTGGACAACATAAACGGACCGCATCATGTCAGTCGACATCGGCAGCCGCCTGCGTCATCTGCGCATCGCTCATAAGCTTTCCCAGCGTGAACTGGCCAAGCGCACCGGCGTGCCCAATTCAACGATTTCGCTGATCGAATCGAACGCCTCCAACCCTTCGGTCGGGGCCTTGAAACGGATTCTGGACGGTATCCCGATCGGTCTGGCGGAGTTCTTCGCCTTTGAGCCCGAGCGTCCGAAGAAGGCTTTCTATGCGGCCGAAGAACTGGTGGAGATCGGCAAGGGCGCCATCTCCTACAGGCAGGTTGGAGAAAACCTGTTCGGGCGCAGCCTGCAGATGCTCAAGGAATGTTACCAGCCGGGCGCCGACACCGGTAAGATTCCGCTTGTTCACGAGGGGGAGGAGGGCGGGATCGTCCTCTCGGGAAGGCTTGAGGTGACCGTCGACGACGAGCGGCGTATCCTCGGGCCGGGGGATGCCTATTATTTCGAAAGCCGGCGGCCGCATCGGTTCCGCTGCGTCGGGCCGGTGCCCTGCGAAGTCATCAGCGCCTGCACGCCGCCGACGTTCTAGAGCATGATGCCGAAAAGTGTGAGCGGTTTTCGGACGACATCATGCTCTAACTCTTTAATTTAGCAGGTCACATCTATTCTGAATCGGATCTGCCTATGCATTCGAGAATTGCCGTGCGGCAAACCATGGCCTCTCTTTGCGCCGGAGATTGTTGACGCCAGGCCTTGTCGGCGATCCGGAACTCGATGTCCTTGTAAAAATAGGTCTTTGCTTTCCGTCTGAGGCGGCTCCTGTCCAAAGCCGCCGCCGTCACGACGAGATGGGCGGCAAGCCGCTTGAATTGCCAGGGCGGCGTATGCCGCTCCTTCTCGATCACTTCAAGATGGTAATAGGGATCGTGATCGGCGGGGTCGGGAACCTTGTAGATGGTGGCCCAACGAATGGTCCGTGGTGAGAGGGAGAGAATGACGGTGGAAACGGCCGGTGGTCTTGCCGCCTCGGCATGCGCCAGGACGCTTCCGCCGAGAAGGGCCGCGACGGCTGCAAGGGCGGCGCCGAGACCTGTTCGCATCCATGCCGATGCCATGCGCCTCAGCTCCTGCGGCCCTCGATGCGGGCAAGCACGCCGTCGAGGGCGGCGGTGAGTGCGGCAAGACCGCCCTGCTTGTCGAAGTCCGAAAGAACCTGCTCGTTCAGGCCGCCTTTGGTGGCGAATTCGCGGCTCAGCGCGCTGAACGGCTCGTTGCCGGGGTTGTTGGCTTTCTGCGCCAGGCTTGCAAACAGTGGGGCGATGTAGGCTTGGCCCTTTGCCCTTTCGAGGCCGCTTTTTTCCAGCCAGCCGGTGATCGACTCCATGACGCCGAAATAGGTCGACATGACTGCGCTTGCGGCCGCGAGGAGATCGTATTCCTTCCGCGACTGACACTGGACGGCCGTTCCGAGTGTGTCAAACAGCGCCGCGATGGCGGCATTGGCGGGATAGATGGCAGTAACGCCTTGCCGCTGTGCGACGAAGGGCAGGGGGATGGCCTGGACGAGATCGATATCGGCGCCGATCCAATCGAGTAGGGCTTGCCGCTCCGTCGCCGCGACGAGGCTGACGACCGTCTGGCCGGTCCTGAACGACAGCGCCCGCACGACCTCCTCGGCGATCTGCGGCCTTATCGCCAGGAACACCATGTCGCTGCGATCGACGACAGTCTGGTTGTCCCCGGCAATCCTGACCGAGGCGAACTCTTCTGCCAGCGTGGCGGCAATGTGCGCGCTCCGCGGTGAAACGTGGACCTCGGAGGCGTAAGCCGGTGCGGCCAGAAGCCCGCGAACCATGGCTTCGGTGATGGCGCCGGTGCCGACGAATCCAATGCTGTCGATCATCGCTGTTACTCCGCAGCCCGCAACGGCCCCAACGCGACATCCGTCGTGTAGTTCTCGCGCATGAAGTTGATGAAATTGTCTTGGAATTGGCGCGTATGGGCATGGGCGAGCTCATCGGCGAGCTCGACGTTCTTGTCCCTGATGGCATCGAGCATCAGCGTGTGCTCGTCGGTCAGCAGATAGCCCTCATGGGTCCGCTCCAGATATTCGAAATGCAGGTGGAGCATGCGCTGTCCCTGCGACAGCAATTTCTCGTAGAAGGAGGCGAGGTACTGATTTTTTCCGGCATGGGCGATCGCCATGTGGAATTCCTTGTTGGCCTCCGACATGGCGAGATGATTGCCGGTTTTAACCGCCGCTTCGAAGATCTTCAGCCGCTTGGCGATGGTCTTGAGGTCGGCCTCGGTCCGGAGCGCTGCGGCAAGCCGCGTATTCATTCGCTGCGCGATGTCGAGCGCCTCGACATATTTGGGAAAGGTCGCGACTTCGATCGGCGCGACGATCGTGCTGCGGTTGGAAAGCGTCACTACCAACTCGTCGGCGCCGAGCCGGATCAGCGCTTCACGCACTGGCGAGCGCGACATGTCGAAGCGTTCGGCAAGCGTCATCTCGTCGAGAAGCTGACCGGGCGGCAAAGCAAGCGACAAAATCTCGTTGCGGAGCGTTTCGTAAACGCTCTTCCAGCCGGTCCCGCGGATGCGTTTCACTTCCGATTCATCAGACACTTAAGTCCCTTTCTCCAGGCGCGGATCCCATTGGGCCAGAAAAACAGCGTGTCGGCAATGTAATTTTTCCGCTTGACTTTGTCGACACGCTGTTGACATGATCTGTCCAGTCGACACGCAGCCGACAAAAAACCAATAGAAACGGCCAGAGCCGACGAGTGGAACCGCGCGCTTTCGCGCACAGCAAAAGAGGAATGCCCAATGCTTTCTTTGATAACGTCCGCCTTGCGGGCGCTGCCCGTGCTCGCCCTGATGGCAGGTCTTTCCGCAACCGCCGCACACGCCCAGACCACTGACGGATATTGGCAGGGCGTGCAGAAGGCAGGCACGCTGCGCTGCGGCGCGGCCGTTGCGCCGCCTTATGTCATGCGCGATCCGGCGACGGGCGAGTACACCGGCTTCTTCGTCGATCTCTGCAAGGAATTTGCCAACGTCCTCAAGGTGAAGCCTGAATTCGTCGATACCACCTGGGACAATATCGTTGCGGGTCTGCAGGCGGGCAAATGGGATCTGTCGCTGGCGCTCAACCGGACACCAACTCGCGCCATGGCCGTGCAGTTCTCGATCCCGGCGATGGAGTACCAGATCTCGCTCGCCTACAATAAAAACAATCCGAAGATTACCACCGGTGCCGCTTCGGTGGCCGATATTGACAAATCAGGCGTGACGCTCGCCGTCATGTCCGGCACGGCGCAGGACAAAGCCATTTCCGCTGCGGTGAAGAACGCCACGATCATGCGCCTTCCCGGCAATGACGAGACCCGGCTGGCGGTCACCTCGAAGCGCGCCGACATCCTGGTCGACGCCTCCGATACCAATCAGCTCTTCACCCAGTCGAACCCGGATTGGGCGGTTGCGCTCAACCCGACGCCGGCTCTTGCCAAGCAGGGTGTCGCTTTCGGTCTGCCGCATCAGCTTTCGGCCGCCGATGTCGAAGTGGTCGATATTTTCCTCGAAGAGAAGGTCGCCACCGGTCACGTCGATGAGCTGATCCGCAAGGCGGTCGACGACGTGCTCAAGGGCGCAAAGTAACCTCGCCGGGCCGGTGCGGGGATCGCGCCGGCCCTTCCAGCTTCGATCATCGGAGATTGGCCATGACCACCTCCTTCAGCCTTCCCCTCGTGAAAATGCAGGCGCTCCACAAAAGCTATGGCAACGGAGCAATCCAGGTGCTGAAAGGCATCGACATTGAAATGACGCGCGGCGAACGCGTCGTCGTCATCGGTCCGAGCGGCGGCGGCAAGAGCACGCTACTCAGGGTGATGATGGGCCTGGAGCAGATCGACAGCGGCTCGGTCAGATTCGACGGCAAGGCCTATATTTCTTCCGATGGCGGTGCCAGGAAGACCCAGATCGACACCAATGTCCGCCGCTCGATCGGCATGGTCTTTCAGCACTACACGCTGTTTCCACATCTGAGCGTCATTCAGAACCTGATCCTCGCACCCTGCAAAGTGCGCGGAGAAAGCAAGTCGAAGGCGACCGCTCGCGCCCAGGCTCTGCTCGAGCGCTTCGGGCTCGGCGCCAAGGCCAATGCCTATCCGGCACAGCTTTCCGGCGGCCAGAAGCAGCGCGTCGCCGTCGCCCGCGCATTGATGCTCGATCCGAAGCTGATGCTGTTCGACGAGGTTACCTCGGCGCTCGATCCGGAACTCGTGAGCGAGGTGGAGCAGGTGATCCTGCAGCTCGCCGCCCAGGACATGCCGATGATGATCGTCACCCACGACATGTGGTTCGCCAAGAACATCGCCTCGCGCGTCATCTTCTGCGCCGGCGGCGTGGTCGTCGAGGACGGCCCGCCCGAGCAGGTGCTCGGCGCTCCGCGCGAGGAACGCACCAAGGAATTCATCGACCGCGTCTTCCACATCAAACAGTAGGAGGCACAGATGAACTACACGTTCGATTTCAACGCCGTCTCCATCGCTCCGCTGCTGCAGGGGCTGTGGGTTTCGCTGCAGCTGACAGCGGCTGCGAACGCCCTCGGCATCGTCCTGGGCTTCGGACTCGCCCTCCTGATCATGAGTCCGATCAAGGTCGTGCGGCTGCCGTTCATGCTGTTCGTCGAATTCTTCCGCTGCACGCCGGCGATCGTCCAGATCGTCTGGATATTCTACTGCGTGCCGATGCTGTTCGACGTCTTCCTCGACCCGATGACGATGGGCATCATGGCCCTCGGGCTCAATCTGATGGCGTTCAATGCCGAGGCCTACCGGGCATCCATCCAGGCGGTGCCGCGCGAGCAGCTCGATGCCGGCATCGCGCTCGGTCTCAATCCGCTGCAGCGGGTGCTCTACATCGTCTTCCCGACGGCGTTCCGCGCCTCGATCCCGGTGCTTTTGACCAACGGCATCGTCATTTTCCAGCAGAGCGCGCTGGTCGCGATCGTGGCGATCCAGGACCTGATGTACCAGGGCAAGACTCTGGCGACGGAGACCTATCGCCCGATCGAGACCTTCACGGTCGTGGCGCTCATCTATTTCGCCGTGTCCTTCCCGATCACCCAGATCGTCGGCCTGCTCGAACGCCGCCGCCAGATCCTCGTCAGCTAGGAGGCCAGCATGATGACGCTCGATTTCTCGATCCTGCTGCGCTTCGAAAACGCGCTGCTGCTCGGCCTGTGGATGACGATCAAGCTGACAATCATCTGCATCGTGCTTGGATGCTCTCTCGGCTTTCTCGTCGGTTTGGCCCGCGCGTCGCGCAATTTGGCGCTTCGCGCCATTGCAGGCACCTATGTCGAATTCTTCCGCGGCACGCCGGTCCTTATCCAGCTCTTCTGGATCTTCTTCTGCCTGCCGCTGCTCCTCGGCGTCGAGCTTTCGAATCTCGCATCGGGCGTCATCACGCTGACGCTCTACATGGGCGCGATCACCAGCGAAACGTTCCGCGCCAGCCTCAAATCCATCGGCCGCGAGCAGTTGGATGCCTGCGTCGCACTCGGCCTGCCGCGCAGCGCCCAGGTCGTCAACGTCGTGCTGCCGCAGGCGGTGCTGCGGGCCATCCCGACGCTGCTGTCGAACTGCGTCAGCCTCTTCAAGGAGAGCGCGCTCGTCTCCGCCGTCGGCATGGCGGACCTGATGTTCGTCGGCCAGAACATCTCGAACAACACGGCCCGCCCGGTCGAAGTGCTGACGGTCGTCGCGCTGATCTACTTCGCCATTGCCTTCCCACTGACGCGGGCGGTTTCCCTCATCGAGGGACGCATCCTCAAGAAGCTCGCAATCTGAAAACCGTCATTCCCAGGACAGGAGAATCCCATGAAACTTTCCGGCGTCATGCCCGCCCTCATCACACCCTTCGACGCGAGCAACAAGATTGACGTCAAGGCGTTCGAAAAGCTTCTGACACATCTGCGTGAGGCAGGCGTCACCGGCTGGGTTCCGAATGGGTCCACAGGTGAATATTTCAGCCAATCCAGGGAAGAGCGTCGTGACGTGCTGCAGTTCGTCAAGGAGTTTGCCAGACCGGGCGAAATTCTGATCGCCGGCACCAATGCGCCGGCGACCCGCGAGGTGATCGAGCAGACGGCGATGGCACGCGACATCGGCTATGACACGGTCCTGCTGGCGCCGCCATTCTATACCCGTCCGACGCAGGCGGAGCTCATCAAGCACTACGAAGCCGTGCTCGGTGCTGTCGATGTGAACCTCGTGCTCTATTCCTATCCGGCCAAGGATGGTTCGGACATCGGCTTCGAGCTGATGGATCATTTTGCCGATAATCCGCGGGTGATCGGCATCAAGGAAAGCTCGGGCGTTTTGCAGCGCGCCATCGACATCGCCAGCCGCTATGAGGGCAAGATCCAGCTCGTCAGCGGCTCGGACGATATCGCGCTCGATTTCATGTTCTGGGGCGCGGAAAGCTGGATCTGCGGTCCGTCCAACTGCATGGCCAAGGCGTGCTGCGATCTCGACCGAACCTACAAGGCGGGAGATCTCAGCAAAGCCCGCGAGATGATGAAGACCCTCTATCGGGCGATGAACATCCTGGAGAGCGGCAAGTTCGTGCAGAAGATCAAATATGGCTGCGAGCTGCAGGGCTTGTCCGTGGGGACGTGCCGCGCGCCGCTCGGCGAGCTGACCTCGGAGGAAAAGGCCGAGTTCAGGGCGGCGATGGAGCCGATCCTCAACTGGTAGCAGGAACAGGCCGGGGCGGCCGAACCGCCCCGGGATCTCTGAATTTACGAGGTTCGCCGTGTCATCCATCGTGATCGTCGGCGCCGGCATTATCGGCGCCACCATCGCCTATGAACTCCAGCGCCGGGGAAACGACGTCACCCTGATCGACAGGGCTGCCCCCGGCATGGGCGCCTCCTACGGCAATATGGCGAGCATCGCCGTCACCGAATTCATGCCGGCTTCGCGTCCCGGCATCTGGGCGCAGATGCCGAAATGGCTGCTCGACCCGGAGGGGCCGGTGCGCATCCGGCCCGCCTATCTGCCGAAACTGGTGCCGTGGTTCCTGAGGTTCCTCGCCGCCAGCCGCCCCTCAAAATTGAGGGAGCTGGAAGCGGCCGGCGCCGTGCTCTGCGGCCGCGTCTATGAAGACCTTGACGTGCTGCTCAAGGAGACCGGTCTTGCGCATATGCTGACGGCCGAGGGCTGCCTCAGCCTCTATACTGACGACGCCGAATTCAGGGCGGATCGCGAACATATCGATATTCTGGAGCGTTTCGGCTTCCGGCACGAAATCCTCGGCGGCAACGCCATCCGGGATCTCGAGCCGGCCTTGACCGCTAGGATTGGCAAGGCGGTACTCTTTCCCGACAATCGGTCGATCACCGATCCGTACAAACTCGTCGCCGCCCTCATCGAAAAATTCCAGGCGCTCGGCGGCCGGATCGTCGAGGCCGACGTCGCAGGCTTCGAGCAAAGCGAGGCCGGCGTCTCGGCTCTGCGTCTGGCGGACGGGCGCACCCTTGCGGCGGAGAAGGTGGTGCTCGCGGCCGGTGCCTTCACCGCCCGACTTTCCGCGCTGCTGCGTGAACATATCCCGCTCGAAACCGAGCGCGGCTACCACACGCAGATCATGGAGCCCGGCATTTCGATGCGCCATTCGATCATCTGGCCGGCGCGCGCCTTCATGGTGACGCCGACGGGGGGCGGCATCCGCGTCGGCGGCACGGTCGAAATGGCCGGCCTCGACGCCCCGCCGGATTACCGGCGCGCAAAGATCCTGGTGAAGCGGGCACAGGAAGCATTGCCGGAGCTGAAGGCCGAAGGGGTGACGGAGTGGATGGGGCATCGCCCGGCAGTGCCCGATACCGTGCCGGTCATGGGACTGTCCGCCAAGCACCGCAACGTTTGGTACGCGACCGGCCATGGGCATCTCGGCCTGACCTATGCCGCCACGACCGGCCGGTTGATGGCCGATCTCGTTACGGGCGTTGAACCGCCCGTGGACATGAAACCCTATCGCGTCGACCGCTTCTGAGCGCGGCGCCGACGCAAGGCAAAAGGGAGTGAACATGCGAAGCGAACTCTACATTGATGGACAGTGGGTGAAGCCGGTCAAGGGCGGCGTCTGCACGGTGACGAACCCGGCAACGGAAGAGGTGATCCAGACGATCGGCGCGGCAACGGCCGAGGATGTCGACCTTGCCGTCAAGGCAGCGCGCCGGGCCTTCGACAAGGACGGCTGGCCGAAGTTGACGGGCGCCCAGCGCGCCCGATATCTCCGGGTCATCGCAGATGGCATCCGCGCCCGCCAGGCCGAGATCGCCCGCCTCGAGGTCCTCGACAACGGCAAGCCGTTCCCCGAGGCCGATTGGGACGTCGCCGACGCCGCCGGCTGCTTCGATTTCTACGCGGGTCTCGCCGAACAGCTCGACAACAATCCCGAGGAGACGATCGCGTTTCCCGATCAGCGCTTTACCTCCAAGGCGGTACGCGAGCCGCTCGGTGTCGCCGGCGCGATTATCCCCTGGAACTATCCGCTGCTGATGGCGGCATGGAAAGTCGCCCCGGCACTGGCCGCCGGCTGCACGGTGGTGCTGAAGCCCGCCGAGCTGACATCGCTGACGGCGCTTGAACTGGCGGTGGTTGCCGACAAAGCTGGGCTGCCGCCCGGCGTGCTCAATATCTTGACCGGCGCCGGGTCGGTCGCCGGCCAGGCGATCATCGATCACAAGCAGGTCGACAAGCTCGCCTTTACCGGCTCGGGGCCGGTCGGCTCGAAGATCATGGCGGCGGCCGCCCGCGACATCAAGCGGGTCAGCCTCGAACTCGGCGGCAAGTCGCCCTTCGTCGTCTTCGAGGACGCCGATATCGACAAGGCTGTCGAATGGATCATGTTCGGCATTTTCTGGAACCAGGGTCAGGTCTGCTCGGCAACGTCGCGGGTCCTCGTGCAGGACACCATCTACGAGCGGCTGCTCGCACGACTGATCGAGGAGACGAAGAAGATCAAGATCGGCAACGGTCTCGACGAGGGCGTTCTCCTTGGGCCGCTGGTTTCCAAGCGCCAGCACGAGCAGGTTGTTGCCGCGATCGAAGCGGCGCGGCAGGCCGGTGCGACGGTCGCCTGCGGTGGAGCCCGCCCGGAAGGATTCGACAAGGGCTATTATCTCCAGCCGACCGTTCTGACCGATGTTCCGCTCGACAGCGCCGCCTGGGTGGAGGAGATCTTCGGGCCTGTCGTCTGCATCCGGCCGTTCAGGACCGAGGAAGAGGCGATCGAGCTCGCCAATGATTCCCGTTTCGGCCTCGCCGCCGCTGTCATGTCGAAGGACGACATCAGGGCCGAGCGCGTTGCCGCCGCCTTCCGCGCCGGCATCGTCTGGATCAATTGCTCGCAGCCGACCTTCACCGAGGCGCCCTGGGGCGGCTACAAGGAATCCGGCATCGGCCGCGAACTTGGCCGCTGGGGCCTCGACAACTATCTCGAGACCAAGCAGATCACCCGCTTCGTCGGCGAGGATCCCTGGGGCTGGTACATCAAGCCGGAGGCGGCCGAATGAACTGGAACCGCAGCCTCGACCTGCTGCAGGTCCACTGCCAGGGCGAGATCGGCAAGGTTATCGTCGCAGGCGCGCCCGAAATACCGGGCGCGACCATGCTCGACAAGATGAACCACATCAACACGGTGGACGACAGCCTGCGCCGCTTTGTCACCTTCGAGCCGCGCGCCAACGTTGCCATGTCGGTGAACCTGCTGGTCGAGCCGACCCGCGCCGACGCCGATGCCGGCTTCATCGTGTTGCAGGCCGACCGCGCCCACCCGATGTCCGGCAGCAACTGCATCTGCGTCGTCACCGCACTGCTCCAAAGCGGCCGGGTGCCGATGTCGGAGCCGGAGACGGTGGTGCGGCTGGACACGCCCGCCGGCCTGATCGTCGCGCGCGCCACCTGCCGCGACGGCCGCTGCCTTTCGGTCAGCCTCGACAATGTGCCGAGTTTTGCCGAGGCGCTCGACAGTGAGGTGGAGACGCCGAAATGGGGCCGCATCAAGGTCGATGTCGCCTTCGGCGGCGTCTATTACGCGCTTGTTGATGTCGACCAGCTCGGCCTCGATATCGCTCCGGCCAATGCCCGGCTGCTGGCAGAGGCCGGCATCGAGCTCAAGTCGCTCCTTGCCGGGCAGGTCTCTGTCGCCCATCCCGTTTTAACCGGCGTCAACGAGATCGCCTATGTGATGTTCCGCGGGCGCGAGGCTGACGGGGCGGTCAGGACCTGCACGACGCTGCAGCCCGGCCGCGTCGACCGCTCGCCCTGCGGAACCGGCAGCTCGGCCAATCTGGCGACGCTCTATGCCCGTGGCGAAGTCTCGGTCGGAGACTTGAGAACGTCCCGGTCGATCATCGGCGGCGAGTTTCTGGCGGAGGCGATCGGCGAAGCCGAGGTGGGCGGCCGCCGCGCCGTGTTGCCGAGAATAACCGGCCGCGCCTATGTCTATGGCCGCGAGAAGCTGCGTATGTCCGACGACGATCCCTTCGCCGCGGGCTTTGCGCTCTCTGATACATGGGGGCCGCAGGTCGGCCTGCTCGGATAGGAGCCCGCAATGTCTTACCTTCAACCTCTGGCCGGCCAGACTGTCCTCGTCACCGGGGCATCCGGCGGAATCGGCGCAGCCATCGTCGAGCGCCTTTCGGCCGAAGGCGCGCGACCGGTCATCCATTACGGCCGCGACAGGCAACGTGCGGAAGCCCTGCTCTGCAAGCTTGGCGGAAACGGCCTGATCGTTCAGGCCGACCTCTCCCGTCCGGACGGCGCCTTCGCGCTTTGGGGCGATGCGCTTTCGGCGGCGGGACGGATCCATGCCGTCGTCAACAATGCCGGGGTCCGCAACGAGATTTCGATCGATGCCGATCCGGCCGATTGGCGGGCAGCCTGGCAGAAAGAGTTTCAGGTGAATTTCTTTGCCGCGGCCGATCTCTGCAAAGAGGCGCTCGTGCATTTCAAGCAGCATGACGGCGGGCGGATCGTCAATATGGCTAGCCGCGCCGGTCAGCGCGGGTACGCCGCCGACGCCATGCCTTATGGGGCGACGAAGGCGGCGCTCACCAATCTCACAAAGTCGATCGCGAGGAGCTTCGGTCGCGACGGAGTGGTCGCCGTCTCCGTCGCGCCGGGATGGGTGCGCACCGATATGGCCGAGGATTTCGTGGCAAGGCACGGCAAGGAGGCGGCGGTTGGCGATATTCCGATCGGCGCGATGGCCGAGCCGGGCGAGATCGCCGAGCTGGTCGCCTTCCTGCTTCGTCCGTCGCAGGCATCGGTCAACGGCGCGACATTCGACGTCAATGGCGGCAGCTACATCAGATAGGAGAACGGGATGAAGAGATTTCATGGCAAGGTCGCGGTCGTGACCGGTGGCGGCGGTGGCATCGGCTCCGCCATATCGAAGAGGTTGGCCGAGGAAGGCGCGCTGGTGGTGGTGACCGATGCCAACGCTCAGGCCGCAGGCGAAGTCGCGTCGCTCATCGAGGCGGCGGGCGGATCGGCGACCGCCATTGCGGCCGACATCTCCCGCAAGCCGGAATGTGTGGAACTTATCGAAAAAGCCTTTGCGATCAAGGGGCGGCTGGATGTGCTGGTCAACAATGCCGGCATCAACCGGCGCGGCAATCTGCTGGCGCTCTCGGATGAAGACTGGCAGCTGAGTTTCGCGGTCAATCTGGATTCGATGTTCCATCTCTGCCGCGCGGCCCTGCCGCATATGATCGCCGCCGGTGGCGGCGCGATCATCAACACGGCCTCGCAATGGGGGCTTTACCCCGCGCCGAACCACATCGCGTACAACACCACGAAGGCGGCCGTTGCCGCCTTCACCCAGAACCTCGCCCGCGACTATGCGCCGGACAAGGTGCGCGTCAACGCCGTGTGCCCCGGCGAAATTCGTACGCCGATGCTCGAAGCCGGCGTCAAGCGCTCCGGCCGGACGATCGCCGAACTCGACAGGCTCGTTCCCTACGGCCGCATCGGCCGTCCGGAAGAGGTCGCGGCCCTCGTCGCGTTCCTCGCCTCTGACGAGGCCGCGTTCATGTGCGGCTCTTTGGTGGAGATCACCGGCGCACAGGCCGTATCATAGCGCCCGGACGACTATGTCGAACTTCGGACGACGAGCCGGCCCGGCAGCGTCACAGTCTCCGGTTCGACGGCGCCCTTAATCATGCTGACGACAGCCCGCACCATCTCTTCCCTGGGTTGTTCGTAGGTTGTCAGTCCGTATCCGTATGATCCGCCGAGTTCGTAATTATCGAAGCCGACGATAGCGATGTCCTCGGGAATCTTCAGTCCGAAGTTTCCGCGAATCTCGTCCATTGCTCCCAGTGCGAGAATGTCGTTTTCGCACATCAGGACATCCACCCGCTTTTTCGCCGGCGTGCTCGCGAGATATGCCCGGACGGACGCCGCACCCGCGTCCGCACTGTACCTGTCTGCGGAAAGAAGTGAGATGTTTTGGATGCTGTGCTGGGCCCAGAACTCGAGGTAATGCTGACGTCGCCTCAGCGCCGTCGAGAGAGCGGCGGCCCCACTCATGAAACCGGGTCGCCGATAGCCTCGTTCATAAAGGTGACGGACGATGTCCCGAAGCGCCAGTTCGGCGTCGCATACGACGGCTGGGACGCCGTCGATCTGGCTGTCTCGAGCCAGAACGAACATGGGAGGCATTCCATGGCCGAGCTGCAGGTCGGTCAGCGTCTCATCGCGGAACGCGGTACCGAAGAGAATGATGGCGTCGACCTGACGCTGGTCGGCATGGAGCAGCGCGTTCACATGGTCGAAGTGATTGTTGATGTTGATGAGCATCGCAACCAGCCCCGCCGCCTGTAGCTGCTCCGTCAAGGTTTCGAGGAAAGGGAGTTTTTGCGGGTTGGCAAAATCGTCGACGAACACCGCCACCTGGCGCGTCGAGTTGGTCGCGAGACTGCGCGCCAAAAGGTTCGGCGTGTAGTTGAGCGCGGCTGCCATCTCCAGCACCTTCCGCTTACTCTCCTCGGTGATGGACGCGCCGGGTGTGAAGGCCCTGATGACCGTCCACTTCGATACTCCTGCGGCCTCCGCCACCTGTTTTGCCGTTGCCCGCTTGCGCATTACGCCTCCCGAAGAAAATAGAATAAACATTCCATTTTCTGATTCCGGTGAAATGAATGCTTGCTTTTAGCTTATTCCTGCATATGATGCACCTGCTTTGCACCCGGTAGCAAGCGTTTTGCACCCGGTAGTATTCGTTTTGTCCGTCCTGTGGAGGGGACGGTTGGAGGAGGAAAGGAACTTCAGTCGATCTCCGAGGAGCTTGGCGGAACGATTTGACGCGTCAAAAAAGCGAATTCGGTCCAGCACCTGCGTGCCGGACCACGGACACTCATACCCATGATCAGGGAAGAACCCGCAATGAGCAATTCCATCTCATCCCCCTTTCCATTGGCGGCTTGCGCCGAAATGCTCTGGCGCGATCGGCCCATCGAATGGCGTGCCTCACGGCTCAAGGAACTGGGTTTCGGCGTCGGTCTCTGGAACTGGCCGGAACATGACATTCGCAAGCTGGAGGCGACCGGCGCCACTTTCACCATCATGAACGGCTATCTCACGGGCCGGCTCACCGACGACGAGGGCGCGGATGAACTTCTGAGGACGGCGCGCCAAACTGCTGAGATCGGCAAGCGCCTCGGCGTTCAGCGGCTGAACCTTCACGGCACCGGTCTTGGCGACCGCGGCCTTCCGGTTCAGCCGATAGAGGTCGTCACGGGGGCGATGTGGATGAAGGCGCGCGACACGTTGCGCAGGATCGTCGACTTGGCGGAGGATGAGAATGTCGTCTTCACTCTCGAGAATTTGAACCTGACGGTCGACCACCCAGGTGTGCCGTTCGGGCGCGCGGAGGACACGATGGCGCTCGTTTCCAGCATCGACCATCCCCGTCTTCGCCTGAACCTTGATCTCTATCACGCCCAGATCGGCGAAGGGAACCTGATCGAGCTGTGCCGCAGGTGCTTGCCATGGATTGGCGAGATCCAGGTCGCCGACGTGCCGGGACGCTGCGAACCCGGCACGGGCGAGGTCAACTGGAAAGGGGTCGCCAAAGCGCTGACGACGATGGGCTACGCCGGTCCCGTCGGCTTGGAAGCCTGGGCTGCCGGCGATTCCGACGCCGCGCTCGAAGCCTTCCGCTCAGCATTCACCCTCTGACGTTTCAATCCTACAGGACCCGAACCATGCCCAAGATCAAGTCCGTCAACGTCGGCCTTATCGGCGCCGGCCGCATCGGCTCCTTCCATGGCCAATCCATCGCCCGCCGGCTGGTGGACGCGGAACTTGTCGCCATCGCAGATCCGGCGCCGGGCACCGCAGCGAAGCTCGCAGAGACGCTCGGTGTGGACGCCGCATATGCTGAGGTATCAGAACTCCTTGCCCATCCGGGGCTCGATGCGGTGGTTATCGCCACCCCCGCGCGGTTCCATACAAATGTGCTGGTGCATGCTGCCGAAGCCGGCAAGGCGATCTTCTGCGAGAAGCCGATGGCTTTGACCCTTGAAGATGCGGACCGGGCGATTGCCGCGGCCCATTCGGCCGGCGTGCCGCTCCAGGTCGGGTTCAACCGGCGCTGGGACCAAGCCTTTGCCGAGGGTCGCGCCGCCATCGACGCCGGCAAGATCGGCGCCCCGCAGCTCATCCGCTCCCTGACGCGCGATCCAGGCCCCTTCGGCGCCGATCCCGACCGCATCCCACAGTGGACCATTTTCTACGAGACGCTCATTCACGACTTCGACACCCTGCTTTGGCTCAATGCCAGCGCCAAGCCGGTCGAGGTTTTCGCGATGGCCGACGCGCTCCTCCGCCCGGATGCAAAGGAGAAGGGCTTCATCGACACCGCAGTGGTCAACATCCGCTTCGACAACGGCTCGGTCGCCGTCGCGGAGGCGAACTTCTCGGCACTTTACGGTTATGACATTCGCGGCGAGGTGTTCGGATCCGGAGGTATGGTCACCATGGGCGACGTCCGGCGGTCGAGTATGACCCTCTTCGACGAGGACGGTGTCTCGAACGATACGTGGCGACGGGACACCGATCACTTCGTCCAGGGGTACACCGCCCAGCTCGCCGCGTTCGTCGACGCCGTGCGCAATGGCGAATTCAAGGATGCTCCGACAGGCATGGATGCGCGCAACGCGTTGATGATCGCGCTCGCCAGCATCGAGTCCGTTTCGAAGAATCGGCCCGTGCTTTTGTCATGAAAGCCGGGATGCGCCGCCGAGCCGGCGCATCCCGCCTCAACAAGGAGCCGACACCATGAGCGCCGAGCGGACATTGCAGAAGCCGAACAGCGTCGCCGAACTGAAGGGCATGATTACGGCAGCCGGGTTGCGACTTCCCGAGCAGCAGGAGCGCGTGGCGCGCAAGATGCTGGCACGGCCCGATATCGTCGCCTTCGGAACGATAAGTTCCGTGGCGGGCGAATGCGTGGTGTCCCCTTCCACGGTGGTCCGCGTCGCCAATGCGTTGGGCTTCGACACCTTCAGGGAGCTGAAGTGTTTCTTTCAACAGCATCTGAGATCGATCTCCGGCGCTCCCCGTCCAACCATTTCCAAGACAAGGGCGTCTGCCGCAACGCATTGACGCGCCACAGGGGTTCGCATGAATTCTCTCGATTTCCTGCCCGAAGATGTGCGGCATGCAGTGGCGCTGGCTTCAGCGTGGCACTCCGGCGAATTGGCGGAACGCCGCGTCGATGACGAAATGGCCGCTGTCGCGGCATGCCGACCTTCTCCATGCGATGGACTGCAAGGTAATGATCTACGGCGAGGTCGCCGTGATGACGCCCGGATCGCCTCTCGACGCGCCCATGTCCCAGCGCCTGATCATGTCGGCAGGCGAAGCAGCGGCCTATGCTTCGCACTTGACCGAATTCTCGAAACGTCTGGCGGATGAATACGTTCTCCAGCTGGCCTATCATCATCACCGTTGGTGACGCAGACTTTCGACGAGATCTCCCGCCTGTTCGGCACGACGGGTCGCGAGGTCGGGCTGCTCCTCGATACCGGCTGTGCCGCGAGGACGGGATTCGACTACCACGACTGGGCTTTCGGTCAGCAGAAATAGCGGTCGAAAGGGCCGCCCCATCGGCTCGCACGGTAATTTCTCGGTGAACGCAAAACCGGCGGCTGGATCCAGAGATTACGGGAGCGCAAGCCGCGGCGTGAAAAAGCTGATCGATCTTGAGGAATGAGATCGTCTACGATATCCCAAGCAGGATCTTCGTCCCGGAAACAAGGAGCTTGGGGAATGCCTTTCAACACCGCTCAGGTGACAAATCTCGGGAAGGCCCCCACAGCCTCGGATGTCATCCTGAAGTTCATCCGCGATTCCATTGCGGATGGATCGCTGGATGAAGGCGAGCCGATCCGTCAGGACGATGTCGCCAGGCTGTTCAACGTCAGCAAGATCCCCGTGCGGGAAGCGCTCAAGCGGCTGGAGGCGGAAGGTCTGGTGGAGTTCCACCGCAACAAGGGCGCGATCGTCACGAGCGTTTCGGAGCCTGAGATTGTCCAGATCTTCGAGGTGCGCGCGATCTTGGAATCGAACGCCATCAAACTCTCGATCCCTCATATGACGGAAGAGACCTTTGAAAAGGCGCTTGGCTATTGCGACGCCATCGCAGGGGAAACCGATGTCGCACGGTGGTCGGAATTGAACTGGCGATTCCACAGCTGCCTTTACGAGGATGCGCAACGGCCATTTCTCGTAACCACCATCCGTTCCGTCCACGACCGGCTGGAACGCTATCTCCGGGTGCAGTTGACCCTGTCGCATGGCAAGCAGACGGCGGATCGCGAACATCGCCAGATCCTCGAAGCGTGCCGAGCGCGCGATGAGGAAAAGGCGGCAGGTCTGCTCTACGCCCACATCATGAGCGCCTGCCAATCGCTTCTCGAACATCTTCCGGAAAAGAAGCCCCGTTGAGCGTCATCCCATCGATCGCGGGAAAAGTCAGGTGCCGGCGATCTTTACGACAGCCTCGAAGACGGCGCGCGGCACTTTCAGGCTTTCCGTCGCCGGCCTTGGATATTCGATGCCGCTGACGCCGGGCATGAACACGCCGTGTTGCTGAAGGCGGTCGGCCTGGCGGCGCGCGCGCTCGACAAGGCCATCGTCGGTGCACCCCGGCATCATCGCCACGACGGTCAATCCCACGGCAGGGCTGTCGCTTCCCTCTCTGAACGACGGCGTGTCCAATGACCACGGGCCGCCGGAGAGGCCGGCCGACAGCATTTCCACCATCAGCGCCACATTGGCGCCCTTGCGTCCGCCGAAAGGAAGCAGCGCTCCGCCAAGCGCTCTTGCCGCATCCTGGGTGTCGTTACCGGCTTCGTCGACGGCCCATCCGGCCGGGATGGCGCGTCCCTCGGCTGCGGCGGCGACGATATTGACATAGGCGGTGGCGCTGGAAGCCTGGTCGATGATGAGAGGTAGCGATCCTTCTCCCAGCGGAAAGCCTAAGGCCATCGGGTTCGTGCTGTAAACGGCTGGGCCGCCGGCTTTGGCGACCACCATGGCATTGGCGTTGGTCGCGGCGATGCCGACGATTCCTTCGCCGGCAAGCCTGCGAACATAGTAGCCCAGTTCTCCCGCGGTATAGCTGTTCTTCTGCGTAAACACGGCGACCCCGAAATTGCGCGTGACCGCGACGAGTTCGTCGAAGACGCGATCGAAACCGAGCTGGGCGATGCCGCGATCGGCATCCGCGACGAAGAAGGCGGGATAAGGACGCGTGCAGCTTGGTTCAGCGCCGCCGTTGATGCGGCCCTCGCGAAAGCTGTTGAGGTAATCCACCATGTGCGGAAACCCGAGTGTCGCAGGTCCGTAGAGTGCGGCGGACAAGGTAGCGTCTACGAGGGATCGGGCGGTGGCTTCCGTTGCGCCGGCTGCCAGGCAGGCCCGTATTGCCAGGGCCTCGGCTTCCGCCAGATTGAGCACGACCTCATCAGACATCTGAAATCTCCGTTCTCGTGTTTCCTTGACCGCCGATGCTTTGAAGACATCCGGCGCGGCCCGGTTCTCGGCCGGTCGGTGTTCCGGCCCATGGAGTTCCTTAGCAACAGTCGCGAGACGCCGAAAGGAATAATGTACATTAGTGTCAACAAGCATGACGTTGGTGATTGACAGGTTCGCGGCTTCGGATAAAGGATATCGTATACGATATTACAAAGAGATGGCCCAGTTGCAGGCCGCTGTCTGACGAAGACGGCAATTTCGCAACGATGGAGGAGAACAAGTATGGGATTCAAAAGAACGATCCACGCGGTCGATACGCACGCAGGCACGCCGATGCGCGTGATCACGGGCGGCATTCCGCATATTCCCGGCAATTCCGTCTATGAGAAGATGAAATGGCTGGAGAGCAACGACGATCAGCTGCGCAAGTTGATGCTGCGCGAGCCGCGCGGCTATCCCGCCCATTGCTGCAACATCATCGTGCCGCCCTGTCACCCGGAAGCCGATGCCGGCTATATCATCCTCGAGCAAATCGAATATCCGATGATGTCCGGCGGCAATACCATCTCGGTGGTGACGGTGCTTTTGGAAATGGGCATGCTGCCGATGAAGGAGCCCGTCACCGAGCTGGTGCTCGAGGCGCCCGCCGGCCTGATCCGCGTCACGGCGGAATGCAGCAACGGCAAGGCCAAGAACGTGACCTTCAAAAACGTCCCCGCATTTGCCGCCCATCTCGATGCAGTCATCGATGTGCCGCATCTCGGAAAGGTCACCGTCGATGTCGGCTGGGGCGGCATGTTCTATGTCATCGCCGATGTCAGGCAGTTCAAAGGCCTTGAGCTGATCCCCGCACATGGGCGGGAGATCGCGCGCGTTTCCGCGATGATCCGCCAGGCGGCCATCGAACAGTTGCCGGTTGCCCATCCGCATTACCCCGGCGTCGGCATTACGATCTCACAGCTGTCGGGACCGACGGACGATCCTAACGCCGACTGGAAAAATACGGTGACGATGGCGACGGGTGGTCTGTCCTGGGACGATCCCGCTACCTGGACGGGTGCGCTCGATCGCTGCCCCTGCGGCACCGGCACCTGCGCGAAGGTGGCGGTTCTGCATGCGAAGGGCGAATTGCCGCTCAACCAGGATTTCCGGCACCAAGGCATCCTCGGCAATATCTACACCGGCAGGCTGGTCGAAGAGGCCAGGATCGGCGACAAATCCGCCGTTGTCCCGACGCTGACCGGCACGAGCTGGATCTCCGGCCTGAATACTCTCGTTCTCGACAATGACGATCCCTTCACCGAAGGGTTCACCCCAGGCGACATCTGGGCCTGAACATCGGCGCGCGGCGACATCGTCTGGTGACGTCTTTCGTTTCGGATTTCGGATGTTTACAAGGCTGAGGCATCTCAAAACATTCGACCGGAGGAAAGGCATCGATCGCGAATCTCATGCGTCGCGCGCTGTTAGGGACATTCTGGGCCCTTATCGGCTGGAGACCGGCATCTGCCAAGGAAGCCGGCTCGGATTCCGGCAAGCAAACGATGCAGGCCGAGGCATCGTCGGTGACGCCTCGGCATGTCCTGTGTTTTCTCGGGCCGGACCCCGACCTGAGCCGCCTGTCCGATGCGGCATCGCAGGCAATCCGTGACTTCGCCACCGGTTTCAGCATCGACGAGGATTATTCGCAGGCCGAGCCTGATGATCGCATGAGCCGGTCATTCGACGTCTGCTGGGATCGGGTCGAACCCGATGCCTGGGATCCGGCGGATGAGAAAGCGGTCGCCGATCATCGATCGGTGCTCTACATCCTTGGGCCGAGCATGAAGCAGGCGGAAACGGTGACGGTTTCGATGCTGGCGCTCCGCCTCGTCGAACGGTTGATCGGCGCGGGGGCGGTTGCCGTGAAGGGTGAAAGCGCCGGGATCGCCCATGGGCTCGATCGGTGGAGAGAACTGATCCGGCAGGGAGCCGAGGCGCAGAAATCCGCCGACAGGCTCACCGAGCAGCGGATCGGCCGGCTGGCCTTTGCGAAGCGGCCGCTCTCTGCGCGGGGGTATCTCGAAAGCGTCGGCTTCCATCATGTCGGGCTGCCGGATGTCTATGTGCCTGACACAGAAGGCAGCGAACGGCAGATTGTCGCCATCATGGATGCAGTCGCCGACGAGATCGCCGAGCAGGGGCTCGAATCGACGCTTAAGGCGCGCCGGGCAAGCCTCTCCTTCAATTCCACTTATGAAGTGGACGAATACAAGTTCAATCCATACGGCATCGTCAGGCTCGGCGGCTGAGAGGCGCAACCTTGTGCGGACACCGTTTCAATCGGTCTGCAGCTCCAATGTCTTGGCAAGCTCTTCGTAGTGGCGGGCGGATCCGGGGTTCTTCTCGGCGACATATTGGGCGCTGACCTGCCGCGCCGCCTCGGCCGCGATACGGAAGGCATTGATCCTGTCCTGCGGATCGGACTCCGCTTGCCCGCCGATGTCGTCGCCGCTGAAACTGCCGGCCCTAAATCCGTCAGCCAGATCGACGACGCCGATTTCTGGGACCCCTTCCTTCATCCGGCCGAAAAAGGCGGGGCCGGCCCGCTCGCCGTCCGGCGGCGCAGCATCCCCTCGCCTTATGCCTTCCCGTTGATGCAGGCGCCGATCCAGAACGTCGGGCCGCTGGTCAAGGAGGCTGGTGCTATGAATTTGCATTGGCTGCCCGGATCTTGCGACCACTGCCGATCTCCCGTTGCCGCACCGGCTGGGCCATGCAAACAGAGCGCGGCCACCAGAGCGATCGCCACCGTGACCGGCAACCACCCGATGTCGCTGCGAACCTTTCCTGATGTCATTTCGTGATCCTTGACGCTCTCATCGACCGCAGCAAAGCACCACTGTCGGCCCGGCGACAACCGGCTCGAGCGTTTGGCGGATGGGTTGGCGATCCGGCGGGCGTTCTTCGGCTTACTTGTAAGTGATCGTGTCACTCACGCGCGGACGATTGAAGAAATATCGGTCGAAGCTGTAGCCGTTCTGTCCAGTGAAGTTTGAGAAAAACGCGGAGACCGGTGTCGTCAACGTATATTGAACCCGGGTCAGCACGATCTGCACGCCAGTTTCCTGGATATTGGAGGGGATTGCGACCGCGCTCGCCGTGCCGGAATTCACCGCCGAGGTGTTGAGCGCGGCGGACCAGTTGACGGTCGCGCTGCCGCTCGCGCTGACATCGTTGACCGCGACAGTGATCGTCAGCTCCGTGGTGTCATAGGGCTGCAGGATGAAGCTGGCGCCCGAAAGAAGCTTGGCGACGTCGGACTTCGTCCAGGAACTCTGCTGGGCAATCATATCGCCTGTGGAAGAGGCGATCTCATCTATCTTGCGGCTGACCGTCAGCGCATGGCCGAGATCGGCGGTGCCGAACAACAGCATCACCAGGATCGGCAGCACGAGCGCGAATTCGACGCCCGAAGCAGCCGACCGGTCGCGCACGAAATGACGGATGCGGGACCGCGCGAACCGGAAAAGAGACAGGCTTCGTTTCATCGTCATGTCAGAATGGCTCGTTGCGGAACAGAGCGGAAGATCCAAGGAGATATCGGCCGTCGGAAAGCTTGGCGCTCGACAGGTTGAAGAAACTGACGACGGCCGTCCATGGCATGAACGCCTGAACCAGGATGTAGTCGCTGCCGTTGCCGATATCATAAGTCTCGGTGACCGTGAGATTACCGCTGTCGTCGATCGGATCGGTGTGGGCTGCGGACGACATGTCGGAAAGCACGTTCACCTTGACGACGAGACCGCTGGAGCAGTCGAACGACAGAAGCATGTCGTCGCATATCTTGGCCTTGAAACCGGCCAGTGTAATCTTCGAGGACGCCACCTCGCCGGTGCGGATCATTCGGGAGATCTTGTGCACCGAAGCATCAAGCGCGGAATTGACGAAAAACATCAGCGATACTTCGATAATGCCGAAGAGGATGATGAAGAGCGGCAGGGCCAGGATCGCAAATTCGATCGCAGCAGCCCCCTTCCGGTCGCCGATCAGGCGGCGCAGCGGTGCGAACCGGTTTCCGCGCCTCATTGGGTCAGCCGCACGGAAGAGAGATATTGCGTGAAGAGCGTCGACAGGCCTGCCGTGATCTCGGTGGACGACGAGGCTGACAGGAACAGGCTCTTGGACGACGCGCAGTCAGCCAGTGCATAGGGGATGTAGTCCCGCCTCGTGATGCTGGTCGACACGCCGCTGTCCATGGTACCGCCCCAGGTGCTCTTCCAGTTGGCGCTCGCCATGGTCGAGCCGACGGTCGCGTTATAGCCCCAGTCCGTGGTAATCGGCAGGTATTCTGTGTAGAGCACTGCCATCGTGTTGGATTGATCTTTCAGATAGCCGCACCAATCGGGGTTGAGCGGCGCGACTTTATTCCAGTATGCCCCGGACACCGCCTGCCCGCTCTTCCACACCACGCTGTCGGTCACCCATTCGCGCTTTGACTGAACGCCATCCGTCAACAGCAAAACCAGCTTGAGCGGCGTCCCCGAAGTGGTCCCGTCCCCCCCGGTGCCGACTTTCTGCTTGAGCGTCGCCAGCGAGACGTCGAAATAGGTGGCGGCCGTGGAGGTCGCGCTGGTGAGGCCATAACTTTTGTCCGCGAGACGGGTGCGCGCCGTGTCCGTGCTCAATGTCGGGGCGAGAACTTCCGTCAGCGTATCGCCGAGGCTATACAATCCGACCTTGATCCGTTCATGATTGCTGTCGGACGTATCGATGAGGGAGAGCACGTCCTTGACGGCGTCGCCGGCGACATCGGCGCGCAGTTTTATGTTCTTCGCTGTGCTGTATTCATAGTTGTTGGCGTATGTTTTCTTGCCGACGGTGTGCGCATCACCCGTGTGGCAGGCGAACTGACAGCCAATGCCGGAATACATCGTCGACTGACCTGAGGTCGTTGCAGCCAGGAGCATCGACGGAGAGGTGTCGATGACGATGTAGACGTTGAGATAGGAGGTCGCCGGCCCCTTGACGGCGCTTCCCACGCTGACGGGGACTGTATCGATATTGGCGATCTTCATGAACGTCGTCGGTACGGTGCCGCTTGCCGTCGCCGTGATGTTATGATTGGCGGTATCGATGTCGATTTCGCCAAGCGTGTAGGTGTTTTCCACCTGCGCATGGAACCAGTCGGAGACCTTCTCCTTGAGGGCGTCGGTGTCCTCGGTGTTGTTGATCTGCTTGACCGCGGCGATCAGAGCGGCATCAAGGTCGCTCTGCATCTTCTGCCGGACATTGTAGCTGCGAATATAGTCAAAGCTCGCGCCGACCGCGACGAGCATCGGTACCAGGCTGAGGGCAACGACGATCGCAACGTTACCGGTTCGGTCCCTTCTAAGATCGCGAAGTGTGTGGAAGCATCGACCTAATGAAAATGAAAGAGCTGACTTCAAAAAAATCACCGTCGCGCTGAACATGAAAAAATACTAATGCGAGATGTATCCAGGAAGCTTAAGCCTTTGTTAAAACTTGCAAGTTCCGGCGCAAAATGGATTGCCCGCGCGTCGTTTGCTGCGTGTATCGGACATGTCTGCGAATTATGGATATTCGCGCAACGGCACCTCATCGTCTTTCACTGGAATGACGTTGGTGAGCCGATGGTAGCCGGAAGCGGACTGTCAGGAACTGCGCGAAAACCCTGGATATCCATTTTGCGCAGTCCAATCCGTATCGCGCGCTGAAAGTCATGCCGGCACTGGAGACAGCAGCAATCTCTTAAATCTTGTCTTCGCATATTCAGGGTCAAGCCGAAGTGCCCGGTTCTCGCGGACCGATGCCATTGCGGCCACATCTCGGAGTGCTGGTTTCGCCTCAAATGACTTGGGCGGCTTTCCGAGAAAATTCTCGATTGGATGGATGATGCATTCGGTTGATGCCCATGGTGAGGAGATCCGTCGTGACATTGTCCCAATCGCTTCTGCAGCCGGCCCTTACCGTCGACAACAACGAGCACAAGCAGGCGGAGCGGGAACTCAGGAAGGCGCTCGAATTCGCAGAGGGGATTATCTCCGCCATTCCGGATGTTCTCTTCGAGGTGGACGAGGACGGCCGTTATCTTCAGGTCTGGACAAGAAACCCCGAGCTGCTCGCCCAGCAGAAGGAGATGCTGCTCGGCAAGACGGTCAACGACGTTCTTGCCCCCGATCAGGCGGCCATCGCGATGGAGGCTCTGCGCGAGGCCGGCAGAGAGGGAATTGCCGACGGCCGATGCATTTGCATCTCCCTGCCGAACGGTGAGACGCGCTGGTTCGAGTTGTCAGTCGCCAAGCGGTCGAGCGCTGGTTCGACCACCACACTGCTTGCGCTTTCGCGCGACATTACCGAGCGAAAACGGGCGGAAGAAGCCACCAACTCCATACGGACGCAGCTTCTCAGCGTGCTTCAGACCATGCCTGACATGGTCTGGGTGAAGAACATGGATGGCGTCTATCTCCTGTGCAACCATGCCTTCGAACAACTGACCGGGAAGGCGGAGTCCGAGGTGGTGGGCAAGACGGATTTCGACCTGTTCGCCCCTGAAAGGGCTCGGTATCTCCGAGACACTGATAAAGAGGCGGTCGAGACCGGGGGCATCCTCGTCGGTGAGGAATGGGTGGTTTCCGAGGAGAATGGCCAATCCGTTCTTCTAGAAACACGCAAAGTGCCGGTCATGGATGCAGGGGGAGAGATCGTTGGAGTTCTCGGTGTGGCCCGCGACGTTACCGAGTTGAAGGTCTCGCGCCAGAAAATTCACCAGATGGCGTTTTACGATCCCTTGACCTCGCTGCCGAACCGGGCGCTGTTCAACGATCGGCTGCGGCAGATGATCACCTCAGCCGGATCGCTAGGCCGGCGGGCCGGGGTGATGTTGATCGACATCGATCATTTCAAGGCGGTCAACGATACGATGGGCCATCCCGTCGGCGATGATTTGCTCTGTCAGGCGGGGGGCCGCCTCAATGCCAGCGTTCGCGGCTATGACACCGTCGCCCGTCTCGGCGGCGACGAATTCGCGATCCTGTTGCCGGATATCAGCCAAGGCGACGATCTCGGCCGGATTGCCAATAATATTCTCGATAAGTTCAGGGAGCGCTTCCTGCTGGGTGGCCAGGAGGTCTTCGTATCATGCAGCGTCGGTATCGCGCTCTATCCCAATGACAGCGCCGATGCCAACGACCTTGTGAAATACGCCGACTCGGCGATGTATCTCGCCAAACGCTCCGGGCGAAACAGTTTTCGCTTCTATTCGAAGGACCTGACGGCAAGTGCCGAAGAGCGCATGCGGTTGGAATCGGATTTGCGCCGCGCGATCGAGCGCGGCGAACTGGAATTGCATTACCAGCCGAAGGTGCTTCTGGACAGCGGCGCCATAGTCGGCTGCGAAGCCTTGCTGAGATGGCGCCACCCCGAAATCGGCATGATTCCACCCGCCCGTTTCATTCCGGTTGCGGAAGACACCGGGCTGATCGTGGAACTCGGGCGATGGGTGCTGCGCGAGGCGTGCCAGACGGCGGCCGAGTTGAACGCCGATAGCCGGTCGCCGCATAAGGTGGCGGTCAATCTGTCGGTCAAACAATTCCAATCCGCCGGACTGGTGAGGTCGATCGCCGAAATTCTCGGCGAGACCGGTTGCCGCGCGGAATGGGTCGAAATCGAAATAACCGAAAGCCTCCTGCTCGATCAGAAGGACGAAACGCTGCAGGCGATGTCCGAACTCCGAAGCATGGGATTTTCGATCGCCATCGACGATTTCGGCACCGGCTATTCGGCGCTGAACTATCTCGCGCGCTTTCCGATCGATACGCTGAAGATCGACCGGTCGTTCATCAACAGCACCGACAGACGCAACGAGGAACTGGTGAAAGCGATCCTTTCCATCGCCCGCTGCCTCGGACAGAATGTGGTGGCGGAAGGCGTCGAAACAGCCGAACAGGCAGCTTTCCTCGTGGCAAACGGATGCGGGACGGCGCAGGGATTCCTTTACAGCAAAGCCGTGCCCAAGGCTGATATCATCGCCCTGTGGCTGCGTTCTCCGGAGAGCGGCGCCAACTTGGGCGAGATGCGGTTTTGCGGATGAGTTGCCGTTACAGAGAATATCGTTGAACGGAGTGAGTGCTCAGCTATTGCCTTCGCTGAGGCTGACTTCGAATTTTCCTCTCGGCGGTCCCGGTCTCGGCTCGCGCTTGAAAGCCTCGCCTGAAGTTCGGAAGTCAGCCGTCTCACGGCACGTCCCGGTGGGGTCGCGACGTTGCGGAGCAGGTTTTTATGCCGACCGGACGATGGATCGACATTACTGTATCTGATTGCTAGTCGCGCCGACGCATTGCCGTATTTTGCAGCAGATACGGATCGTTGCCCTGGGCACCACGGATATCATGGTTGTGGTTCTGGAGGGCTCGCTCTAAAAGTTCACCCGGGGCTGGCGAGGGATCTCTAGGGCTGCGACCGCACTCGATCCGATTACCGCTGGACGATCACTCGGGTCCCCGGCTGGACCATATCGTAAAGTTCCTCGACGTCCTCGCGGTACATCCGAAAACAACCGCTCGAAGCATTGGTTCCGATGGAGGAAGGATCATTGGTTCCGTGTATGCGCAGCAGCCCATCGGCAAGGTACATCGCTCGTGTGCCCAGTGGATTGTTGGGGCCGGGTTTCACGACCGTCGGAAGCCTTGGGTTCTTCAGGCGCATGCTAGCGGTTGGCCGCCATTCGGGATGCAATCGCTTCGACACCACCCGCGTTGTTCCGTACCATTGCTTGCCTTCGCGGCCGACAGCGATGGGATAAGCGAACTGCTCTCCGTTTGTCGCCGTGTAAATAAGGGTGTGTTCGCGCGTGGCGATCACGATGGTTCCCCTTGCGCTTCGGGTCGAGGGTTTCCTGCGATCATACAGGGGTTCCTGATAGCGAGGGGCGGGGTCGTAATAAGGTGGAGGTGGATATGGGCTGTACGGGTCATCATAGTCGTAGCCCCCGTATTCGTCATATCCATCATATGGTTCATAAACTTGGGCTTGAGCTTGAACCACCGTTAGTAAAACGGCCACAGCAAGAAGAGCCAACCATCTCATTTTTCGCCATCCGCTTGTTATACAAGCGGTATTGGTCCGAACTCTATGGCGGCACTATGGCGGACGGTTGATCCATACAAGATGAAGGATGGCGAGCGATTGCAGCAGAGGAGGCTTGGCGAATGACGCGAACCGACGCCGCGGCAATCCAAGAGTGTGCTGTCCGATTGTCGCAGATTCACGATCCGCAGGTCCCGGGGCCAACCGTCCGGCAATCCGGAGATGGATCAGATGTTCCAGGCGCGTGCCGGGATCCGGAGTGTTTTAGATGAACTCGATAGACTAAGCGGTGCGCTGCAAGCCTGCTCTTCGCTGACGTGGGCTTAGCGTGGCCGCTATGTCACCCGGATGATTGATCGACAAGCCGAATGGGATGGAGGCCGGCTGTGAGTGGGGGAAGTCGAGCTGATATTGCGAGGCGTCATGGCGTCCGGGCAAGCGCTGCGACGACGCGGTCGGCCATGAAGGCGCAGCGGGCGCCATCGAAGGGGAACAGCGCCGAGAAGGCGCCGGAGAGCCGTTTTTCGATCGACTGGCGCATCAGCCGGCGCGCCCGGTGTAATCGAGTCTTGGCGGTTTCGGGTCTTATGCCGAGATAGGATGCGGCCTCATCCGTGCTCATGCCCTCGACATCGCGCAGCACGAAGATGGCGCGAAAATCGTCCGGGAGTTCGTCGACCGCCTGTTCGAGAAACTGCCGCGCCTGGCTCCGCGACAGCTCGGTTTCCGGATCTGTTGCCGATAGCGAGGACGGAAATTGCACCACCTCCCCACCCGCCGACGTCGCCTGCATGTCGATTTCCTCCAGCCCGGTGGTGTTCTTTCGGGCTCGCACCCGGCCCAGCGCCTCGTTGAGCGCAATTCGGGTCAGCCATGTCGAAAGCTCCGCCTCGCCCCGGAATGCCGCCAGGTTGGTGAAAGCCTTGATATAGGCGGCCTGGACGACATCTTCCGCCTCCACATCGTTGCGAATGACGGCGCGCGCGGTGCGGAACAGGCGCTGATTGTGACGCTGGACGATGGCGCGGACGGCGGGCTCGTCGCCCATTTTTGCGAGTGGCACGAGGTCGGCGTCGGCAAGCGTCGCTAGCACCGGCTGGTGTCGCGCGACGGGAACCGGAATGGCTGTCATGGAAATTTCTCCGCTCTCCAGTTTCCGATCGGAGCCCGGCCTACGGCCGGATGTCCAGTTTACCCGCCATGGCGGGATGAAAGCGGCAATAGAAATCGACCGCTCCCGCTCGGCTGATTGTCATGCGGCCTTCCGATTTGGGCGGCAGATCGATGTCGAAGCTTTTGTCACGCGCCGTCGCCGTATGCCGGAATATATCATCATTACGCCAGACGATCACATCGCCGACATGCAGTTCGGCAGGCGGCGCGCTGAATTTCATTCCTGCAATGGTGACCTGATATTCCGTGGCAGCGGCAACGCCGACGCCTGCCCAAAACAGCGCAAGCAGCAGCGGCAGCGATTTCATCGGCAAACCCATCGCCGGCCTACTTCATCATCGAGGCAAGATGCTCGGCATGCATCTGATGCAGCTTGAACAAGGTCAGGCCCGTCTCCAGGAGTGACTTGAGTTCCTTATTCTTCGCCGAGGGGATCAGCACATTGGCAAGCGCGTCGTTGACCGATTTGTGATAGGCGACTTCGTTTTCGACATAGGCCTTGTCGAAAGCCGCGCCGTCGAGACCGCTGAGCGTCGTCAACTCCTTGCTTGCCTGTGTCGACAGCGACTGGCTGACGGCATTGTCTTCAGGCGTCACCTTCAGCTTTTTGACGAGGGCTAGTGCCTGGTCATTGACGGCCTTGTGGTCGCGTTCCATGGTCTTGGCAAATTCGATGACTTCGGCATTCTTGCTTTTCTTCAATGCCTGCTCAGCGGCGGTGACATCGATCTGCCCCGCGGTATAGGCGATATGGGCGATCTGAGGGTCGGTCGGCTTCGCATCGGCGGCGAGTGAAACCGTGCCGAGCGAGGCCGCTATCAGGGCTGCACCGAAAATCTGTTTCAACATGATCTGTCTCCCTTGTGTCGTATGACGGAATGCCTTCCGCAGCGCCGGCGCGTCTTTGGAAGCAGGCATTGGATGCAGATCCGTCGAAAAGGTTCCCGGAAATTTTTACACAGGGCGGCAGCCTCTCATCGGCGTCGGCCGCCTATATTTCAGTCTTTGCCGAGGAAGCGCTGCAGTACGATCGCGTGATTGTGCCGCAGGTCCTTCGCGGCATAGAGAAGCGTTGCGTCCGATTTTCCGATCTGGCGTTCGAGTTCTTCGACAGCCGACGCGTTCTTTTCGAGCTCGCCTTGGTAGCGGCGCTGGAACTCTGTCCATTTGGCGGGATCGTGCCCGAACCAGCGGCGCAGCGCCGGGCTCGGCGCCACCTCCTTCAGCCAAAGATGGACTGCCGCATCCTGCTTGCTCAGTCCGCGCGGCCAGAGCCTGTCGACGAGAATGCGGATGCCGTCCTTGTCTTGCTTTGGTTCGTAGATTCGCTTGATGTGCACCGTCATTTGCTCACCCGCATTGGTTTCAGAACCAGTTTTCGACCGAAGAGATGAGCGGGGATCTGGTTCCACCTTAAGACATATGGTTGCCAATTAGTCACAGCTGGCTGCCCCTGAGCTGTCACAATTGATTTTTCGCGTGTAACTGGTATTGCTCGCGCTTCCACCGCTGATATTTTCCGATTCTCTCAATATTGCCAAAAGGATAAGTGATGCGAAAGCTGGCGCCGTTCGTCCTGGTTGCAGTTCTCAGTGCCTGCGCTCGGCCAGCCGACGGCCCGACGGCCGGTGGCTTCTACAACGCCACGGCACCTGGAACCAACGAGCGGATTCCTGTCGTCCGGCTTTCGGAAGCGCCGATGGGTCCGGTTTCGGCCGTCCCGCTTGCCTATGCCGCCTCCGATCCCGGCCTCACCGTCATGCGCTCAAGCGGGTTTGCCGATACGAAACTCAGGCGCGGCGACGTCATCGAGGTGACGATCCTCGATCCCGGCGAAGATGGGCTTTTCTCCTCGACTGAGAGCAAGACCCTCAATCTCGGCCGCTTCACCGTCGATTCGACAGGCAATGTGACGCTTCCCTTCGTCGGCAAACAGCGCGTGGTGGATTCCTCGACCGAGGCGCTACAGACGCGCATCGTCACCGGCATGAAGGGTTCGGCCGTCAATCCGCAGGCTGTCGTCACCGTGGTCGACAGGCCCTCCAGCGGCGTCACCGTCAATGGCGACGTGCGCTCCGCCGGCCGTTTCCCGCTTACCGCACGCAAGGAGCGCGTGCTCGATGCCGTCGCGCTTGCCGGCGGCGCTGTCTCCGATCCGGGCTCGGCGAACGTCACGTTGATCCGCGGCAAACAGCGCACCACCGTGCCGCTGCAGCGCGTCATCGACGACAGCAAGCAGAACGTCTACCTGCTGCCGGACGATCAGATCTATGTCGACAAGGACGCCCCGACCTTCACCGCCTTCGGCGCCTTCAAGAGTGTCGGCGAGTTCGAATTCGAGCCGGGCCGGCTGACGCTGGCCCAGGCGCTCGGGCGGGCGGGCGGCCTGCTCGACGACCGGGCCGACGCGAGCAATTTCTATGTGCTGCGCAACCAGGCGGTCTATACGCAGGTGGCGGCGGCGAATGCCAAGACTGCCGCGCCGGTCGTGGTGAGCAGCAAGCCGGTGATCTACCGCGTCAATATGAAGGATGTTTCCAATCTGGCGCTGATGCAGCGTTTCCAGATGATGGACGGCGATATCATCTACGCCAGCAATGCCAGCCTGGTGGACTTCGCCAAGCTCTTCAACGTCTACCAGAAGAGCGTGCCGACGGCCGCTGCTCCAATCCCCGGTTCGAGCGGCAATTAAAAATCGATCGGAGATTTCCAGGGGCCGCCGAGCAGATGCAAGGCGGCCTTTGCATTGTCCGGCCTGTCTTGCGGATCCCGCTGGGACAGGCGGATCGCCAAAGCCTCCAAGCCTTCGTCGCGTTCCGTGCAGTGGCGCAGCAGCAGGGTCAGCAGGAGCCCGGCTGCGTAAAGATCGGATCGTCCGTCGAGTGGTTCACCTGCCGTCTGTTCGGGAGAGCCGAAATCCGGCCGGCCGGCAAAAGCGAGATCGAATTGGCGGTGCCGGCGTCCGGCCTCGAGCGCCACGCCGAAATCGGCGATCTTCAAACGAGAGAAATCGCCCCCGTCAGACAGAAGGTTGAGCGGCGACAGGTCGCAATGCACGAAACCGGCGGCATGGATTGCGTCCAGGCCGGAGAGCACCGATGTCATGAACGAGGCCACGTCGCCGGGGGATAGAGGTCTTTTCTGCAAAAGCTCTGCAAGCCGGCTTCCGATCCATTCCATCACGAGGGCAGGGCGTCCGTCGGCAAGACGCAGAATGGTTTGCGTCGCGACAATGTTGGGATGGCGCAGCGCCATGCCGATTTCCGCCTCGCGCAGCATGAGTTTCCTCAGCACGGGATCGTCGGCATGCTCGAGCCGCGGCATCTTGATCGCGTGAAGCGTACCGAGATCGCGATGGCGGGCGCGGTAGACCTGGATGACTGCGCCATCATGAACCAGCGTCTCCAGCGCGAAACTATTGGCGATGATCGCGGTATCCACATCACTGAGGCGGGACTTGCCTCGATCGAGCGCATCCCGGACCCTGTCTATCAGGATCCTCCTGATGTCAGGCGAATACGCCCTATCCGCATTCAACGCCTGCCAGAGATGCGAAAAGCGCCGCGCGATCTCCTCGAAATCCGCTTCCGGAAGGTCATGGCTCATCGGTCTTCACGTCGATCACGATGGCGCTGAGATTGTCACGGCAATTGGCGATCAGTCCCTCCTGGACGAGGATGTCGGCCGCCTTTTCGATTTTTGCGGCAAGGAGAATTTCGGCGATGCTGCGCTCGGGCACGGCGCTCGGCAGTGGCGCGCTGCAAAGCAGCAGCCGGTCGCCGGGCTGCAATCCGCCGGAGAGCACCTCGGGAACGAGATGCCCGCGCAGTCCGATGGCGCGCGACAGTGTGCGCCGCAGGCCGATCTCGACATGGTCGCGGGTGAGGCAGCGCATCATGCCGTCGCGCAGGAGATAGCAGCGGGCATCGCCGGCCCAGAGCAGAGCGCAGCTCTCCTGAAGCGTGGCCAGCACGACGATACTGGCGGCCGACGGCTCGCGGGTCTCGGAAAGATAGGCCGACTGAAGCAGGCCGTGGGCACGGCCGAGCTTGCCCTTGATCTCCTGCACCAGAGCTTCGATCGTCTGCTGTTTGGCGGTTTCGGCCAGCACATGCACGGTGATCTTGCCGACATCTGCGGCAGCGTTGCTGTCGCCGACGCCATCGGCAACGGCAAAGAGCGAGGGCGTTTCGGAAACGAGCAGCGCGTCGGCATTGACCGAGAGCCGCGTGCCGGCGTGCGTGGCGTGGCTGTTCCGCAATATGAGAGGATGATGCGGTTCGATGCCGACCGGACGCGGTGCCTCAGTCGGTCGTGGGCCTGCCGAAGCGGCGGGGGGATTGTCGTGCAGCAGTTTCGAAAAATGCTCGGGCTCCGGGGCGCCGCTGACCCGAAAGCCTTTGGCGCGTCGCTCTTCGGGACTGATCCGCCACCAGAGCGTGCCGCGGCTGGAGGCGTCCTGCAGTATCTCGTTTTCCGCGAGGTCGGCCGGGCGGAGCGTCCTCAGCCGCTTCAGGCTTGCGGTGAAGTGGTTGATGTCGAAATCCCGCCTGGCCGAGCTTTCGGCGATCGCTTCGGCCGCCGTGAACCACGTGTCGTCGAGATAGAGCTGGCGTGGATGCTCGACAAAACCGTGAAGCTGCGCGGCGATGACGAGGGGAAAACTGCGCCCGACGCGGTCGAGGCTTGGAAGCAGCACGCCGGCAACGGTTGCCGGCCCCCAGAGACCGCGCTCGATGATGAAGCGCCATGCGGGCATCGAGCGGAAGCGGCGTTTCCAATCCTCGCCGAGTTCCTGCTGTGCCGCCTGCAGCCCGGCTTGCATCCAGGCGTCGAGCGCCGATTGCAAGCTGTGGCCAAGGCCCATCGAAACGAAATCGCCATGGCTCGGCAGCTTGCCGTAGAAGCCGATCCTGTCGGCTTCAGCCGGGTTTCGCTCGAGGCTGGCGCGCTCGTTCATATCGGCCGGCTCAGAACTGCGCCGGGCATGAGAAGGCGCCGAGCGCCTCCAGCCGGAATGGATTGAGCACCGAACCGAACTGGACGTCGAACTCCGCTGCCTGGCCGTCCTGCTCAAATTTTGCCCGGAAGAGATCGTCGCCCTGTATCGTGACGCTGGCATCGTCGAACAGCCGGAAGGGCGACCAGTCACCGTTCTCAGTCAAGGCCTGCTGCCAGCCGCCCGGCTGGAAGGCGATGCGCGAGGCGTTGCTGGCTTCCGTCGACGGCCAGGTGAGCGATTTCGACTGGATCGGCCCATGGAAATAGACAACGCGTTCGCCTTCGATCTCCAGCATCACCGCGCTGGCGGCATCGGTCAGCGACACCGGCTTGACGTTGATCGTGATCGAGGGGTTCTCGCTGCCGGCCGGGAAGAAGGCACGGTTGATCTTGTCGGCATTCTCGAACTGGGCGATCGCCGCGCTCGGAATGCTCGCCGCCCCGAAGGTGCCCTTCCAGCCCCATGGCGAAGCGCTGGTATCGACGAAGGCCTCAAGCTTTTCCTTGAAGAAGGTCTTGAACAGACCCTCGGGTCCGAACAGCCTGACAAAGTCGCTCATCGCGACGTCGCGCGCGGATTTTCGATCGAAGGGATAACGGCCGGCCACGACGTTCGAGCAGAAGCCGGCGCCCTCCGCGGCCCAGGCGTTGCTGATGCGCGAACGGGCGGATTTGACCGCCAGCGATCCGACATCGGCGGCGAGCCCCGCCATCCATGTATCGACCGGCGCCGGCAGCTTGCGCGCCTGCTGTAGCAAGTCCTGATTGGCATCGGTCAGCTGGCTGTCGACGTCGAAGACTTTCGCCACTTCGGCGGTGGAGGTCGTCGCCCGCGAAAGCTGCTCCTGTACTTTCTGCAGGATCGGTTCCAGCTGCCCGATCGCCGAGCGCGGCGCCTCCTTCGATTGGTCGGGAAGCGGCGACTGGGCGGCCGGCGCCTTCAGCGCCTCTCGAAGACGGCCGAAGGGATCGGGCGCATCGGCGGCACTGCTAAGCGCCGTTGTTGACACGCTCAAATTGTCGCCGGCAGCCGCGGCGATCTCTGCGCCGGGGCCGCGCAGATCGGTGGCCGCGGCGATTGAATTCGCGATCGTCTCGACGGGGCCGGGCTTGCCGGCCAGGATGCGGGTGGTCTCAGCCGCGTCGCTGATCGTCTGCGAGGGTTTGACCCTGATATCGGTCAGCAGCGTCGACCAGCGTTGATCGAACCTGTCGAAGTAAAGCTGAAGTGTGGCCTGGGCGACGGTGTCGACGGTGACGCCTGCGGGATTGGGATCGCCGCGAACCCATTGCTCGTCGAGTGCCTCGCGCGCGGCGTCGCTGATCTCGGGCAGAACGACGGTCCGGTAGCCGGTGGCGGAAAATAGGCCGGGGATGCTCTCGCTCAGCGGCGCCCTGGAGGTCCGCTCGAACGCCTGTTCGCCGAGCGGACCGAGCGCACCGGCCGGGCTCCAGCCGGGAAGGGCGCGGGAGGCGCGGTATTCCGCCAGGATCTCATAGGCGCGGCTGGCGATGTTCTGCGAGCGGATGATCTCGCGTGCCTTGGCGATCAGCGTCTTGTCGAGCTCAATCGGCGGCAGCGCGCCGCGCGCCATGGCTCCCGCATGGGTGATCAGCGCGTTGCGCGCCGCAATACGGCCTTCGTCGGGATAGAGCCTGGTGAACATGTCTTCCGCTTCCAGAGAGGCGAAATCCACATTCATCGGACCGAGCCCGCCGAGCATGCCGTAGAGCTTCAGCGCGTCGAAGGTCATGTTGATGTCGGTGGTCCCGGTCATCTCCTTCTGGAGCTGCACCAGCATGCGAGGCAGGAGCAGCGTGTTCAGCGCCCGCTGATAGGCTTCGCGCTGGCGGCTCGCGACCTTGCCTTCCTGGTCGAGGCCGAGGCTGACCGGCCAGACGCGCGCCTTGGAAAAATCGGTGCTGACGGCGGCGAGATTGTCGAGCGCCGGCAGGATGCGCAGGAAGTCCGCATCCGAAACGTCGCGCACCGGTACGCCGCGCACCAGTTGCTCATAGGCGTCGATGCGTCTTTCGGCGGCGGCAAGCGCCGTGGTGTTCTGGATGTAGGTGGCGGTCCAGCTCGTCAGCACTACGGCAAGCAGCAGCACAGCAGCGGCGTAGGCAGCGCGGCGGAACAGAAGCTGCCGGCCGGAAAGCCGCTTGTCACGCGCGACCAGCGAAGCCTCGCCGAAGATCACCTCCTTGAACAGGCGCGAGAGAAAATAGCTGCGCCGCGTCCGGGGGACGGCAACCGTCTCGTCTCTCTGTGTGCCGGAGGCGAAATAGATGCCGCGTAAGAGCGGCGCTTCCACCAGTTTCGAACCGGAGCAAAGCTCGGTTACGACGTCCTGCAGGCGCTCTTTCAACGAGACGAGCTCGGCCGGAAAGCGGAAGATGCGGCCGCGCAGCTCCGGATTGGGCTCCTGCTGCAGGCGCTCGATCAGCATGGCGTCGACGCGCTGCTGCAGCAGGGTGAATTCCTCCATGAAGCGTTCCGGCAGGTTCGCCGCCTTATAGCTCTCGTCGAGCCCGAAGGTCGTGCCCCAGACCTGCTCGCGATCGCTTTTGTTGAAGCCGTCGAAGAACTCGACGAAGCCGGTCAGGAGATCGGCCTTGGTCAGGAGCAGATAGACCGGCACGCGCGCATGCAGGAGTTCGTCGAGCTCAGACAGCCGCTGGCGGATTGCCCTGATCTCCTCGCGCTGCGCTTCGGCATCGCGTGTCAAGAGATCGCCGATCGACAGCGTCACCAGCGCGCCGTTGATCGGCTGCGACCGGCGATATTTGCGCAAGAGGCCGAGAAAGCCTTCCCAGCCGGCCTTGGCGGTGCCGTTCAGATCGTCCTGCGTCGTGTAGCGGCCGGCGGTATCGATGAGGATCGCCTCGTCGGTGAACCACCAATTGCAGTGGCGCGTGCCGCCGATGCCCTGGATCGAATTGCTGCCGAGCGCATCGCCGAGCGGGAATTTGAGGCCGGAATTGCTGAGCGCCGTCGTCTTGCCGGAACCCGGCGCGCCGAAGATCACGTACCAGGGCAGCTCGTAGATATAGCCGAAGCGTCGCTTGGTGATGCGGCGCAAGAGCTGCAACGCCTCCTTCAGCCGGCCGTGGATCTCGCTGACTTCAGCCTGCTGACTGGCCGCCGCTTCCGCCTCGGCATCGCGCTCGATCCCTTCGACAAGCTGCTTGTCGCGGCGGCGGTCGCGGACCACGGTGAACAGGAGGTAAGCGAGCCAGGCAGCGAGCACGATGCCGATCAGCGTCAGCCGCGCCGAAGCGCTTGCCAGCGGCTTGAAGTCGCCATAGGCGGCGAGATAGCCGTAGAACCAGATGACGACGCAGATCGCCGCCACCCATATGATCGAGATGAAGCGGCGGCCGAGAAGGCCGGCATAGGCCTCCACATAGGAGCGCAGCGTATAGAAATAACTTAAGGGATTCATCGTGAAGCGCCTCCTGCGGCGGCAGCCGGTGCATTCGGTCCTTCGGCCTCGATCGGCGGTGTCTTGAACCCGGCGTCACTCAGCCGTTCGCTCGGATCGGTCAGCACCAGGATCTCGGTGCGGCGGTTCATCTCCCGGCCCTCCTGCGTGTCGTTGCCGGCGATCGGATCGCTGTCGGCCCGCCCTTCGGTCAGGATCGCGCCCGGCCCGGTGAACGAGCTCAATATGTCGCCGACCGCCTTGGCGCGGGCTTCCGACAGGTGCCAGTTAGAGGGGAACTGGATCGTGCGGATCGGCACATTGTCCGTATAGCCCACGACGACGGCGCGGAATTTCTCCGCGGCGAGCGCGCCGCCGATCCGCTGCAGAAGATCGTGGAACTTCTCGCTGACCTCGGCGCTGCCGGTGGCAAACAGGCCGGAATTGCTGATGCGCACCAAGAGCCTGCCGTTCGAATCCGACAGCGTGACGAGCTTCTTCTCGACCTCCGGCTGGAGGAAGGCGAGCAGATTGTCGAGCCGGCTCGGCGGCTTCACCTGCGGCGGCGGCGGTGGCGGCGGCGTTTGCGCGACGACAACAGGCGGCGGTTCGCGCGGCGGGTCGGGAAGCTTGACCAGCACGCTTGGTGTCTCGCGCGGCGGCAGGTTGGCCAGGCGCTCGAACGTGCCGTCGGAGGCGCGGTTCAGCGAAAGCGTGAAGAACAGGTAGCCGAACGCCAGGATCAGAGTCAGGACGGACAGCAGCGTCCAAAGGGCGGCGGCGGTGCGCAGCGGCTGGTGCCGGGCCGAAACGCCCTTCCAATGCGGGGAAAGCTCTCGCTCGAAGACCCCGTATTGGCCGAGCAGCGTCTTATAGAGACTGTCGCGGATGCGTGCGAGCTCCAGCCCGCCGCGCGCCGAAACGCGGGTGCGGCCCTCGAAGGCGAGCGACAGGCAGAGGTAGATGAGGAGCAGCAAGTCCTTGTTGGCGCCGGGGCTCTGGTGGAAATGGTCGAGCAGGTCGAACACCCGTTCGCCGCCGGTCACATCCATATGGAAAGTGGAGACGAGGCCCGAACGGGCCCAGCCGGCACGCACGCCCCAGGCTTTGCTGAGCACGACGTCGTCGACCGTCGCGCAGACGACATAGTGGGCGGCGCGCGCCCGTTCGGGGCTGATGCGCGCGCTGGCGAGATCCCGCTCGTAGCGGCCGACCGCTGCAATCGCCACCGCCCTGAGTTCATCGATATCGGGCTGCTCTTCCGTGTAGCGCAGGCCATGGGCAAGGTTGAGCAGTGGCGCGGCCGAGCGCACCAGGGTCGGCACGTCTTCGGCGCCGAAACGGAAATCCCGCACGAGCGATTCGACCGATGCTCCGCCCGTCGCGGACGCCGCCGCCGGTCCCGTTCCCTTCCCGCCTTCGGGAAAATCGAGAACGTCGTCCAGCATCTCCGCCATCTTGCGGGCGGATTGCTTTTTCTTCACGCCATCCTCGGTGAGTTCGACGATGGTCGGCAGGCTTTGCCAGGTGGAAGCGGGTTCGTTCTTCATTCTCTAAGGGCCCACAGTTCTATTTCGAGCCCGGGGAAATCGCCGGCGAGATGCACGGCGATGGCGCCGGAGGTATCGAGTTGTTTCCAGAGCGGATTCTTGGTGTCGAGTTCGAAGTAAATGGTGCCGGAGCGATAGGGGAGCTGGCGCGGCAGCACCGGCAGCGGCCGCACGGGAATGCCTGGCAGCGCCACATTGACGAGGTCGGCGATGCGCTCGACCGGCCCGACCTTGATCTGCGCCGGCAGTTTGCGGCGCACGTCCTCGGCCGGCATCTCTGCCCGGACGGCGAGCACGAAGCCGGCATCGCGAAGCAGCGTGCGGTCGTTGATCGTGCCGATCCGGACACCGTGCCGGCGTTCGGCAAGCTCGATCGCAACGGCGGCCTGTTCGAGCACCGAGGAAAGCGAGGCGCGCAGATCGTCGAAGACGGCGGCGAAAGTCGCCTTCAGGTCGTCGTGGCGATAGGGCGGGAAATCGCTGGCGCGTTTGCGCTCGGTCGTGAAGGTGGCGAGCTCGCCGGCAAGCTGGATGCAGTGCTCGTAAAGGACGATCGGGTGGATGCGCGTCGCATTGGCCGAAATATGCTTGAGCATCGGATCGGCACGGTTGAGGATCTGCAGGAGCAGGTAGTCGCCGACTTCCGCCGTGCCGCGAATGGTGGGATCGCCGATGCGTTCAGCGATCGCTTCGGCGCGGTGGCGCACGATGCCGAGAAGCTCGGTGATCAGCTCGTTCAGCCGGCCGGCGGCCGTGCAGTTGAGGCTCGGCAGGATGTAATCGGGATCGAGAATGACGGCCCGGTCGGAACGGACTTCGATGATGCGGGCAAGTCCGATCAGCTCATAGCCGGCAAGCTCGTCGCCGGTCCGGAGATAACGCAGGCTGAGGCGGCCGACATCGATCGGCGCCATGAAATCGGTCTCGACATTGGCATCGGGCGCTTCGTAGGGCGAAGCGACGAGCCGGACGCTGTTGCGCTGGGCGCCGCCGTTCAATGCCACATCGGCCTTGCCCGGCTGACGGGCGGGAAGCGCCAGATAGACGATCGCATTCTTGGTGTTCTCGTCGAGATCGAGCGGCGGCGGCAGGTCGGCATCGACAGGCGCTTCGAACGGCGTTCCGTCGGGCAGCACGCCGCGCAGATTCGACAGCGCGAACTGCCCGATCGCCAGCGCGCCGCGGTCGATACCTATCTCCGATATCCCCCAGGGATAGGGCGCCAGCCCATGCGTGGCGGTGCGCACGAGCCGTTCGGTCCAGCGGTCCGCCTGCTGAAAATGCTGCACGCGAAGGAACATGCCCTCGCTCCAGGCCACCCGGTTCTCATTCCTCATGATGCGCGTCTTGTCCTTCCTGGCTGTCTTGCGGACGAGGCCCTGTGTCTCTGCCGTTCATCGCGGCCAGCATGGCATCGCGAAAAATGTCTTGGATCGACCGGCTTTTGCCGTCTTTTTCGAATTGCGCCCGGTAGGCCCGCCAATAATTCCGGTCCCGACGCCAGGCGCTCGTCTCGACACGCGCTTCCAGGCTGCGCGGCTCCAGCTGTCCCGCCGCCTGGGCGAGGGCGACGAGCGCAGAATTGAGCTGGAGCTGTTGGCCGAGCAGGGTCTCGATGCGGGCAAGCAGCGCCTCCTCCCGGTCAGGAAGGTCCGGCTTGCTCCCGGAGAGCGGTGCATTCATCTCGAAGACGGCATAGGCACTTTCGATCGCCTCCTCGAGCAGGCCGATGAATGGCTCCAGCCTATCGGCGAGGGCTGCAGGCCGGCCGATGGTCAGCGCGGGAAAACCGTCGGATTCGGGCTGCAGATCGTTGTCGTTGACGATATCGATCAGCGCCGCGGCCCGGCGCTGGGCGATGGGGACTGCGACATGGGTGGCGGAGCCGTGTTCCAAATGGCTGCCGTATTCGGTCTCCTCCGAATTCCAGTCTTCCGGCAGAAGCTGGGTCACGATGCGAATCTCCGGTGGGCCGCTCCAGCCGATCTCGACATTGCGGGATGACGCCGCGCCTTTCTTGCCGCCCTGTTCAGACGAGCTCCAATCGTCGGCCGTGCGCTCGCCGAGAATGCCGTTTGCGGTATGACCGCCCGGCGCGATGTCGGCAAGGATTGCGGAAATGGTCAACGGTTCGTCGCTCAAGACGAGGCCGGCATCTGGGTCCTCGATCTCGCGATCCCTGTCGCCGGCGATGTGGACGGAAAAAGCAAGTCCGCCCATCTCCAGCCGCGACCGGTCGGAAAGCCTGGCGATCTGGCCTTCATGCACGGCGACGCCGTCGACACGGGAGCCGTTGGCGCTCTGGTCGCGCAACAGGAAGCCGTCGCGGTCGCGCTCGATGATGCAATGAAGTTTCGAAATCGAGCGCCTGTCCTCCGGCAGCTGCCAGTCGCAATCGGGCGCCCGGCCAAGCGTGCGCCGACCGCGTTCGAAGAACCATTTCGGCCGGCCGGCCATTGTCGCCGCGTCGCCGGTGATCTCTCTCAGTTCGAGCCGCATCCTCATCTCCTCACCGCATCTCGGCCGACAGGCGTTCGACGATGACCGCATCGCCGCTGTCCTTTGCCGCCGGTGCGACCCTCGCCCAGCTGTTCCAGCCGAGACGTGGCAGATCCCCTGCCTGGCCGAGCCGGCAGAAGGGAACGTCCTCCTTCTTCAGCACGACCTGTATGTCGAACTCGAGCGCCGAGCCGACATAGAGTCGGGTCAGGGCGAAGAGTTCGGTGATGGCCCGTCCGCCCGGCGCAAGCGTGAAATAATCGGCGTAACCGAGCGGGCCGATGACGACGCGAAAGCCGCCGCTGAAATCGTGGATGGCTGCACCGGCCGTGGCATTGACCCCGAGCTGCACGCCCTGCGGCTGGCCCATCCGGCTGCGCTCTTCCGGCGGAATGCTCAGCCAGCGGCCGCGGAATAATTCGATCTCGACCGGCAGGCCGCTGAATTCGGCAAGCATGGCGCGGAGGTTGACGGTGTTGCGGTTGCGCGCCGCGAAGAAGCCGGAAAAGCGCAGGATCAACTCCTCGTCGACGCCGCTCTGTTCGACCAGCCGCTTGGTGCCGAAGCCGGTCAGCGACAGCAGCGTGGTGACGAAGGCATTGCTTGCCCAAGCGCCGCCCCAGCGCAGGCGCCTCGCAATCCGGTATTTCTCGCAGGCGTCGGCGAAGAGCTCCGCCATGCGCGCGCCGAACAGATCGAAAAAGCTCGCCAACCCCCGCGATCGGTTGCGCTCCTCGCGCATGATGAGTTCATTATAGGCCGATGGCATGGAGCCGAGCGCTCCGACGAGGCCGGCAAGTGCGCTGCGCACGGTGGCGCGGCCGGCCTTGCGCTTGTAGCCGCTGACCGCAAGCGGCGCCGGCGAGACGCCGACATGGGAGGCGACGTCTAGCCGTCCTTCGCCGACCGACGCCTGCGCGACGCGAAACGCCGTCACCGGCTCGAAGCGGCCGGGGTCGCGTTCGAGTAGGTCGGTAAGCGCGTCTGGCTTGCTGGCGGCTTGCATGTCCATGATCGGCTGGCGTTCCTTTCTCAGAGAAGCGGGCGTTCGGCGGCGCGCGCCGGCCAGCGGGCGATCGGCCTCGACTGTCCCTTCATGCCGACAGTGAGCCGGGTAAAGCTGTTGACCGAGGTGTAGAGGCTGAAGAAACGGTCGAGCACGCTGCCGAACAGGAAGGCCGAAGGCCGGTCGATCGCGGCCGGATCGAATTCCAGCGCGATCTCGGTACCGGGCACCATGCCGCCGCTGCCGAGACGGGCGGTCGAACTGGCGGCCTTGATCCTGACCAGTGCATCGGCGAACTGCTTGGTCTCGGGACTGTCGCGGAAAGCATAGAGCGACAGGATGTCCTTCAATGCGGCCCCCTCATTGTCGAACAGCGACAGATGGTTGAGGAGGAGATGCGACATCAGCCGCCAGTTCCGCCCGTCCTGATCGTTCATTCTGACCGACGGTGTCGGGGGGATCAGCGCCTCGACGCCCGCCACCGCCTCATGGCCGGAGGCGAGCTGCAGCAAGGGGTGGCCGCCGCCGAAGGGAAGCTGTTCCGGCAGGTCGCGGTTGAGGCAGAGCGTATCGACGCTCGCCACCGTATCGACCGGACCGGCCGGCCGGCGCTGCCGATCGACGAAGGCGATGTCCATATCGCTGGTCCTGTCGTCTTCGTCGAAACGGCGAGAGGCCTGCCAGTAGGTCGCGCTCGCGCCTGCGCGTTGCGATCGTCCGAAGAAGGGCTGGCAGAATTCCTCCTGGCCGCGCGATCCGGTCAGCAGTACGCGGTCGATCGAGTAAATCTCGCGGGTCTTCTGACGGCGCGCATCCGGCAGCAGACGGTATTCCGTGCGGGTGCCGTCGACGGCGATCGGCTCGCAGACCTGGCGAAACAGGTTGACGACGGGCGTGGCGTTGAGCGCGAAGTCGCGGGCCGAAACCGCCCGCTCGAGTTTGGCGTCGCTTTCCCCGAGGTAGACGAAGAGTTCCAGCGTTTCCCCTCGCCAGGCGTCGAGCCCTTCGATATCGAGAAACAGGAATTTCCTGGGCAGAGCGAAAAATTCGGTGAGCAGCCGGTAGCCGATGAAGCTCGGCGCCGGATAAGGCAGCATGGCCTCTTCCGGCTCGAAGCCGACGGGTTTCAGGTTGCTTGCCGGCAGGAAGATCGGCGAACGGTCGTCTGTATGTTTGGCAAGCGCGATGCCGAGCGTGTGGTTGGCAAGCAGTTCGTAGATCGCCACGGCCTGCTGCCAGGCAGAGGGAATGTGCAGGCGCAGCCGGCTGACGCCGAGGCTGCCGAAGGGCTTGCGGGCGTCGAGGCTGCGAATGGAGAGCCTGAGGCAGCCGGCAACGCCGGCATAGGCCGAAACCGGCGCATTGATCGGCTGGCCGGAAAGCGCAGCACTGGCGATCTCGATCGGCGCCATCTCGACGTCCTGCGTGGTGCGGAAGCGGCAGGCTTCGCCTCTCACCGGCTCGGCGAGCACCTCCGTGTGGCGGGGCACGGTCTGGACCGAGGCGAGGGTGTCGCCTGGGCGGAACTTGACGATGCTCATCGAGGGCAGGGGTGCGAGATAATGCGGATAGAGCGTTTCAAGCAGGCCGTCGGTCAGTTCGGGAAATTCGTCGTCGAGCTTCTGACGCACGCGCGCGGCCGAATAGGCGAAACTCTGGATCAGGCGTTCCACATGCGGGTCGTCCGCGACGTCGCCGGTCATGCGCAGGCGTCCGGCGATCTTGGGGAAAGCGTCGGCAAAGCGCGCGGCCCGGCGGCGCAGCGCCAGCAATTCCTCATTGTAGCGGTGCAGGAAACCTTCAGCCATGCGCCGCCTCCACGAGGACACGCTGGGTCGACGGATC
Organism: Rhizobium sp. BK456; assembly: GCF_014194045.1. Taxonomy (NCBI): domain Bacteria; kingdom Pseudomonadati; phylum Pseudomonadota; class Alphaproteobacteria; order Hyphomicrobiales; family Rhizobiaceae; genus Rhizobium; species Rhizobium sp. BK456. The sequence goes on from NZ_JACIAO010000004.1 coordinate 507,722, forward strand.
GATGGTCGATTCGAAGCTGATCGGCGGCATGCCCTCATGCAGGCGGAAGGTCGCCTGGATGCGCATGCGCAGCGCCCGTTCGGTCATCGTCCGGCTTTTCAGGATCGTCACCCTGATATCGGCAAGCCGCGTCTCGAACAGCGCAACCCGCCGCTCGATCGCTTCCGCCAGCTTGAGCTTGGCCTGGTCGGTCATCAGATTTGCTGAGACGATGCCGTCGACGCCGTAGCTCACCAGCGCGTCCCGCAATTCGGAAAGGCCCGTCGGTGGCGTCGTCGGGCATCGCCGCGTATTGAGCAGCGCTTCGAGATCGCGGCGGATCGCCTCCCTGACCTCGCGGACCTGGTCGACGAAGCTCATCGGCGGATCGGCGGCGCGATCCGGGGCCTCGTCGATCAGCCTGTCGAGGATCGAGCGGGACAGGACGCGGTCGCGCAGCCGGTAGCGTTCGAGCGGATCAGCCATGCGCGACCTGCCTGCCGGCAGAGCTTGCCGGCACGATCTCCACACTTTGGGTGTCGTGGAAGGAGACGAGTTCGTCGCCGGCGAGGAAACAGCGCTGGCCGCGGCCGGTGGTGATGCCGCTCGCTTCCTCGACCCATTCGGTTTCGCGTCCGAGCCTCAGCGCCGCATCCTTGCCGGTGCCATGATAAACCGCCGGCAGAAGCACCGATGCAGCGGCGCCGTCGATCAGCGTCAATTCGGCGCGACGGAAGGCGAGATCTCGCGGCCGGGCAATCGGCTCGATCGACAGGGCTGATATCTTGGCGAAGTCGATCCAGAGATAACCGCCGCCGGTCATGATGACTTCGAGAGCGTGCGGCGTGCGGTCGTCGAGGTCGCGGAAATCGGAGACCGCCTTGCCGTTCCAGATCAGCTGGCGCTCGCCCCTGAGGTCTTCGAGCGCAGCGAGCGCCGTTTTCGTCGCCTCCGCATCGCCATCACGATGGGCGATGCCGAGGCGGACGGCGAGCCTGTCGAGTTCGCTCGGCCCTTGCGGAAATTCCGGCAGCGCAGCGCTTTCGAACCACGCGTCGCGTGCCGCCATCGCCCGAAGTTCGTTGCGCAGCAGGGCAAAGCCCATCGTCGCGTCGGGCGAGAGGGTCGCGGCAAGGCTGCATTGATTGTCCGCCCGCTCATATTCCCCGGCAAGGACGAGAAGATCGATATAGAGATGCCGCGCCTCCTGATCGGAGGGCTTGGCCTTCAGATGCGCCTTGACCTCCTCGAGCGCGTCCTCGAGGGCGTTGTCGCTGAGCGATTGGGCGATGCTGGCGGAAAGCGTCATGCGGACATCCTCTCGGGTATGGCAACCGGGCGGCTCAGGATCTGGCCCGTGGTTGCGGTCTCGGCGATGAGATGGAAGCTCGTGGCAACGTCATCGAGCTGGAAATGCGGCTGCAGCCGGACCGTACAGGAGAAGCTGCCGGGCTTTCCCGGGATTTCGGCGACGCCGATGCCGGCCGAGCGCAGCGGAAAGCGGGTGCGCAGCGCAATGTCGGCGTCGTCATTGCCGAGCGTATAGGCGCTCAGCCAGTCCATGAGCTTGCGCTCGATCGAGATCGCATCGGAGAGCTGGCCGATTTCGTCGCGCATGATGACCTTGAGATAATGCGCGAAGCGCGAGGCGCAGAGCACATATTGCAGCATGGCGGCGAGGCGGGCGTTCTGGCGTGCATGCTCATTGGAATAATGCGGCGGTGCATGCAGCGACTGATTGGAATTGAAGATCGCCGCAGAGGAGAGATAGGTGGTCGCGGCCGGGATGATGCCGAGATCGCAGAACTGCTGCTCCTGGCTGCTGGTCAGCTGAATTTCGACCGGCGCCTGGGCTGATAATCCGTTGCTCTCCGTGCCGAAGTCATAAGGCGGCAATTCGCTAGCACCCAGCAGGCCGCCATCGACCGCATCCTGCGTGACGCCGCGGATCTCCGCAAACCAGCCGGACGCGATGAAATTGCGGATGACGACGGTCGCAAAGGCGAAAGCGGCGTTGCCCCAGAGCAGCGAACTGCCGTCGGCGGCAATGCTTTCGCGGAAGGGAAAGGCGTCATTGCGATCGCGCGCATGCGGCGCAAGCGGCGGGCGCATCAGGATGCGCGGCGCGACGAGCCCGAGGAAACGTGAATCCTCGCGGGCGCGAAGACCGTTCCAGCGGATACGGTCCGCCTCGGTGGCTAGCCAGGAAAAGTCGTTGACCCGGTTCATTTCGTGAAAATCCTCAAGCCCGATCGACAGCGGCGCGGCACCCGCGACGAAGGGGCAGAAGGCGGCGGCCGCCACCATGCCGATCTGCGACAGCGTGCTGACTGAATCGCCGTCGGCGGGATCGCGCGGAGAAAGATGATAGTCTCCGACCAGCAGCCCGTAGGGTTCGCCGCCCGGCATGCCGAATTCGCGGCTGTAGATCAGTTCGAAGAGGTGGCTCTGGTCGAAATCGCTGGCACGCTCCATGCTGCGCGCGAGCTCACGCCAGCTGACGCTGAGAAGCTTGACCTTCACCTCGCCGCTGCGGCTTGCCTCGCGCACGAGCATGGCAAGCCCACGCCATCTCGCCTCCATCGCCTGAAAATCGGGATGGTGGAGGATGGCATTGACTTGCCTGTTCAGCGCCTCGTCGATCAGCGTAATCAGCTGATCCGCCCGGCGCCGCCATTCAGTGCTGGAACCCATCGTCGACCTGACCACATGTTTCGGAAGAGCTTGGCGCGGCGGTTTCAGCCGCGCCGGAGCCTGATTTCATCAGTTCTTCGAAGGAATCCGCGCGACCATGCGCAGCGAGGTGGTCAATTCCTCCATCTGCAGCCACGGACGCATCCAGGCCACGGCGTTGTAGGCGCCCGGCCTGCCGGGAATTTCCTGGACAGTGACCTTCGCCTCGCGCAGCGGATATTTCGCCCGCGATTCCTCGCCGGCATCGTCATTGGCGTTGACATAGTTGGAGATCCAGCGATTGAGCCAGGCCTCGCAATCTTCCGCCTCCATGAAGGAACCGATCTTGTCGCGGCCCATGACCTTGAGATAATGGGCGAAGCGCGAGGTCGCCATCATATAGGGCAGACGGGCTGAAACGGCCGCATTGGCAGTGGCTTCGGGCCGGTCGTAGAGCTTCGGCTTGTGCGCCGTCTGTGCCCCGAAGAACACCGCATAGTCGGTATTCTTGTAGTGGCAGAGCGGCAGGAAGCCAAGCTTGCCGAGTTCGGCGTCGCGTCGATCGGTAATGCCGACTTCCGTCGGGCATTTCAGGTCGAGGTCGCCGTCGTCGCTGGAGAAGATGTGCATCGGCAGGCCTTCGACCTTGCCGCCGTTTTCCGCGCCGCGGATCGCGGTGCACCAGCCGTTCTTGGCGAAGGCTTCGGTCAGGCGCGTGCCCATCACATAGGCCGCGTTCATCCAGCAGTAGGAGCCGTGCGGCAGCTCGCCGGTCTTGGAGCCGCCGGTTTCGTCGAAGTTGAATTCTTCGATCGGGCTGGTCTTCGGACCGTAGGGCATGCGGGCGAGCACACGCGGCATGGCGAGCGTCACGAAGCGGGAATCATCGCTTTCGCGCAGGCTCCGCCACTTGGCATATTCGACCGTCTCGAAAATCTTTTCGAGATCGCGGGGCTTTGCCAGCTCGCGGAAATCCTCGAAGCCGAACATGCGCGGGCTTGCCGCCGAGATGAACGGCGCGAAGGCGGCTGCGGCGATCATCGAGACACCCTGCAGAAGCTGGACGTCGTCGAAGGAATTGTCGAATTCGTAATCGCCGATCAGCGCGCCCATCGGTTCGCCGCCCGGCGTGCCGAATTCGTCTTCATAGACCGATTTGAAAAGCCTGGACTGGTCGAATTCGACGGCCTTTGCCAGATCCTTGGCGACATCGCGCTTGGATGCATTGAGCACGCGGATCTTCAGATTGGCGCTGGTCTCTGAATTCTTGACGAGATAGTTCAAGCCGCGCCAGGCTCCTTCGAGCTTGGTGAACTCCGGCGACTGCATGATTGCCGCGAGCTGGCTTGATATCGCCTTGTCGATCTCGGCAATAGCGTTGTTCAAGGTGATCGTCAGGTTCCGATCATAGGTGACGGTGCCCTTCAGGGCTTGATCGGTGAGCGTGCGCAGAAGGTCCTGCGCACGGTCGGGCTCGGTCTGGCGGGTTGCCGCAACCACCTTCGAGAGCAGGTTCTCATCAGGTGTGAAGCCTACTTCTTCCTTTGTCTGCAATTGCGTTTCGGCGGTCATCTATCGATCCTTTTTTGCGAAAGCGGCGGCCCTCGGGGTGTGAGGGGTTCCCTTCAAAAGGGGCCGCTGCCGGACAACGACTCTTCAGGAATTGAGCGCGCGGGCCGCTATCGGTCCGCGATCCCGGGCACTCAGTTCAACACGTCCTTCGCGTCTTCGGCTTTGTCTCCGCCAAGCTGGGCCACCAGCTGCGAGAGATCGGCCTTGTTCTGCAAGATATCCTCGAGCAGACGCTCGAGCTCCTCGGAGCGGTCCGCCTTGCTCATCAGATCGCGCAGCTGGTTGCGGGCGTTGAGCAGTGCCTTCAGCGCCGGCACCTGATCGACGACTGCGCCGGGCTCGAAATCGGCCATGCTTTCGAATTTCAGCGAAACCGGAAGCTCGGTTCCGTCCTTTTCCAGGGTGTTCTCGACCGAGAGCGTCAGGCCCGGCGTCATGCGGCGCATGACGTCGTCGAAATTGTCGCGGTCGACCTGCACGAACTTGCGCTCGCCGAAAGCCTTGAGCGGTTGTGTCGGATTGCCGGAGAAGTCGCCGAGCACGCCGACGACGAAAGGCAGCTCCTTCACCACCATCGCGCCTTCGGTTTCCACTTCATATTTGATATGGACCCGCGGCTTGCGAACCCGTTCCAGTTTCTCATGTACACTTGCCATCGAGGCTCTCCTTCGTCTCATCGGCGGATTGCGAATTGCGGATGCTCCAGATTGCGGCCGGGCAGGGCCCGACCTCAGGCCGCTAGCTCCCCCTGTCGGTTACGGGCTGTATGCCGGCCGCCGTCAGCACTGCATTGCGCGTGTGCTGCTCAGGCAGGAGTTCGGCAAGAAGCTCGGAAAAATCCATGCGGCCGCGGCGCACCAGCGTCTCGATCGACATGGAGATCGGTGAATGGGGTTCGGTACGACGGAAATAGCGCGCAACGGCAGCGAGCAGTTCGAAGGCCTCTTCGCGTGAACGAATCATCTCGGCGCCGACGGGCTGCATGCGGACGGCCTCGGCCTCACCGAGATCGGTTGCCGGCAGCGGCTCGGAGCCTTGCGCGGCAGGGGTTTCGGATATGACCGAGGGAGCCTCGATGCCGGCGAGCATCCGAATTGCAGATGCTGCTTCCTGCAAAGCATTGCGTGTATTCGAACTGGGTGGCGCCTGATCCCCGCAGTGCATGTCAAGTATTTCGATCATGCGGTCGAAAGCGGCGATGCACTCGGTCACCACGCTGAGATGGGCTGACATCTGAGCGACACCGGCTTCTGCCGCCGCCTGCTGCAAGTCCTTGCGCCGCTCGGCTTCGTTCGGCCGCTGCGAAAGCTGGAAATCCCAGAGCGAAAACTGGGCGAATTTTCCGTCCGGGATCAATGAAGTCAAACGAATAGCCTGGATAAGCGTGCCTTCGCCGCCGACGCCGTTAAGACCCGCAAAAGGAGCGAACCGCTCCTCGAAATCGCCGTCTCCGATCGAGTGCAAAGTGTCGAAATACTTGTCTAAAAGCGACGCGGTTGCAACGTAGACGTCGCGCAATCCTGAGAAGCCGCGCAGCCGCAGCTGCGCTTCGGCAAGCCAGGCCAATACTTCTATGTCTTTGCTCCGGGAAGAAAGGATTTGCAATCCAAGATTGCTAACATCGTGCCAAGCGGGTGCAAGCGTAATAACGTCTCCTGGTGAAATACTACGTTCGGCTGTACGTGCGGCGTTTCTGGCATCTTTAATTCTATAGTATATTTCACGTGACGCAGTATTAGTCCGCACGTTTTCTCCGCACGGATAATTTTGTTCAAGTGGATCTATGATTTCTCGGACATTCACGCTGTTAAATACCTCAAAAATCTAAAAATACCGCGGCGGATCGGCATTTTGTGCGGCTTGTATTGGGTTGTCAACCATCTCCAGGTGATGACGGATTTATGACAACTTCAAGATATGCTCATTTTGGAAAATAGAGTCGTTTTTCTTCTGGACAAGGGTTTATGAGCGCCCTAGTTGTTGCTTCGCATCAAGAGGACGCACTGAATTTCGTCGAATAAACGGGACTTGCGGATGTCGAATATCGATCTCAATCGTCTGATAAGAACGCTTGAGCCCAATTTACGTGTCGGTCTTGAGACAGCGGCTTCGCTCGCTGTGCGCCATCAGCACGCCGTCGTGGATGTCGCGCATTGGCTTCGCTCCCTTCTTGATATTGCGGCGTTTTCCGCCGTTTTCGAAGAGCTCAAGCTCTCCTCGGAAATGCTGAGAACGGAGCTCGACGCGGCGATCGCCGACATTTCGCGGGAGGCCGGCGCGGCGCTGGCGCTCTCCCCCAACCTGCTCGCCCTTGGCCGGGAATCATTCCTGGTTGCATCGCTGCAGTGCGGCCGTAATGTCGTGCTGCTGGCCGACCTGCTCGCCGCCCTGACCGGCGATTCGGCATTACGGGTGGTTGTGCGCGGCATCGCCCCCTCGATCCGCAATCTCGACCGGGCAATGCTCGACAAATTGCTGGAGAAGGCGGCCCCTGGCCCGTCGGACCAGCTTTCTGTGCCGGCCGCGACATCGGCGGGCAATGAATTTTTGCGGCTCTACACCCACGACATGACGGCCGACGCCCGCGCGGGCCGCATCGATCCCGTCATCGGCCGCGACGGTGAGTTGCGGCAGCTGATCGATATTCTGACGCGCCGTCGGCAGAACAATCCGATCCTCGTCGGCGAGGCGGGTGTCGGCAAGACCGCGGTGGCGGAAGCGCTGGCATTGGAGATCGCCGCCGGCAATGTCCCGGCCCGGCTGAAGGATGTGAAGCTGCTGCTGCTGGACCTCAGCCTGCTGCAGGCCGGTGCCGGCGTCAAAGGCGAGTTCGAACGGCGCCTGCACGGCGTGGTCGACGCGGTAAAGACATCGCCGGAGCCGATCATTCTGTTCATCGACGAGGCGCACGGGCTGATCGGCGCCGGCGGACAGGCAGGGCAAGGCGATGCCGCCAATATCCTGAAGCCGGCTTTGGCGCGGGGAGAACTCAGGACGATCGCGGCAACGACATGGAGCGAATACAAGCGCTTCATCGAGAAGGATGCTGCCCTTACCCGCCGCTTCCAGACCGTGCATGTCCGCGAGCCGGACGAAGAGGCCGCAATCCGGATGCTGCGCGGCGTGGCGCAGAGCCTGAAAATCCATCACAAGGTGCGCATCCGCGACGAGGCGATCGTCGCCGCCGTCCGCCTTTCGGCACGATACCTGCCGGACCGGCAGCTTCCTGACAAGGCGATCAGCCTGATCGACACGGCTGCCGCCGCCGTGGCGCTGGCCCGGCAGACTAGGCCGGAGGCTTTGAAACAGCTTACCGACGAGCGCGATCTCCTGGAAACCGAGGCGAACTGGCTTGCGCGAGAACCCGAGACACCGGAAAAGGCCGCCCGGCTTGGCGAAATCGCCGGCAAGCAGCAAGAGATCGTTGCGCAGATCGAAGCGCTCCGGTCGCAATTCGAGGAAGAAAACCGGCTCGTCCGCGAGGCCGACCGGCTGGAGGAGTTCTTCTCGCCGGACGACGCCATCGTCCCGTTGGCGCCGGCGGACAGTGCCGGCGACGGCACGAATGTCGCGCCTTTCCCGCCGCAGGCCATGACCGCGGAAGCCGCGCGCGCCGCCTTTGCCGTGACGGAACGGACACTCGCGGCAGTGGCCGATCAAACGGCCCTGCTGCCGCGCGTTGTCGACAAGGAAGTCGTTGCCGCCATCGTGGCCCGCTGGACCGGAATTCCTGTCGGCAAGCTGCTGGCGGACCAGATCGAAACCGTCAAGACGCTCGACGCGCGCCTGAAGGAGAAGGTGCTCGGCCAGGACGCGGCGATCGAACGCATTGCTTCGGCCATGCGGGCCTCGCGCGCCGGACTTTCCGATCCGCGCCGGCCGCCGGCCGTCTTTCTGCTCGTCGGCATGTCCGGCACCGGCAAGACCGAAACGGCGCTGTCGCTGGCCGACATGCTCTATGGCGGCAGCCGCTATCTGACGACCATCAATATGTCCGAGTTCAAGGAGGAGCATAAGATTTCCATGCTCCTCGGCTCGCCGCCCGGCTATGTCGGTTATGGCGAAGGCGGTGTGCTGACCGAGGCGGTGCTGCGCAGACCCTACGGCGTGCTGCTGCTCGACGAGATCGACAAGGCCCATCCCGGCGTTCAGGAAATTTTCTATCAGGTGTTCGACAAGGGAACGCTGCGTGACGGCGAAGGCCGCGACATCGATTTCAAGAACACCACGATCGTCATGACCGCCAACACCGGTTCGGAAATGATCGCCGCACTTGCCGCCGATCCCGAGACGATGCCGGAGGCGGAAGCGCTGGAAGCGCTGCTGCTGCCGGAATTGCAGAAGCATTTCAAGCCGGCCTTCCTCGGCCGCACGACGGTGCTGCCCTTCATGCCGCTCGGGCCCGAGACGCTGTCGGGCATCGTCGACATCCAGATCGGCCGCATCCGCGAGCGGGTGGGTACGAGCTACGGCACGGCGCTGTCACTATCGGCGGAGGCACGGCAAGCGCTGATTTCGCGCGCCCGCATGAGCGAGATGGGCGCTCGCGCGATCGAGGTGATGATCGCGCGCGACCTCCTGCCCATTCTATCGACGTTTTTCCTCGATGCCGTTGCGGCCGGGAAAAAGATCCAAGGGATCGCCATCAATTATGACGGCCATCGCTTCGGCCTCGATGCCGAGCAGGCCGCCCCGCAGGAATTCGGCACGCCGGGGGAAAACCGGTTGTCGGATGAAGTAACCCCGAGCCGCAAGCGCACTCGGGGAGCAGCGAGAAGAAAGGCAACTACGCCTTAGACGCAACTAGGCACTCAACCGCCAATAGGAGAGCTTACAGCATGCCGATTTATCTTCAGATCGACGGGATCCAGGGTGATGCGACCCACGAGCAGCATCGCAAGTGGATGGATATCGAAGCCATCCACTGGAACGTTTCCCGCAACATGAACACCTCCGCTGGTTCGGCGGCCAACCGTGAAGCTTCCGAGCCGACCGTTTCGGAAGTGATCCTCACCAAGGTCAGCGATTCGTCGTCGACCAAGCTCTTCCAGGAGGCCTGCTCCGGCCGCACCGGCAAGCGCTCCGTCATCCATCTCGTCACCACGGGCAATCCCGGCGACACCTATATCGAGTATTCGCTCGAGAATACGCTGATCGCCAGCTACTCGATCGATTCCAACGGTGACCGCCCGGTCGAGACGATCAAGCTGAACTTCACCAAGATGGAAGTGAAGTACACGCCTTACGACGACAAGCACTCGCCGCAGTCGCCGATGATCGCTTCTTACGATCTCGCGACCACCAAGGCCGCCTGATATCCGCCTGGAACGGGCGCCGATCGTGGCGCCCGTTCACTCCATCCTCGTCGCGAGCTGAAGGAAGTCTTTCCCATGGGCGGATTGGCCATCGATAATGTGAAACTGACGAACTACCATCTCATCGTCGAGGAAGTATTCGACGAAAGCGTTTTCGGCATGGTCGCGCCCAGCTTCAAGATCAAGGGCGTCAAAGGGATAGGAACCAGCCATCTTCAGGTGATGCGCAGCGTTTATACCCTCGCCATCGGCGAAGACGTTTATTTCAAAGGCCGCAAGCTGCAGGGCTCGCCGGGGGCGCGGGAGTTGCTTTCGGAATTCTTCGAATCCGGAACGCAGCTGACGACCCGTCCAAATGGCCGCACGACGGTCATGCACCGCTATCTTGGCAAGAAGAATATGTTCACCGCCAAGGCGCTTGAGCATCAGAAGGCCTCCGTCACGCTGAATTTCTTTCCCATCTACGGCGAGGATCCGGCGCCGACCCGTCTGCTTTACGGCAATCCGGCGGTCACCTTCATCCAGAAGGCCGACGAGCGGCCGATGGCAGCCGCCTATTTCAACGGCAATAACAACCGCCTGGAACTTCTTCACTATTTCGATCGGCGCACCCTTGTCGACGGCTTTCTGAAACGCTTCTCGGAAGCATCTGCTGCGGCCGCAGGCTGAGAGGTCCCTATCGATGAACGACATGTCGTCCGCCGCGGACTTCATCCAGGCGAGCCGAATCCTCAGGATCGTCTCGCCGCTCGGCGAGGACCAGCTTCTGCCGGAGCGGGTGACGATCGAGGAAGGGATTTCGTCACTGTTCGAGATCAAGCTATCGGCCCGCGCCAAGAAGCCGTCGGTCAAGCCGGAGGAACTGATCGGCCGGCTGATGGATGTTTCGGTCGAGGTCCAGCAGGGCGACGGCGAAGGCGGCGTGCGCCGGCCGTTCAACGGCCTGGTGACCGAACTCAACGAGGGGCCGCCGATCACCCGCGGCCTCAGATCCTATTCCATGGTGCTCAGGCCGCAGATGTGGCTGCTGTCGCGCCGCTCCGACTGCCGCATATGGATGGACAAGACCGCGGTCGATATCGTCGAGACGCTGTTTTCCGAACACGGCATCCCGGCGCCCGATACCTCGGGCGTGATCACACCACCACCGCCGCAGCATTATTCGGTGCAGTGGAACGAAACCGATCTCGCCTATCTCACCCGCCGCTTTGAAGAGGATGGCCTGTTCTACTGGTTCTCGCACGAGGAAGGCAAACACAAGCTGCATGTGGCCGACAGCGCCCAATCCTGGCTCGGCCCGTCGCCTTCGGCGCAGGGCGAGGGGCGGGTCCGCCTTGCGCAGGGCTCGGCCGACCGCAACCACATCACCGAGTGGAGCCGGCGTTATTCCTATGTGCCGGGGCAGCGGGCCGGTGCCGACTGGAACTTCGAGACGCCGCGCATGGTGCCGGGCACGATGACACCATCGCTGGTGCAGATGCCGGAAGCGGCCAAGCGCGAGCTCTACGAATATCCGGCGCGCATTTCCTCCGTCGCCGAGGCGGAGCGGGCGGAAAAACTGAGGATGCAGGCTTCCGAAGCCGATCATGACCGGGTCTTCGGCGGCTCCACATCGCGCATCATCGAGGCGGGACGCCGCTTCACCCCCTACGAGGTCGCCCACCCCGACCACGTCTATGAGGAGCATGTGGTGGTGAAGACGACCCATACCGTCGTCGACCGCTCCTACGAGACCAACAGCAACGAGCCGGAATATACCAACACCTTCGAAGCCGTGCCGTCGCGGGTGCCGATGACGCCGCACCGCGAGACCAAGCGGCCGCGCATCGAAGGCACGCAGGTGGCGATCGTCGCCGGCCCTTCCGGCGAGGAGATCCATCCCGACCAGTACGGCCGCATCAAGCTGTGGTTCCCTTGGGACCGCAAGGCCAAGAAGGACGGCTCCGACACCTGCTGGGTGCGCGTCAGCCAGGTCTGGGGCGGCGGCACCTGGGGCGCGCAGGTCATTCCGCGCATCGGCATGGAAGTGATGGTCGCCTTCGTCGACGGCGACCCCGACCGGCCGCTGGTGACAGGCGTGGTGCCGAATCCGAGCAACACGGTCCCCTACGACCTGCCGGCCAACAAGACGCGCATGGTCATGCGCTCCAACACCCATAAGGGCACCGGCTTCAACGAAATGACCTTCGAAGACGAGGCCGGCCAGGAGAACATGTTCTTCCATGCCCAGAAGGACCAGACCACGCGGGTGCTGAACGACCGCACCAAACGTATCGACCGCCACGAAGTCTCGGCGATCGGCGCCAACCGCACGGTCGAAGTGGGCGGCAACCAGAAACACGAGGTCGGCGGCTCGATGAATACGGTCGTCGGCGGCACGGGGCCGATGGCGATGGCGCTGATGGGAGCGGTCCAGGGAATGTCGGGCCAGACGGCGGGCCTGCTTTCACAGGCCGGTCAGATCGCCGGAGGAGGCGGGCCTGGCCTTGCTGCTTTTGCCGGCACACTTGCTTCCTCGGCGCTGGGCTTCCTGAGTATCGGCGGTCTTGGCAGCCGGCAGGGCGTTGTCTCAGGCCCCAGCCCGCGCTCCGATGCGGGCACGGCCCTTGCCAGCTCTGGTACCGGTGTCGGGGAGGACGCGTCCAGCCTCTTTCCCTTGCCAGGGATCATGAACACGATTGTCGGCTCTTTTCAGTCCACCAGCGTCGGTGTCGCGAAGGCCGAACAGATTGGCGTGAGCAAGGTCACCAATATCGGCCAGACGGAGATGATCAACGTCGGCAAGCAGCAGAACCTGGCGGTCGGAAAGATACAGAGCGTCACGATCGGCGAGGAACAGAATACCAACATCGGAAAATCGCAAGGCACGGTCGTCGGCGAGAAGATCACCGTCAATGTCGGCAAGCTCTATGGCCTTGTGGCGGGTGAAAAATACCGCGGCGAATCAAAAGTCTGGGAAGTCTTCGCGGAGGACAAGATCTTCCTTTCCGCTCCCGGCGGCTACATCGAAATCAACAAGACCGGCATCCGCCTCTATGCACTGAAAATCGATATCGAAGGCAATCAGATCAACTTCAAGAAAGGCGGTCCCGGGCAGCAGCCGTCTTGCCTGCGGCAGATGGCGAAGTCGTCCACGCCCTTTGTAAGGATGTGATGATGGAAGCGACCCCAGTAATCGATCTGCCTGATATCGCCGAGTCTGCTCGCATTCTAAGGCATGCCGTCGATGAGATGAGCGGGCCTGTCGTCGTGGTGCTGGACGGGGGTGCCTTTGATGATCTGCCGGATGCACTTGCGTCCGAAGCAATATCTTGCCGCTCGCTGTTCCTGGAGGGGGTACCTCTCGATTTTCGTCGTGCAGGACCATGGATGGCCGAGGTGTTGTCGGCATCGATGCGATCACATGTCGAATGGCTCGATACGCATCACAACTGCGCGGTCTATTGGTCGTGCCCTGCAGGGTCAGATGCACTCTACCGGCATCTTCGGACGCTGAACGAGGTCATGATTCCACGCGAAGGCGTGGGGGGTGAACAGCAGGGCGGGACGGAAAAGCCGCGCTATGAGCGGGTTCTCTTCCGCCACTGGGATCCCAATGTTCTCGGCGCGGTGCTGCCGATCCTGACAAGATCGCAGTTCGCCCGTTTTCTCGGGCCGGCAGATGGCGTCGTTTTCAATGGGCCGGATTATGGGGGTGTTCGGCGGGCGCGTAAGGCCGACAACATGCCGGATGCGACCATCGGTCCGCTCCGGCTGGAACCGGATCAGATGGAGAGGTTGAAGGCAGCCATGCTTCATTCCTCGCGGCTGCGGATCGCGCGGTTCCTCAAAAAGAACACGCCGCCGCATTTTTCGGGCGTGGACGACGATTTCGTGTGGGGTGCCACGCTGGCCAGCGAGCGAACTGCCGATGAACTGGGGATTCGGACCGAACGCGGGCGTGCGCGTTGGGCTTATGTGATGGTGATGTCCGACGGTAAGGCCGCCGATCTTCCGGAAGTGAGAAGCTTCATCCAGGAGAAAGATGCAACGCCGGATGCCCGGGTCAAGGAATTGATCGGGCATACGGTCGATGCGCTACGTTTTGGTAACGCTCTCAACGGTGCCGCGTCATGACGTCAGTGGCGGCTGGAACCGTAGGCCAGATCGGTGGTCAAATCGCGGGCGGCGCTTTAGGCGGAGCCATCGGAGGTGTCTTTGGTGGGCCGGTTGGAGCGTGGATCGGTCGTGCGATCGGATCGAGGGTCGGGGGCATGGCGGGCCGAGCGGCGGCCGAGGCCATTGCAAGTTATATGGAGGGCGCGAACGAGGCTGCCGAGACCCAAACCAAGGAGCAGGAAGCTGCAGAGCCCTGCGTGGACTGTGGAGAGATCGATTGTTTCAATCCACCGGAAGGATCGACCCCCGATCAGATCGAGGAATTCAAGCGCCAGCTCAAGGAGCAGCAGGACGCCATCAACGAGATCCCACCAGACACGCTCCTTAATAATATGGATACTTACGAGAAAATCGGCCGAGGCGCCAACGATGCTATGGATCGGGCGAACGCCCGGGAAGCCTGGATCAAGAACAGAGCTGCAGAAATCTTGAAGCAGGATCCAAGCACGACGGCGAAAGCTGCAAGGAATGCGGCAACGAAGGATATCAAGACGATGGATGTCATTCACACACCGGATTTGTCCGCCGGTGGTACAGGACGGCTTTCGACGGAAAACGGCGGCATGGGCCCGCGGTCTACGAACCGGTCGATCGGTTCGCAGTGGTCCAAAGTAGGTCCCAATTCCGACAAAACCAGATTGCAACAGCTCAATGATCATGCGCAGAAAGCCAAGGACAAAGGCGAGGCTACCAATGTGGACCTCAAGATCTGCGAGGATGGCAAATCGTCGAAATCGGGCAAGTCGGGATCCAAGGGATCGGGAGGCTCGGGCAAGGGGCAGGGTGGCCCGGGCAATATTCCCATGTCATAGTCCATAGCCGCTGGCTTTTCCGCCTATGTCTATTTTCGATTGGAGGTCGCGTGAACAACTATCAAGCAAGGCTCGATTCTATCGTCCAGGACTTCGGCTCCCCAGAAAATGGGATTGCTGGGCCTGATCTTGGCCACTATCAGGGCAAGGTTCCGGAGGCGATGATCGAGTTCTGGCAACAGAATGGCATAGGTGCCGTTCTCGACGGCTATTTCCAGTTCTGCGATCCTAGCCAATATAACGGCATTCTGAAGCTGGTCTTCAGTGGCGACCCTGATATTCATGCTGAGCAGACACATGTTCTGGGCTTCGGCGCGTTCGGAACGATCATCGCATGGAACGAAGTTCATCAAGACGTAGTTGTCGATCTAGTGAAGGGACAGGTATCATGCCCGGCACTACTCAACGGCAAGAAATACGACCCCAACCTTGCCGTCACGAGCCAGTTGATGATGCTCGACGATCCGACCCTCGACGAATATGACACCAACGCTAAGAAGCTTTTCAAGCCAGCGCGTTCGAAACTCGGCAAGCTCGGCGTAGGACATATCTATGGATTTAAGCCGATCCTTGCGCTGGGCGGAAACAGGGCTCTGGCAAATTTGTCGGTCTATGAAGCGCTGCCGCATATGGCGATTCTGGCCCAGGCGAACGAACTGCAATTAATGGACAATGCTGCTTTCCCGCCGAAAGCAGTACGCATCATTGGACGCTGACGTCGACTTACCTTGTTCTTGAGTAAGCCAGCTACCAAAGCTTGCGTCACGAAGCAGATTTGCCAGCGTGGCATCGCCGTGCAAAGACGAGGAGTTCAAGTATGGTCAGCAGTCCGGTCGCTCTCAAAGGCCATATGCATGTTTGCCCCATGGTCGATCCCGGTCCGCGACCACATATCGGCGGGCCGATTTCTTCGACATCTCAGTCCTTTGTCTGTGTTGAAGGCGTACCAATCGCGACAGTGGATGATAGATGCATATGCACAGGCGTGCCGACCACGGCCGGCATCACCGGCGGATCATCAATCGTCAAGATCAATGGCAAGAAGGTCGCCCGCCTCGGCGATCCCTGCGAGCATGGAGGCCGGCTGGTTCAGGGAGTTCCGTGGCTTACGTTTGAATAGAGGCGGCGTCTTGCTCCACCCACACTTCGTCGCGTAGGACCGTGGATGGCCGAAGTTTCGTCGGCATCGATGCGGTCACATGTCGAATGGCTTGATACGCCTCACAACTGCGCGATTTATTGGTTGTGCTCCGCATTTAT
The DNA here is from genome assembly GCF_014194045.1 of Rhizobium sp. BK456. NCBI lineage: Bacteria > Pseudomonadati > Pseudomonadota > Alphaproteobacteria > Hyphomicrobiales > Rhizobiaceae > Rhizobium > Rhizobium sp. BK456. Next base: position 523,491 of record NZ_JACIAO010000004.1, read on the forward strand.
CGCATGTGTACGCACCCCTCGACAAAGGCAGAAGCGATGACCGACCTTTTCATCACCTATCAAAATGCTTTGAAGGATTTTGGCGAACCGCAGGGCGGATCTCCGTTGCCGTCCAGCACCCTGGACGCTTACCGTGGTCGTATTCCGGATAGTTTTCTTGACTTCATGAGCCTTCATTCCGTGGGCAAATGGTTGCGAGGATATTTCCAGTTCTGCAATCCGAACGAGTATGAGCCCATCATGGCACTGGTTCTTGGCGGCGATCAGGATTTGAAGCCGGAGCGAACGCATGTTCTCGGTTTTTCGGCTTTCGGGGAATTGGTTGCCTGGAACGAAGATTATAAAGTTGTCGAAATCAATATGCTTTATGGACGCGTCAATTGTCCGGAACTGTTTTCGCCCGAGCCTGATATGGATCCCAAAATCACGTTGGGCATCGCGATCGGCAGTGTGAACGCAGATTCATACGACAATCCGGACGAGGACGGAAAGCCGATGTTCAAGCGCCTCATGCTTGCACATGGCGAATTGGAGGTGGGGCAAATCTACGCGTCCAAACTTCATCCGGCTCTCGGCGGACCAATCACCATCGACAATCTGCGCCCGGCAGGTGCGCTTGCGGCCATGACGATTGCGGCTCAAGCAGCGCCATTCACTCTTTATAACACTACCATACCCAGTGTCCCGGCGGTCCGCGAAGTTGGCGCATAATGATGAGCGACAGATCTCGTTGACCTCAAACCGGGCTCGGTTTCGGATCTCGGTGTTTCGCGAGGTGGGGTGCCGGCCGGCGTCCATTACTCGGCACGCGCTCACCGGCCCCAACTTGTGCTGGACAGCGGGAAATAACATGACTAGAGAACTCATGTTATTTCCCTGCTACCGCCGCCGCTCCTGACATCACGGAGCCGGGGTGCCAGTCAAAGGAGTGGTCCATGTCCCGCCGCAACAAGGCTTCTGCCTTGGCAATGTCCCTGTCGCTTTTCCTGCCGGCAACGCTGCATGCCGAGAGTTCGTTTCTCGATCACCGCGGCAAGGCGATCACCTTCGAAAAGCCGCCGGAGCGGGTGGTGACGATCGTCCGGTCGGCGCCGAGCATCTATCGCGCCATCGACGGCAAGGCGGATCATATCGCCCGCATGAACAAGGATTCGCTGGTGCGTTACTTCACCAAGGGCATCTATGCCTAGATTCTGCCCGAGATGCCGAAGATCAATGCCAGCGCCGCTCAGGACGGTTTCGTGCCGAATGTCGAGGCGATCCTGGCTGAGAAGCCCGATGCGGTAATCCAGTGGACCCATGATCAAAAGCTCATCGAGCCGCTGGAGCGCGTCGGCCTGACCGTCGTCGGCTGGCAGTGCTGCACGGAGCAGGATCGCCTCGATTATATCTCGCTGACCGGCTACATGACCGGCCGCAACGACCGCGCTCAGGCGATCCTGAAGGCGCAGGCCGAGACGTTGAAGGCGCTCGGCGGCAAGGTCGCCAAGCTCGACAAGGCAGCACTTCCCTCCGTCCTGCACATCGACAAGGTGGCCGACCAGATCCAGGTCATCGCCAACGGTTCGCAGGACCTCTCGCTCAGCGGCGTCACCAACCCGGCCGCCGACAAGAGCGGCGAATGGTGGCGCACCGTCGATTTCGAACAGCTGCTGGTCTGGAACCCCGATATCATCGTCATTCCGGCCTATGCGAGCGATCTCAATCCCCAGGATTTCTTCGGCAATCCGCTGCTTGCCAATCTCAAGGCGGTCAAGGAACGGCGCGTCTACAAGCAGCCGGTCTTTGCCCGCACGCCGGATGCGCCTGAGATTTTCCTGACTTCGGAATGGCTGGCGGCCGTTGCCCATGGCGCCGACTTCGCGCCGGATTTCAGAAAGCAGATCCGCGACGCTTACAAGCTGATCTACGGCGCCGAGCTGACCGACGACCAACTGAAGGCGATCCTCGAATCCGACAGCAACGCGCCGGCGGACAAATATGTCCACCTCTTCGGTTAACCCACGCGCAGGCGAAGCCGCGCGTCGGGCAGGCGAAGCTGCGCGGCCGCCAAACGCAACTGCACCCGGCTCGGCGGGGCGGAAACTGCTTTCGGTTTCCGTCCTGCCCGCCCTGATCGTCCTTCTCGTCGCCGCCATCCTCTATTCGGTGACGATCGGCCGCTACGATCTGTCGGTGCGGGATGTCGCCTATATCCTGATCGATAACGTCCACCCGCTGGTCACGCCCTATTGGGATCCGGTGCAGGAGGTCGTTGTCGAGCAGGTTCGCCTGCCGCGCATCATGGCGGCGGTTGTCGTCGGCTTCGGCCTGGCGATCTCGGGGGCGGCGCTGCAGGGGCTCTTCCGCAATCCGCTGGTCGATCCCGGCATCATCGGCGTGACCTCAGGCGCCGGCTTCGGCGGGACGCTGGCGATCCTCATCGGATTGCAGGGCTACATTCTCCTGGCCATGGCCTTCCTCTTCGGCATCGGCAGCATTTTCCTCGTCAAACTGCTGTCGACGGTCAGGGGCCGCACCAGCATGCTGACGCTGGTTCTGGCGGGCGTGGTCATCTCGGCCTTCTTTTCGGCGGCGATATCCGTTGCCAAACTATTGGCCGATCCCTTCCAGAAACTGCCGGCCATCACTTATTGGCTGATGGGCAGCATCGCATCCAGCATCTATTGGGATGTTCTGCTGACGGCGGTGGCGGTGGTGCCGTCCGCCATCGCGATCTATCTCCTGCGCTTCCAGATCAACATCATGTCGCTCGGCGAGGAAAAGGCGAGGGCGCTCGGCACCAAGGTCGTGCTGGTGCAGTGGATCATCCTGCTGGCTTCGGCGCTGATTTCGGCGGGCGTGGTCGGGACCTCCGGCATCATCGGCTGGGTCGGCCTCGTCATTCCGCATGTCGCCCGCGCCCTCGTCGGTGCCGATCATCAGCGGCTGCTGCCGGTCTCCGGCGTCATCGGCGCGATCTATCTGCTGATGGTCGACGATCTCGCGCGGACGGTGAGCACCGCCGAGATCCCGCTCGGCATCATCACCGCGCTGATCGGTGTTCCGGTTTTTGCGGTGATCCTGCGCCGCCTGCATGCGAGGGGAGGCTGGTCCGGTGATTGAGGCAAGCGATCTCACCGTCGAGCGCGGCGGCAAAACCATCCTGAAGAATTACAGCCTCCGCCTGGAGCGGGGGCGGATACTGGCCGTGCTCGGCGCCAATGGCGTCGGCAAGACGACCCTCATCAATACGCTGATCGGCGTCATCAAGCCGAAGTCGGGGCGGCTTTCTGTCAGTGGGCAGGTGGGTTTCGTGCCTCAGCTTTTCGAAGTGCCCTTTTCCTATTCCGCCCTCGATATCGTTCTGATGGGAAGGGCGCGCCACCTCGGCCTGTTTGGCGCGCCGGGCCGGAAGGATTATGAGATCGCGCGGCATTATTTCCATATGCTCGATATCGAACATCTCGAACAGCAGGCCTTCGCTGAGCGGCGGCCAGCGCCAGCTGGTGATGATCGCCCAGGCGCTGGCATCGGAATGCGAACTCCTGGTTCTCGACGAACCCTGCGCCGCGCTCGACTACAAAAACCAGGACAAGGTCCTGCGCCTGCTCGAGCATTTGCGGGATCGGCACGCCATGACGATCGCCTTTTCCACTCATATGCCGCAACACGCGGTGGAGATTGCGAGCGACGTTCTGCTGATGACCAGCGGCAGCCGCTATGTCCTGGGGCCGACGGCGGATGCGCTGAGCGCCGAAAACCTGACCGATCTCTACGACCTGCCGATCGCGCGCGCGGATTTCGACGGATTGGCCAAGCACACCTACGCGCCCGTCTTTCGTCATGAAGGAGCCCGCTCCGATGGCTGACGCCGCCATGCCGGGAAAAGGCATCGCCTATATCCATTGGGGCAACAGCTGGCAGCTGCGAAGCTTCCAGGATTTCCGTCACTATATCGACGAGCTCATCTATATCCACGACCTGCCGAAGTTGGATCTGTCGCGCTACGCCGCCGTCGTCATGCCGGATGCGATGGATGCGGGCGCAGCGCTTCCGCACGCGCCCCAGCTCAACGCCTATCTCAAAGGCGGCGGTATTCTCGTCGTCTGCCTGCAGGGCCATGCCGATTGGCTCGACATTCCGGGACTTCGCTGGACGCCCGGAAACTGCCGTGACTGGCTGTGGTGGACGAAGGGCGAAAAGCTGGAGGTCAGGCTCTCCGAGCCGCACCACCCGATCACCGAAAGCCTGCCGCTTTCGCATATGAGCTGGCATTGGGGTGGGTCCTACAATATTCCTGAAGGCGCGCGCTCCATTCTCGAGATCGACGATGGAGGCGGCAGTCTGTTTCTCGATTTCCCGTCGCTGCCGGGCGGCGGACGCCTGCTGCTCGCGACGCTGGACCCGCATTCGCACAACGGCCAGCGCTTCATGCCGGCGACCACGCGTTTCCTCCGATCCTTCTATCCCTGGCTGAACCGCGAACTCGGGATCGAGCGGCCGGCCAGAAACCGGTTCACCTATCTGCAATGCTCGCATGTTCCGTCGGAGTGGCATCCGGACGGGTTGGAAGACAGCCTCGGACACGCCGGCTTCGAAACATCTTTCGCTCCGCTTTACCAGCTCGGCTCCGAAATGCTCGGAAAGACCGACACGCTCTACATCCCAAGCAGCCATGACGAGTTTTTTCTCAAGAGCCGGGCCGAGGATCTAATCCGGTTTCTCGCCCGGGGCGGAAACCTGATCATCGCCGCGGAGCCATGCCAGCCATGGCTGCCCTTCATGGCGCCGTTTCACGCCGTTCCCCCGCGTCCTTTCACCAATATCAGGGTTCGCATCCGCGACGACCGCTTCGGGATCTTTTCCGATCTCGGCGAGGGTTTCGATGGCTGGAAAGGCGTTTTCGGCCAGTATGTGCGCGGATGGACCGACCCGCCTCCGGGCGCGATCTGGCTGACCGATATCGGCCCCGAGCACGATCCGAAGCCGGCGGACTGGATCTGGCAATATCCAACCCCCACGGGCCGCGGCGGATACGTCTTCATGCACAATGGCGACAACATGACCCGCTATCCCGATCGTGGCCCGAGAAAGGAAGCGCTGCTTGCCAATATCGCTGTCGCGCTGAGAAAGCTCTCCACCGGCGAATTGCTGTTTTAGCCCTCTCCAAGCCCTCGGGTCACCAGCGCGCCTGCGCCATGTCGAGCTGCCGCCTTCAGTAAACGCGCGGCAGGCCGGACGGCAGTCATCAAAATGCGTCGATACTATCCGTTTTGCGCGCAAAACATCCGAGCGGGGCGGCGCCGAAGCACTTTCTTAAACGTTGCCGCCTTGGATGGGATCGCGCTTGTCACTGTGTGACGTGCAGCGGCACGAGGTTGGTAGGGTACGGGGAATACGACATGGTCCATGGCAGTTGTGCACTTATGAACTACCGCTGGTCTTGCGGCTGCGGTGCCTTGCGCTAAGGCTCGGTGTGCATGGTCGAGACAACGAACGGCCCGGGGTTGGAATGCGGCGGTGGATCGCGTTCCTGATGATCCCGACAGCATTGAAGCGCCAACCGATCGAAACGATCAGAAAGCCAGATTCTCCGGTGAGATCGCGGCATTGGCGACGGCTGTCCTGGGCGGGGATCTGACGCGGCGGATGAAAGCCGACTATGCCGATCCGGATCTCTCCCGTTCGGCCACTAGCCTCAATGAACTGATCGTGTCGATTGGCGACAATTTCTCCGATTTCAACGACGCGATGGCCGCTCTGGCCCACGGTGATCTCCATGGAGGTATGCGGGACAAACATCGCGGCGCCTTCGGACAATTGCAGAAGAACTTCAATCTCGCCCTGGTGACGATCCGCACGGTCCTGGGGGAGCGAGGTTCGGACCAGTTCGCGGATAAGGCGGCGAAATTTCGCCGGATGCTGGCCGGCTTCAGATCGAACGGTACCGCCTTCGGATCCGCGTCTCCGATGAAGAATCGCGGCCAATTCCTTGCCTCCCCATGATCTCTGGCTGAAGCTTGCCGATGCGCTGGATGGCTTCTCGGCCTGAATATCGACCGCGCCACAACCGCAATGGCCGTTGTGGCGCGGTGATGCGTCTCCCTATCAGAACGGATAATGCTGGGCGGAATCCTCGACCGTGATCCAGCGCAGGTCGGTGAATTCGGCGATCGCCGCTTTGCCGCCGAAGCGGCCGTAGCCGCTGCCCTTGACGCCGCCGAAGGGCATTTGCGCCTCGTCGTGCACGGTCGGGCCGTTGATGTGGCAGATGCCGGATTCGATCTGCGCCGCAACCGCCATTGCCCGCTGGATGTTGCGGCTGAAGACCGCGGCGGACAGACCGTATTCGGTGTCGTTGGCGATGCGGATCGCTTCCTCCTCGCCCGAGACGCGGATGATCGGCTTGACCGGGCCGAAGGATTCTTCCGCATAGACGCGCATGTCCGATGTGACGTGGTCGAGCAGTGTGGCCTCGACCACGGTGCCGGTGCGTTTGCCGCCGGCCACGAGTTTCGCGCCCTTGGCCGTCGCATCGGCGATCAGCTCTTCCATCTTCTTGGCGGCATCGAGGCTGATCAGCGAGCCGAGAACGACATGGCCGCGCGGGTCGCCGGCCGGGAGCTGGCTGGCGCGGGCTGCCAGTCTGGCGACGAACTGATCGGCGATCGAGCTATCGACGATGATCCGCTCTGTCGACATGCAGATCTGTCCCTGATGCATGAAAGCGCCGAAAATGGCGGCATTGACGGCGCCGTCGATATCGGCGTCGTCAAGGATAACAAGCGGGGCCTTGCCACCGAGTTCGAGAAGGGCGGGTTTGAGATATTTGCCGCAAGTCTCGGCGATGATCTTGCCGACTTTTGTTGAGCCGGTGAAGTTGACGCGCCTGACGGCGGAATGGGCGATGAGCGCGGTGACGATCTCCGGCGCATCCTCCGGCGCATTAGTAATGACGTTGATGACGCCGGCGGGCAGGCCTGCTTCCGTCAGCACCGTCGCGATCAGCCGGTGCGTGCCCGGGCATTGTTCGGATGCCTTGAGAATGACGCTGTTGCCGCAGGCGATCGGCATGGCGATGGCGCGGGTGGCAAGGATGACTGGCGCGTTCCAGGGCGCGATGGCAAGGCACACGCCGGCCGCCTGGCGAACGCCCATGGCAAGCGTGCCGGGTTTGTCGGAAGGGATGATTTCGCCTGATATCTGCGTCGTCATCGCGCCGGCCTCGCGCAGGATGTTGGCGGCGAGCATGACGTTGAAGCCGGCCCAGGGCGCGGTGGCGCCGGTTTCCTCAATCATCAGCCGGGTAAATTCGCCCGCTTTCGAATCCATGATATCGGCAGCCTTCATCAGGCTCGCGCGGCGCTGGCCGGGGCCGGTCTTCGACCAGGTGCTGAAGGCGGCGGAGGCGGCATCGACGGCGGCGGCGACATCGTCCAGATTTGCCGCGGCGGCGCGGCTTGCGAGTTTCTCGGTGAAGGGATCGATGCGGTCATAGGTCCGGCCGCCGGAAGCCGCGCGGTCCGCGCCATTGATAAGCAGGGAAATATTCATCGTAGGTCTCCTCAAGAAAACTAGAAGCCGAGGACGTCGGCGTTGATGGACGCTTCGAGGCCGCCGTCGGCGGCAAGATTGGCGCCGTTGATCCAGCGTCCGCCATCCGAGCAGAGGAAGAGCACGGCGGGCGCGATATCGGCGGCAGTGCCGGCACGGCCGACGCGGGTGATGTCGCTGTCGACCCTGGCATCGCCGAGCACGGCGCGGAATTGTTTGAGGATCGGCGTTTCCACCGGCCCGGGGCTGACAGCATTGACGCGGATGCCGCGCTGTTTGAACAGCGGCTGGTGGGCTGCGCGCATCGTCCAGAGCAGCAGAAGCTCTTTGGAGAGCGGATAGGCTTGCTCGTCCTTGAGACCGTGTTCGGCAACGATCGCCGCCACATCGGGGAAGCCCTCGACTGATGTCAGCGACTTCGCCCGCTCGAGATTGGCCCGCCAGCCGTAACCGGCGATCGAGGCGACGTTGACGATGGCACCGCCTTCGCGCAGTCGCGGCGCCACGGCTTCCGACAGGGCGCGCAGACCGTAGAAATTGACCGCGAGCGTCGAGACGACGCCGGTGCTGCCGGAAAGGCCGGCGACATTGGCGAGCGCATCGAGACGCGCCGGGAGCCGTGCAACGATCTCGGCTACGCCCGATGGCGTGGACAGATCGCCCTTGATGAAAACGGCACTTCCATTTGCCGGTTCGCGGACATCGACGCCGATGACCTCGGCCCCCATCTGGCCGGCCAGTTCCGCAGTGCGGGCACCAATGCCGGAGGCCACGCCGGTCACCAGGATTGTTTTACCAAAAAGCATGAACGTCACCTTTCACAACAACTCCGGAGCAAGCCGGCTCATTCTTTCCAATTGATTTTGATCGGACCGGGAAGTTTCAGCCGGTAGCCGACGGGCAGAAGCTGGAAGTCGAAGCGACGCTCCACTTCGCCCCAGAGCCCGCGTGGGAGGTAGAGGGAGAAAATCAGGGCGGTGGCGCCGAGGCCGATCAGATACCAGACGCCGGCTCCGCCGAAGAAGGTCTCGATGAGGAAGAACAGGATGGCGCCGAGGATAGCGCCTTCGAACTTGCCGATCCCGCCGACCAGCACCATGAAGATCATGTAGGCCGTCCATTGGACGCTGAAATAGGTCTTCGGCTGGAAGGTGGTGGCGGTCGCCAGCCACAGGCCGCCGGCGACCGCAATGCCGAAAGCGGCGAGCACGAAGAGCAGACGCTTGGTCGCGCTCACCCGCACGCCGACCGAGGTCGCCGCCTCTTCATTGTCGCGGATTGCCTGCATCGCTGCCCCTGCGCGGCTGCGCATCAGCATGAAGAGAGCGCCGAGCAGGGCCGCCATGGACGCCAGCGCAAGCCAGTAGATCGTTGCCCGCCGCATGCCGCTGTCATAGAGGTTGAGCGAGATCAGCGACGTCCCGGTTTCCCCCTGAATCAGCCGGTCGAGATTGACGAGCAGATGGGCGAGCTCGGCCACGACCCACATGCCGATCGCGAATTCGCCGCCCTTCAGCCGCAGCATGAAGAGCGAGAGTGGGATCGACAGCGCGCCGGTCACGATCGCGGCGGCAAAGACCGAGACGAAGGGGTCGAGCCCGGCATCGGCGAGCCGAATGGTGAAATAGGCGCCGAGGCCGAAGAACACCTGCTGGCCGACCGAGACCAACCCGCCGAAACCGGCGAGCGCATTCCACATGGCGGCAAGGATCACGTAGATGAAGAGGGCCGTCAGCCTGTCGATCGCGCCGGCGCCGAGCACGGCGGGAGCGAGCGCCAGCAGGGCAAGCACTGCGGCCATCGAGCCAAGCGCCAGCCGCGAAGCTCTCGTCCAGCGCTCTATCGATATTCCGTTAGAGACGAATGTCATGTCGGGCTCCGAAGACGGGCGCGAAAATTCAAGAATGCGCCGAGCTTGTCGAGTTGAGGCATGCCGAAGCGGGACAGCCTGACGAAAAGGACCAGCAGAAACACGGCATGGCCGCCGATCAGAAAGCCTTGCGGATGCAGCTGCGCGCCGAGCGATTGGGCGAGGCCGAGAATGATGCCGCCGGCAAGCGTGCCCCAGAGCGATCCCGCTCCGCCAATCACGGCCGCCTCGAAGGCGAAGAGCAGCTGCGGCCCGCCGGCATAGGGGCTGAAGGTCGCCCGCATGCCGAGAAAGGCGCCGGCGATCCCGATCGTCACCATGGTGATCGCGGTGGCGACGGCATTCACCCGGCGCGCATCGATGCCGACCAGCCCCGCCGTATCGGGATCTTCGGCCGTGGCGCGGATGGCGCGGCCGAGCGCAAAGCGGCTAAGGAAGAATTGCAGCGCGCCGAGAAGGAGGATTGCCGTCACCATCATCATCACGGCAAGCTTGCCGACGAAGATGTTGCCCGGCAACTGCCAGGACGCATAGGACAGGTTGCCGATGAAGGGTGCGAGCGACCGTGTATCGGCGCCGAACTGCTCGAACAGCAGATTGTCGATGACGATCGACAGGCCGAAGGTGGTGAGGATCGGCAGCAGCGTGCCGCCGAGGGCGCTGCGTTCGAGGATGAAGCGCTGCAGCAACCAGCCGATCACCGCCATGACGGGCAGCACGATCAGCAGGCCGGCGAAAGGCGGGATGCCGGCCTTGGCGGCAAGCAGCCACAGCCCGTAGGCGGCAGCGACCGCCAGGCTGCCATGGGCGAGATTGATGATTCGCATGACCGAAAACATGAAGGACAAGCCGCAGGCGATGGCGGCGTAATAGCCGCCGAGCAGGATGCCCTGGATGAGGGAGTTGATCATGATGGGCTCCTTTCGCCGGCTGCCCGGTGGAGCCCGAAATAGGCCTGGGTGACGTGCTCGCGGGTGACGGCCGCAGCCGGCCGGTCGAGCACGATGCGTCCTTCCAGCATGCAGATGACACGGCTTGCGACGCTCATGGCGCGCGCAAGATCCTGCTCGACGAGCACGATTGTTGTTCCTGAGGTCAGCAATGCCTGCAACTGAGCGTAGACGCGGTCCACGACCAGCGGCGAAAGCCCGAGCGAGACTTCGTCAAGCAGCAGAATGTCAGGGTTGCTCATCAGCGCCCGGCCGATCGCGGTCGCCTGCTGTTCGCCGCCCGACAGGTGCCCCGTCTTGGCGTGGCGGCGGGGTTTGAGGTTCGGGAAGGCGTCGAGGACGCGATCGATGCTCCACTCGCCCGTCCGGCCGCAACTCTTTCCGAGAAGCAGGTTCTCTTCCACGGTCATCTGCGAAAACAGCCGGCGGCCCTCCGGCACGAGGGCAATGCCCTTGGCGATCCGTTTGTGGGAAGGCACGGAGGCCAGGTCTTCATCGTTGAGAAGAACGCGCCCGGCAGACGGAAGGTGGGCGCCGGCGATCGATCGGAGCAACGTCGTCTTGCCCGCGCCGTTGGCGCCGACCAGCGCCAGCACCTCGCCCTTGGCGATATCGAAACTGACCCCGCGCACCGCCTGGAGCAGGCCGTGGCGGACGTCGAGGTCGCGGATGGAAAGGAGGCTCATGCCGGCGTCCCTCCGAGATAGGCTTTGACCACCTCGGCATTGCTCATGACCGCTTTCGGCTCGCCATCGGCAATGATCCTGCCGGCGTCCATGCAGATCAGCCGTTCCGCCACCTGCAGCAAGATATGAACGATATGCTCGATCCAGACGATGCCGATGCCGCGGCGGCGCAATTCGAGGATGGTTTCCACGAGCTCGCTCGCTTCGCCATCGGTCAGGCCGCCGCCGATCTCGTCGAGCAGCAGCAGCCGCGGCTGCGTGGCGAGCGCACGCGCAAGCTCCAGGCGTTTGCGATCGAGAAGGCCGAGCGTGTCGGCCGGACGGTTGGCGACGCCAAGCATGCCGCAGAGCGAAAGCGAATCCACCACACGCTGATAGGCTTCGTCGCGGCTTGCGGCATGGCCGTGCGATGCGGCGACGAAGACATTTTCGAAGGTCGTCATGCCGCTGAAGGGTTTGGGCACCTGATGGGTCCGCACCAGCCCGGACCGGCAGCGCTCCGCCGCCGTCCGGCCCGTGACGTCGGCGCCGTCGAAGGTGATGGTTCCAGCACTTGGCGGGAAGGCGCCGGCGAGCACGGAGAGCAGCGTCGTCTTGCCGGCGCCGTTCGGCCCGACGATGCCGACCGCATCGCCATCGCCCATGGAAAAGTCCAGGTTCTCCAGGACGACGAGGGCGCCGAACTGCTTGTGGATGCCTTTGGCCGAAAGAAAGGCTCCTCCCGGCCGATTTTGAGCTAGCTGCTGCACCGTGCGTTACCCGTTATAAGCGATGAGCTTGGCGCCGACCGGGACGTTGGGATCGGTGGCGTTTTCGGTGACGACATAGTCGAGCGCGAATTTCGAGCCTTCCGGCGCCTTCACCCATTGCGTGCCGATGATTGGCCCGGGCGAGACATTGGCGACCGGGCCGCTGGTGAAATCGACCTTGCCGGCGATCGTGGTGGTTTTCAGCGTGGCAATCGCCTTGGCGACGGCTTCCTTGCTCTTGACGTCGCTGCTCGCTTTCAGCGCATCGAAGCCGGCATCGAGAAGCGCCAGGCTGGCGCCGAGCTGCTGCGTCCACTGTTTGCCGCTCGCCGTTTCGTAGCCGTCTGCGAGTTCGGCTCCCGACACGCTGGTCAGCGTGGATTTGTAAGGGAAGGCCTTGTGCCAGTAGGCGGCGCTGCCGATGTTCATGCCGAGATCGCCGAGCGCCTCGATGTCGGAGGGAAACAGGCCCGTCTTGGCGACCTGGCAGATCTTGATCTGCTGGGTGAGGCCCTGCTGGGCGGCCTGGCGCCAGAAGGCGGCGAAATCGGGCGGGATCGGGAAGGAGTTGAAGATCTCCACGCCCTCCTGCCGGAAGAGAGCGATCTGCGCGGTAAAATCGGTCGTTCCGGTTTCATAGGCGCCGGGATCGACGATGGTGAAGCCGGCCTTGGCAAGGGCGGGCGCCAGATGGGCGCGGATCGCGTTGCCATCGGCGTCGTTCGGATACATGACACCGACCTTCTTGTTGGTCTCGATCAGGTTCCACTGCGAAACATAGGCTTTGTGGAATTCTTCGACGCCGAAGCCGAAATGATAGGTCCATTTGAACGGGGAGGGCGCCCCCGGCTTGGCGCCACGGCCGAAATACCAGGCTTCCCAGGGCATGACCGTGGAGAGGCAGGGAACGCCGGCCGCCTCGCAGGCGTCGGCCACCGGGTTGATGGTTTCAGGCGTCGAGACGGCGAGCATCAGGTCGATCGCCTGGTTATTGATCAGCTCCTTCGCGAGCTGGCCGGCGCGCGACGGATCGGACTGGGTGTCCTGGTCGAGAATCTCCACCTTCCAGGTCTTGCCGCCGGCTTGCAGGCCGTTCGCCAACGCCTTGCGTGCGAGGTCCAGCACATAGCCGTCCGTCTCGCCGAAGCCGCCGAGCGGGCCGGTGCGCGGGCTGATGAAGCCGACCTTCAGCGTATCGCCGTCAGCGAAAGCCGTGCGGCCGGACAGCGCCAGTGCCGCGCTGCCTGCCGCGGCCGATGCGATGAAAGAGCGGCGGGTCAGTGTCGCCGCGTTGAGTTTTCCGTTCATGAAATCATTCCTCCCTCTCGATGCGGGCCTCCCGCCCGTTTCGCTGTTCATTCCGGCCGACCTGTGGTTCAGATCGGGTATTGCCGTTTTCCCGATGCCATGGTGACCCATCTGAGCTCGGTGAATTCGTCGATCGCCGCCTTGCCGCCGAAGCGGCCGTAGCCGCTCGATTTGACGCCGCCGAACGGCATTTGCGGCTCGTCGGAAACCGTGGCTTCGTTGATGTGGCAGATGCCGGATTCGAGCCGCATGGCGACGGCGAGCGCCGCATTGACATCGGCGCTGAAAACCGCCGCCGAAAGCCCATATTCGTTGTCGTTGGCAACCGTCACGGCCTCGTCGACGCTACCGACCCGGATGATCGCCGCGACCGGCCCGAAGCTCTCCTCGCGGTAGATGCGCATGGCCGGCGTCACGTGATCGATGACGGTCGCATCCATCAGCGTGCCGTGCGCCTCGCCGCCGCAGACGAGGACCGCGCCCTTCTGCAGGGCATCGTCGATCAGCGACCTGACGCGGCGCACGGCCTCTGCATTGATCAGCGTGCCGAGCGGCGTATTGCCTTCCCCGGGGTGGCCTGCGACGAGGGTGGCAGCTTTCATCCCGAACTTGCCGACGAAATGGTCGGCGATCTCATCCAGCAGGATGATGCGCTCCGTCGACATGCAGATCTGGCCCTGGTTCATGAAGGCGCCGAAGGCGGCGGCACTGACCGCCTCGTCGATATCGGCGTCGGCAAGCACGATGAACGGCGCCTTGCCGCCGAGTTCGAGCAGGCAGTGCTTCAGATGCCTTGCCGAGGATTCGGCGATGATCCTGCCGACACGGGTGGAGCCGGTGAAATTGATGCGGCGCACGGCCGGATGGGCGATCAAGGCATCGACGACGACGGCGGCATCGCCTGGCGCATTTGAGACGACATTGACGACGCCGCGCGGAAAACCGGCATCGCGCAGGATGTCGCCGATCAGGCCATGGGTCTTCGGGCAGAGTTCGGAGGCCTTGAGCACGACGGTGTTGCCGCAGGCCAGCGGCATGGCGACGGCGCGGGTGCCGAGAATAATCGGCGCATTCCAGGGGGCGATGCCGACGCAGACACCGGCCGGCTGGCGCACGGCCATGGCGAGGCTGCCAGGAATGCCCGACGGAATGAGTTCGCCCGAGATTTGCGTGGTCATCGCTGCCGCCTCGCGAAGAATTTCGGCGCCGAGCCCGCAATTGATCGCCGCCCATTGCGTGGTGGCGCCGGTTTCGCCGGTCATGGCGGCAATAAGCTCCGGCGTGCGGGCCTCCAGGAGATCGGCTGCGGCATTCAGCAGCCGGCGCCGTTCGCCGGGGCCTGTCTGCGACCAATCGGGAAAGGCGGCAGCGGCCGCATTGGCGGCCCGCGTCATGTCGGCGACGGATCCCGCCGAGGCGACCGTTGCGACATCGCCGGTCAGCGGATCGATGCGTTCGAAGGTCGCCCCTTGGGAAGCCTCCATCGCCTCGTTGTTGATCATCAGCTTTGCCGAAAACACCGTTTCACCCCGCATTGTTGCCAAGGGGAGAAGACGCGCGGACGCATCAGCCCGAAGGCTGTCTCAGCGTTGCCGCGTCTATCGGAATGCCTCCTCCCAAAGGCTGATGACGGTGAGGTTACGCCGATCATTTACGGATGGAATGCGATTTATTGGGTTAATATTGTAACTATCCGGCGATTGCGGCAATGTTTGAGACGAGCGGAGGAGAAGCATTGGCGACGGACGGCGGCATTCATCACTATGCCAGGGGCGAATGGCATGCACCGTCGCTGTCGCATCGGCGCCTCCGTCTTCAAAAGGGACTCTATGCCGATTTCTATCATTTCCTGCTGCTTAGTGAGGGGCGAGCCGAGCTTCATTTCGACAGTGGCGAAGATCGGATATTGCAGGGGCCGCT
Organism: Rhizobium sp. BK456; assembly: GCF_014194045.1. NCBI lineage: Bacteria > Pseudomonadati > Pseudomonadota > Alphaproteobacteria > Hyphomicrobiales > Rhizobiaceae > Rhizobium > Rhizobium sp. BK456. The sequence continues at coordinate 538,510 of NZ_JACIAO010000004.1, forward strand.
GCTTGCCTTCTTGCCGCCGCAGGCGCGTTGCGACCTGTCGATTTCTGCTGGAACCGCCGCCCATCTCGTCGGAGCCTCGGCGCAGGTCATGGTCGATGCGATCGGCGACAAGGTGGAATCCTATTCGCTGCGCATCTTCACCGAACAGCGCAAGCTGGTCGCGGCGACGGACCCCTTGCTGGTGGCCGAAATCAGTCCATTAATTTCGGGCTTCGTGCGGGAACTCGCCGATCCCTCCCGCTCTTCCTGGATGGTGGCTTCGGCCTATATGCGCCTGATCCTGATGACGCTATGGCGCGGTTCCGGCGGCGAGAGAAGCGAGCCGCGCGGGCAGGGCGAAACCGGATCGATCCTGCAGCGATATCGGCAACTGGTCGAGGCCGGTTTCCGCCGGCATCGGCCGATCAGCGATTATGCCGCAGAACTGGGCGTCACCGCCGACCGGCTTCATGCGATCTGCCAGAGGGCACTCGGCCGCTCGCCGATTCAGCTTCTGCATGAGCGGGTGGTGCAGGAGGCGAAACTCAGATTGGAGCGCTCGGCCCGCAATATCCAGGAAATCTCCGACAGCCTCGGCTTTCGCGACCCGACCTATTTCAGTCATTTCTTCAAGCGCAAGACCGGCCTTTCCCCTGCCGGCTACCGCGACATCGCCCGCGCTTCCGCCGGCGCGGAAAACAGCATGCTGTCCTCGGGTTATGCGGATTGGCCTTAGGCTCGGGCTCGTTGGTCAAAGCCCGAATTTGCCGGTCTTGGATCTCAAATCACATTGATAGGGAAGCCCCAACAGACGTAGGACTGCAATGCGCCAAGAATAACCGTCACAACGGATCGGGTGAACGACCGCTTTGGGGCCGGTGGCCGACCGTCCGCTGCTGCAACACCCAAAACGAAAAAGCGGGCATCGGAGTTCTTGCCGCCGAGGTCTGAGATCGGCCCTTTGCTGCCGTTCAAGGTCGATCCGAGGACGCGCGGTATATGCTAGAATGCGGCCGAAGTCAGAACGCGACAGGCGCAATGCGAGGGCGGTGTGATCGAACCAGAGTTCGCGCGACCGTGTGCCGACGTTGTGCTCTTGGAAGGGAGACGAGGACGATGCCGACACCAGAGCGGCCCAGCCTAATAGTTCGACAGAAATCCCCTGAAAATATCGAGTTTCCGTTTGCGTCGCTCTCCGATCGGGTGATCCCAACCGAGCTGTTCTTCGTGCGAAACCAATTCCCGCCGCCGGACCTCGATGCGCGAGACTGGAGATTGCGCGTTGGCGGGGCGGTGGAGCGGCCGATCGGACTTGACCTCGACAGCACCAAGGCGATGCGGAGCACGACTTTCCCCGCCGTCCGCCTAATCCAAGTGTGCCGAATGCTAAACTTGATCAAGTATGCTCGTTGGCTGGGCACGCCCCAGGTAGAGCGTCTTCTCACCGCATAGAAGGCCGTGATAAAGAGGCCTCATGGGCATTAGGAACTATCTGATCGAAGGCGGCTCGGGGACTGGAAAGACGTCTGTCGCTACCGAACTGGAGCGGCGGGGCTACCATGTTGTCCATGGTGACCGTGTATTGGCCTATGTCGGCGACCCCGAGACAGGCCGGGCGCTCGCAGGGCCACCCGAAGGGGTAGACCGTATCGCCTGGGGATACGCTCACTGGATCTGGCCTGTCGATAAGGTCCGAGCCATTGCTGCCGACACCACCCATACTGCCACGTTCTTTTGTGGCGGTTCGCGCAATTTCCACAAATTTCTGGACCTGTTCAATAAGATTTTCGTGCTCGACATCGATGTTGAGACGTTGAACCGACGGCTGGATGGGCGCCCGAACGAGCCGGGCTTCGAGCCGGCCGAGCGGGCCCTGGTGCTCCGCTACCATCGTAGCCGGGAGCATCTTCCGGCTGGCAATAATATTGACACGGCGAATGCCATCCGAAGTGTCGTCGACGATATCCTCGCTCAACTTACCTGAAGCCCGGCAGGTTTGTGATCGGGAGGGAAGCAACTGACTATTGCGAGAAAGACGCTGGCTGCCGTGCGGCTCACTGGCGGCGTTGTCGGTTTCATAGCCGACCGGCCGTCCTGAGAACGACAAACCGGGCGTCCTGACGGCCGTCTTGAGGGCGCGAAGCTGCCGAGGCACTTCTGCAGCTGTCGGCCTGCGCCAGACGATTTTTGTCGCCGCCGCGGTGCATGCCCTCGGATCACCGGTCTACCGACTGAATATTAGAGAAGCTTGCGCTTCTTGCGCGAGCAGGTTATACACTGAACTATATGGTTCAGTATTTAGGTTCTCCCCTCGATCTCTCGTTTGCGGCGTTGTCCGATGCGACCCGCCGCGGGATCATCGATCAGCTGGGGCGAGGGGACGCGTCGATCACCAGTCTGGCGGATCAGTTCCAGATGACGCTGACCGGCATGAAGAAGCACGTCCAGGTTCTCGAGCGAGCGGGGCTCGTCGTCACGCAGAAGGTCGGACGGGTGAGAACCTGCAAGCTTGGGAAACGCGGCCTCAACGCGGAAGCCGAGTGGATCGAGGCGCATCGCAAGCTCTTCGAGGCCCGCTTCGAAGCATTGGACGAAATCATCAGCGAAATGAAACAGGAGGGAAGCGATGACTGAGCAAGTTAACAGTGCAGATAGTGCGCAGAACCGCACGTCAGTCGAGCGCAGAGGAGATCGCGAACTCTTGGTAACGCGAATATTCAATGCGCCGCCGAGCACGGTTTACAAGGCGTGGAGCCGGCCCGAGCTGTTCCAGCGCTGGTGGGTGCCAAAATCGGTATCCGGTGTTTCGCTCGTGTCGTGTGATATGGACGTCCGTACCGGCGGCAAATATCGGCTGGAATTCGGCGCCGACGGTTCGGACACCATGGCCTTCTACGGCAAGTATCTCGAGGTCGTGCCGAACGAACGCATCGTCTGGACCAACGACGAGGGCGAAGAAGGTGCGATCACGACCGTGACCTTCGATGACCAAGGTGGGAGGACACTATTGAAATTCCACGAAATTTATCCGTCCAAAGAGGCGCTTGAGGAAGCACTGCAGGGCTCGGCGGCCGCATTGTCGGAGCAGTTGGAGCAGCTCGACGAATTGCTTTCCAGCATAGGCGAGTAGCGCGGGTCGGGAAACTCGCCTCAAGGGACGTCTGCTCTCGGGAAGCGGCTCCACCGGCCTTTCTCACCGTCTTGAGGGCCCGAAGCAGCCGTTGAACTAACTGATATTTGATGATTGCTTCCGGCCGTTAGCGGAAACTGCTGAAGTTGACTTGACCTCGAAGAGCAGGCCAACCTCACGACAGGGCGAAGATTTTGACCTCCCGCCCGATGCCCTGAAGTTCCGCCATTCGCGAGGCGGAGCTTATGCTGCTGTCGCGCAGGATCTCCGAAACCTTGATATCGCCGACGATCGCCTCCGTCGTCATGATCACATTGGGATCGGCAAGGCCCTGGACGCGAGAGGCGATATTAACGGTCTGGCCGAAATAATCCTGCCGGTCGTTCAGGTTGACTGCGAGGCATGGCCCCTCATGGATGCCGATCTTCAGGAGAAGATCGTCGCTGCCGTGTTCGGCATTCAACCGAAGCATCGCCTCCCGCATGCGGAGCGCGGCCGCAACGGCGCGGTCCGGGCTCGGGAAGGTCGCCATCACGGCGTCGCCGATGGTCTTGACGACAGCTCCCGCCTCGGTGGCTACGATCTCGTGAAGAACGCGGAAATGCGCCCGCACCAGATCGAAAGCGGCAAGATCTCCGACGCGCTCGTAAAGTGCTGTCGAGCCCCGCAAGTCGGTGAAGAGGAAAGTCAGGCTGGTGATCTTCAGGCGCTGGTCGACGTCTAGCGTGTCGGTCCTGTAGATGTCGCGGAAGCTCTGGTTGGTCAGCAGGCGCTTGGCCGTCAAAAAAGGCCGCCGGCGGCCCAGAAGATCATGCAGCTCATCTCCCGCTATGCAGACATTCGGCACCACGCGGCGATCGGTGTGGTTCTCGAGGGCGAGCCGCAGCAAGCCCGGGCGCAGCGTTACGGTTTCGTTCAGCGCATGCCCCCGGCTGATGACCATGGAGAGGTTTTGGCGCTCACCGGTGGGCTCGCCCTGCACATCGATGAACTGCGCCGAGTGCGTGACCGCATCGAAGATGATGACGAATTGCGAAGGCAGCTGCAGCGAGACGAAAGCCTTCTCGCCCGGCGCCAGCTCTATCATCTCCAGCAGGATGCGTTGAAACTTCGCTTCCAGATCCTCCGGCAGGTCGACGCCGGAGGAGAAGAAGATCTGGCGGTAATATTCGAGCGGAGGCAATCGGTCGGGATCATGGGCAGCGATCCTGCGCACACGCGGACTGACGGTGAACGTTACCTCGACCATCTCGTCGAGGGTCGGTTCGTAACCGGCGGCGCACAGCGCGCAATGATAAGTGTCCTGGACGACGCCTTTCAGGGTTGCGCCGCTGTCGAGAACGCCGCCGCATCCCGGGCAAAGCACATTCCAGGTCATTTCGAACGCGCCTATGCGGGCAGCATGGAGCAGCGCTGCGATCGTTCTCTCTTCATCGAGATGATGTTTTTCGGCGAAGGCCAGCGCATTGATGCGATTGAGATCGCGATCCGAGCCATGCTTGACGACGTTTTCGATGCACTCGACCGTCTGCGGGTCAGCCGCCTGCCGCAGGGTGGCAAAAAGCACGTCCATTTCACTCATGAGACAAGTCTCCGTGTGCAGAACCCACGGCGGACGACGCCTGGACAGGGATCATAACACGGGACTTTCCCAATAGAAATCTATAGGCTTGGATGCCGCGTGCTTCCGAAGCGGAAGCGGGGTCAGTGCCCCTTATAGATCCGCTTCAGCGCCGCCAGCAGCCCATCCAATTCATCAGGCGAAAACAGGTCGATGAAACGCTGTTCATGCGTGTCGATCAGCTTGCGCGCCCGCGCGAGCATCGCACGTCCGGCCTTCGTCAGATGCAGTTCCTGGCGCCGGCGGTCGGCCGCGGAAGGATGGCGCTCGATGAAATCGCGGGCTGCCAGCCGGTTGACGAGGGCCATCATCGTTGCGCGGTCGGTGCCGAGCGTATTGGCAAGGTCGATTTGCGATGCGCCCGGATTGCCCGCGGTGAGTTCCATCACCGCGAGTTGCTTCTGCGTCAGCCCAAGCTCCTCCATGGTTTCGGCGAAGTCGCGATAGATCGCCACATGCGCCATGCGCAGGTGAAAACCTAAGAGATCGCCGAGCCGGCCGACGTCGAGCGGCGGCGTTGCGGAAGCCTCCTCGGCCTCAATTTCGTCCTGCGGTGGTTTTGCGGCCATCATTCGTCTCGCTTCGTTCAGGCGCCATAACCATCAAAATCAGCGGGTTAGTCAATATCTCCGTGTTTGCGGCATCAGGGAAATTTCCCGCGCCGCCTTCGGGGGCCGGATTTGTCAAAACCAGCCTCTTGCATCTGGCCGGAAAAAGATATTAGTATGTGTTGCATACAAATTTGATGCCTGTGGCGGAGGAGCGGCGGGCATGGGGAGGAGAAAATGGCGCATTCCTTTTCCGGGATGGCATCGTCGGCGGATTGCGGGCTGGTGACGGATGATCCGATCCTGTACCGCGCCCGCGTCGCGGGAGATGCTCAGGCTCTGTCCGAGATCGCCACCGGCCGGCAGCTGACCTATGCCGAACTCGATGCGCGCATCGCCCGTTGCGCCGGCCTTTTGAGCGCGATGCTCGGGGTAGGGCGGGATGGAGCGCGTGTCGCCATGCTGGCGCGCAACTCGATCGACTCGATCGTGCTTGCCTTTGCCTGCCAGCGCGCCGGCGCCATCTACGTCCCGCTCAACTGGCGCCTCAGCGCCGCCGAGCTTCGGCCGATTCTTGCCGATTGCGCGCCGGCACTTCTGGTCCATGACGAAGAGTTTTCGGCGGCGGTGGAAAGCCTTGCCGAGGTCGATCCCGAGATGATGGTGATCTGGACGGGAAGTGACCCGGGCGGGCTTGCCGCCCGGATCGAGGCGAGCCTCGCGGTGAAGCCCGTGCCCGTCGATGCGGATCAGCCTTGCGTCCTTCTCTATACGTCAGGCACGACGGGACATCCGAAGGGCGTCGTCATTACCCGCCGCAACGCCTTCTTCGCCGCCATCAATTTTTCCTTCGTTGGCGAGATCGGGCCAGGATCCGTCGCGCTCTGCGACCTGCCGTTCTTCCATACGATCGGCTTGATCGCCGTGGCGCGCACCACATTGATGCTGGGCGGTACGCTCGTCATCTCGGACAGGTTCACGCCGGCGCGCACACTAGCAGCCCTTGCCGACCGGCAGCGCGCCATCACCCATTATTTCGCCGTGCCACAGATCGCGCTCGCCTTGCGTGGCGATCCCGCCTATAGCGCCGCGGCTCTTTCCGGCCTGCATGCGCTCTTTGTCGGCGGCGCGCCGCTGACGCAGGCCTTGATCGAGAGCTATCTCGGCGACGGCGTGGCGCTGGTCAACGGCTACGGCATGAGTGAGGCCGGAACGGTGCTGCACGTGCCGATCGACCGGCGCGCAGTACGGGACAATCCCGGCAGCGTCGGTCTGCCGGCACCGCTGCTCGACATCCGCATCGTCGGTGAGGATGGCCGCGACGTCGGGGAAGGTGAGATTGGCGAACTCTGGCTGCGCGGCCCCGCGGTGACGCCCGGTTACTGGAACAAGCCCGAGGAAACCGCTGCCGCCTTCGCCGACGGCTGGTACCGCACCGGCGATCTCGGCCGGCGCGAGGTAAACGGCTTCTATCGCATCGTCGACCGGCTGAAGGACATGTATATCAGCGGCGGCGAAAATGTTTACCCCGCCGAGGTCGAGGCCGCGCTCGCAGGCCATCCCGATATTCTCGACGTGGCGGTCCTCGGCATTCCCGACATCAAATGGGGCGAATGCGGCATTGCCTATATCGTGTTGCGGCCCGGTGCTGCGGTAACGGGTGAGGCGATTGCCGGCCATTGCGCCGCAAGGCTCGCCGCCTTCAAGCGTCCGGCGCGCATCCTCTTCGTCGAGACCATTCCTCGCACCGCCTCCGGCAAGGTGCAGAAGCATGTTCTGCGCCAGCTGCATTCCGACGAAACCCTTCAACGACAGGCCTGATTAAGCGGCCCCGGCATTCATGCCGAAACCAATGGAGTAGACCCATGACTGATATGAAATCGCCGGTTCTGGTCGAATTCGACAATGGCATTGCTTTCGTGACCCTCAACCGTCCTGAAAAGCGCAATGCGATGAACCCGGCTCTGAACGCCCGGATGATGGACGTGCTCGATGAACTCGAGGGCGACGAGCGCTGCGGGGTCCTCGTCCTGCGCGGCGCCGGCGAGTCCTGGTCCGCCGGCATGGATCTGAAGGAATATTTCCGCGACAATGACGACAAACCGCGGGATGCGACGCTGAAGGCGCGGCGCCAATCCGGCGGCTGGTGGGGCCGGTTGATGTATTTCGAAAAGCCGACGATCGCCATGGTCAACGGCTGGTGCTTCGGCGGCGCCTTTACACCGCTGGTTTCCTGCGATCTCGCCATTGCCGCCGAGGAGGCGAATTTCGGCCTTTCCGAAATCAATTGGGGCATCCTGCCGGGTGGCAACGTCACCCGCGCGGTTGCCGAGGTGATGCGCCATCGCGACGCGCTCTACTACATCATGACCGGCGAGTTGTTCGGTGGACGCAAGGCCGCCGAAATGGGCCTCGTCAACGAGGCCGTGCCGCTCGCCGAGCTTGAAACCCGGGTCCGCAAGATCTGCGCCAGCCTGCTCGAAAAGAACCCGGTGACGCTGAAGGCGGCCAAGGACACTTATAAGCGCGTGCGCAACCTGCCCTGGGATCTCGCCGACGACTACATCTACGCCAAGCTGGAGCAGATGCTGTTTCTCGACAAGACCAAGGGACGCGACGAGGGGCTGAAACAGTTCCTTGACGACAAGACCTATCAGCCGGGGCTCGGCGCCTATAAGCGCGGCCGCTGACGGAGGCGAGGCGTACCGGGCCGTTTCGTGGGGCAATCATCGGGAAGAGGATACCATGAAGATTCATGCCGCAGTGGCGCGTGCGCCGCATAAGCCGTTTTCGCTGGAAAGCCTCGATCTGGAGGAGCCGCGCGAGGGGGAAATCCTGGTTCGCGTCGTCGCGACCGGGGTTTGCCACACCGATATCGTCATGCGCGACCAGCACCTGCCGGTGCCGCAGCCGGTCGTGCTCGGTCATGAAGGTGCTGGAATCGTCGAGCGTGTCGGGCCGGGCGTTGCCAAGGTGGTCCCAGGCGATCATGTCGTCATGACCTTCAATTCCTGCGGCCATTGCCCGAGCTGCAACGATCACGAAGAGACCTATTGCCACGAATTCTTCCCGCGCAATTTCTTCGGTTCGCGCGCCGATGGTTCGAGCGGGCTCTCCTGCAGGGGGGAGCGGGTGAACGGCAATATTTTCGGGCAATCCTCTTTCGCCAGCCACGCGCTCTGCCATGAGCGCAATATCGTCAAAGTGCCTGAAGATGCGGATCTGGCGCTGCTCGGGCCGCTCGCCTGCGGCATCCAGACCGGCGCCGGCGCGGTCATGAATGCGCTGAAAGTTGAACCCGGAAAAGTGCTCGCGGTTTTCGGCCTGGGTTCGGTCGGCCTAGCCGCCGTGATGGCGGCGCGGATCGTCGGCGCTTCCAGGATCATCGCCGTCGACGTCAACGAGGCGAGGCTGGCGCTTGCCGCCGAGCTCGGCGCGACCGATATCGTCAACGGCAAGGCGAACGATGCCGTTGCCGCGATCATGGCGCTGACTGGCGCCGGTGTCGATTATGCGATCGATGCTTCCGGCGTGCCTGCCGTCATCGATCAATGCGTGCGGGTGCTGGCGCCGCGCGGCACCTGCGGCATCGTCGGCGCCTCGCCGCACGGCGCGACGCTGACACTCGACCTCACCCATATCCTCTCCGGTGGACGCCGGGTGCGCGGCATCGTCGAGGGTGATTCCAATCCAGACGTGCTGATCCCTCTGCTGATCGAGCTCCACAGGCAGGGCCGCTTCCCCTTCGACAGGCTGGTCACCTTCTATGATTTCGCCGACCTCAACCGGGCGGTGGAGGATGCGGAAAAGGGCATCGTGCTGAAACCGGTCGTGCGTCAGCCGGCCGTCTGACATCGTTCAAGGGAGGAAAGAATGAACACCGTCGCCCCAATCGCTACCGATACCAGTCCCGACGCCATGAAGGCGCTGCTTGCCCGGCAAAGGGCATCCTTCCTGAAAGAAGGGCCGCCTGATATCGACACCCGCATCGATCGCATCGACCGCGTCGTCGCCCTTCTTGTCGACAACAAGGACGCGATTGCCGCGGCTCTCTCGGATGATTTCGGCAGCCGCAGTGTCGAGGCAAGCCTGCTGCTCGACGTTTTTACCTGCGTCGGTTCGCTCAAATATGCCAAGGCACATCTGGCCGAATGGCTGAAGCCGGAAGAGCACGAGGCATTGTTCCCGGATGCCGTCGCCAAAGTGGTCTATCAGCCGAAGGGCGTGGTCGGGATCCTCAGCCCCTGGAATTTTCCCTATCAGCTCGCCCTCGCGCCGCTTGCCGGCATTCTCGCCGCCGGCAATCGCGCCATGATCAAACCGTCGGAGGTGACGCCGGCTTCGTCAGCGCTGATGGCGGAACTCGTCGCCCGCGCTTTCGACGACTCGGAAATCGCCGTCGTTCAGGGTGGACCGGCGACCGGTACCGCCTTTACATCACTTGCCTTCGACCATCTGATCTTCACCGGCGGCACCGCAATCGCCCATCACGTCATGCGTGCGGCGGCGGAAAACCTGACGCCGCTCACACTTGAACTCGGCGGCAAATCGCCGGTGGTCGTTGGGCGCTCGGCCGATCTGGCGGATGCGGCCCGCCGCGTCATGACCGTCAAGACGCTGAATGCCGGCCAGATCTGCCTGGCGCCGGACCATGTCTATGTGCCGGAGGAAAGCGTCGAAGCCTTTGCCGAGCACGCGATGGCGGCGGTCGCCGCAATGTATTCGACGCTGAAGGAAAATCCGGATTACACTTCTATGGTCAATGCCCGCCATCACGCCCGCGTCCAGGGCCTGGTCGACGACGCCAGAGCCAAGGGCGCCCGTATCGTCGAGATCAACCCGGCGGCGGAGAATTTCTCGCAGCAACCGGCACACCGCATACCGCCGACACTCATTCTGGATCCGAGCGAGGATATGCGCGTGCTGCAAGAGGAAATCTTCGGGCCGGTGCTGCCGGTTCTTCCCTATCGCGATATCGCCGACGTCATCGATCGGATCAACGCCCGGCCGCGCCCGCTCGCTCTCTATTATTTCAGCCAGGATGGTGAAGAGGAGGCCCGCGTTCTCGACAATACGACGTCCGGCGGCGTGACGGTCAACGACTGCATGAGCCACGTCACGGCCGAAGGCCTGCCCTTCGGCGGTGTCGGCCATTCCGGCATGGGCGCCTATCACGGCAAATTCGGCTTCCTCGCCTTCTCGCATCCACGCGCCGTCTATCACCAGAGCAAAATGGTGGAAGCGGAATATATGATGCGGCCGCCCTTTGGCGAGGCGATGCGCGGCTTTCTGGCCGGGGCGATCTGCAAGTAACGGAGGACAAGCCCGGCGGCCTACGCCGGGCTTCCTCGTCCGGACGCAGACGGCCGGGAATTTCCACTGCAACTCCAGGAACATGCGCGCCTTTTGATCGCGTAATAATAGTCCGATTGCGCGGGCTTATCCGAATTACGCAGTATTGTGCCATCACCAGGCATGTCCAGCCGAAGCGAACGGCATTTGTTAAACATGCCTTATAACAGGCGTGCCAGCCTTGCCTGGTCGATACTCCATGCCGCTCCATAAGATCGGTTTAACCAAGCTCAAACCAGTTTCGCCTATGATGAGTTCGTTACATGTCGTGGAAGGTGGATACAGCGCGGTGAATGGCAATTGGACGCAATTCGGTGGCAACCTTTCCTTCGTGTGCCTGGCAATTTCGCTCTGGGCGCTTTTTTCGATTGAGTTTCAGCGCCGGTCCTTCAGGCAGGAAAAAGTCGCCTTCGGGATCATAGCCGGCGGCGCCTCCATCGGATCCATATTGCTGGCCGTTGAATTCCACCCCGGCATCTATATCGACCTGCGTTTTTCGCCGCTTGCATTGGCCGGCATGTTCGGGGGGCCGATCGCGGCGGCCTTTGCCGCGGCGTTGGCGATGGCCTTTCGTTTTGTCGTCGGCGGCACAGCGATGGTCGACGGGATTATCACCATGGCCATCGCCACCGGCATTGGCTTGGCCGGTCATTTCTGGACCCGCAAGAGATCGCCGGAGCTTAAGGACGTTGCGTTGCTAAGCCTTGCCCTTGGCGTTGCATTGGTCCTGTCGATGGCCCTGCTTCCCACCTTGGTGAATGCCCATGTGCTCGCCGGCGTCGGTTTCCCCCTGACGGCATTGAATTGTCTCGCGACTGTTCTGGGTGGTTTCGTTCTGCTGAAGACACAGCAATGGGAGCTGGAGCGAAGCATATTGGTGACCGCATTTTCGCAGTCGCCCGATTATCTCTATGTGAAGGATCGAAACAGCAGGTTCATCACCGTCAATGAAAACATGACCCGCCTCTTCCGCTTCCGGACCACGGCGGAGATGATCGGATTGTCGGATTTCAATCTGATGTCGCGGCCGCTCGCCGAGGAATTATATTATCTCGAGCAGCAGGTCATAGACACCGGGGTGCCGCTGATCGATTCTACCGAGCATATCGAAGGCAGATTCCTGCTCGCCTCCAAAGTGCCGCTGCGGGACAAGCAGGGGCGGGTGATCGGCCTTGCGGGCGTCACGCGCGATGTTACCGAGCGCACCGCCCTGGAGCGGGAATTGCGCGAAAGCAAGAACCTGCTCTCGCATGCGATGGCCGGTATGTCCGATGGCATCGCCATGTATGACAGCAAGGGCTTTATCCTTTTTTGCAACGAGCAGTATCGCAATGCGTTCCCGCTCTCCGGAGAGGCCCGCGTGGTCGGCGCTCATATCAGTGACATCCTGCGTCGTGTCGTCGAAACCGGCGAGCGGCCTGGTATTCCCGATGATGTGGACGGGTGGATCAAGGCTGCCACCGCCTCGCTGCACAGCAACAAGGATGAAGAGGTTCAGCTTCATAACGGCGACTGGCGCAGCATCCGGACAAGGCTTGCGGAAGACGGCACGGCGATGGCGGTCGTCTCCGACATTACGGCGACGAAACAGGCGGAAATCGCACTCAGGCTGTCGGCGGAGCAGCTGAAGAGCCTTGCTGAAACCGACGGCCTCACTGGCATGGTCAACCGCCGCGCCTTCGACGAAGCTTTCGCTCGCGAGACTGCGGGTAGCGCCAGGAGAAACACGCCGTTCAGCCTGCTGATGGTCGATATCGACCGCTTCAAGGCCTATAATGACACCTATGGTCATCCTGCCGGAGACCAATGCCTGCGGGTCGTCAGCAAGTGTCTGCGCCAATCCGTCAGTCGGCCGGCAGACATTGTCGCCCGTTACGGCGGCGAGGAGTTCGTAGTGTTCCTGCCCGACACCAGCGCCAAAGGCGCAATGATCGTCGCCGAGCAATTCGCGCGGCGCCTGGCCCAGGAGAATATCGCCCATTCCGGCAGCGAATTCGCCCGGGTGACGGCAAGCATCGGCATCTCCTGTGCGACCGGAGCCGTTCTGCGGACCAACCCGAACCGCCTGCTGACCGAGGCCGACGCGGCGCTCTATGACGCCAAGACCCAAGGCCGCAATCGCATTCTGGCCCATTCGCCCAACGGCGAACGGCATGCGATGAAGGAAGCCGGTTAAGTCGAGATCTTTCTTCGATAGGTTTTTTCTATCAAGCCATCGCGCCTGCCGCCTTGATGTTTTTCGCGCTTCGACAATAAGGGCGCATGGACTCAAAATTCATTGGTAAGAAATCGGCGGCCGCCGGCGGCTGGGGCGCTTTGAAGAGCTGCGGCAAGCAATTGCTGCAAAGCGGCATGCCCATCTCGGGTGCGCGCACCATGCTGAAGGCGAACCAGCCTGATGGTTTCGATTGCCCGGGCTGCGCCTGGGGCGATCCGGAACACGGATCGTCGTTCGAGTTCTGCGAAAACGGCGTGAAGGCGGTGGCCTGGGAGGCGACGGAGAAGCGGGCAACGCCCGCCTTCTTCGCCAAGAATACGGTGTCTGAGCTTCGTCGGCTGACGGATTATGAACTTGAACTCAACGGCCGCCTGACGCATCCGATGCGCTACGATGCGGCGAGCGACCGTTATCTGCCAGTTTCGTGGCAGGATGCCTTTACCGAGATCGGCGGCATCCTGAAGGGTCTCGATACCCCCAACCGGGCGGAGTTTTACACTTCGGGTCGGGCGAGCAACGAAGCCGCCTTCCTGTATCAGCTGTTCGTGCGCGTCTACGGCACCAACAATTTTCCCGATTGCTCCAACATGTGCCACGAAGCAAGCGGTATCGCCATGCGCCAGGCCGTCGGCGTCGGCAAGGGCACGGTGCTTCTGGAGGATTTCGAAGAGGCCGACGCGATCTTCGTGATCGGGCAGAACCCTGGCACCAACCATCCGAGAATGCTCGGAGACTTGCGTCGTGCGGCGATCCGCGGCGCGCGCGTCGTCGTCTTCAACCCGATCCGCGAGCGCGGCCTGGAGCGCTTCTCCGATCCGCAGGACAAGATCGAGATGCTGCGCGGCGGTTCGACCGATATCGCCAGCCTTTATCTGCAGCCGCAGCTCGGCGGCGACATGGCTGCGGTGCGCGGAATGGCCAAGGCCGTGCTGGCTAGAGAAGACAGAGCGGCCGCCGCTGGCCAACCCGCCGTTCTCGATCACGCATTTCTCACGGAACACTGCGCGGATTTTCAGGCGTATCGGACAGCGGTCGAGGCGACGAGCTGGGCTGAGATCGAGGACCAGTCGGGACTGAGCCGGGAGGAGATCGAGCGGGCGGCCGATGTCTATATCAACGCCGAGCGGGTCATCTGCACTTGGGCGATGGGCGTGACGCAGCATCTGCATTCCGTTGCGACGATCCGCGAGATCGCCAATTTCATGTTCCTGCGCGGCAATATCGGCCGGCCGGGTGCCGGCCTTTGCCCGGTTCGCGGCCATTCCAACGTGCAGGGTGACCGCACCGTCGGCATCAACGAAAAGCCACCGGAGGATTTCCTCGATGCGCTGGAAAAACACTTCCGCTTCACCGTTCCTCGCGAACATGGCCACAATGTCCTTGCGGCGATCGGCGCGATGCTCGACGGCTCTGCCGAAGCCTTCATCGGACTTGGCGGCAATTTCGCCCGCGCCACGCCTGACAGTGCACTCGTTGAAAGGGCGCTGCGGCGGCTGAAGCTGACGGTGCACATCGCAACCAAACCCAATCATTCGCATCTCATGCCTGGCGAGACGGCCTTCATCCTGCCGTGCCTCGGGCGCACCGAGATGGATCTGAACGCGGCGGGCAACTCCCAACTCGTGAGCGTCGAGGATTCGATGAGCATGGTGCATGGTTCTGCCGGTATCAATCGCCCGGCCTCGCCGCATCTCCTCTCGGAAGTGGCCATCATCGCTGGCATTGCACAGGCGACGGTCGGCTCCGCCGTGGTTGACTGGGCAGAGCTCGCCGACGACCACGACCGCATCCGCGATCACATCGAGGCGACCATTCCCGGTTTCGAAAACTACAATAAGCGCCTGCGCAAGCCCCGCGGTTTCCACCTGCGCAACGCAGCAAGCCATCGGGAGTGGGACACATCGGCAGGCAAAGCGTCGTTCTCGTCGGAGGGGCTTCCCGCGGAGACGGTCCATCAGAGGGCGCGAAAGGGCGAGGGACGTCGTTTCGCCCTGCAGACATTCCGGTCGCACGATCAATACAATACGACGGTCTATGGTCTGGATGACCGATATCGCGGCGTCTACGGAGAGCGGCAGGTCATTTTTATTCATCCGGCCGACCTGAAGGCGATGAATGCCGAGGCCGGTGACCGCATCGACGTGGTCGGCGAGCATCATGACGGCATCGAGCGCATTGCCGGGAATTTTCGCCTGGTGCCCTATGACATTCCGAGGGGCAGCATCGCCGGTTATTATCCCGAGCTGAACGTGCTGGTGCCGCTTGGCAGCGCCGGCAAGGAAAGCGATACGCCCACCTCGAAATCGATCATGGTGTCCTTGCGCGGGCGAAACGCCGCGTGAACAATGAGCTATCCGACGCCTATCGATTTTTCGCCCTTGTCGCTGCGGCGCAAGCCGGGGACATCCGCCTGACATCCATACAGGCGGGCCTCCTCGTCGCCGCCGAACTCGGGATCGCGCGCGACAGCCGCGCCTTTGCACGCAAGCTCGGGATTGCCCATTCCCTCGTTCTGCGGGAACTGAACGATCTGGCGGCGAGGGAGGGGGTCCTTGAGATCGTCAAGCGGGATCCGAGGACGATGAGAGTGCACTACACATTGCCGCCGGCTTCCGCGTCCTAAAGCGCGTCGCGATCTTTCAGATTCGCTTGGTCTTTGTTTTTCCGCATGTCTTTACCGCAAAACCGCAGCACATTTTTGCGGGACATGCTTTAACCCCGGCGGCTACAAACGGCAGACGCGCTTCCGGGTGTCGGAAGGGTATTCGCCGTAGGTCGATTTGTAGACTGCGGAAAACCGGCCGAAATGAAAGAAGCCCCATTTGAGACAGATCCCTTTCATGCTCTCCTTGCTCTCGGGGTCGAGCAGCTCCTGCCGCGCCGCGCGCAAGCGAAGCGTCAACAGATAGACGGCGGGAGAGGTGCCCCTGAAGGCGCGGAAGCCGGTTTCGAGCGCCCGGCTGGAGACGCCGGCCGCCTCGGCGACCTTCGGCATGGTGATCGGCTGATCGATATTGGCCTGCATGTATTCGATCGCCTTGCGCACGTGCCGGGGAGCGATGAGCGCAGGCCCCTTGTCGAGGAAATGCGACAGCCGGTTCGGAACCATGCGCACGACAAGATCGGCCAGCGCCTGCGTCATATGCGCCATGGCGATCGGTGACTGCAGCAAGGGGCCGTTGTCGCGCATGCCGATGGCGATCGTCTCCGTCAGGTTGCCGATCGTCCGGCCGACCGGCGTCGACAGATCCAGTTCGGGCAATAGATCGAGAGAGCCGCTGAACGGCATTTCGAACGTCTGGCCGATCGTCTGCAGGATCACCGACCAGTTGATCAGCAATTCGTCGATGACATTCGACTGGCCGTACATGAGGACACTATCTGGTTCGAAATTGTTATAGAGAAGCAGTTTTCCTTCCCCCGCCTCGGCGACGCGGGACCCGTAAGCCACTCCCATGCCGCCGCTGCGCGGTACGACAATCGACAGATATTCCGCCGTATCGACTGTCGGCTCGATGTTGAACTGAAACTCCGCAGCGTGATAGCCGGTTAGAAGGACAGCGCTGTCATTTGCGGAGAAATCCAACCCCCAGTGGAAGTCCTGGGCGCGGCCGACAGGCTCGGCATCGAAGGCGCCGAAGGCCCCGCCGAGCGTTTCGACCATGTTGTCGAAGGACGAACCCCGAAACCGGAACGAGAATGGCGCAGGGCTATTGTCGGACATGCTGCTCCCATTGTTCAGTGTGGCTGCGTTGACCTGCCCTTCCCAACTGCTTGCGGATCCCGGCGCGACGCGCGATCCCTGCTGACGGATGAATGTGCGTACCTCTATCCGTCATGCCGGTCGTCATCGATCGCCGCGGATTGGGCGAGGCTTGCCTATATTCTAGCTTATCGGGGGTTGGAGCGCAGCAGGCCTTGGCCGAGCAGGTGGATCTCCGCACGGTATCGGCAGCGAGATCAGCGCCTTGCACAAGCCGATACCGGCCGAACTCGGACGTGGCAGACGTCAAACAATCCAACCTGTTGAACGCATTATCGACAGTTCCCATCCACTTGGTTTTTGCAGCTTAAGGGCCGGAACTGGCAGACATGGGAACAATAGGCAAGCCGTCACGCCGCCGGCTATCGGTGGTGAAACGATTACGCAGCGGGGTAATTTTATGGAGTGTATCCGTGAGGCCACGAAAGGCTCAACGCGGCGATCTTGCCGAGACACGCATCATGACTGAAGCTGTGGAGAATATCCCACTCAGGGATCTGCGCAGTCGCCTGCCGAAGGTTCTATAGTGGACCGCTTAATAGCCTTCGGCAGGCAGACAGGCATGCTGGCATACGCACGGGATGGGGTGCGTATGTATGATCCCTTCCATCCGTTTTGGGGGTGATGGATGAACGGGCTTGGCTTGAGGACCGCTGACCATCATGGCCTTGGTCGACAAACATCTTATTGCTCCGTGGCCATCGAGCAATTGTCGGCCGCCGATAAAGTCGGCCAAGCGGCTTTTCGCGACGCAGTCTGGACTGCTTTTGCGCAAAATGTATAAGAAAGCGCTGGCTGGAGGCGTGTTCGCGCCGCGGCTTGCGCAAGGTGGATAGAGATCTTGAAGGTCTCGTTTGGCACACAGGAGAGCTTGCTTAAGCAGCAAGCGGGAAGACTCCGGCGTCACAGCTCCAATGCAGCCCGCCTACACTCATAGAAGGCATGGGGCGCTTGGCGCGGGGCGGCGCAGTCTCGGGTTTCGATGACATCGGTACCCCGCGAGCGCAATTCCTCGCCCAGCCGGTGTTGTGATCGATCAGGCATCAAGAAGCCATTTCAAGCCTCTTCAAGGTCCTGCGACGGCCGGCTTTCCGGAGATGGCGACGTGCTTGGTGTCGCCAGCGAAACGGAAAGACGGCCGCATTGGCAGTTTCAGAGGGCGACCGACAGGGCGCTGTCGCGCTGGGGAGCCATCTCTTGTGAGTTCACCATCGCGCTTGCGAGCTGGCGGAAAGTGACGAGCCCTAAGGTTTCTCCGGAAGGCGAAACTACCCTGGCGTCGCCCTCTGGCGCCGATGACAGGATCCGGACGGCTTCTTCGACGGTCGTTCCCGCCACAATCGCCAGTCCAACCGGCGCCGCACCGGAGTGCAGCGGCGTCATGACGGCTTCGACGTGGATGACCCTGCCGCGATTGACCTCCTTGACGAAGTTGGCGATGTAGTCGTCTGCCGGGCGCAGGACGATGTCCTGGCTGGTGCCCTGCTGGATGACTTCGCCGTCGCGCAGGATGGCGATCTGGTCGCCGAGACGCAGTGCCTCGTCGAGATCGTGGGTGATGAAGACGATGGTCTTCTTTATCTCCTTCTGGATATCGAGAAGCACTGTCTGCATGTCGGTGCGAATCAACGGATCGAGCGCCGAATAGGCTTCGTCCATCAGAAGCACCGGGGCGTCGTTGGAGAGCGCTCTGGCCAGGCCGACGCGCTGCTGCATGCCGCCGGAGAGCTGGTTGGGATAGCGCTGCTCGAAGCCCTTCAGCCCGACCCGTTCGAGCCAGCGCATGGCGATGTCGACGGCTTTTGCCCGCTCCATGCCCTGCACTTCGAGGCCGAAGATGGTGTTGTCGAGCACATTGCGGTGCGGCAGAAGCGCGAACTTCTGAAACACCATCGCCGTCTGGTGGCGGCGAAACGCCCGCAATTCGGTCTCGTTCATCTTCACGACATCGACGCCGTCGACCAGCACTTCGCCGGCGGTCGGGTCGATCAGCCGGTTGATGTGGCGGATCAGCGTCGATTTGCCCGAACCCGACAGACCCATGACGACCTGGATGCGGCCAGAGGGGATCTCGACATTGATGTCCCTGAGGCCGAGCACATGACCGTGCTTTTCGTTGAGCTCGGTCTTCGACAGTCCCTTCTGCACCGCATCGACATGCGCGGCGGGGTTGGGGCCGAAGATCTTGTAGAGATGGCGGATCTTAATGCCGCCGAAACGATGCTCAGCCATGGACGGTCTCCCGATGCTTCTGGAGCCTTTTGCCATATGCCTGGCTGACTCGGTCGAAGATGATGGCGATGCCCACGATGGCAAGACCATTGAAGATACCCAGCGTGAAATACTGGTTGGCGATCGCCTTGAGCACCGGCTGGCCGAGGCCCTGAACGCCGATCATGGAGGCGATGACCACCATGGCGAGCGCCATCATGATCGTCTGGTTGATGCCGGCCATGATGGTGGGCAGCGCCAGCGGCAGCTGCACCTTGAACAGCTTCTGCGATCGCGATGTGCCGAAGGCGTCGGCGGCTTCGAGCACGTCCTTGTCGACGAGGCGGATGCCGAGATCGGTCAGGCGGATCATCGGCGGGATGGCGTAGATGACGACGGCGATCAGGCCGGGCACCTTGCCGATGCCGAGCAGCATGACGACCGGGATGAGGTAGACGAAGCTCGGCATCGTCTGCATGACGTCGAGGATCGGATTGATGACGCGCTGCAGCCGGTCGGAGCGGGCCATCAGGATGCCCATCGGAATGCCGATGGCGATGGATAGAATGGTGCAGACGAAGATCATCGAGACCGTCCGCATCGTATCGTCCCACATGTCGAAATAGCCGATCAGCATCAGCGTCACCAGACAGCCGAAGACGATCTTCAGGCTGCGGCTGGCAAACCAGGCGATGGCAAGGACGATCAGGGTGATGATCGGCCACGGCGTCTGCGTCATGAACCGCTCGGCGGCAATCAGGAAATGCTGCAGTGGCACGAACAGGGTTTCGATGCCGTCGCCATAGGCGCGGGTGAATCCGCGAAAGCCGTCATCGATCGCCTTCTTCAGATTGCGAAGCGCGTCGTCGTCCATATGCGGGAATTTGTAAAACCATTCCATTCGGTTCCCCTTTTCTTCAAAGAGCCGCGGCCGTCTTTTTGTTTTTATCGGCGAGTGAGAAGCGGTGCGCTTTCGGCGCACCGCGATAGTCAGTGTTAAAGGGCAGCTTCGATCTTCGTGGCTGCCTCCGGCGAAACCCACTTGGACCAGATGTCCTTGTTTTCCTTCAGGAAGTGCTTGGCGCCGTCTTCGCCGGTCGCCTGGTTGTCGGTCATCCACGACATCAGCTTGTTGACCGTGTCGTTGCTCCAGGAGCGCTTCGCCAGATAGTCCATGACTTCAGGCCCGACCTTTTCCGAGAAGGGCTTGGCAACCAGGGTGACGACGTGATCGACCGGCCACGAAGCGGGCTTCGGGTCGGGGCAGTCGGCGACGGTGATGCAGCGCTTCCATTCGGCGGAATCCTCCGGCACGCCGGCTTCGAGCTTGACCATCTGATACTTGCCGAGCAGCGCGGTCGGTGCCCAGTAATAGCCGGCCCAGCCTTCCTTGCGTTCGTAGGCCTTGGCGATCGAACCGTCGAGGCCGGCGGCAGAGCCGGTGTCGACGAGGGTGAAGCCGGCCTTCTCAGCCTCAAAGCCCTTGTAGAGCTGTGAGGTGACGACCGTGCCGCCCCAGCCCTGCGGACCGTTGAAGATGGCGCCCTTCTTCGGATCCTCGGGATCGGGGAAGAGTTCCGGATGCTTCAGCACGTCGCCGATCGTCTTGATATCGGGATGAGCATCGGCGACATATTTGGGGATCCACCAGCCCTGCACGCCGCCATCCGGCAGCGGCGAGCCGACCTGGACGATGCGGCCTTCTTCCGTGCCCTTCTTGACGACGTCGGGCAGCAGATCAATCCAGGCTTCGGGCGCGATGTCCGGCTGGCCCTTTTCGGCCATGGAAGTGATCGTCGGGACCGTGTCGCCGACGGTGATGTCAGCACTGCAGCCATAGCCTTCGTTCAGAATGAACTTGTCCAGGTTGGAGAGAACTTCGGCGCTCTGCCAGTTCATGCTGGCGATGGTGACGCTGCCGCATTCGGCGGCGCTGGCGAATGACGCGCCGCCGATCAGGCCGAACGTCAAACACGTCGATGCAAGTAATTTTTTCATTCTCGTTCCCTCTGTTTAGCGGCTTGTCTCGTCGAGCGGGGTGCCGCAGTGCCCGCCCCAACGGTCGTCAGGAAACCTTTCCCATACTCACCGATTTCTGAAATGCTGCCGACAATCCCGTGGCAACCGAAGCGTCGAATCCCGCAGCGCGCATGCTGTCGATGGCCGCCGCAGTCGTGCCGCGATAGTCAAGAAAGGTTTGAACGACGTCATCCGGGCTCTCGTCGCGGCGCTCCAAAAGGCGGCCGGCGCCCGATATCACCGTATTGACGGCGCGGCGCGCAATCTCGGCCGGCAGACCGTGTGCGACGGCATCGCTCATCATGGCGGCCGCAAGCAGCGCCGGGAACGCCGGTCCGGAACCGGAAAGGCCTGTGAGGTAATCGATGTCGCTTTCGCGTGCGACCTCGTCTTGTGAGCCGCAGGCGTCGAAAATGGCGCGGACGACGGCGCGGTCGCCTTCCGTAATGTCGCCCGCAGCAATCCACGGCGTATAGGACTTGGCCACTTCGGCACCGGCATTCGGCAAGGCGCGGACAACACGACCGGTCTTGTGGCGTTGCGAAAGGGCGGCAAGGCCGATGCCCGCCATGACCGAAATGATGAGCTTGCCGCCGGCATCGACGTCAAGGGTCCGCCAGTCATCGGGCCGGACGGAGAGAAGGATCACGTCCGAGCGGTCGGCAAGCGCCTGATTGTCGGAGGTCCAGAAAGAATTCGAGAAGCGATCCGGCTGCTGACTGCGATAGGAGAGCGAGAGATTTCCAGGCTCGATCAGGCCGGCATCGACAATCGAGCCGGCGATTGCTCCGCCCAGCCAGCCGCCGCCGCCAATTATGCCGATCCTCAAGGAAACGCTCATCCGGGCCTCCTTTAACCGGGCCTGTAGGCATGCCGGGAGAAGAAGCGATCAAGCTCCCTCTGCTGCGGCACTTCGCCCGTGTAGATCGCAATATATTCCGGAATCCGTTTCATGCGGACGGCGAGTTCCTCCCTTGATTGCATGGAAATATATCCGATCTGGACAAGGTACGTTGTGCGCGCTCTGACATCCGATGTCGTTTCTGGTAACCCGAACCGCATGAACATGCGTTTCAGCGCCTCCAGCCGGAGCTGATCAGCCTGCTGGACCTCGGCGAGAAGCTCGTCGGATTGCAGCGCCCAGCTGCGCACGGCAAATTCGAACTTCGCGTCGAACAGATCGTTGTCGAGCCAGCAATCGAAGACGTTGAGCATCGCCTCGGCCAGCGATTCCGCATAGGCTTCGGACCGCTTGACGATGTTGCCGGTGTTTTTGTCGCGCCATAGCGCTACGAGCGCGCTCAACAGCTCCTCCCGATCCTTGAAGAACCAGTAGAAGCTCGTGCGCGAGAGATTGAGTTTTTTCGCCAGCGGCAGAATCTTCACCGAATCCACGCCGGATTCCAACAGGGAGTGGTAAGCTGCATCCAGCCATCCCTCCTGCGATCCGCGCCAGCCAGTGTCGTTCATAGCCTGATCCATGCTTTATCCCCTATCAAATTATGAAGTCGTGCACAAGAAAAATGTACATGAGTGTCTAAAATAGCGACCTGACTGTTTTCATCGTTGACACATATGTACATTGCGCTTAGCGTCTCCTTCGATGTTTTAATCCGGAACCACGACCCATGTCGAATGATCCTCTTCTACAGCCCTATCAGCTCAAACATTTGAAGTTGCGCAACCGTATCATTGTGACATCCCACGAGCCGGCCTATCCGGAAGACGGCATGCCGAAGGAGAAGTATCGCGCCTATACGGTGGAGCGGGCAAAGGGCGGGGTGGCTTTGACGATGACGGCGGGCTCGGCGGCCGTCTCCAAGGATAGTCCGCCGGTCTTCAACAACCTGCTTGCCTATAAGGACGAGATCGTTCCCTGGATCAGGGAGATGACCGACGCCGTGCACGAAGAGGGTGCGGCGATTATGATCCAGCTGACCCATCTCGGCCGGCGCACGCGCTGGGATAAGGGTGACTGGCTGCCGGTTCTCGCGCCCTCACATCATCGCGAGGCTTCGCACCGCGCCTTCCCGAAGAAAATGGAAGATTGGGATATCGAGCGCGTCATCAAGGATTTCGCCGACGCGGCCGAACGCATGAAGGCGGGCGGCATGGACGGTGTCGAACTTGAGGCTTACGGTCACCTGATCGACCAGTTCGTGTCTCCGCTCACCAACGAGCTCGATGGCCCCTATGGCGGCTCGCTGGATAATCGCCTGCGCTTCTGTTTCGACGTGTTCAAGGCGATCCGGAAAAGGGTGGGCGACGATTTCATTCTCGGCCTGCGCTATACCGCCGACGAATGTCTTCCCGGCGGCACCGGCAAGGCAGAAGGCATCGAAATCTCCAAGCGTCTGAAGGCAAGTGGCCTCATCGATTATCTGAACGTGATCCGCGGCCACATCGATACCGATGCGGGTCTCACCGACGTCATCCCGATCCAGGGCATGGCGAATTCGCCGCATCTCGACTTCGCCGGCGAGATCCGGGCCGCGACCGACTTCCCGACCTTCCATGCGGCGAAGATTCCCGACGTCGCCACCGCCCGCCACGCAATCGCGGCCGGCAAGGTCGATATGGTCGGCATGACCCGCGCCCATATGACCGACCCGCATATCGTCCGCAAGATCATCGAAAAGCGGGAAGACGATATCCGTCCCTGCGTCGGCGCCAATTACTGTCTCGATCGCATCTACCAGGGCGGGGCCGCCTACTGCATCCACAACGCCGCGACCGGCCGCGAACTGACCATGCCGCATATCGTAGCGAAGGCCGACGCCAGGAAAAAGGTCGTCATCGTCGGCGCCGGCCCGGCCGGTCTGGAAGCGGCGCGCGTCGCCGGAGAGCGCGGCCATAAGGTGGTCGTCTTCGAAGCGGCGAACAATGCCGGCGGCCAGATCCGGCTCACCGCCCAAAGCGAGCGCCGCAGGGAAATGATCAGCATCATCGACTGGCGCATGAGCCAGTGCGAGAAATACGACGTCACCTTCCACTTCAATAGCTGGGCGGAAGCCGACACGATTGAAGCCGAGAACCCCGACGTCGTCATCATCGCGACCGGCGGCTTGCCGCATACCGAGGTTCTCTCGCGCGGCAACGAGCTAGTGGTCTCTTCCTGGGACATCATCTCCGGCGATGTGAAGCCAGGCACCAATGTACTGATCTTCGACGATGCCGGCGACCATGCCGGCCTTCAGGCGGCGGAGTTTCTCGCCAAGGCCGGCGCCAAGGTCGAGATCATGACGCCGGACCGGTCCTTCGCGCCCGAAGTCATGGCCATGAACCTAGTGCCCTATATGCGCTCGCTTCAGAAGCATGACGTCACCTTCACCGTGACCTATCGCCTGGAGGCCGTCGAGAAGAGCGGCAACCAACTCGTCGCCCATGTCGGCAGCGATTACGGCGGGATTGCCAAGCAGAGCAGCTTCGACCAGATCGTCGTCAATCACGGCACGATCCCGCTCGACGAACTCTATTTCGAGCTGAAGCCCAGCTCCAGCAATCTCGGCGAGATGTCGCACGACCAGCTTCTTTCCGGGGAACCGCAATCCGTCATGCGCAATCCCGAGGGCAAGTTCCAGTTGTTCCGGATCGGCGATGCTGTCGCTGCGCGCAATACGCATGCCGCCATTTATGACGGCCTGCGCATCGCCAAGGATATATGATCGCAGGAGCGGCCGCTCGTCGGCCGCTCATTTCGGGGGGCGATATGAGTTTACGCGAGGAAAGTCTCCAGCGTTTCGTGGATGCCGCGTCTCTGGCTTTCGATCGGTTCGCGAAGGCCCCGGAGTCCCGGCGCTCGATCCGTCAATTTTTTGCGGCGTTGGAGCAGCCCGGGAGCGGGCGTGCGGGGGAGGGAAGTCGCTTGCCCGTCTGCGCTCAGCTTGATGTGGCGCTTGCGGTTGATCCCTCTTATGATACTTCGCTGTCGCGATTGATCGAGGCGTTCAAAGGCATCGAGCCGATGCTTGAATGGCGTCGGCGCACCAAGTATGACCACACCGCCGGCGACAATTTCGTCGATGGGCATGCCAATGCCATGATCGTCGGCCCGGGAGGATTGGAGGAGCGGAGCGACCTGTGGCTGGGTGTGACATTGCTGGCACCGCACGTGCGCTATCCCGATCACGACCACCCGCCGGAGGAAGTTTATCTCGTGCTTTCCGAGGGAGAATTTCAGCAAGGGGAAGGGGACTGGTTTTCGCCTGGTATCGGCGGATCGTTCTACAATATCCCCGGGATCAAACATGCCATGAGGTCGGTGGATACACCGCTCTTCGCCTTCTGGGCGCTGCTTGCCGAACGGCCGCACTGATGGCCGGCAGTCTAGAAATAAAGGGGTTTTGCAAATGAAGATTCTCGTGCCCGTCAAGCGCGTCGTCGATTACAACGTGAAGATCCGAGTGAAGCCGGATGGTTCCGGTGTCGAGCTTGCCAATGTGAAGATGTCGATGAACCCGTTCGACGAGATCTCGGTGGAAGAGGCGCTGCGGCTGAAAGAAGCCGGCAAGGCCGAGGAAGTGGTGGTGGTGTCGATCGGCCCTGCCAAGGCCGAGGAGACGCTGCGCACGGCACTCGCCATGGGTGCCGACCGGGCGATCCTGGTCGAGACCGATGATGCCGTCGAACCACTGGCGGTCGCCAAGATCCTCAAGGGTGTCGCCGATGCCGAACAGCCGGGTCTGATCATCGTCGGCAAGCAGGCGATCGACGATGACAGCAACCAGACCGGCCAGATGCTGGCCGCACTTCTGGGGTCTGCCCAGGCGACCTTCGCCTCGAAGATCGAGATCGGCGACGGCAAGGCTGAGGTCACCCGCGAGGTCGATGGCGGCCTGCAGACCATCGAGGTCAAGCTGCCGGCGGTAATCACATCGGATCTGCGTCTCAACGAACCGCGTTATGCCTCGCTGCCGAACATCATGAAGGCGAAGAAGAAGCCGCTCGACAAGAAGTCGCCTGATGATTTCGGCGTCTCCACCACGCCGCGGCTGAAGGTGCTGAAGACCGAGGAACCCAGTGGCCGCAAGGCCGGCGTCAAGGTCAAGTCGGTCGCCGAACTGGTCGACAGACTGAAGAACGAAGCCGGCGTGCTTTAAGGCAGGAAAGAGAGAACACCATCATGACCATTCTTCTTCTGGCCGACCACGACAATGTCAACCTTTCCGACCAGACCGCCAAGGCGCTGACGGCAGCAAGCCAGATCGGCTCCGATATCCACATCCTCGTTGCCGGCAAGGGCGCCAAGACTGCGGCCGACGCCGCTGCCAAGCTCGCCGGCGTCTCCAAGGTGCTGCTGGCCGAAAGCGACGCGCTTGCCAACAATCTGGCCGAACCGCTTGCCGACCTGATCGTCTCGCTGGCCGGCTCTTATGACACCATCGTCTCTGCCGCCACCTCGGTCGGCAAGAATGTGCTGCCGCGCGTCGCTGCCCTGCTCGATGTCGCCCAGGTCTCGGAGATCATCGAGGTTGTCAGCCCCGACACCTTCAAGCGGCCGATCTATGCCGGCAATGCCATCCAGACGGTGCAGGCAAGCGATACCAGGAAGGTGATCACCGTGCGCACCGCCTCGTTTGCCTCGGCTGCCGAAGGCGGCTCTGCAACGGTGGAGGCGATCGCGGCGGTCTC